>CAJTJZ010000056.1:4782-18985 GCA_910576895.1 uncultured Lachnospiraceae bacterium | reverse complement strand
TTCTCTTGAAAGTGACATAAGTTCTCTAGTGGAACGGACACGTTCTCCAATAGAAATATTAAGTGTATTTTTGTTTTTCAAAGAAATCCCTCCTAATAAGTAAAATGAATCTATTCTTCGTAATATTAAGAAATAGTTACCTTTTGTATAGTGACAACAATAGTAAGATAAATAGAAATTTTATAGAATATTTTTATGGATTTTATAGTGACAGATATCACAATGGCAGTATTTTTAATGCTTTATATAAATAAAAATAAAAAAATTCACAAAAAAACAGGAAAATTTCAAAAAAAACTTGTATAAAATAGTAAAAACAGGTATAATTATAAGGAGTTCAAAAGGAGGTGTTACTATGATTCTTACGATTCTTGGAGTTGTGATTGTTCTGGGATTGATTTTCTTTGTTAGTTGGAAGTTAGATCAATGGGACGAAGAACGGGAAAGAAGAAAGCTGGAAAATGGGGAAGGTCTGGTAAAAGAATATAGCCTTACAGGTGAAATTCATAAACCATTGATCGGAAAACATTTTTAAAAAGTAGGAAAAAGGCGAAACTGGATAGTAGATAGAAAAATATTAGAAAATAAATTAATTTTTGTTCTTGCTTGAAAATTTTTACAAGTTGTGATATACTATACTTTATTCAGTTTCGTCTGAATATTGCGTGTATTTGTTTTTAAAACTTAATACGGAAGCGTATCGAAGTGGTCATAACGGGCCTGACTCGAAATCAGGTAGCCTTTCGTGGGCTCGTGGGTTCAAATCCCACCGCTTCCGCTATGAGAAACTGTATTGGAATTTATACAGTTTCTGTTTAGATTGTTTTTAGGTAATTAATCATACTAGGATTAAAGACGTATGGTTATGGTATATTTTAAAAATAGGGACTGCAAACATTTTTCCTGTTATAAGGGATTGCAAGATTTTAATTGCTTGTTTTGTTATTGCCCTTTCTATTTAAAATAGGATTGTCTGGGAAAACCTGAATTTATAGAAAGAAATGGAAAACAAATAAAAAATTGTATTCATTGCACGTTTCCTCATTGGATTGAAAATTATAATAAAATCCTTCAAATATTAAAAGAAAAAGGATAAGTAAACAGAAAAGTAAAAAATACTTGCAATTTTATCATCTCTATGATAGAATAAATACCGTCAGTTTGACAGAAATGGCATTTATTGGCTTAAATAAGCAGGAATGGCGGAATTGGCAGACGCGCACGGTTCAGGTCCGTGTGACAGCAATGTCATGAGGGTTCAAGTCCCTTTTCCTGCATTTATTATGACGCGAAGTAGAACTTAAACGGTTTGTACTTCGCGTTCTTTTTTGCCATATTAGTAATAAAAGGATGGTATTATGATTGAAATACTGTTATTTGTGTCCATATTATCACAATATTTTCTTTGACAAGTATTGCAAAGTATAGTATTATGATTCACGAATGCTTATGTTTTTATAAAGAGAATTTTATAAAGTCGCAGAAGGGGGATAGTTGAATGCACAATATCATTTCCATAAAGCTTCCTGTAGGGGAAACACTTCATATTCAGCGGACAAGAATAGAGAGACAAGATAAGGAAGAACAAAAAAAACGTCTTTGTCTTGTTACAGGGATTCATGGTGATGAATTTGAAGGGCAATATATTGTTTATGAACTAAACCGCAGACTTTGTAAAGATTTACAGGATTTACATGGCACAGTTGATATTTATCCTTCTGCAAATCCATTAGGAATGGAATCAAATACAAGAGGGATTCCGGGTTATGATTTAGATATGAACCGTAGTTTTCCCGGAAATCCGGAAGGTGATCTTGTGGAACGTGTGGCAGCAAGTTTAATACAAGATATTATGGGTGCTAATCTTTGCATTGATCTTCATGCAAGTAATATTTTTATTCGTGAGATTCCACAGGCACGTCTTTCTACAGATTTTGCCGATTTTGTAATGGAATATGCAAAAGTGGCTAATGTTGATTTTATTTGGGTAAGTGAGTCAAAGACTGTATTGGAAGCAACACTTGTACATTCCTTAAATAGTTTATCTGTACCAGCATTTGCAATAGAACTTGGGGTTGGAATGAGAATTACAAGGGAATATGGCAATAGAATCGTAGAGGGAATTTTAAGAATTATGAAAAAACTTGGTATGTGGAGTGGTCCTGTAAAAGAGCTTACTATGCCATTGATATCTAGCGATCATGCTGTTTACATGGTTCATGCACAGACTGCTGGTATTTTTTTGCCAATGACAGAAAATTCAAAAGAACTTGGGGAGGGAGATAAAATCGGCGAGATTATTGATCCTTTTGAAGGAAAGAAAAAACAGGAAATTTTTGCACCTTGTGATGGAATGATTTTTTCTGTTAGAGAATATCCCGTTGTATATCAAGGATCTTTACTTGCAAGAATTTTAGCTATGTAACTATAATAAAAAATAGAATTGATTAGCAATTATTTATAAAAAGAAAGGGAAGGATTATGTATAAAGAATTAATTTTTTCCCTAGATACACCCTATCGAGGAGAAATGAATATTTATGGTTATCGGTTTGGACATGGAGAACGTGCCGCTTGTATTATTGGGCCAACAAGAGGAAATGAAATACAACAGCTTTATATTTGTTCGCAGCTTGTGCGGATTCTTTCTTTGCTGGAAAGAAATGGTGATATTCATGCCAATAAGGAATTATTTGTAATTCCATCAGCAAATCATTTCTCTACGAATATAGAGAGACGTTTTTGGGAATTAGATAATACTGATATTAATCGTATGTTTCCGGGAGACTCTAGTGGGGAAACAACACAGCAAATTGCAGATGGTATTTTTAAGCGAGTAAAAGGCTATAATTATGGGATTCAATTTGCAAGTTTTCATACACCGGGAGCATTTATTCCTCATGTTCGCATGATGAAAACAGGACGGCAAAGTGAGAGTCTTGCAAATTTATTTGGACTTCCTTATGTTTTAACAAGAAAACCCGATCCATTTGATACGGTTACATTAAATTATAATTGGCAGCTTTCGGGTACAAATGCATTTTCCGTTTATGCTGGAATGGTGGAACAATTAAATGAAAATGCGGCAATGCAGGCAGTTTCTTCAGTATTGCGTTTCTTGACAAGAATGGGAATCCTAAAATATAATTGTCATAGTGGATATATTTCTACTGTTATAGAGGAAAATGCATTATTTTCTATACGTTCCGATTGTTCTGGAATTTACCGAAGATTAAAAAATCCGGGAGATGAAGTGCATTTTGGGGATGTACTTGCTCAGGTGATTGATCCTTATGAGGGAGAAATTTTATCAGAGATTCTTTCGCCTAGTGATGGGATTCTTTTTTTTGCACATATAAAATCATTAGTAAAAGAAAATGGTGTAATATATCAAATGATAAGAAGATTACATGAATAAGAAAAAGGAAAAATATGTTTTTAAGGAGGAAAACGATGAGAAAAGGAAAAATACGGACATTTGTATTACTTACAATGTTAATCGTATGTATAACAGAATGTTTTACTGGATGTTCTTCAAAAAAAGAAGATTCTAGTGGTCCGTTATTAGAAGGGGATTTAACAAAAAAAATAGTAATGACAGTAAATGATGAAAACATTACAATGGATACCATGATGTATTATATTATGCAGCAGGAAGCGGAATATAGTTATAATGACCTTTATTATACAGCTAGTTATGGAACAAGTTATTGGGATTTGGAAATGGAAGATACCGATCCACCTACAACAGTACGACAAGAAGTTCAAAATTATATTATGGAAATTGCACAAATGTATGAAGTTTTTTATCAGGAAGCAAAGAAAAAGGGATATGAACTTACAGAAGAAGATATTGATGAGGCAGAGGTAAATGCATATACCATTTGGCAAAGTATGTCAGATCATCAAAAGGGAGTAACTAATTTGACAGAAGAATCGTTAATAGAAATTTTTAAAAAGATATCCTTAGCAACAAAATATTATGATGAAATTGATGCTGGAATTGAAATTGATGAGGATGCAGTAACAAAAGATATTCATCCAGAAGATTATAAGGAATATGCCATTGAAATGATGTGTTTAGATAAAATGGAAGAAGACGATGAGGGCTATTTAGTTGATGTGCCAAAAAAGAAGCTAGAAAAATCATTAAAACAAATGAAATCTTATGAAAAAAAATTGAAAAAGGGAACATCATTACAGGAAGTGCTTTCTAAAAAAGAGAAAAGAATTTATGTACAAGAGCAAAATTTTATAGAAGGTGATAAAAGATTAAGTTCTTTATTAGAAGCAGAAGCAATAAAGCTAAAAAATAATCAGCATTCTGAAATAATAGAAACAGAAGATGGTTATGTAATTATACGAATGGTAGATAATGCTGCTACAGAAAGCTATGATGAAGCTGTGGCAAAAGCCATAGAAACAGCAGAAAGTGATGCTTTTGAACAGGCTTATAAGAAGGTAAAAGAATCTTATCAAGTGGATATGAAAGTTGACATTTGGGATCAGATTGAAATAGGAAATCTGACCATAGATAAGGAAGAGGAAGAATCGGTAGAAGTACCAGAAGATGTTTCATCAGAGCAATAAATAAATGTAATATATAAAATGATATAAAATGGAGGAATGAATTATGAAACTTGCAAAACCAGAATCGCAGACGGAGAAAAAGAAAGAACCAGTTGCGAAAAAAAAGCTTAATCAGTCTACAGGAACACCATTAAATATAAAGGCAATCCTATTAGGGACGATTGGCGTTATTTTAACTCTCGTAATTTGTGTTGTTATTGCTTTTGAACAGCTTTATGAGCCGCCACTTTTGACAATTAATGGGGAAAAATACAATTTAACCGATATGAAATATTGCATTTTTGAACATGAATTGCAAGGATTTCAACAGGAAAATATGTACCAAAGTTATTTTAGAACAAGTTTTCTTGATCAAGTAGTTGATGAGGAAATAGGAGAAACTAATATTGATCAGCTAAAAACGCAGACAATGGAGGATTTTATTCAAGAAGAACTCCTATATAAGGAAGCAATGAAGAAAGACTATAGTGTTTCTGATGAAGATAAAAAGACAGCGGAAGATACTATTTCATCTATAAAAGAACAAATGGATTCTTCTATTTTAAGGGAAAATAATTTTAGTACTTCTTATTTAAAGAAGGCAATACAAAAACAACAAGTAGCTTCCCGTTTTCGTCAGGATACAATTGATGGATTTGATATTGATGATGAAGCAATTAAAGCTGGAATTAAATATGAAGATCACCATCAATATGAACTTGGTGTATTTACTGTAAAAAAGACAAAAGAAGTTACAAAGGAAAATGCAGAAAATACAGAAAATGCAGAGGGAACGGATAATACAGAAAATACGGAAACTACAACAGAGCCATTATCAAAAGAAGAATTAAAAGCAGCTTATGATAGTTTGGCAGCATTAAAAGATCAAGTGGCTTCTTCTGATGATTTAAGTAGTATTTTAGCAGAAGATGAAAAAACAATTACTTATGCTAGTAATACAATTAAAAAGGATAGTACAGACTATGGAAAGAAAAATGTAAAGAAAATACTGAAAATGGACAATGGACAAGTTTCTGATATTTTGGAGACAGATGATGCCTATTATCTTATAAAAATGGTAAATAATAAAGCAACAACAGAATATGATTCGGAAGTTTCCTCTGCGATTAGTGCAGAAGAAACAACACAATTTAATGATTATATGGAAAAGCTCAAAGGGGAATATACAATTAAACAAAGTAAAAATGAATGGGAAGATTTGAACTTTGGATATATTACAATCAATGCTTATGGAAATTATTAATAAAAGATAAGATATATTATTATGATATATTATATGTTTTGTACAGGAATAGTAAAAAAAGCTGTTCCTGTATTTTTTTTGCATAATAATTCTTTATCCGTAAATAATAATAGTATAGAGATGAAAATAAAAAAGAGAGCATAGAAAAAGGAGGAATTTTTTATGGAATATAGAGCAAAAGCAGCCGTAATTATAGCATTTATCTTTTTCTTTTTATTAGCTACGGTAACTGCTGTTTATTTTGGAGTAAAGATTTCAACAGATAATAGAACAGATAATATGTATGATGGTGGTGTTATGGTAAATCATATAACAGAAACAAAAAAGGATTTAATATAAATATAAAAAACGGAGGGTGCAAATGGAAACGGTTTATCTTAAAATACCAAAGGAAATCAAGGTAAACCATATAGAGATTGTATTAAAGGATATTGCAAGTCTTTATTGTCAAGATAAAAAGCAGCAAAAGAAACTGGAAACGATTTTATTATTAAAGCTTGATCCAAAAAGGAAACAGGAAAAATATATTGTTTCTTTTTTAAGAGTAATTGCAGTAATAAAAGAAGTATATCCCGATATTGATATTGAAAATATTGGAGAAACGGACTTTGTGATTGCTTATAATGCAAAAGATACACTTCCAAAAAATATCTGTGATATTTTAGAGTGGGGAAAAACAATACTTGTTTGTCTAATTTTATTTTTTGGTGCAGCTTTTACAATTATGGCTTTTAATACTGATGTAGGAGTTGATGAACTATTTGATAAAGTTTATTTTTTAGTAACAAAAACAAAAGGGGATGGAAAAAGTATTTTAGAATTGTCTTATTGCATTGGACTTCCTGTGGGAATTATTGTTTTTTTTGATCACTTTAAACCAGCAGTACGCAGACAAGATCCAACACCAATGGAAGTACAAATGCGTACTTATGAGGAAGATGTAAATAATGTATTAATTCAAAATGCAGCAAGGGAAGGACGCACAATTGATGAAACATCACTTGATGGAAATAATGTTAAGTCATAAAATATATCCTAATTGGAGGATTGACAAGAAGTGTTCCAAACGATAGTATTAATTTTTATTGGAATTTCTGCAGGGTTTGCGGTTTCCTGTGGGGTGTTTGCATTTATTTCTATGATAGGCATTCCACCCCGCTTAGCAGGAAGAACACATACAGCAAATCATATTAGTTTATATGAAACAATGATTATTCTTGGAGGAATCTTAGGAAATCTTATTACTATTTTAAATCCAGATGTTTTAGGTGGAAAAATAGCACTTTGCAGTTTTGGTTTCTTTTCAGGAATTTTTGTAGGTTGTATGGCACTCGCTCTTGCAGAAGTATTAAAAGCAATTCCAGTATTTGCACATAGAATTTCTCTAAGGAAAGGAATGGCTTGGTTAGTTGTGGCAACAGCAGCAGGAAAATTTTGTGGTGCTTTTTATCAATTCTTTTTTTCTGAGTAAAAGTTATGGTACTCACAAATGAAAATGGAAATTCTTTTCGTTTCTAAGCATCATTTTAAAAAGATAACATTTCAAGCAAAAATGTGTTATAATTTAGGTATTGAATCTAAAAATACACACGCTGAAATGTTATCTTTTTTAGATTATAATATAAACATAAATTTTGGTAGAAGAAAAGAAGATGATTTTTGTTTTAAGAAATTTTTTGAGAAATTAGTATGTAACGCATTAGTTCTTTAGTTCTATAATTGATTTTGTCATTAGTATTTGGTATAATGGTGTTGAAGAAAAGGAGATTTATAATGCAAGAAAAAAATACTAATTATACTTGATCGTAATCGTGATGAGGTTATGAAAGATTTTTTAACAAATGGACGATTTACAGGTTACATTTTAACAGGTTTATTAGAAGAAGTGACGTACTCCCACCACTTAAGAAGTGGGGGCTTCCTGCTCAAGGATACCAATGTATCCAGTATCAACAGGCTAACCCCGTCCGCCCAACGGTTTTCACGAATGACTTTCGATTCGTACCTTGGATATTTTACGCACAGAAGGAAGCTTGGTTTTCGCATATTCGGTTTCTCTGTGCAACCTCATATATCCAGTTATCAATGTACTAATCATTGTGCTTAGTATAACAGAGATTTAGGGAAATTGCAAGAAGAATGCAATTCATCTCTCCACCTAAGAGGTGGGAGACTTCTTGCTATAAAAGGTTAAATGGCACAGAGGTATATTCTGTTTTAGAAAATGAGTTCCCGAAATTTAAAGATGAGTTTGTTAATACAAGACAAATTGTACCATTGATAAGACATTTTTCGAAAAACAGAATTTAAGCCAGAAAAGATATACAATATTATTAAATATGTAGTTATAAAAGCAGAAAGTGATGATTGGGATTCTTATGATAATATGAATAAATTGATTATTCAAAAATTGAAAATAATAAAATAATTTTTAAAAGTCGTCTGATAATAAATAGGCGACTTTTTTTATTTTTTAAGGACTTTTTAATAATTTTGTTATTATAATAGCTACAACAATATAATAAAAAAAGAAAGGAGATATTTTATGTGGTTTGAAATATTAAAAAAAGACTTAAAAAAACAAAAGAGCGTGAATCTGATATTGCTTTTATTTATCACATTATCTACAATATTTCTTGCTAGTAGTGTTAGTAATATTTTTACTATTATGAATGGATTAGAAACCTATATGAAATATGCAAATGTTAGTGATGTGATGGCAATTTTTGGGGGAGAGGAGGAAAAAGAGCAATTTGAGCAATGGTTAAAGAGCCGTAAGGAAGTAACAGAATATGACAAGGAGCAATTATGTGAAATTAAGGGAGATAATATTTTTGTAGTAAGAGAAAAAGGGACGGATTCTATAGAGGAGAATGGAATTGATTTTTATTTGGGATATATAGGCGGAAAATATGCAAAACCTTTAGATAGTAAAGGTAATGATCTTGTACTTCAATCAGGAGAAGTAGGGGTATCGCCTAGGTTGATGGAGAGAAATAAACTTTCGATAGGAGATGAACTTCAATTTAAACTTTCTGATAAGGTGTTTTCTTATCGGATTGCTATACAGACAAGAGATATTATATATGGAAATGAAATGAGCGGAATGGCACGTTTTGTATTTTGCAAAGAAGATTATGATCATATGGTGTCAAATTGCACAAATAGGAAAATTTTGACGTATGGATATAATACAAGAGATTCGGAAAAAACAATAGAATCTATGAATCAGCAAGGGTTTACATTTTTAATAAGTGCTATAGAGAGAGATATGTATTCCATGTTATATGTATATGATATGATTCTTGCGGCATTATTAATTGTAATTGGATTTTGTTTGATATTAATATCATTATTGATACTGCGATTTTCTTTAAGCTTTACTATGGAAGAAAATTATCGGGAAATCGGTGTTATGAAAGCTATTGGAATGAGGGATTTTTCGATACAAAAAATTTATCTTATAAAATATTTTACTATTGTTATCATAGGAGCAGTCATAGGATTTTTTATAAGTATTCCTGTTGAGAAAAAAATGGTCGATAGTGTTAGTAAAAATATGGTATTAAATGATAATACAAACTTACTTTGGATTCATTTTATTTGCAGTACAGTAATTATTATCTTTGTGGTAGGAATGTGTATTTTATTTACTGGGAAATTAAAAAAGATTTCTGCCATAGAGGCAATACGAAATGGAGAAAGTGGAGAACGATATCAAAAACGGAAAGGATTTTCTCTTTATAAAAGAAGGTATATGGGTACAATTTCTTTTCTTGGATTAAATGATATTTTTTGTAATAAAAAACGATATTTTGTATTATTTCTTACATTTTGTATCAGCTTTGTGTTAATTACAATTCCATTAAATACATTGACAACGATGGAAAGTGATACAATGGCATCAAAGTTTAGTTTAAATCCTGATGCTGCCATTTATATGGAAACAGTAGAAGCAAAAGAGGAAGAACCCTATCATAATGTAACCGATTTAAAGCAAGCATTACATAGAATAGAAAAAGAACTGGAACATAAGGGATATCTAGCGAGTTTAAGCATTGGAGCATTTTGCTTTTTAGAATATACGATAAATGATAAGGGAAAAGTAATAAAACCATTGAGCAATTACCCTATTGGTAAAAATGGAGGTTATTGTGAATATGCAGAAGGAGAAGCACCAAAACTAGAAAATGAAATTGCTTTTTCTAAAAAAGTTATGAAAGCAAATCATTTGGAAATTGGGGATACAGTTACTGCTAACATAGGAGGAAAAGAACAAGAGTTTATAATTACAGGATATTACAGCGATTATATGCAGTTAGGAGATAGTGCTAGATTAAATCCAAGGATTGATATGAGTAGTGAGATATTATCGGGTTATTGGAAAGCAACGGTAGAAATGGATACTGATTTAACACAACAAGAGCTAGCTCAGGTTATGAAACAGGAATTTCCACAATATGAATGGGTAACAGCACAAGAGGCAATAGATATGAATATTGGTTCAATTAAAGATAGTATGCGTGCCATTCAGTTTCCTATGGCTATGATGTTATGTTTACTTATTATGTTAATCTCCTTTTTAATGATGAAATTATTTATTGTACGAGAAAAGGGGCAGCTTGCTATGCTTGGTAGCATTGGCTTACGTAATCAAAGTATTCAAATGTGGTTAATTATGCGAATGGTTTGGGTGGCAATGCTTTCTATGGTGATTGCAGTACCATTATCTATGTTGAGTAATCAGTTTGTATTAAAAAATATTTTTGCTATTATGGGTGCAGAACTTAAGATACAAGTAGATCCATGGAAAGCATATCTTGTCTATCCTTTGATACTTCTTGTGGGAATTATGACAGCAACTTATTTTGCAACAAGAAGTGTAAAGAAAATTAATACAAGTGATATGAAGATTGCAGAATAAAAAATAGTAGTAATATTATTAATTTATTTTAAAAATATTGTAAAAATAAGGAGGATACGTTATGAATGCATTACAGGCAATCAATTTATGTAAAACTTATATTGTAAATAAAAGGCAGAATCATGTTCTTAGAAATATAAATTTGGAAATTAAGGAAAATGAAATGGTCGGTGTTATGGGACCATCTGGTTCAGGAAAAACAACATTACTTTATACGATTAGTGGTATGGATACTGCCACTGCTGGAAAAATTGAATTTTTTGGAGAAGAAATGACAGGCTTATCTGCAAATCAGGTGAGCGATCTTCGCTTAAAACAAATGGGATTTGTATTTCAGCAAATGTATATGCTGAAAAATCTTTCCATTTATGATAATATTGTATTGCCAGCATATCAGGCAACTTCAAAAAAGGAACAGCGAAAAGAAATTAATGAACGTGCTAAAGTATTAATGGCAAAGCTTGGTATTAGCGAAGTGGCAGAGAATGATATTAGTGAAGTTTCTGGCGGACAATTACAAAGGGCTTGTATTGCAAGAAGCATGATTAATAATCCTAAGATTATTTTTGCGGATGAACCAACAGGAGCTTTAAATAAACAAAACTCAAAAGAAGTTATGAAAGAATTAAATAAACTAAATGAAGAAGGAACAACAATTATGATGGTAACGCATGATGTAAAAGTAGCATCTCGGTGTGAAAGGATATGCTATATTGAAGATGGAAATATTCGGGAAGAAATGCACTTAGGAAAATATACAGAAGATACTGCAAGAAAGCGAGAACAGGAGTTAAGTAATTGGCTTATGGGATTGGGATGGTAAAACTATTTTATGGAGAAAATGATGTATGATATTTTAATGATTGAAGATGAGAAAGAACTAGCAGGACTTTTACAAATCTATATAGAAAGGGCAGGTTATACCATACAATGTGTGACTTCTGGAGAAGCAGCACTTACTTGTTTAAAGGAAAATAAAATAAAAATGGTATTGTTAGATATTACTTTGCCGGGTATTGATGGATTTACGGTATGTAAGGAAGTACGAAAAACAGGTAGTGTACCAATTCTTATCATTAGTGCTCGTATTGGAAAAGAAGATAAATTAAATGGATTTCGATTAGGTGCTGATGATTATATTGAAAAACCAGTCGATCCAGATTTATTGATAGCAAAAATGGATTCTCTTTTTGCAAGGACTTATGGTGTATTGACAGAAAAAGAGATTTTGCATTCCGGAAATATTACAATTGATAAATCTGCCCGTAAAGTTTATAAAAATGAAATTCCTATAGAGTTAAATGTAAAAGAATATGAATTATTTTTATTATTAGCACAAAATCCGGGAAAAACATTAGATAAAGATTTTTTATTTAATCGCATTTGGGGTGCAGATAGTTTTAGTGAAAATCAAACATTAACGGTACATATTAAGATGCTGCGTAATAAAATCGAAGATAATCCAAAAAAGCCAGTACGTATTAAAACGGTATGGGGAGTGGGCTACTATTATGAAGAATTATAATAAATTGATATTTTTCTCTATTTTTATTTATATGATACTGGCTATTTTTACAGTAATGATATTAAAATGGCAGAAAGAGGAAAAGGGACAGTTTTATAAGGTTGAGATAAATCGTATTTTGGCAGAGATAAAAGAAAAAATGGATACAAAAGAAAAAATAAAAGAAGGAAAGACAGAAATAGAAACACTAGAGCAGATATTGGAAATTTTGAAATGCATTGATTTAAGTAGTTATAAGATAATACAAGAAATAACGTATCTTCCAATTTTTGAAACAAAAAAAGAAGTTATTATGGATTTTTATTATGGCAGTAATGGAAAACAAAATATAATTTATCCATTCTATCAAGAACAACTGCTAGGTTATCTTAGATTTGATTATCAGGAAAAGGCTCAAAATTTATCTTATTTTTTTGTAACGCAGGCGGCATTATTGGGGCTTGAATTGTTTTTATTAATAATATTATTTTATTTAAAGTATCATTTAATACAGCCTTTTGATAGAATGCAAGATATGCCATATCAATTATCAAAAGGCAATTTACAAAATGAAGTGAAAGCAGAAAAAAATCAATATCTTGGGAAATTTTTATGGGGTTTAGATGAATTGAAAGACGCTCTTTCTGTAAGCCGTAAACGGGAATTGGAACTTCAAAAGGAAAAAAAACTGTTGTTACTTTCCTTGTCACATGATATTAAAACGCCGCTTAATATGATAAAATTATATGCAAAGGCATTATATGATGGTATTTATGCTAAGGAAGAGCAAAGAACCGTTTATAGCCAAATTCAAGAAAAGGTCGTTCAGATTGAAAATTTTGTGAATGAAATTGTAAAGGCTTCTAAAGAAGATATTATTCATATTGAAGTAGAACAAGGAGAATTTTATCTAAAAGAACTCGTGCAATGGATAGAAAGTTTTTATGGTGAAAAATGTGCATTGCGTAAATGTAATTTAACAATTGGAACATATCAAAATCGTATTTTTAAAGGGGATTTTAATCGCTTATTAGAAGTGATAGAAAATATTTTTGTAAATGCTTTTAAATATGGAGATGGACGACAAATAAAAGTTTCTTTTTATGAAGAAGAATACTGCCAGCTTATTTGTATTTTCAATACGGGAGAAACTGTCTCTGAAAAAGAATTTGTACATTTATTTGACAGTTTCTTTCGTGGTGAAAATACAAGAGGGCAGCAGGGAAATGGGTTAGGACTTTATATTTGTCGTGAAATTATGCATAAAATGGGTGGGGAAATATTTGCTGAATGTAAAAAAGATGGTATGGCTTTTATTGTGGTATTGCCATTATCTTGATTTTTATCATTTCATTTCTTTTATCCAGTTATTGATTACTGTATCCCCTAGATATGCAGAATAATTCAATCCCTTTAAGTTATAAACTTCTTTTGTATCTGTCTGAAACCATCTCATACAGCTTATCAAATTTTGCTCTATATTTTCCAGATTTTCAGGACAGTAATATTTTTTCAAATGTGTCTGCTTTTCTATAGGAATAAAATATAATTTATTGGCACTTCCTCCCCATGTGATTTTATCAAAACCGACAAGTAACATAGATATATGTGTTTCATACATTGTATGCAGAACATGATTTAATTTGAAATAGTCTTTTCTTTTTAGATACTTGCTTGTCATATTGGCATGATACCAATATGTCTTTTCAAGATAAGAGATATCATCACTCCAAAAATTTCCTGTCAAGTGTAGTTTCATTAATTTATTGACAATACCTGTTTTGTCAAAAATAATGTCTGTTTCTTTTAATCCTGTATAATGCAGACGACACATACTATCATCTAATTTTTCGATATTTAACAAAAATACATCAAATTGAAAAATATTAGAACCACTTAACAACAAGTAACCATTATTTATAATAGCTTCATTGTTAAATCTC
>CAJTJZ010000056.1:0-4772 GCA_910576895.1 uncultured Lachnospiraceae bacterium | reverse complement strand
TGGCCAACACAAGATTATTTTGGTATTTATATTTTCTAAACATCTTTCTAATAAAAATGTGAATTGATTGAATTGCTTGCCGTCAATCAACAATACAATATCTACATCGGAATAATCATCTGATAAATTATGGGTTTCTGAACCAAAATTCCATGCACCTAAGACATTATTCATATGTTTCACTTGGTCTATAAAATTATATTTTATTTTTTCAAGTTCCCTATTCATTGTTTCAGCCTCCGTAACCTTACAACATTTTGCTGGCTCTATTATATCAAATGGAATCGGATTTCTATTAAGCTTTTCCTTTCTGTAAATGTTTTATTTTCTGTGAACTCCTGATATACTGCCTTCGGAATATTATATACATTTTATTGTTGCTTTACAATAGAAAAATAAAGAAAAAAAGAAAATGACAATTCTTTATCATCTTCATAAAATCTTCATAATTTGTAAGAAATTCTTCAAGACTTTGAAAAAAGATTGATATATAATTCAAATAAAATAATGAGAGGATAAAAAAAGGGAGCGTTTTTTATGAACAATGGAGAAAAATTAAAAAATAGTTATTATAATTTTATATTGGATGTAAGTGATGGTTTCATACTTTATAATTCTTTGACAGGTGTTATTATTTCTGTAACAGATAAAATGGAAATAGAAAAAATAAAAGAAATTGTAGAAAAAGAAGAAGTTTATTATGATAAAGAAGATGAAATTATTAGAATTTTGTATGAAAAAGGAATTTTAGTAGAATATGATAAGAATGAATTAGAGTATTTGCAGTTTCTATATGAAAGAGAAGTTGTTCGAGATCGGGAGCTTTCTTTAACAATGATTACAACAAGACAATGCCAGCTTCGTTGTGTTTACTGTTATGAAAAACATGAAAATCTTAAAATGAGTGAGCAAATATATCGCAGTATAGAATTATATATTGAAACATCATTAAAAGAAAAAGAATATTTAGGTGTAAATATTATGTTATTTGGCGGAGAGCCTTTTTTGGAATATGATCAGATTGTTATTTTTCTAAAAAATGTTCAAAGAATATGTAATACCTGTCATGCATCTTATCATGTTGGAGCTACAAGTAATGGTATTTTATTAGATCCAAAGCGATTTGAAACATTGTATGAGTTGGGAGTTAAGTATTATCAAATTACAATTGATGGATTGGAAGATACACATGATAAATACAGAAAAAGTCTTAATAAAAAAGGAAGTTTTCAAACAATTATAAGTAATTTGCAATATATGAATCAAACAGAATACGATTTTGAAGTGACAATTCGTACAAATTTTAATGAAGAAGTTTTTCAAAAAGCAAAAGAATTTTACCGTTTTCTTTCAGAAAATTTTGATCAAAGATTTCATGTATATTATGAAGGAATTAAAAAACTAGGAGGAAGCAAAGATGATCAATTAGAAATTTTAGATACAGAAAAAGTATCCAAAACTTCTGTAGAGATTGCAGAATATATTCGGAAATTGGGAATAAAGAATGATGTTGTTTCTGAGATGACATTGCCATTTGGACGTGTTTGTTATGCTACAAAGCATAATGATTATATTATTGACTATGATGGAAGTATATTAAAATGCACACTTTCGTTAGATGATACTGTAAATCGAATAGGGAAACTTCTTTTTGATGGTACAATGGAAATTGATGAAGGAAAACATGCTCGTTGGGTGGGGAAAAAAACACAGTTTTCTTCTATATGTAAAACTTGCAAAGTTCTTCCGCTTTGTTATGGTGGTAGATGTGTCAATGGCAGGGTACATAATGAAAAGTTTGAATGTGATAGAGAACAGCAGGAAAAGGAATTAGAAGAATTAATTATATGTCATTTATAATAAAAAATAATTTATAATGAAAATAGGAGCTAAAGATAGAATAAAATGGAATTATGATAAAATCAATACAAAATAATATTTACTTTTTAAAAAATATAGTTTGTTATAGTAAAGCTTATGTGATTGGAGAAGCTTTTGTTGCTGTGATAGAAGGACTTATCCCATTATTAGATATTGTTATACCAAAAATGATCATTGATGATTTAATTGCAGGAAATAGTTTTTCTAATATTATATTCCTTGTTATTATTTATAGTGTCTTGTATTTTTGGGGTTCTTTTCTTTCTACTTTTATTACAGAAAAATATATTCATCTAAATGAACATTTATATGCCATGCATTTTCTGCTTATGATTAATCGAAAAAAGATTGATTTAGATCTTGCAAGCCTTGATGATCCCAAAGTGCATCAGCAAATTGCACTTGCAGAAGATCTTATTTATAAAGGCATTGGCATTGATATTATTGATAGTTTTTTTACAGCAATTACTAGTATAGTAAACCTTTGTGCACTTGCAATGATTCTTATGACAGCAAATCCGTATTTACTGTTACTTATTTTACTTTTTGCCTGTATTTTTACCATATTTCATTTAAAAGAAGAACAGCGAGAACTTGTTCAAAGAGATGAAACCATGTATTTAACTCGTATTTTAAATTATTATATTAAAATTATGGGGGAAAAATCTTGTGCAAAAGAAATGAGAATTTATGGTTTTACAGAATGGTTAATGGAAAAATATTATAAAACATTAAAAATATTAAAAGGAAGATTAAAAAAATTATATTATAAAAATTTGCAAATTCGTACCATAGGAATTTTTTTAGAAACAATAAAAAATAATGGAATTTATCTTTATCTTGCATGGCTTGCTTTAAAAAGAAAAATTACAATTGGAGAATTTTCTCAATATTTTAATGCAGCTAGTCAATTTTCAGAAAGTATATTAGAACTGGTTTCTTTTTTTATTACGATTACTATTAATGGAAATTATATTGCTTCTTTTCGTAATTTTATGGAAATGCAGCCAATAATTTCAAGAGATAAAAATTGTTATATAAATACTAATATAAAAAAAGAATTATGGGAACTTTCTCTTTCTCATGTAACTTTTTCTTATAGGGGAATGGTAGAGCCTGTTTTAAAAGATATTGATTATACTTTTGAACAAGGAAAGATATATTTGCTTGTAGGAGAAAATGGGGCAGGAAAAACAACATTACTTCAGCTTTTATTGCATTTATATCAGCCATGTAAGGGAGAAATTAAGTTAAATCAGATTCCTATTGATGAATTTAATGATAAAGAGTATAAAAATTTATTTGGTGTTGTATTTCAGGATTTTCAATATTTTTCCTTTACGATAGGAGAAAATATTGCATTATCTTCTTATAAAAAAGGAGATCCTTTTATAGAAAAAAGAATAGAAAATGCAGTCAAAAAAGCAGGTTTAAAGAAAAAGATAGATTCTTTTAAAAATGGAATTAATACAAATCTTGATAAAATATTTTATGAAGATGGCGTTATTCTTTCTGGAGGAGAAAGTCAGAAATTGGCATTTGCAAGAGCTCTTTTTCGTGAAGCAAAGATACTGATATTGGATGAGCCATCTTCAGCACTTGATCCTATTGCGGAAAATGAATTGTTTCAAATATTTCAGGAAATAGCAGGAGATAAAATTATAATTTATATTTCACATAGATTAAGTTGTGCAGCTTTTGCAGATGAAATTCTATTTTTAAAAGATGGAAAGATATGCGAAAGCGGAACACATAAGGAATTGTTGCAAAAACAAGGAGATTATGCAAACTATTATCATTTACAGGCACAATATTATGCCAAAGATTATATTAACGGTTGAAAAATCTAACGGCTCAGTGTAAAATTGGAAAGGGGGTGAGTGTATGAAGATTATCAGAGATGCTGTAATAGGAAAGAAAAAAAGAGAAAAAAATGGCTGCGGTTGTGGCTGCGGTTGTAAAAATGGTGCAGGTTGTAATTGTGTAGGAACAAAAAGGACATCAAAGAGAAAAAATGGTGTAGGTTGTGGCTGCAATTGTTAAGAAATGGAAATATGGAAATGTTGTAAAGAAGAAAAGATATACTGGCGGTCAAAAAAATTGACCGCTTAGTATAAAAATAAAAAGGGGGAAATACTGATTATGATATCATTTATGAAGAAAAAAAAGAGATTATTTTTTTTATTATTATTTACATTGATGATTACAACAATTGTATTTATTAGTACAACAAGAATAGGGGCAAAAAAAGTTTTTGCTGCTGGAAATGAATTAAAGATTACAGTAGATAATGTAAATGTAATTGTAGATTTTTCAGAAGATGAAAAATTTCATTGTAGATATAATCATTCCTTATATATAGTAAAAAGAAAACAAAAAGATTCATCTACAGTAATTAGTGTGAAAAGAAAGAAAGGGAAATTAAAGAAAAAGGAAATAGATACCGCTGATTTTATTAAGGTATCTATTCCTAATAAAACCTATACAAAAATTACAGGAATTGCTAAAAATGCGGGGTTATCTATGCCTTCTGCAAATGCAAATATAATAGTGAAAAATTACTCTAGTGCAGTAAATCTAACGTTACCTACTAGATTTCATAAAAAAATTAAGTATATTGGAAAAGATGGCAGTGGAAGTATTGCTATGAATGGTAATAACAAATTTATGATTGATGTAGAAGTTTCTAATACAGCATTATCTACTTTTTGGGGTGGAGATTCTAGTGGAGATGCTATTTATCAATATCAGCATGGAGATGGAAAAAGGAGACCAAAAATACAATTAAATTTAGAAGATTGTGCATTTTCGATTGTTGAGAAGTAATAGTATAGAAAAGTTATAGAAAATATTTTATAAAATTTTCTATAAAATAATAAAAAAGAAACAGC
>CAJTJZ010000055.1:1489-19669 GCA_910576895.1 uncultured Lachnospiraceae bacterium | reverse complement strand
TTTTTTATATCTTATCAGCGACAGCTTTTGTATTCTATCATCTTGAGTTTTCTTTGTCAAGAACTTTTTTCAATTTTTTTAAATAAATGGCAATTATTTGTAATATTCATTCAATCTATACTATTTCCATTAATATCTAGCATATTGACAGTTCTTTTCTTTACTCTTGCTTCCTCTGAATTTTCTAAAATATATTCCTTTACCTCTTTAGAATGTTTGATATGTATTAATTTTAAAATTTGATCTGTAGTATCCCCTGTATAGCATATCACTGTTCCAAGTCCAAATACTCTTTCAATAAAGCTTTGCTGTAATCTAACATCTTGTACTTTATACATATAAGCATCATCTTCTGTAATATTAAAAAAACCTTTACGTACATTAATTTTATCTTCATCTATTGAATAAGTCGTAAAACAAATTGGAAGTCCAAACCATTTTGTACGCTTTTTCTCTATCATTCCCATATTTTTCTCCTTTAATAAAAAAATTCCTTATAACAAGAAATATAAGCATCCCATATCTATTTTTTATAAGATGCTTATTTACTTTTAATAGTATATTTCCTATAAGAATATACTATTAGTTATTATTTTAATTTTAAAGCCGCTGTATTAGAACCCTTTGTTACTAATAATTTTAATGGCTTCTTTTTGGCTTTTTCTGGAATTTCAAATGCAATCATTGCCTGATGACTTTTTCCAGATTTTAATTCAATGTCCAAATATTGTATATCATCTATTAAAAGAGATTGTAAGGCACGATACGTTTTCTTTGAATCTACTTCCAACTGATAAGAATAACGATTGTCCTTTAAAAAGTTTATTTTTTTTGAAGAAGCAGAGGAATTTTTCAATTTTAAATTAACAATACAAATTGTTTTTCCTGAAGATGCTTCTATAGGTAAAATAGCATTTACTTTCTGAGGATATGTTTTATAAAATGAATATCCAGACGAGGATAATTTTAAATTATTTTTATAAATAGTACTCATTGCAACATACTTTTGTTTCTCCTCATTATTTTTAGAACTATTTGTCGTTGATTCTTTTTTTATAGATTCTTCGTCCTCTTTTTTATCCTTTAATGGCTTTTCTGCTGGTTTTTGTTCTGGTTCTTCTACAATTTCTTCCTCTAATTCATATTGAAATGTAGGTTCATATGTTTTATCATGTTTTAAAAGGATATTTGCAATATATTCTGCAATTACATTTTTTTCCTGTGTTGTCAAATTAATAGCCCCACATCCTGTAATCTGCAAAGAAAATAATACTGCTGCTACCAACATAAAACACTTCTTTTTCATATTTTCCCCTCCTGCCGCTAAAATATACTATATATACTTTTACATTTTACCACGATTTTTTCCAAACTTCAATCTTTTTCTTCCTAGATTTTCAACTAAGAATCAATTACAGCAACTTAATCACACCTTATCAATAAATATTCTCTAAATTACTCATTTTTTGTATCTACTTCAAACCAAAATTCTACTCCATTTTCCCGATTTACAACACCACAAGCTCTATTATGTGCTGCCATAATTGCACTTACAATAGAAAGTCCAATTCCACTACCACCATATTCTCTTGTTCGTGCCTTATCTACTTTATAAAACTTAATCCATATTTTTTCTATATCATCCTCTGGAATACATTCTCCTGTATTAAAAACACAAATTCTTGCTACATCTTCTCGTTGCAAAATCTTTACATAGATTTCTTTTGCTCCATCTACATGATTTAATGCATTACTTATATAATTCATTACAACTTCTTCTATTAAATATTCATCTGCCCAAACATAAACAGGTTCTTTTTGTGGAAATATAATTTTTGCCTCTTTCTGTTCTGCTAAAATCTCTGTAGAAGAAATTACAGAACGAATGACTGCTGTAATATCAAAATGTTCAATTGAAACTTGATTCCCTCCAAATTCAATTTGATTTAAAGATAACAGTTTTTTCACCATTTTATTCATTTTATTAGCTTCATCTACAATAACCTCACAATAAAAGTCACGACTTTCTTTATCCTCTGAAATATTATCAAGAAGTCCTTCTGCATATCCTTGAATTAATGCAATTGGTGTTTTTAATTCATGAGATACATTTGAAAGAAATTCTTTTCTCATCTCATCAATTTGAATTTTATTTTCAATATCCAGCTTTAATTCATTATTAGCAATCTTTAGTTCCTGAATATTTCTCTCTAACTGTTCTGCAAGATGATTAATACTACCTCCAAGTTCACCAATTTCATCTTGTGATGTTCCTGTATATCTTGCAGTAAAATCAAGATTTGACATCCGTTTTGCAATATTGGCAAGTTCTAAAATTGGCTGTGTAAATCCTCTTCCCACAATCCACATAATAAAAATTACAACAGTAAGAACAAGAGTCCCTACATAAATAAGAAAACGATTGGATATATTAACACTTTCTTTCATACTTTCAAAATTCGTTCTAATATAAATATAAGATTCATCATCAAGTACACCAAATAATTCTATATAATAAGATTGGATTCGTTCATTATAAACACGATAAATAGAATAATTTTTTTCATTCTTTATATATTCACTTTGCTCTTTTTCTCTATTTTCTTCTTCTGTATCTGCAATATATCTTTGTATACAACTATTGACTTCTTTTACTTCTAAATCAGTATAATATTTTGGAAAACGAATATTTAATTTCGTTGTTAGATTAATACCAAAAAAGCTTAAACTTTCCTCAGTATAAAGCTTAAATACATAAAGATTCATATTTCCATTTGCACTAAGCCTTTCCAAATTTAAAGATTGCGTTTCCCCTAATTCCATATTCTCATTCCCTGTACTAGCTACTTCATTATATATGGCATTTACCTGATCATAACAATTCCCTAGACTATTTACTTTAGAAATCGTATAAAATCTAGATAAAAAACCAATATTTGCTATAAGCATAATACAAATAGTGCCAAGAATCAGTGTTGACATAATAATAATCAACTTTATCTGAATCGATAAATGCTTCATAAAATCAGTATCCCTTTCCTTATTATTTAAAGAATTAAGAAGAAACTAGCTTTTTCTAATTTATTCAACTTCAAATTTATATCCCATACCCCATATCGTTTTAATATATTCTCCTTTACTTCCAAGCTTACTTCGTAATTTTTTTACATGAGTATCAATTGTTCTTGCATCTCCAAAATAATCATAATTCCATACATTATTTAAAATACGTTCTCTAGATAATGCAATTCCCGGATTCATAATAAAATAAGTCAATAGTTCAAATTCTTTAAAGCTTAAACTAATAACTTCATTATCAATACGAACTTCATGGGCAGCTTTATCAAGAACAATACCACCTGCTTCAATAAATTCATTATCAATTGCTTTTGCTCGGCGTAAAATCGCCCCTACTCTTGCAACTAAAATTTTTGGACTAAATGGCTTAGAAATATATTCATCTACACCAAGTTCAAAACCAAGCAATTCATCTTTTTCATCACTTTTTGCTGTAAGCATGATAATTGGTACTTTAGAATATTGGCGAATCTCTCGACAAACTTGCCAACCATCCATTTTTGGCATCATAATATCAAGAATTACAAGAGCAATATCTTTTTCCTGAAAAAAGATATCAACTGCTTGCTCACCATCCTCCGCTTCTAAAACATCGTAATTATCCTTCGTTAAAAAATCTTTTACAAGTTTTCGCATTCGACTTTCATCATCAACAACTAATATTTTAATCTTGTCCATAATTTATTTCCTCCAAACTTATCTAAATCTAACAATGGTCATGTCTTATCAGACCTGACAAATCACGTCCACTTCGTGAACCTGACAAATTCACGCCCACTTCGTGGACCTGATAAATTCACGCCCACTTTGTAGACCTGATAATAAAAGCATTATTATGTACTCTAAAACATAATAATGCTCCCAACATTTTCTATGAAATTAAATTTTCTCCTATTATAGTAAGGCAGTAAGATAATAAAGTAATAAGGTAGTAATAAGGAATCCTCCCACTTCGTGGGTCCCTCCTTATTACAAGTTCCCACTTCATGAGTCTCTCTTTATTACAGGTAATGGAGCTGAGGGGAATCGAACCCCTGTCCAAACTTAAATCCCATGTCCTTCTACTATCATATTCAGTCATTTAACATTCCCTTAAGCTTACGAGAACTGACACCCTTAAGCTCTTAGTAGCTTCATAAATCTCTTACTAACGCAAAGCTTTGCTAATAAGGTTCCCTGCAAATTTGATGCCGATATCTATGATGCAGGAATCATAAACTCGACAGCCGCCATAATTAGGCAGCGAGTGCTAAATTTTCTTCAGCGTTTAATTTAATTTTGCCATTTAACGCATCGCATACGGATAGCTTCTCCATCTTCAATAAGCCTGTCGAAACCAGTACAACCCCTTATATTGACTGATTTACTTCTATTATTTCAACAAAACTACATTTATTATAAGCTATGTATTTCTTACTGTCAAGGGAAAAATTAATTTATTAATTATTACTATTCATTGTCATTTTTTGCGAACTTACTTAAAAAATTAGGCATAACTTTCATTATGCCCAATCTTTCCTTATTTTCGTTTTTTAATAAAAATAATTATGAAATTATTTAACTACACAACTGGAAATTTTTTCTTATGTCAATTTATAATATAAATCCTGATATTTCTTTGCGGAATTTTCCCAAGAAAAATCTGTTTCCATGCCACGAATCGCCATAGCATCCCAAGCAGGTCTTGTTTCAAAGTAAACTTTCTTTGCATAATTAATCAATTTTAACATTTCATCAGCATTATAATTATGGAAAGAAAAGCCTGTTCCTGTTCCTTCAAATTCATTATAAGGTACAACCGTATCTTTTAGTCCTCCTGTTTCACGTACAATAGGAATTGTCCCATATCGCAATGAAATTAACTGCGTTAATCCACAAGGTTCAAATCTGGAAGGCATTAACATAGCATCTGCTGCTGCATAAAGCTTATGAGCTCTATTATCATTATAATAAATATTTGCAGAAACCTGTCCTTTTTTTGTCCATTCATAATGACGGAACATATTTTCATATTGTTCATCACCAGTACCAATCACAACAAATTGTGTAAATTCATCAATAATACTTCCCATAACCCAATTGACAAGATCAAGCCCTTTTTGATCGGTAAGGCGAGAAATAATACCAATCATAAATTTATTTTCATCTACTGGCATTCCCAGTTCTTCCTGCAATTTTTTCTTATTCTCTTTCTTACCTTCTAATGTTTTTATTGTATAATTTTTATAAATCTGTTTATCTGTTGCAGGATCAAAAATTTCATAATCAATTCCATTTACAATACCACATAGTTTATTATTGTACTGCCGCATTAATCCATCTAAGCCCTCCCCATAATATGGCATCTGGATTTCACCTGCGTAAGTATCGCTTACCGTTGTTACATAATCGGCATAAACAATACCTCCCTTTAGCATATTAGCATCTTTTTTATATTCCATTTTTGCTGGTGTAAATACTTCATCTGGCAGACCTGTAATATAACGAAATGTTTTAATATCCCAAATTCCCTGAAATTTTAGATTGTGAATTGTCATAATAGTACGTGTACCATAGAAAAATTCATTATATTGATATAATGTCCTTAAATAAACTGGTACAAGTCCTGCCTGCCAATCATGACAATGAATAATATCAGGATGAAAGTTAATCACTGGAAGGATTGCAAGTGCTGCTTTACTAAAAAAACAAAATTTTTCAATATCAAAACGAATATCTCCATATGGAGTTGGACCGTTAAAATAAAACTCATTGTCAATAAGATAATAAATAATACCATCTAATTCATATTTCATAATACCAACATGTACATCATGAAAACGACTGCCTAGATCCATATAAAAATGATGCACATACTCAAATTTACTGCGATATTCCCATGGAATACATGTATAATTTGGAATAATAACACGTACATCAAATTCATTTTTATCTAACATTTTTGGCAATGCCCCAACTACATCTGCCAATCCACCTGTTTTAATAAATGGTACACATTCAGATGCTACAAAAACTATATTTTTCATACTTTCCTCCATTCCTGCGTAATTTCACGCAAAGTATACAAAAAACTAGCCATTTTATGACGTTTCTGTATTGCTTTTTATTGCCATAGAGCAACGAATCTTCTCCTAATAGGAATAAAATTGTTCCCGTTCGGTCAAAAAATATTTACATCCTTATCTTACCATAAAATCACAACCATTTCCACAAATTTTATGAAATTTTAACAAGTTTTTGACTTAATATTACAATAAAAAATATTTAATTTTTATCTTGTTTCTAATTTTCAAGAAGTTTTAACAATACATTCTTATAAATTAAAATTAAATATGCATCAATATAACAATATTTATTCACAATAAATTCCATAGCTTTATATAAAAAGCATCCTGTTAACATTACCATAGCAAAAATAGAAACAAAAAAATGCAAAGATAAACTCAAAAGAAAAAGTGCACTTCCAAGATATGCTAAAAAAACCATTAAAAACCGATGGTTTATATTCATAGTAATCTGCATACATTCTAAAAGACGTTCACTGCATTTATTTAATTGTGGTTTTGTTTTTTTATTTAGTATTTGTTCCATATTTCTAAATACAAGCGTTTTTAAAATCATTTCTTCCCCAAGCAACATTTTTTCTGTATCTTTAAGTCGTTCCCTTTCTCTGTAAAACATTCGATTGGCATATTCAAAATAAGCATTATATTCATCTATTCCAAATTCTTTACTTAAAAGTTTTTTAAATTCACTGGTCATAAACTGTCTCCTGACTCCTGCATTTATTTTTATTGCTCTCTCTAATTTTATATAACTTGATATAATTCTTTTTTTACATTTTATTCATAATTATTTACATTCTATCCATATTACACTCATATCTTTTTATTATACTATATTCAGTCAACAGAATCATTGTGAATTTATTTATTATTTATTTGTATTACATATGCTTAATAGTTTTTTTCATAAGCCTGATAGTTCTTCCCCCTCTATCGGGCACTCCTCTTTTTTTATGTTTGTTTTAGTTAAAAACCCCGCTTTTGCGGGGTTTTTATACTGCGGTCAAAAAACTTGACCACAGTATAATATTTACTAAATTTTAAGCTTCTTCCACAGAAAATTTATATGTTGTTACATGTTCATATTCTACACCAGCCTTTAAAATACTACTTGGGAAGCTTTTTATATTACAAGCATTTGGAAAATATTGTGTTTCAAAGCAAAGACCTTCTCTCTTATTATATGCTTTTCCACCTTTTCCTATTTCGCTTCCATCTAAGAAATTTCCTGTATAAAACTGCATTCCCGGCATATTTGTAAATACTTCCATTTTTCTTCCAGTGCGATCTTCTGTAAGTTCTGCCACTTTTTCGACTGTATCACCTGTAATATCTAATACATAATTATGATCATATCCTCCTGCAATTTCCAATGGTCTATAATTGGCATGAATATCTTGTCCAACTTTCTTCTTTACACGAAAATCCATTGGTGTATTTGTAACATCAGTAAGTTCTCCTGTTGGAATTAAATCATCATCTGTTGCTGTAAATGCATTTGCTTTAATCCATACATTATGATCAAGGATAGAACCTGAAGCCTGTCCTGCAAGATTAAAATAAGAATGGTTTGTTAAATTAACAACGGTATCTTTATCGGAAACAGCAAAATACTCAATAACAAGTTCATTTTCATCCGTTAAAGTATAGGTTACACTAAGTTCTAGATTTCCCGGAAATCCTTGCTCCATATCTGGACTAATTCTAGAAAATTCTACTGAACCAGCATCAAGATCTTCCTTTACTTCTGCATCATATTTCATTTTATGGTATCCTTTAAAACCACCATGAAGATTATGATTTCCATCATTTTTTTCTAACTCATAAGTAATTCCATTAATTGTAAATTTTGCATTACCAATTCTGTTTCCATGCCTTCCAATAAAACCGCCATGATTTGCACCATTAACTTCATATCCAGCAATATCATCAAAGCCAAGAACAACATCTTCTAACTTTCCTTCCCTATCCGGCACAAAAATGCTCACAATACATGCACCATAATCAATCACTTCTACTCGCATTCCATGCTTATTTTCCATACAATATTTTGTAATTGTCTGTCCTTCTTTTGTTTGTCCAAATACAGAACTTGAAAATTTCATCTCTTACCCTCATTTCTGCACTGCATTTTATATTGCAGGCTGCGAATGCAGTGCTTAACGCAGACCTGCTAAAATTTATTAATAGTTTCTTTATTTACTAACTTTTTCTTTACGCCCTTGACGTTTTTTTTGCTGTGGCTTTGCTAGTTCCTGCTTTCCTTCTTCTTTTCCTGCCTCTATTTTTTTTCCATCTTTTTCTTTCTTTTCCTGTCTTGCTTTTGTACACTGAAATACAGCAATTCCTAATGGTGGTACTGTCACTCGAATAGATTGTTCTCTCCCATCACATTGTTCTGGGTTTGATTGTTTTGCACGCAGATTAACATTGCCTTGTCCGCCATAAATTGTATTATCACTGTTAAATGTTTCCTTATATTTTCCTTTATATGGAACGCCCAAAAGATAATCTTCATGTACGATCGGTGTAAAATTAACAACAATAAATAAATCTTCTCCCGGTTTTCCCGATTTTCTTACAAATGTTACAATACTATCATCTGCGTTTTGATTACTTATCCACTCAAATCCTTCTCCATCAAAGTCTTCTTGATATAATGCTGGATAATCTTTATAAAAACGAATCAGATCTTTCATATATTTATGCATTTGCTGATGTTCTTCTTCATCTAGTAATTCCCAATCAAGACTTCTCTTTTCACACCATTCTCTGCGTTGTGCAAATTCCTGTCCCATAAATAAAAGCTTTTTGCCCGGATGTGTTATAAAAAATCCATAAGCAACACGAAGATTTGCAAATTTTAAATCATCATCTCCCGGCATTTTATTTAGCATCGAACCTTTTCCATGCACCACTTCATCATGAGAAAGAACAAGAATAAAATTCTCACTATATGCATACATAATACTAAAGGTAATTTCCCCATGTTTTCCTTTACGGAATAGAGGATCACATTTCATATAATCTGTAAAATCATTCATCCAGCCCATATTCCATTTCATATCAAATCCAAGACCTTTTTCTTTTGCAGATTTTGTTACATCTGGCCATGCTGTAGATTCCTCTGCAATTAAAAGAGCTCCATCCTCCCTTTCATGAAATGCAAGGCTTAATTTTTTTAACATTGCAATAGCTTCTAAATTTTCCTTACCTCCATAAATATTGGCAACCCATTCACCATCATTTTTTCCATAATCCAAATAAAGCATAGAAGCTACAGCATCCATACGAATACCATCTGCATGATATTTTTCTACCCAGAATAATGCATTTGCAATCAGAAAATTTGCTACTTGTGGACGGCCATAATTATAAATCAAAGTTCCCCAGTGCGGATGAGCACCCTGTCTTGGATCAAGATGTTCATAAAGACAAGTACCATCAAACGTAGGCAGTCCAAAGATATCTCTTGGAAAATGTGCTGGCACCCAATCAAGAATCACACCAATTCCTCTCTGATGCATATAATCCATAAAAAATGCGAAATCATCAGGTGTACCATATCTTGAAGTAGCTGCATAATAACCTGTTACCTGATAACCCCAAGATTCATCTAATGGATGTTCCATAATTGGCATTAATTCAATATGCGTATAACCCATTTCTTGTACATAATCAGCAAGCATAGGAGCAATTTCCCTATACGTATAAAAAGCATCTTCTTCCTCTGTATCTGGCATCTTCCAAGAACCTAAATGAACTTCGTAAATCATCATAGGTTCTTTTTTCCAATCTGCTTTTTTCCTTTTTGCCAGCCATTTCTCATCATTCCATACAAACTTATTAATATCCCATACTTTATTCGCAGTATCTGGACGTTTTTCACAAAAATAACCATATGGATCGGATTTCATAGAAAGTAATCCGCCTTTTACTTTTAATTCATATTTATATAAATCACCCTCTACAAGCCCCGGAATAAATAATTCAAAAATACCAGAATCTCCCAATCTTCGCATGGGATGTCGTCTGCCATCCCAAAGGTTAAAATCACCTACAACACTAACACGAACTGCATTCGGTGCCCAAACTGCAAATAATACACCAAAAACGCCATGAATTGTCATTGGATGTGAACCTAGCTTTTCATAAATTTCATAATGAATACCCTCTGTAAATAAGGTTCGATCCCTTGCATCAATTACAGGTTCAAAAGCATATGGATCTTTTCTTTTTTCCACCATTCCATCTTCATGTGTTATCAAAAGCGTATAATCTGGAATCTTTTTCCCCGGAATTAGAACAACAAAATATCCTGCCTGATCATCTAGTTCTACCTCTTCCATTTGATAATGTTTTTTCTTTCCTGCTACTTCTACAGAAATATTTGTTGCTGTTGGATCATACACTTGAATTGCAATTCCATCTCCTATCAGATGTGGTCCTAAGACTTCATGAGGATTATCCTCCTCTGAATAAAGAATTGCTTCAATTCTTGCCCAATCCAGATAATCATACAATTTCTGCTCCATTGATTATTCCCTCCTTATATTTTTCGTAAATCCCCATTCCTTTTTTAATTTGATAAATCTATCCTTGTATCTTTTCCTCCAACTTCTGTCAAAGACTTTACAAGTCCTGCCATACCTTGAATTTCCGAAGGAATGATAATTTTTGTTGCCTTGCCATCTGCTGCCTTTGCAAATGCTTCTAAACTCTTTAATTGAATCACTGCATTTTCTGGTGCTGCTTCATTTAAATACCGAATGCCTTCTGCATTTGCTTTTTGTACAGCACGAATCGCCTGTGCTTGTCCTTCTGCTTCTCGAATCGTTGCTTCCTTCTTTGCCTCTGCCCGTAAAATTGCTGCTTCTTTTTCTGCTTCTGCCTCCAAAATTGCAGATTCCTTTTTTCCTTCGGCAACAAGAACAGTTGACTTTTTTTCACCCTCTGCACGAAGAATAGCTTCTCGGCGTTCACGTTCTGCCTTCATCTGCTTTTCCATTGCATCCTGAATTGCTGCTGGAGGAATAATGTTTTTTAATTCTACACGATTTACTTTGATTCCCCATGGATCGGTAGCAACATCTAAACTGGCACGCATTTTAGAATTAATCACTTCTCTCGAAGTAAGTGTTTGATCAAGTTCCAAATCACCAATAATATTTCTAAGTGTTGTTGCTGTCAAATTTTCAATTGCCATAATCGGATTTTCAACACCATAAGCAAACAATTTTGGATCAGTAATCTGAAAAAATACTACGGTATCAATCCGCATAGTAACATTATCTTTTGTAATCACTGGCTGCGGTGCAAAATCGACTACTTGTTCCTTTAATAAAACACGTTTTGCTACCCTATCAATAAATGGCATTTTAATATGGATACCAACATTCCAAGTTCCCTGATACCCTCCCAAACGCTCCATAACAAATGCCTGTGCCTGCGGAACAATCTTCACACAAGATGCAAAAATAAGAATAATGACAATTCCAAGAATAATAAGATATGGCATATCTTCCCTCTCCTCCTTCATACTATTTATACTGTGCAGTTGCCAGTATCGTTTATAATTTCTGCTTTACGATTACCTTTACACCGGAAATCCCAGTAACCACCACAATCTCCCCTACTGGAATACTATCTTCTTCTGTATTTTGTTTCTCTTTCCTTGCCGTCCATTCCTGCCCGCTAATATCAATTCGGCCTGTTCCTTTGATATTGTTGATTTCCTCTAAAACTTTTCCTTCCCTGCCATGTAATGCCTCAAGATTTGTTTTTGCCCGATTATTATTAAAATATTTTAGTGCAATCGGACGTGTAAACAAAAGAAGTACAAAGGATACAAAAATAAACACAATGAACTCCAAATAAAGAGAACCACCTGCTAAAGCAATAAAAAATGCAACCAAAGCACCGCCTGCAAACCAAATTGTAGTAAGCCCTAGTGTTAAAATTTCAATTAACAACAAGATTGCAACTGCAATCAGCCAATATAATGCTTGCATAGAAATCTTCCTTTCTTATTGTACTGTATTTGGGAATTATTTACAAGTCCTAATAGTCATCAAAAGCAGAATACCTATGATAGTAGGTATTCTGCTTCTTAATTACAAATAACATTCATCTTTCATAAATCCTGACATAATTGCACCGCCACAAGCTCCTGCCTTTTGTATTACTTGCATCCTTTCCAAAGTAATTCCGCCAATTGCATAAACTGGAATGGATACATTTTCACAAATTTCTTTTAAAAATTCAATTCCACGTGGCGTCAATCCTTTTTTACAATCAGTAGCAAAAATATGCCCTGCCATAAGATAAGAACCGCCATGTTTTTCTACAAAAATAGCTTCCTCTACAGTGTGAACCGATACCCCAACCAAAGTAAAAAATTGTTTTTCTTCTTCTGATAAAGAAAGATATTTTTCCTTAAATATAGAAAATGGAAAATGAATAGCATCTACAAAAAGTTTTTGTGCTGTTTCTATATCTGAATGAAGTACCAAACGAACAGAGGAATTTTCTAAAATTTCTTTACATTTTTCTGCCAAGGAATAATACTGTTTTTGTTCTAAATCCTTTTCCCGAAGAATTAAATAATCTGCTTTTTCCTCCTTTGCAATTTTTTTTATCCGTTCTAAAAATGGCTCTTTGCAAAGAAAACGGTTTGTAACAGCTAATAGCATTTTTCATCCGCCTCCAACAAAATGAACAATCTCCATAGTATCCGCATCAGTAAGCATTGTATTTGCATACTCTGCTTTTGGTACAATTTCACCATTTCTTTCTACTGCAAGTCTTTCTTTTATATAACCTTCCTGATGTAAAAACGCCTCTAAAGAAAGGGGTTGTTCTAAATACTTTTCCTCACCATTTACTCTCATTTTCACACCTCACTTTCTATTTATCTATATTGATAACATGATCATAATACTTACAAACAAAATGAAAAATATCACTCAATACTATGAAATTTTCTCTGATACTTTTCCATTTCCTCTAATTTTCCCTTTTTTCTAAGGGATGCACAAATAAATTTTTTTACAATATCATAAATAACAGCAAATAATGGAACACCTATTACCATCCCAAGAACACCAAAAAGTCCGCCAAATAAAAGAATGGAAAATAATACCCAAAAACTTGAAAGCCCTGTGGAATCTCCCAATATTTTTGGTCCTAAAATATTACCATCAAATTGTTGTAAAGCCAAAATAAAAATCAAAAAGTAAATACAGCCCATAATATTAATGCCACCAGAATCAGAAATAAGTACCAAAAAAGCACTTGGAACTGCACCAATAAATGGTCCAAAAAATGGAATAATATTTGTCACTCCAATAATAACACTAATTAATAGAGAATATGGCATTTTAAAAATAGACATACAAGCAAAACAAATAATTCCAATAATCAGGGAATCTACAAGCTTTCCACGAATAAAGCCGCCAAACATTCGATTGGCAATATCAAGTTCCTCTAAAATCATATCTGCAATTTTCTCATTACAAATACTACGTAATACAAGTCCTCCCTGTGCCATAAATTGCCTTCTTCTGCCCATCAAATATACTGATATAATAATACCAATTAATAAATTTTTTACAACTCCGATGGTACTAAATACCCCTTTATAAACAGTAGTCATTAAAGACTGCATATTTGGCAAAAGATAGGTGGTTAAAAACCCCTCAATATTATCATTCAGTGTATCCACAAATTGCAAGAGATAATCATAAATTTGCTCGTTTCCATCAAACTGTTCTAAAATCAGCTTTTTAAAATCGGATAGAGAACTGGGAAAGACTTCTGCAAGTCCCATCATACTTACCATAAGATCGGGAATTACCATAGCAAACAATAAATAAATTAAAAAAATTGCTAATACTAACGTAGAGATAATACTAATTCCATCTGCCATTCTTTCCAGTTTTTTATATTTTCTACGGCGTAAGGTAGTTTCTGTTTCTTCTTTTCCATGCTTTCCATGAAAAAGAAGAAATTCTACTACATTACGCCTAATCTTTCCTTTTTTATCATGATCTTGGTGTGTTTGAGCATTTTTTATCTTTTGTTTCTTCTCTAAATCTATCATTTCCTTTTCTTTTGTTTTCTCTATTTCCTTTGTACTGCCATCCTTTTGCCGAATCACAATATCTTCAAACTTATCTCCAGAAATCCGAATTAAAAGCCGCATAACATATCTGGAAATTCGATTACTAACGGGAGTAAGCAAATAGGCAATCACAGCTCCAATAATAAATGGCATTAAAATACCAATAAATTTATCAAAAATATTTCCAATATCTTTTGTATTATATAAAATATAAAAGAATAAAATACTACATACAATCACAAAAAAACCAGTAAGTCCTGCATATAAATATTTATGAAATTCTTCCTTCTTCATCTAATTCCCCCAAAGTAGCTACCATAACAGCTTTTATTGTATGCATCCGATTTTCTGCTTCATCAAAAATAACATCTGCATATTTTTCAAAAATTTCTTCTGTTACTTCATTGCCTTTGACTGCCGGCAAGCAATGAAGAAGAATCGTACTGTTTTTTCCTGTCTTTGCAAACATTTCTGCATTTACTTGGTAAGGACGAAGTAAAGACATACGTTCCTTTGCCTTATCTTCTTCTCCCATAGAACACCAAACATCGGTATAAAGTGCATCTGCATTTTTTACTTCCTCTATATTCTCTGTTAAAGAAATCGTTGCACTTGATTCTTTTGCATATTCCTTACAAAGTTCTACAAGATCATTCTTTGGCCATAAGGATTTTGGAGCTAGAATGACAAAATGAATCCCCATTTTGGCACAGCCAATCATTAAACTATTTGCCATATTATTGCGTCCATCGCCACAAAATACAAGCTTTAAACCTTCTAATTTTCCAAACTGTTCTCGAAGTGTCAAAAAATCAGCTAAAATCTGTGTTGGATGATAATCATCTGTCAATCCATTCCATACAGGAACACCACTATATCTTGCCAGCTTTTCTACATTTTCCTGCAAAAATCCACGAAATTCAATTCCATCAAACATACGCCCAAGAACACGTGCTGTATCTTCTACACTTTCTTTATGACCAAGCTGAATATCATCTTTTCCAAGATATTCTGGATGTCCTCCTTCATCAATACAACCAATCGTAAAGGAACACCTTGTTCTTGTTGATGGCTTTTCAAAAATTAAAGCAATATTTTTTCCTTTTAATGTATTTCCTGTTATTCCTTTTTTCTTGCGTTCCTTTAACTGTGCTGCAAGATCTAAAAGATATTCAATTTCTTCTTTTGTAAAGTCCTTTAATGTCAAAAAACTTCTTCCTGTTAATTTCATATGGTTTCCCTCCAACTTCTTTTTACCACAATGTAAATTTTTTATTCTACTGTAACTGATTTTGCAAGGTTTCTTGGCTGATCGACATTTAAACCACGTTTTACTGCTGCATAATATGCAATATACTGTAATGCAACAGCGGCACAAAATGGTGCAAAGATATCATCTACTTTTGGAATTGTAATGATATGATCACATAAAGATGCATCAATTACAGCATCCTGCCTTGTAATTAAAATTACCTTTGCACCACGAGAACGTACTTCTTTTACATTAGAAATCGTTTTTACATAGACATCTTTTTGTGTTGCAATTGCAATCACTGGAACATTATCTGTAATTAAAGAAATCGTTCCATGCTTTAATTCACCAGCAGCATATGCTTCCGAATGAATATAGCTAACTTCTTTTAATTTAATCGAACCTTCACAGGAAAGTGCATAATCAAGTCCACGTCCAATAAAGAATAAATCCTCTGTTTTTACAAGACAAGCTGCAATTTCTTCTACCTGCTCATCACAAGAAATCATTTTTTCTACTTGAGAAATCACGCAAGTAAATTCTTCTGTCATTTTCTTTGTTTCCTCTTTTGTGATTTTATTTGTTACATAAGCAAAACGCATTGCAAATAAATAAAGAGCTGCAAGCTGCACAATGTAAGCCTTTGTAGATGCTACTGCAATTTCTGGACCTGCATGGGTATAAAGCACATAATCGCTTTCTCTTGCAATGGAAGAACCCTTCACATTTACTATCGAAAGTGTTTTTGCTCCTTTTTCTTTTGCAAGACGCAGGGCAGCCAAAGTATCTGCTGTTTCTCCTGATTGGGAAATAACAAGAACTAAGGTATTTTCATCAATAATAGGATCTTGATAACGAAATTCTGATGCAATTTCTACTGTTACAGGAACTCTTGTTAATTTTTCTATTAGATTTCTTCCAATCAGTCCTGCATGCATTGCTGTTCCACAAGCAGTAATGACAATTTTATTTAAACCTTGAAAAATATCGTCCCCTATGTTATCTTCCTCAAAATCAGGCAAACCCTGCTTTAATCTTGGTGTAATTGTTCTTCTCAGGGCTTCTGGCTGTTCATGAATTTCCTTTAACATAAAATAATCATAACCGCCTTTTCTTGCAGAAGCCATATCCCAGTTGACATGAAGCATTTTTGGTTCAACTGGCTGATCCAAAAGATTTGTGATTTTAATTCCATCTGTTGTTAAAGTAGCAATATGATGTTCTGGCAAAACAAAATAATCCTTAGAATATTTTATCAGTGCTACCATATCAGAAGCTATGATTGCACCCTTTTCTGTATAAGTTGCCACCAAAGGACTTCCATTGCGAATACAATAAATTTTTCCCGGAAATTCCTGAAACATAATAAGAAATGCATAAGCTCCCTGTAAACATTTTACTGCATTTTTGATTGCTTTGATTGGATCACCTTCATAATAATCATCAATTACCATAGCAGCAATTTCTGTATCTGTCTGCGAAATTGGCTTTTTTCCTTTTTTTTCAAGCTCTGCCTGAAGTTTTTGATAATTTTCAATAATTCCATTATGAATCAATGTTACCCGCCCTGCTGTATGCGGATGTGAATTGATATCAGAAACACCGCCATGCGTAGCCCATCTTGTATGTCCAATTCCACAAGTTGTTTGATCCTGCTCTTTTATACTTTCTACTTTTTCCTTTAAACAGCTTACTTTTCCTGCCGTTTTTATTGTTTTTATTCCCTGTTTTGTAACATAAGCAATCCCTGCACTGTCATATCCTCTATATTCTAACTCCGCAAGTCCTTCTGTCAATACAGCCTTTGCATCTAATGTTCCTGTAAATCCAATAATACCACACATAGTATTCCTTCCTTTCTATCCGCACATCATCATCCCATTAAATAAACTATACGCATATTTTCATTTGAATAGTACATTTTTAACATGAAATCATAAGATTGTCAAGCAGTCCTGTCTGCTTCATCTCCCGATAAAACCGACTTAGAGGAAATCCTACTACATTATAATAATCCCCAATAATTCCTTCTATATATTGTCCAAATCTTCCTTGAATTGCATACCCTCCTGCTTTATCAAAAGATTCCTTTGTTAAAATATAATTTTCAATTTCTTCTGTATCCATAGGGTAAACTTTAACAAGTGTTTTTTCTGCAAAGCAAATACTTTCTTTTCTTCCATTTTTTAAAATAAGAACAGCAACTCCAGTAAACACCTGATGTGTCTTTCCCTGCAAAGAATTTATCATAGAAAAAGCATCTCGATCATTGATTGGCTTTCCTAATATTTTCCCATCTTGTACTACAATGGTATCAGCACCAAGAATCATTTTATCTTCTTTTTCCCATTTCTTTTTTTCTTCTATCTCCCGTGCTGCATTTTCTGCCTTTTTAAAAGCAAGTTCTTTTACAAATTCCTCTGGTTCTAACTGTTCGCTATATTCTTCCTGTTCTACTGAAAAAACCTCAAAATCAATCCCAGCCTGTTTTAAAATTTCTTTTCTTCTTGGCGAATTAGAAGCTAATATAAGCCCTGCCATATCATTTCCTCCCTCATTTACTTCCTAATTTCTTATCCAATTTCTTCTTAACAATTCTGGATAATTTTCTAAATGTGCATAATCATTTACTCTTTCTAAATAAAATCGTTGCTTTTTCTCAT
>CAJTJZ010000055.1:0-1479 GCA_910576895.1 uncultured Lachnospiraceae bacterium | reverse complement strand
AAGTCAAACTGACCATTTTTAATAATATCTAGATATGCCTTTTTCTCATCATATGCAATTTCTGTAATCGCTGTATTTTCCATATTTAATACAAACCGAAGCCGATCAAACTGCCCTCTGCCAAATAAAGCTGCTACTATAATACGAATCGTTCCGCCATGAGCAACAGCAGCAATCTTTTGTTTTCCAGAAGCAATCATTTCTTGCAGCACAGGAAAAACCCTTTCCCATACCATCTGTCCGTCTTCCCCTCCCGGAAACTTCAAATCCTCAATTCCTATTTTTGTATCTCTTTCTGCCTTAAAATCATGATATATCGTTTCTATTTCTTCATCATTTCGCCCTGTTAAATCTCCAAAATCAATTTCTCTAAGTCCAGAACGAATCTCTATTTCTGGTAAATGATAGCCTGCAAACAAAATCTGTTCTCTTATATATTCTGCTGTCTGCTTTGCCCGAATAAAATCACTTGCATAAATGATATCCAAGGGATAAAAAGCTGCAAATCGCTTTCCTGCTAATATTGCTTGTCTAATGCCTTCTTCTGCCAATGGCACATCAATATTACAAAGACTACTATTTTGCCTGCCATGCCGAATAAAATAAATTTTTATCATATGCTTTCCCTTATATTCCTTTTCTTTTTAGAAAAATATTAAAGTTTTTCTTTTTCCTATTTTTATTGTAACATAGAGCAAAAAGAAAAGCAAATTATAGTTTTCCTAGAAAAAGGGGCTGTCGCTTTAACAATTCAGATATTCTTTTGCATTTTCTACTAAAAATTCTTTAATCTGTCAAATAGAACAAACCAGTTGTAATCTGTTTCAAACTGTGATAGAATAGAGTTATCAGTATTTAGGAAAAGAGAAAATAAAAAGCAAACTAAAAGGAAAGAATTTGCAGAAGTATGAAACAGAGATAGTAAAATAACTTCTCATTTTTAAAGATAAAAAAATCGCAATTTTATGACCTGAAAGGAGAAAGAAAGTTTTGGAAAGAAAATTAAAGGTAATAAATGATAACTGTCCTCAGAATCACAAATGTCCTGCTGTTAATGTCTGTCCAGTTGGAGCTTTAAGCCAGAAAAATTTGAATGCACCTGAAATAGACTATGACAAATGTATTGCTTGTGGCAAATGTTCAAATTTTTGCCCTAAAAAGGCATTGGTATTGTAAGAGATAATTGCTCCTAATTTTGAAATAATTCTGATTTCCTTGATATGCTTGTCAACAAGTATTGACAGTATTATAATTTCAACAGGCTTATGTACTTTTTTAAACGTATTGGAATATGGAAGAATCCGTCTATTTCCATTCCGTTTTACAAATCCTATTACAAACATGGTAAATCCATCTTTTATCAGATAATATGGTAATTTGTAGTCCCTGAGAGAATATCCGTGAACTCTCCCCCACCTAAAGAGGCAATGTCATCAACTTAAGGATTTTCATCTAATATAATTTTCGTGAAATTTAAGA
>CAJTJZ010000054.1 GCA_910576895.1 uncultured Lachnospiraceae bacterium | reverse complement strand
AAGCTGCCAAAAACGCAGAAGGACAAAAAAAAGTAAAGGTTGGTATCCATGAGAGTAGATAGTAAAAAGTTTATAATTCCTATACGACTTTTGGCTATGTCGCTGGCATTATGTATATTAACCTTTCTTTGTGTTGTTTTTGTTCCGGCACAAACAGTAAAGGCGACTTCACCAGATTCCGATGATGTGGTAAAGGTGAATGAGATTGATGACAGCACGACACCAAATAATTTTGAATTAAATATTACAAGCAATGCAGGAAGTACACAGCTTTCCAGTACCCTTCAGATTCTTTTGGTTTTAACGGTAATTTCCGTTGCACCATCGATACTTCTGATGGTAACATCATTTACAAGGATTGTTGTTGTACTTCATTTTACCCGTTCCGCACTGGGAACAAATACAACGCCACCAAATCAAGTGATTGTTGGTTTAGCATTAATATTGACATTTTTTATTATGAATCCAACATTTACGGAGGTTTATAATAATGCAATAAAACCATTAAATGACGGACAAGTTACACAAGAGGAAGCTTTAGAACAAGGAATTGCACCATTAAAAGATTTTATGATTTCGCAAACAAGGCCAAAGGATATTCGATTATTTATGGATATTGCAGGTTTAGAAAGCGTAGAGAAATATCAAGATCTTCCACTTACGGTAGTGATTCCATCTTTTATGATTAATGAACTTCGAGAAGCATTTATCATGGGATTTGTTATTTACCTTCCTTTTCTTGTCATTGATATGGTTGTGGCTTCTACCTTGATGTCTATGGGTATGATGATGCTTCCACCTACCACAATTTCTATGCCATTTAAGATTTTATTGTTTATTATGGCAGATGGTTGGAATTTATTAATTGGTGAAGTTGTAAAAACATTTATGTAAAGAAAGGGTGATACTTATGTCACAAGATACCGTTGCAACCATATTTCAACAATGCTTATTTACAGCAGTAAAATCAGCAATTCCTATGTTATTAGTTTCTTTGATTATTGGTTTATTAATTAGTATTTTTCAGACAATTACTTCGATTCAAGAACAAACCTTGACATTTGTTCCAAAATTTTTAGGAATCTTCTTGATGCTTATTTTTGCTGGAAATTGGATTATGGGAAATATTACTGCTTTATTTACAGAATTATGTTCTAATTTTAGTATGTATATTCAGTCCTGATAAGATACCGGGGGTAGAAGAATGGCTTTGAATTTTACAGTGGAATATCTGGAAGTTTTTCTACTCATATTGGTAAGAGTATCTGCCTTTCTTGTATCAGCACCTTTTTTTAGCCTGTCACGTATTCCAAGACAGGTAAAGGCAAGCCTTGCTTTTTATATTTCCCTTTTACTGTTTTCTTCTCTTGGAGTGAGAACAGTGGAATATAATGGCATGATAGAATTGGCTTTTTTGATAATAAAAGAGGCAGTAGCGGGACTGCTTCTTGGATATATGACAAATATTTGTCTTTATATATTAAATTTTTCAGGAAATTTAATGGATATGGAAATTGGATTTTCTATGGTAACAGAATTTGATCCATCCTCCAATATGAATGCAACAATTACAGCAACATTTTATACGAATGCAGTTATGCTTTTAATGCTTGTAAGCAATATGCATCACTATATTTTAAAAGCTTTTTTGGAAACCTTTCAATTAATTCCAATAGGAACGGTTTCTATTTCACCTGATATGTATAAAGTTATGCTTTCTTTTATGGGAGAGTATTTTATTCTGGGCTTTCGGATTATTTTGCCTGTATTTGCTACCATGCTAACATTAAATGTAGTGCTTGGTATTCTTGCAAAAGTAGCACCACAGATGAATATGTTTTCCGTAGGTATGCAATTTAAGGTTTTAGGAGGAATTTTAATTCTTGCGATTGTAATGGGATTATTGCCGCAAGTATCCGATCTCATTTATGAGGAAATACAAAGAATATTTAATCAAATTGTAGTATCCTTACAGACATAAAAAAGGATGTGAGAAAATTGCAAAGAAAATTTATAAATTCTGTTTCCTATCAATATCCATATAATCTTCAGTTTTTTGCAAAAGATGGTCCGGGTGGAGAAAAAACGGAAGATGCGACTAGTAAAAAGCTGTCGGATGCTAGAAAAGATGGTAAGGTAGCAAAAAGTACCGAGATTATTATGGCAATATCACTTTTAGGACTGTTTCTTATGATTAAATTTTATGGACTGTATCTGGGAGGACAGTTTACAGGTGTTTTTCATCGTATTTATTCCTTGATTTCTATGGAAGCGAATGATGAGAGTGCAGAACGTGTTCTATTTTCGATTATTGGATATGCCATGCAAAAGATTTTAATTTTAGTGATTCCATTTTTTATACTTGCATTTTTTGTTGCATTGATTGGAAATATTGTACAAGTTGGCTGGAAAATTTCTACAAAACCAATGCAGCCTGATTTTTCTAAATTTAATCCTGTTTCAGGTATGAAGCGTATTTTTAGTAAAGATAAAGTCATTGAATTATTAAAGGCAATCTTGAAAATTAGTGCGGTTTCTTATATTGTTTATACAGTACTGATAAAACAGATAGATAAACTTTTAGTTCTTTATAGTCTTGGACTGTTTCAGGCAATTGGACTAATTAGTAATTTAATTATTGATCTTGGTATTCGGATTAGTATTCTATTTCTTGCAATTGCAATTTTTGATATTTATTATCAAAAACGTAAATTTAAAGAAGATATGAAAATGACAAAGCAAGAAGTAAAGGATGAATATAAAAATACAGAAGGTGATCCGCAGATTAAGGGGAGAATCCGTGGAAAAATGAGAGAAGCTTCACAAAGAAGAATGATGCAGGAGCTTCCAAAAGCAGATGTTGTTATTACAAATCCAACGCATTTGGCAGTTGCAATTCGTTATGATAAGGATACGGCACAAGCACCTATTGTAATTGCAAAGGGTGCGGATTATATTGCAGAAAAGATTAAAACGGTGGCAAGGGAATATAAAATAGAAATTGTAGAAAATAAACCACTTGCCAGAATGTTATATTATAATGTAGAACTTGGTGATGAAATACCAGCAGAGCTATATCAAATGGTAGCAGAAGTATTAGCATATGTATATCGTCTACAAAATAAGATTTAAGTATAGAAAATAATGATATTTATATATAGAAAGAAAAGAATGAAAAAGATATAAAATTATAATTTAATTTCTTTAGAAAGGGGATGGATTCAGGTGAAGAAAACGGATATTGGAGTTGGATTTTATCTGATGGCTGCGATTGTATTTTTGATTGTGCCAGTCCCTTCCATGTTATTGGACATTTTGCTGGCATTAAATATATCGATTGCCATGATTGTTTTATTTAATGCACTTTTTACACAGGAAGCACTGAATATGTCAAGCTTTCCTACACTCCTTTTATTTACAACGGTTTTTCGTATTTCTCTTAATGTTTCTTCTACAAGATTAATTTTAACACAGGGATATGCAGGAGAAGTTGTAGAGGTTTTTGGTCAGTTTGTTGGTAGCGGAAGCCTTGTTGTAGGTACGATTGTATTCTTTATTCTTGTACTTGTTCAGTTTATGGTTATCAATAAAGGTTCAGAACGTGTATCAGAAGTAACAGCAAGGTTTACTTTGGATGCTATGCCCGGAAAACAAATGGCAATTGATGCCGATTTGAATACAGGTGCAATTAATGATATGCAGGCAAAGGAACGCAGGGAAAAAATTCAGGCAGAATCTACCTTTTTTGGTGCTATGGATGGTGCTACAAAGTATGTAAAAGGGGATGCCATTACTGGTTTGATTATTACGGTTGTTAATTTTGCTGGTGGTATGATTACTGGAATTATGTTACAAGGCTTAACAACAACAGAAGCATTAAATAAATATATTATTTTAACGATTGGGGATGGTCTTGTTTCACAGATTCCATCTTTAATGATTTCGCTAGCAACGGGTATTCTTGTAACAAAAGTATCAAAAGAAGCAGATATTGGAGATATTTTAATAGGGCAGCTCTTTTCCATACCAAAAGTGCTCTATATGGTGGGAATTAGTTTGATTTTACTTGGAACACTGACACCACTTCCAGATTTGATTTTTGATATTTATGGTGTAATTTTTATTCTCTGTGGTCGTATTATTGCAAATCATATTGAAATTGCTAGTGTGGAATCCGAGGTTTCTGAGGAGGAATCAAGTGCAGAAGAAATTAGACGACCAGAAAATGTAAATTCCTTGCTTCAAGTTGATCCAATTGAATTAGAGTTTGGTTATGGTATTATTCCATTAGCTGATGTCAATCAGGGAGGCGATCTTTTAGATCGTGTTGTTATGATTCGGCGGCAGATAGCATTAGAGCTTGGGTGTGTTGTGCCAATGATTCGTTTACGTGATAATATTCAGCTTAATCCAAATCAATACTTAATAAAGATTAAGGGTATTCCTGTCAGTGAAGGAGAAATTTTATTTGATCACTATATGGCAATGAATCCCGGATATGTAGAAGAAGAAATCACAGGGATTCCTACCTTTGAACCATCGTTCCATTTGCCAGCGATCTGGATTACAGAATCACAAAGAGAACGTGCGGAATCTATGGGTTATACGGTTGTTGATCCACCGTCCATTATTGCAACGCATTTAACAGAAGTTATTAGAAATCATTTAGATGAACTTTTGACAAGGCAGGATGTACAAAATCTGATTAATAATGTAAAAGAAGCAAATGAAACCTTAATTGGTGAATTAGTACCAAAACTATTAGGCGTAGGAGAAATACAGAAGGTGTTACAAAATCTTTTACGAGAGGGTATTTCTATTCGTGACCTTACAACGATTTTTGAAACGCTTGCAGATTATGCTACTACAACACATGATACCGATGTTTTAACAGAATATGTGCGGCAGAGTTTAAAGAGGGCGATTTCTAATAAATTCTTCCCAATTAATGAGATGAGCAGTGTAATTACGCTTGATCCAAAGATAGAACAAGAAATTATGAATTCTGTAAAACAGACAGAACAAGGTGCTTATTTAACACTTGATCCAGAGAAAACACAGCAGATTGTACAATCTTTAAAAGCAGAAACAACAAAACTAGAAAATATGGGACGTTCACCGATTATTGTTACCTCACCAATTGTTCGTATGTATTTTAAGAGGTTGACAGAGGATTATATGGAAGATTTGATTGTGGTGTCTTATAATGAGATTGAAAATAATGTAGAATTACAGTCAGTAGGGATGGTGACAGCATAATGATAATCCGAAAATATGAGGCAGAAACGGAAAATGATGCTATCATGAAAGCAATGGAGGATTTAGGAAAAGATGCCATTGTTATGAACATAAAAACAAGCAAACCAAAGGGATTATTTCGGTGGTTTCGGAAACCGATTGTAGAAGTAACGGCTGCAATTGATGAAAATACAAAAGAACAAAAAAAAGAAAAACAGGAGCAGGAACGCACAAGAGGTGGAAATGATGGTTATGTTACAACAAAAGCCGTTTATGGAAATAATGATATTATTTTTGATTCACCACTTGCAGAAAAAAAAGAGGAAACAAAGGCATATGCTATTGAGGAAAAGTTAAATAGTCTGCAAAAGCTTTTAGAGCAGCAGATACAAGAGCAGGAAAAAGAAAAAATAGAAGAACAAACAATTCCAGAAAAAGAGGAAAGCGAAGAAACCGCTTGTTTAAAGCTTATTTATAATCAATTAATTAATAGTGAAGTAGCTGAAAAATATGCCAATCAGTTAATGAATGAGATTGAAGGATCATTAAAGAAAGATGCTACGGTAGATAATATTCTTGCTATGGTATATCAAAAGATTATTTTAAAACTTGGACAGCCAGAAGGGATTGAAGTTCCGGGAAATACAACAAAATTTGTAGTCTTTATTGGACCAACAGGAGTAGGAAAAACAACAACGATTGCAAAAATAGCATCTTGTTTTCAATTAGAAAAAAAAGCAAAGGTAGCTTTAGTAACTGCGGATACTTATCGAATTGCAGCAGTAGAACAATTACGTACTTATGCAAATATTCTTGGGATTCCATTGCGTGTTGTGTATTCTGCAGAAGAAATGAAAGGAATTGTAGAGGAATTAAAGGAGTTTGATCTTGTTTTTGTAGATACGGCAGGGCGTTCTCATAAAAATCAGGAACAAAAAGAGGATTTAAAAGATTTATTACAAGCAATTCCAGAAGATGGCAGAGAAATTTATCTTGTATTAAGTGCTGCAACAAAATATCGGGATTTAGAGAAAATTACAGAAATTTATAAGGAAATTGCAAATTATAAAATTATTTTTACAAAGTTTGATGAAACAAGCGGTATTGGGAATATTTATAATATCCGAATGCTGACGCAAGCACCGCTTTCTTATGCAACTTGGGGGCAAAATGTTCCAGATGATATTGGAAGAATTGATGTACAAGATATTGCAAAGCAGCTTCTGGGAGGACAGTAAAAAATGATGTTTAAAAGCGATGTTTGAATTGTCCTTTGACAAGCACAAAACGCAGCAAATAGATGGAAGAAAGGCGTGGATGTTATGGATCAGGCGGAACAACTGCGAAATATTATAAAAAAACAAAACCAGAAACGCCATATTGCAAGGGTCATTACTGTCACCAGTGGAAAAGGAGGCGTGGGGAAATCGAGCATTGCAATTAACCTTGCAATACAAATGCGAAAACTTGGAAAACGTGTGATGATATTAGATGCTGATTTTGGTTTGGCAAATGTTGAAATTATGCTTGGAATAAGGCCAAAATATAGTCTTGCAGATGTTTTATATCAAGGAAAAGAAATTAAAGATATTATTACGTCTGGACCTATGGATATTGGATTTATTTCGGGTGGTTCGGGGATTAGAGAATTAGTAAATTTAACAAGAGAACAATTATCGGTTTTAGTACAAAAATTATATGATTTAGATGAAATGGCAGATATTATTGTTATTGATACAGGTGCTGGAATTTCTGATAGTGTTTTGGAATTTGTTGCTGTTAGTTCGGAAGTTCTTTTGGTGGCAACACCAGAACCAACAAGTCTTACCGATGCTTATGCACTTTTAAAAACGTTACATCAAAAAGAGGAGTTTTTGCCAGATAATACAAAAATTAAGTTAATTGCAAACCGTACTTTTTCTGAAAAAGATGGAAGGGATCTTTATTCTAAATTAAATGTAGTAGCTGAGCGTTTTTTAAATTTTGAATTGGAATATATTGGGCATATTCCAAATGATCAAAATATTTCCAGAGCTTGTATTCAGCAAAAACCGATTCTTATGGTATATCCAAATTCACCAGCATCACTTGCATTAGAACAACTTGCAATACAGTTATCAGATACAAATGCTGTCGTTTTACAAAATAAAAAAGGAATTTCACAGATGTTTGCAAGTCTTTTGCATTTTCGTAGACGATAGAGAAGGATGATCTGCCTGTAATGCTTTTCATAGATAAAAAGCATTACAGGGCAGGTACTTTATGGCTATCAAAGGAGAAGATACAGTTAAGTAAAAGTTAGAATGTTTGGACTGGGGGTATTGTATTGAAAAAAAATATTTTGATAATTGATGACTCTGCACTTATGAGAAGGGTAATTTCTGATATAATAAATTCAGATAAAGACTTTCAAGTAAAAGATTTGGCAAATAATGGCTTGGAAGCTCTTGATCTAGTTATAAAGTCACCAACAGGATATGATGCAGCAATTCTTGATATTAATATGCCAAAAATGAATGGACTTCAATTTTTAGAGCAGTTAAATAAACATAATATCAAATTGAATGTTGTTGTTGTCAGTACAGTAGCAAAGGAGGGGGCAAAAGAAACGATTCGTGCTCTGGAACTTGGTGCATTTGATTTTGTAACAAAGCCAGATAGTTTTGTAGAAGCAAAAGGATCAAATTTTCAAAATAGGATTTTAGATGTATTACAGGAAATTATTCAAGCAACAAAGCCATCTCCTAGATATACAACAAGTCGGGAAATAGAAACAAAAGAAAATATTGCTGCAAATATGGAAAAAGGAAAGACAGTAAGCACATCTTCTTTTCCATATTCTCCGCTTTTTCCTGAACCTTTTCCAAAAAGAGAACGTAAAATAGAGAATAAAGTTGTTAGAAAAGTGCCTCATTTACGTGCGAAAAATGGTGTTGTAAAGGGAAGTAAATTAATTGCCCTTGCTTGTTCTACGGGTGGACCAAAGGCATTGCAAAGTGTAGTTCCTTTTATTCCAGCCAATATTGATGCACCAATGGTAATTGTACAGCATATGCCAGAAGGATTTACAAAATCGTTGGCAATGCGGCTTGATGAAATGAGTAAAGTTCGTGTAAAGGAAGCAGAAAATAATGATATTTTGGAAAAGGGAGTTGTATACATAGCAAAGGGCGGTTCTCAGATGCGTGTCGTAAAGTGTGGGAATGGAAAATATAAGGTGACAGAAACAGTAGAACCGGCAAGAAACGGACTGAAGCCTTGTGCAGACATTATGTATGAATCTTTAATAGGAAGTGATTTTAATGAGATTACGTGTGTAGTTCTTACTGGTATGGGTGGTGATGGCACATTGGGCATTAAACAGTTAAATGAAAAAAATCAAATTTATTGTATTGCACAGGATGCAGAAACAAGTGTTGTTTATGGTATGCCTAAAGTGGTTTATGAAGCGGGGCTTGTGGATGAGGTTCATCCTTTAAGACAAATTCCTGATGCAATTACAAAAAATGTGGGGGTGTACTAGAATGGATGTAAGCCAGTATCTTGATATTTTTATTGATGAAACAAAGGAACATATTCAAAACTTAAATGATCATCTATTGATTTTAGAGAAAGAGCCAGATAATGAAGATACCATTAATGAAATCTTTCGTGCAGCCCATTCCTTAAAAGGTATGGCAGGAACGATGGGTTTTACACGTATGCAGCGTCTGACTCATGATATGGAAAATGTGTTTTCAGAAATTCGTTCTGGAAATATGACAGTAAAATCAAATCTTGTTGATATTTTATTTCGTGGACTTGATGCATTAGAAGGTTATCTTTCTACCATTCAGCAAACAAGCAGCGAAGGTACGGAGGATAATGCAGATATTATTAATGACTTAAATCAGGTACTTGAAGAAGGAACAGGGAAAGTAACAGAAGCACCAGTTAAGAAAGAAGCACCAGCTCCTGCACAAAAGGAAAGTGCAGATGGAAAAGAAAAATTCCGTAATATTAAAATTCAGGATTATGAGCGAAATGTGATGGAAAAAGCAGAGAATGAAAATCAAAATGTTTTTGGTATCACAGTATATATTTCAGAAAACTGTATTTTAAAAGCAGCCAGAGCATTTCTTGTATTTAAAGCATTGGAAGAACTTGGAGAAATGGTAAAGTCTGTGCCAGAAATTCAAGATATTGAAGATGAAAAGTTTGAATTTGATTTTTCCTTGATTTTATTAACAAAGCATGATCTGGAAGAAGTAAAAACAGCAGTACTTAATGTTAGTGAAATTGAAGATGTCTATTTAGATAAGCTAACAACAGAAGATGAAAAAGTAACAGAAGTTTCACAAGGAAAGACAGAAGAAGTACAAAAGAGTACTTCTATAGAGGAGAAAAAACAAGAAGAAAAACAAACAACATCAACACAAACAGCACCAGCAGCGGCAGCAGCACAGGCAAAACCAGCTACGACACAAACAAAACCGGGAACAGAAAAGAAAAAGGCAGTTGTCAATCGTTCTGTGCGTGTTGATATTGAAAAACTGGATGTATTAATGAATCTTGTTAGTGAATTGATTATTGCAAAAAATGGTCTTATTTCTGTAGGTTCTGGTGATGCAGAACAGCGAAATGATAATAGCTTTAATGAACAAATTGAATATTTGGAACGTGTCACTACAAATTTACATGAATCTGTTATGAAGGTTCGTATGATGCCAATTGAAAGCGTGGTAAGTAAATTCCCTCGTTTGATTCGTGACTTAAATAAAAAATTGAATAAAAAGATGGAATTGTTTATGACAGGGGAAGAAACGGAACTTGATCGTACTGTCATTGATGAAATTGGTGATCCATTAATGCATTTATTGAGAAATGCAGCCGATCATGGATTGGAAAGTAATGAAGAACGTGTCAGAGTTGGAAAGCCAGAAGTTGGTTCTATTTTCCTAGATGCTTATCAGGATGGCAATAATGTTGTAATTGATGTTCGTGATGATGGTTCTGGTATTGATGTGGAAAAAGTAAAGAAGAAAGCAGTAGAAAAAGGAACAGTAACAGAAGAACAGGCTGCCAATATGACAGATAAAGATGCGATTGATTTATTATTCCGTCCAAGTTTTTCAACAGCAGAAAAAATCAGTGATGTATCTGGTCGAGGTGTTGGACTTGATGTTGTAAAAAGCAAAATTGAAGGTCTTGGCGGTGCAGTAGAAGCGAAGTCTGTCTGGGGAGAGGGTACAACGTTTTCTATTCGTCTTCCGCTTACACTTGCGATTATTCAAGCCTTGATGGTAGAACTTGGTAATGAAACCTATGCGATTCCATTAGAAAGTGTTCAGACAATTGAAGATGTTCCATGTGCAGATGTAAAATATGTACAATCTAGCGAAGTGATTAATCTTCGTGGTGCTGTCATTCCTTTAGTGCGTCTTGATGAAATTTTAGATGTTGCTCCACGTGGAGAACAACCAGAAAGTTTAACTGTTGTTATTGTTTCCAAAGGAGAAAAACAGGCAGGACTTGTTGTAGATAATCTGATTGGTCAAAATGAAATTGTTATTAAGTCAATTGGAAAATATATTAATAATAATAAGATGATCAGCGGTGCTGCAATCCTTGGTGATGGCGAGATTGCATTGATTATTGATGCAAATACATTAGTATAGATTGGGGGGAATACAGGCGATGGCAGAGTTGACAAAAAGCGAAGTTATTGATGAAAGACAATATATTGTTGTAAAGCTTGGAGAAGAACAATTTGGTATTGATATTCAATATGTAGATAATATTGTTCGTATGCAGCGAATTACACGTGTACCAAAAGCACAACATTTTTTTAAAGGTGTTATCAATTTGCGTGGTGAAATTATTCCAGTAATGAGCCTTCGTTTAAAATTTGGACTTGCAGAGGATGAATATAAAAATAGTACAAGAATTATTATTATTAAATTAGAGCCTCAGGCTTCGATTGGTATTATTGTAGATGAAGTGCGAGAAGTAGTAAATCTTAGTAGTGACAGAATTGATAAGGTTCAATATGATGCAAATGCGACAAATGAAGAAAAACTTCGTTACTTAAGCGGTATTGGTAAACATAATGACGGATTAATTTCACTTCTTAATATTGCGGCTGTCATTATTGAAAAAGAGGAACGCGATCGGGAGCGTGCGTAGTGGGGTGATAGATTGGCAGAATTAGAGTTTGAGCAGATGGATAGCACGCAGTTTGATATTCTGAAAGAGCTTGGAAATATTGGAGCCGGCAATGCTACAACAGCACTGTCCCAGATGATTAATGCAAAAGTGGATATGAATATCCCCAAGGTAGAGTTGTTGGAATTTAAGGAGCTTTCCGATATGGTAGGAGGTGCAGAGACAATTGTTGCCGGTATTCTGCTGATGTTGGAAGGTGATGTTGACGGTATGATGATGTTTATGCTTGACAGAACTTCAGCACGTAATCTTGTCAGCCTGCTAATGGGGACGGAAATACCAGACAGTAAAAAATTTTCAGAATTGGAGATTTCTGCTTTAAAGGAGATTGGAAATATTATTTCGGGTGCATATTTATCTTCATTGTCTGCATTGACAAATTTGACAATTATCTCGTCAGTGCCATATCTTTCGATTGATATGGCAGGTGCAATTCTTAGTGTACCTGCCATAGAATTTGGCAAGGTGGGGGATAAGGCTCTTTTGATTGAATCTCAGTTTGCAGAAAATGAAGGAAATATGATCAATGGCTATTTTATCATGATTCCTACGGTGAAGTCTTACAGTAAGATCATGACATCTTTGGGTATGTAGGTGAGGTTAAATGGGACAGATGATAAGAGTGGGGATGGCGGATTTAAATATCTGCCGTTCGCCTGATGCAATCACCACGTTGGGACTTGGCTCCTGCGTTGGGGCAGTTATTTTTGACCCAACGCATAAAATTGCCGGTCTTGCACATGTAATGCTCCCTGATAGTACATCCGTTCGGAACAACTCCAATGTTGCCAAATTTGCAGATACTGGCTTGGAGGAATTATATCGGCGGATGATAAAGATTGGTGCTGCCAAAGTGGGATTGAAGGCGAAAATTGCAGGAGGAGCACAGATGTTTGCTTTTAATGCAAATAATGATATGCTGCGGGTAGGGGATCGTAATGTAGAAGCAGTGAAAAAGAAGTTAGCACAGCTTGGGATTCCGATTATTGCACAAGATACTGGAAAGAATTTTGGGCGAACCATTGAATTTTATCCAGAAACAGGAGAACTTTTAGTGCGTGCAGTTGGAAAATCCGTTTATAAAATATAACGGGAAATGGGGGCAAGGAAAAATATGTTATTACAGTTTTTGCCACAATTAATTATGTTGACAGCAGGTGCAGTTACTTGTATTATTACTCTAGTAAAAAGGTTTGAAGTGCTTGCTTCGCTTCAAATTTTGCTTGGTGTTTTAGTTGGGTTTTATATTGTTGGATTAATTGCACAGAAAATTATTATGAAAACAATTGAAGATGGAGAGGCACAAAAAGCAGAACAAGAACGAGAAATGGAAAATATTGAAACAAAGAAAGATTCTGAAATGGAAGAAGAAGCACAAGAAGAAGGAACTGTGAAGGCTCTAGAAGAATAACAGTAAAACATGGAATATAAATCAGACGGACGGGGAGGTTTTTTATGAGTGACGAAAAGAAACAGCTCTGGGAGGCCTATGTAAAAATGCCAACAATGGAGTTGCGGGAAAAGATCATTTTAGAATATGCGGGGCTTGTAAAGATTGTGGCTGGTCGTTTGAGTATGTATCTTGGGTATACTGTTGAATATGATGATTTGGTTGGATATGGCATTTTTGGGTTAATTGATGCTATTGACAAATTTGATTATAACAAGGGAGTTAAATTTGAAACGTATGCTACGCTCCGTATCCGCGGAGCTATTTTGGATCAAATTAGGAAAATGGATTGGCTGCCAAGAACGATTCGACAAAAGCAAAAGAAAATAGAACAGGCTTTGCAAAAAATTTCTTTATCTGGGAGAGAAGCTTCTATGCAAGAATTAGCAGAGGAACTAGGCATTTCTTTAGATGAGTTGGACGATTGGCAGAATCAGACACAAATGAATACTATTATGTCCTTAGATGAATATTTAGAACAGGGGACAGAAATCCGAATGAATTCAGAAGCAAATACTCATTTTGAACAACCAGAAAAGTTGATGGAACAAGAAGAAATGAAAAAGATGCTAATGCAGGCATTAGATGGTTTGACTGAAAATGAGAAAAGGGTGATTACTCTTTATTATTATGAAGAAATGACATTAAAAGAGATTAGTATGATTCTTGAAGTATCAGAATCACGGATTTCACAGCTTCATACAAAGGCATTGAAAAAAATGAAAAAAAAGCTTGGACCATATATGGGTATCCTTTCAGCACAATAAATTTAATGTATGAACTGTTTTATCCCTGATAAAATGCAGGGAGGCGAAAAAATGAAATATAAGCATGGTTTTTTTCAATTAGTAGAAAGGGAAAATGGAGTCTATTTAAGGATTTATCCACCAATCGCAGATGGACGACCAATTTCTATGGATGATGTCCTATTTTATTTAAAGCAGAAGATGATTACAGGGTATGATCTTTCTGCCTTAAAGGATACAATTATAAGGGCAAAAAAGCCTACAGAATTTAAGTTAAATGATCAGAAAAAAGAATATGGTGAAAATGAATATGTGCAGATTACGATATCACTTGATCGTAAAATGGCAGTTGGACGCTTTTATCCGCCGTCACCAAAGGGAAGGCTGATGACAAAAGAGGAAATTTTAACAGATTTAGAACTGTCTGGCGTGCGTTATGGAATTGTAGATCAAATGATTGATACCTACATGAGTCATCGGCAGTTTTGTGTTAATGTGATTCTAGCAAAAGCAACACCACCACAAGAAGGACATAGTGCGGAAATTGAATATCATTTTGATACAAATGCTCAGGCAAAGCCAGAGATTAAAGAGGATGGAACGGTTGATTTTCGTCAACTTAATAATATTGTTCATATTGAAAAAGGAACTTGTCTTGCTACCTTAACTCCTATGGTGCTTGGAACACCGGGAAAAGATGTTTGCGGAAAAGTAATTCAGCCAAAGAAAGTAAAAAATGCTGCTTTAAAATATGGAAAAAATATTTCTATTTCAGAAGATGGATTACATATTTATTCTAATGTTTCTGGTCATGTAAGTTTAACAGATGAAACAGTATTTGTATCAAATACTTATGAAGTTCCCGCTGATGTTGATACATCAACAGGAAATATTGACTATGATGGAGATATTAGTATTAATGGAAATGTAATTACTGGTTTTCAGGTAAAAGCAACGGGAGATATTTATGTAAAAGGTGCTGTAGAGGGTGCAGAATTAATTGCTGGAGGAGATATTATCTTAAATCGTGGCATTCAGGGAATGGAACGAGGTTATTTAAAAGCTGGGGGAAATATTGTTTCTAAATTTATTGAAAATTCAACTGTAGTTGCTGGAGGATATGTGACTGCTGATGCCATTATGCATAGTAAAGTAACAGCAAAGGGAGATATTCAAGTAAAAGGAAAACGAGGATTGATTACAGGAGGAGAGCTTCATTCTGGTACAGTTATTTGTGCAAAAATTTTTGGTTCTACTATGGGAACACATACAACATTGGAAGTTGGAATTGATCCAGCATTGATAGAAGAATATCATCGTTTAGAAAAAGAGCTTCCAGAAATGGAAAAAGAATTAGATAAAAATGAAAAAGTTGTTAATTTATATACAAAAAAACTTCAACAGGATGGAAAATTGCCGGAGGATAAAATGAAGGCACTCAAAAATGCAACACAGAAGAAGAAAGAAATAGAGGATAATTTAGAAGAAGCAGAGGAGAGGTTTCATTATTTAGAAGATGAAATGGAACATAATAGTAATGGAAGAATCCAAATTGAAAATATTGCTTATCCCGGAGTAAAAGTAGTAATTTCTAATATTATTTATTATGTAAAATCAGAAATACAGCATGGGCAGCTTATTCGCGATGGAGCTGATATTCGGGTAAAGGGACTGTAAAAAATAAATGAGATTCTTTCTAATATTTGATAATTTTAATAAACTTATGATTTACGTAAAGTCTATAAAGTGATTTTACGTAAATTATAAGAATATACAATTTATAATTATTTAAAATTATAGGGATTATAAATAATAAAAATTTAAAAAAACTATCTATATATTTATATTTGAAATATTGAAAAAAGTAATTTTAATGGAAATGGGGAAAGGTTATGCCAATTAGTCCAATTGATTTTATTACCATTGCACCAAAGTCACAAGAAGTTTCTCATGTACAGGCAGGACATGAGGATCGTCAAGCACAAGCAAATGCAATGGTAAATACACAGTTTCAACAACAAGTAGAGCAAAACAGCAGACAAACAGTACAAAAAGCAAATGCTGATAATGAAAAATATCGTTATGATGCAAAAGAAAAAGGGAATAACTCTGGACAAAATCGAAAAAAAAAGAAACATACAAGTACTTCAAAAGAAAATGAACAAGAACAAGTAAAAAAACCAAGACATTTTGATATGAAATTTTAAGATAGAATTAGGATTTTAGACTAAAAATTTTAAAATAAAATTTTTAGATGATGCTTTAAAATGAGATATTAAAATAAAATCTTAATATGATATTTTGATACAATGGGGAAGGAGAAGAAAACTGTAAGTATTTTATAACTTGCAGTATAGATTATAGATATGCAGGAATTATTTCCATATATTCTTATCATTGTTGGTATCATTTTTATTATTTCTAGTTTCTTTCTTCCAAATAAGGAAAAAGAAGAAGAAAAAGAGTTGAGAGAAAATTTAACACCAACAGATCGTGCCAATTTAATTGCTCAAGGGAAAAAAGAAATTGATGGCATTTTTAATGATAGGGCAGAAGATACAATTGAAAAGGTAGAAGAACAGCTTAGTCGCCTTTCAAATGAAAAAATTATTTCTGTTAGTGAATATTCTGATCAGGTGTTAGAAAAAATAAATCAAAATCATCAGGAAGTTGTCTTTCTCTATAATATGTTAAATGAAAAAGAGGAAGAAATGAAAAAGATGATGGCGAAGATGAAGCCAAGTACAAAAGAAGATACATTAGGAGAAAAACAAGCAGCACGTTTGGCAAAACAAGCAGCTACTTTTGCTGAAACAAAAGTAGAAGAAAAAGAACTTAAAATAGCGGAAACTATGAGTGCAGCAGCAGAAAATGTTCAAGAAGATGCTGATATTGAAATGTTGCGAGAGTTGATTTATGATAAGCCACAAGAAGAAAAAGAAAAAAAGCCAATTTCAGCTTTTGATAGAAAAATGAAAAAAAATTCGGGTGCAGCTACAAATACTAGTGAGAAAAGTATTTCAAAACAAGTAATTGAAATGTATCAGGATGGAATGAGCATTTTAGAAATATCAAAAGCACTTCATAGAGGACAAGGTGAGGTGCAATTAATAATTGAACTTTATGCAAAAAAGTAAAAGAAAAAGATTATTAATCTTTAAAATTGTTAGTTGCATTTATATAGGTAATAAGTAACTAAATATTTTTAATAGATAAATAAAAAAGTAGAAAGAGGCTGATAGATATGGGTTTAAAAAATATTGTTTTAACTCTAGGAATTGGCATGGTATGCATTGGTACTTCACTTCTATTTGTAAATGGACAGAAAAGTTCAGAATTATCAGATGCGGAAATTAAAAAAAGAGCAGAAATGCTTGGTATGATAGAGCCTAATAAAGATGCTATTTTAACCTCGGAACTAGAAAATTTAAAAAATAATGAGGGGGATGCAGAAGATACCGAAAATATAGAGAAAAAAGAAATGAATGGGCAACAAGAAGATTTGCAAGATAATAATAATCAAAAGACAGAGAATAATCAAGAAATAGAGAATAAAGATAAGGAAAAAGAAATAGAAAAAAATTCTAATAAAAATACATCAAAAAAAGAAAAGGAAAGTGCAGAAAATGCAGATAAAAATACATCTATAAAAAAAGATGCAGAGAGTGAAAAAACATCAAATAAAACAAATAAAGCATCAAGTAATAAGATATCAAATGGTAAAACATCAAGTAATAAAACGTCAAATGATAAAGGATTGGATAATAATATATTAAATGAAGAAACATCAAAAAAGGAAAACACGAAAAAAGCTAATAATAGTAAGAAAAATAAGAAGAATGTAAAGAAAGAAGATACAAATAAAAAAGATGAAAAACAGCAGGAAATAGAAGATAAGAATACTACGATAGTAAAGATTAATTCTGGAATGACAGCAGGGGAAATTTGCAGAAAATTGCAAGAAGAAGGACTTATAGAAGATGCAGAGGATTTTAGACAATATTTAGTAGATAAAAATATTCAAAGAAAATTACAGGCCGGAACATTTGAAATTATAAATGGTGCAGATTATGATGAAATTTTAGGATCTATTTATAGAGGATAGATAATATAGTATATTTAAGTAATAGTAATGATTATAAATGATTACAAAAAATAGTTTATTATTGATATATGGATAATTAAAAAATAAGTAGGAGGAAACTGATGGAAAAGGAAATGATTATTGTACTTGATTTTGGAGGTCAATATAATCAATTAATTGCTCGCCGAGTTAGAGAATGCAATGTTTATTGTGAAGTTCATCCTTATAATCTTTCTTTAGAAAAAATAAAGGAGATAAATCCAAAAGGAATTATTTTTACAGGAGGACCAAATAGCGTATATGCAGAGGAATCTTTACGTTGTGGAATGGAAATTTTTGAAATGGGAATCCCAATTTTAGGTATTTGTTATGGTTCTCAATTAATATCTTATTTATTTGGTGGTTCTGTAAAAACAGCTCCTGTTAGTGAATATGGAAAAACAGAAATAATTATTGATAATAAAAGTGTATTATTTAAAAATGTTTCAAAAAAAACAATTGGTTGGATGAGTCATACTGATTATATAGAAAAGCCACCAGAAGGATTTCAAATAACAGCACATACATCAGAATGTCCTGTAGCAGGAATGGAGAATGTAGAACGTAAAATCTATGCAGTACAATTTCATCCAGAAGTAATGCATACTTTGGAAGGAATGAAAATGCTTTCTAATTTTGTTTATGATATTTGTGGCTGCAATGGCGATTGGAAAATGGATTCCTTTGTAGAAACGAGTATTCAAGAAATTCGTAAAAAAGTTGGAAATGGTAAAGTTTTATGTGCACTTTCTGGTGGCGTAGATTCTTCTGTTGCAGCAGTCATGCTTGCAAAGGCAGTTGGAAAGCAGCTTACTTGTGTATTTGTGGATCATGGACTTCTTCGTAAAAATGAAGGAGATGAAGTAGAAGCAGTTTTTGGACCAAATGGTCCTTATGATTTAAATTTTATTCGTGTTAATGCAGGAGAGCGTTATTTTAAGAAATTGGCAGGAGTAGAAGAACCAGAGAAAAAACGTAAGATTATTGGAGAAGAATTTATTCGTGTTTTTGAAGAAGAAGCGAAAAAAATAGGGACTGTTGATTTTTTGGTACAAGGAACTATTTACCCAGATGTAATTGAAAGTGGGCTTGGAAAATCAGCCGTAATTAAAAGTCATCATAATGTAGGTGGTCTGCCAGATTACGTGGATTTTAAAGAAATTATTGAACCATTACGATTGTTATTTAAAGATGAAGTTAGACTTGCAGGTTTAGAACTTGGAATTCCTGATTATCTTGTATATAGACAGCCATTTCCCGGACCGGGACTTGGGATTCGAATTGTTGGAGAAGTAACGCCAGAAAAAGTTGCAATTGTACAAGAGGCGGATTTTATTTATAGAGAGGAAATTGCAAAAGCTGGCTTAGATAAAGAACTTGGACAATATTTTGCTGGATTGACAAATATGCGATCCGTTGGTGTTATGGGAGATGAAAGAACTTATGATTATGCAGTAGCACTTAGGGCAGTCAATACTTCCGATTTTATGACAGCAGAGGCAGCAGATTTGCCATTTGAATTATTACAAAAAGTTATGAATCGAATTATTAATGAAGTGAAGGGGGTTAATAGAGTTTTCTATGATTTGACTAGTAAACCGCCCGGAACTATTGAGTTCGAGTGAGATGGTAAATCCTCGCAAGTCTTGAAAAATCAAGGCTTGCGGGGATTTTTTAATTGGCGGTGGGTACGATTTGGGTACAGATTTTTTAATCCAGCTTATCGTCTAGGAGGCGGTGTTCGGTATCTTCCATGATTTGGTCGTGGAGCTGCTGAATACTTAGGTCGAAAAAAGTATTTCCGCTTTGTTCGGGATAAGTGTCCATCCAGTGGTCATAATCCGTTTCGGCTTTAATGAGAGCCTCCCCACGTTTTTTGGCATCTTTGATTTCATTGCATTTTTCTACATCTTTTAAAAATTTCTCGTAACGCTGGCACCATGCGTTCATCAGCGTCAAGGTTTCAAAACGTATACCAACTGTATCATTGCCCTCATCGTCTTTGCACGCAAAAAGATGTCCGTTGTATTGCCGGGCAATCTGGAATAAGCGGTGCATGGCTTTAATCATGTCAAAATCGGAAT
>CAJTJZ010000053.1 GCA_910576895.1 uncultured Lachnospiraceae bacterium | reverse complement strand
GCCTCATCCAATTTTTTTGATGTTTTTTGTAAATCGATAATATGGATTCCGTTTCTAGCTTGGAATATATATTCCGCCATTTTAGGATTCCATCTTCTTGTTTGATGTCCAAAATGAACACCTGCTTCCAATAATTGTTTCATTGAAATAACACTCATTTTTTAACCTCCATATGGTTGTGCTTCCATTCTCATCGACTTTCAGTAAGACCTAAATCTAAAAGGCACCCTTTCCGAAATCTGAGAATGTGCTTATTTATTATGGCTTTCTTTGCATTTTTGCATACAAGCCTGTTTACAAATACTTTCCAATTCTAACACAGCAAAAAAAAGAATGCAAGAACTTTTTACACATTTTGCAAATACACTTTTCTTATTGCATTTTTCGTTTTTATAGAAATAATTAAATATCTATTATCTATTTCGCTATAAAATATCACAATCGAAACTTATCCAATAATTCCTGAAAATATTCTGGCAATTGTGCCCTAAATTCCATATATTTCCCTGTAGATGGATGAATAAAACCTAAAACACCCGCATGTAATACTTGTCCCATAAGATGATATTTTTGATCGGAAATACGTCCGTAAACATCATCTCCAAGCAGAGGATGATGTATCCATGCCATATGAACACGAATTTGATGTGTTCTTCCTGTTTCTAATTGACATTCTATATAAGAAAGCTGATGTTTTAAGGATTCTAAAAGGCGATAATGCGTTATGGCTTCTTTCCCATTTTTCCAATTTACTGCCATTTTCTTTCTTTCTGATGGATCACGCCCTATTGGTACTTGCACACTTCCCGTTTCTTCTTGAAAATTGCCATGAACAATTGCCATATATTTCCTTGTAATCGAATGTTCCTTTAATTGTTCAGCAATTTTATGATGTGCCTTATCATTTTTACAGGCTACAATTACACCTGTTGTATTTCTATCAATCCTATGCACAATACCGGGTCGCATAATACCATTAATTCCCGATAATTCTCCTTTACAATGATATAAAAGGGCATTTACAATTGTTCCACTCATATGTCCTGCTGCCGGATGTACTACCATATCTTTTCCCTTATTAATTACAATAATATCCTGATCTTCATATAAAATAGCAAGTGGAATTGGTTCTGGCTTAATTTCTAATGGTTCTGGCTTTGGCACTTCTACATGAATCACAGCATCTTTTATTGTTTTTTCTTTTGCAATTACTGTTTTTCCATTCATCAAAACAGCCTGATCCTTTATTAGCTTTTGTAAATATGATCTGGAAAGTTCCTTTTGGCACATTCCAAGATATTTATCAATGCGGATTCCCTCCTGTTCTGGTTTCACCTGAAATGTCATGATTATTTTTTCCATGAAGAAAACTCCTCCAGATCTCCTCTAAATCTTCTTCGCTAAAATAAAAGAAAATTAATAAAACTAAAATAAATACAGCAAGTGTCACATAACAGTCTGCTACATTAAACACAGGAAAATCAATTAGCGAAAAATAAAAAAAGTCTACTACATACCCTCGAAATACTCTGTCAATCATATTGCCTACTGCACCAGCCATAACTAAAAGCGTCAGCCAACGCAGACTATAAAATTTTTTCTTTTCTGGAATCCTTACATAAAATAAAACAGCAATCATAATAAAAACCAGTGTAATCATAATAAAAAAAATGCCCTTATTTTGTAAAATACCAAAAGCAGCACCTCTATTTTCAAGATAATAAAGTTCAAATACTTTTGGAATCAATACAAAAGAATCCTGCCCTCGTAAATAATGTAGTGCAAAATATTTTGTTATTTGATCCAAAAAAACAGCAGCCAAGAAAGCCAATAATGCCAGCCATTTTTTCATTTTTTTGTCCATTCCTTTCCAGAAATTAGAAATACCTATTTTAAACATATCTTTTCTAATCTCTTATTCTGCCTATTTTTTTAGAACTATTTCTTAATCTTCTATAGAGAGATACTGAATTGCTTGTTTCATTTCTTCCTCTGTTACTGTTTTATCAATCACTGCATTGCCAATTCCATCTAATAAAATAAATTTCACTTTTCCAGCGATCATTTTCTTATCATTTTTCATATATTCTAATACTTTTTCTACATCTAACCCCTGATAAGAAACAGGAAGATGATATAATTTTAATGCCATTTTGATGTCCTGTAATTCCTCTTTTGAAAGTAGTCCACGCTCTGCGGAAATAAAAGCAGCTCCTACCATACCAAGAGAAACACATTCTCCATGAAGCAGTCGAAAATGTAAAAATTTTTCAATCGAGTGACCAAGCGTATGTCCAAAATTTAATAACACACGTTCTCCTTGTTCTTTTTGATCATTTTCCACAATATGCCGCTTTACTTCGTTATTGCGGTAAATCATCTCCTTTAATATTTCCTGATCCTTTAAAAAAATCTTTTCTGCATTTTCCTTTAACCATAGATAATATTCTCTATCCCGAATCAGTCCATGCTTAATAATTTCACCAAAACCAGAATAAAATTCACGTTCTGGCAAAGTATCTAATAATCTAACATTAATATAAACGGCTTTTGGCTGATGAAAAGCACCTACCATATTTTTATAAGAATCAAAATCAACGCCTGTCTTTCCGCCAATACTGCTATCTGCCATAGCAAGTAATGAAGTTGGTATTTGCACAAAAGAAATTCCTCTTAAAAAAGTAGCAGCAGCAAATCCTGTCATATCACCAATTACTCCGCCGCCAAGAGCAAATAAATAATCATTTCGATCAAACTTTTCTTCAATTAAATAGGCATATAGTTGTTTTATAGAATCTAATTGTTTATTTTCTTCTCCTGCTAAAAATACAAACTCATTCACTGTTTTACAATGACAACGATCGTTTAAAAATTTAAGTAATGTCTCTTTATGATAGTTTGCCACATTAGAATCTGTTACAAGACATACTTTTCTCTCTTTTATTTTTAAAGTTTCACATACATTTGCAAAATGATCAAATCCTGTTTCTAATGAAATGTCATAAATTGGTTTTCCCTTATCATGTACTGTTGTTATAATTCCCATTGTTGCCTCTCCGTTTTCTATTCTCTTTATTTTTTACTTCTTTTTATCAATTTTATCTTTCTATCAACTTTGCCGATTTTCTACCTCTTCATAGCTTTTTTTAATCGACTGAATAATTTCATCTAATGTTTCTGTATGATCAGAAATTGGAATGTTTTTAATATTTTCTGGTATTCTTGCTTCAATTTCCTCAATTGTTGGCTCACGTGATGTAGAACTTGTTGGTATTTTACGGATTTGATTAATAGTTACATCTTCTAGCCCTTTCCTATGAATGACAATTGGTTCTTCTTTTATCGCTGTTTCTTCTGGCTGTACAAAAGTAGTTGCAGCAGTTTCTTCTGATTTTTCCTGTTCTGACTCTGCTTGTAAATCTCCTGACTCTACCACTGGAGAAACAGGCATCTGTTGTAAAACTGCTTCCTGCCTTGGTACTTCCGTTTGAACTATTTCTTGTTGTGGTACTGTTTGTAAAATGGTTTCTTGCTTTGGCACTTCTATTGACTGTCTTGGTACTATTACTGGCTGTTGTAAAACTGCTTCCTGCCCTATTGTTGCAATATTTTGTACTTCCTGTTGTGGTAGTGCTTGCCCTGACACTGCTGCTACAGCTATTGGTGAAATTGGCTGCATTGCTTTTACTTGTGATGAAATCGGCGATACCATAGAAGAAAAAGATAGTGTCTTTACATCAATTTTATGTTCCTCGAAAAATATTTTCTGCATTTCCAAAAATTCATAAAATTTTTGAGCATATGCAGTAATTTCTTGTTTTACCTGTTCTAATTCTTTTTTAGAATCTTCAATTCTTCCCTCTGCACCATCAACAATTTCCTTTGCTTGTGCTTTTGCATCTTCTAAAAGCTGTGCTGCTTCCTGAGATGCATCTGCAAGAATCATACCTGCCTTACCTTCTGCCTCCTTAATTGCAAGTTCTGCTGCTTTTTCGGCTGTTTTTTCTGTTTTTTCTGAAATTTCAGAAATTGTAGAAAGCATCTGTGCCATATTATCTTCCATATTCTTATAATATTTCACAGCATCATTTAAAGCATTTACTTTATCTTCTTTTTCAACAAGCTTATAATAAAGATCCTCATAGGCATCGCAAACTTCTCTTAAAAAACGATCTTTTTCTCTCTCTCCTCGTCCAAGCCCATAAGATTCCATACGCTCTCTCACTTGATCCGGTTTCATCCATTTAACCTCCACTCTTTTATTGATTATTATTTTATTATTAACAATATTTTTCTATTTGAATAAGAAATCGTCCTTTTTTTGATTCCTTTTCTATTCCAATAAAGCGAAACTTTCCCATTCCTCGAACAGAAATCAAATCATTTTCTTTTACTATCATACTATTCTCTGTTGTTAATCTTCCATTAATAAATACTTTTTCTGCATGAATAATTCCTGTGATACTACTGCGTGAAACATGAAATGCTACAGGAATCAACGTATCCAATCGAAGGGATGATACAAATCCTTTTATTATTTTTACATGAGGATGAAAAATTTCTTTTGATATTTCTATGAAACTTTTTTGTTCACAAAAAACGGTAGTATGTTTAATACGCTCTAAATTACTTTCTATAAAATCAGCAATTTCACTTTCACAAAACAACAAGGCATCCCCTTCTTGAATTAAAATATCTCCTGTCCGATTTCTTTCAATTCCAAGGTTTAAAACAGCACCCAAAAAATCACGATGCGATAAATTTTCACTAAACTTTTGATTTTTTGGATAAATATGGATACAAGAAATTGGAAAATCAGATTCCTCTAAGGGATAATCTATAGGAGAAAAGCAAATAAGCCTGCGTTCTGCTTCTTTATAACCACCCCAAGAATGAATGGAAACAGATGCAAGCCTTTCACTTGTTGATAAAATCATGCTACTTTCATACAATGTTAAAAATTCCGTAAATATAGGGCAGTACTGCCTGTCTGCCATAGCTGCCAATTCACCCATTCGCTTTAAAAAAAATCGATCTTGTTTTTCCATAGTTAAAACTCTTTGTCTATTGTTGCACCGATACTACTGACATTTTTAGAAATATCTTCCATATCTTGAGAAATATCAATACTTCCCGGTGAACAAATAAAAATATAACGAGAGATTCGATTAAACTTTCCTTCAATTGCAAATACTGCACCAGAAATAAAATCTATAATTCTTTGTGCTTGTTCTGTATCAAAACCCTCTAAATTAATCACTACAGCATGTCCAGAAAGAAGTGCTTCACAAATCTTTTCCGAATCACTAAAGGAATGCGGCTTCATAATGCAAACTTCCAAGCCACTACTTGTTGTATGTATAGGAACAACATTAGAAACTGTCTCTCCATTTTGACGGCCTCTCCTTGTTGGCACTTCGGTATAAGTGCCTCCTGTCTGATGTGGAATATTGGTACTTTTTTCCACCTTTCGATCAGCAACTCGCTCTTGACGTGCTTCTCTTTCGCGGACAGAAGCAGCTGTTTCTTCCTCTGCTTCCTCATAATCTTCATCTTCATAATCTTCATCTGAAAACTTAAAATATCCTGCAAATTTATTAAATATATTGGCCATAATAAATCTCCTATATTAATATTGTAGCTTCTTCTCTCTTTCGCCAAAAATTCCAGTTCCAACACGAACAATGGTAGCACCTTCTTCAATTGCTACTTCATAATCTCCTGTCATCCCCATAGAAAGAATATCCATATAAACATTATCAATGTTTTTTTGATTAATGTCAACCATCAATTTCTTCATATTCTGAAAATGTTTCCTATTTTCTTCTGCATTTTCGACAAATGGTGCTACTGTCATCAATCCACGAACGCGAAGATAGGGCAAAACAGCCATTTGTTTTAATACAGGAATTACTTGTTCTTTCTTTAATCCAAATTTAGAATCTTCATCAGCAATATTAATTTCCAGCAAAATATCTGTTTTTATCTGCCTTTTTTCTGATTCCTGATTAATCTGTTCTGCTAATCGAAAAGAATCTACAGAATGAATTAAACAGACATGACCAATAATGTATTTTACTTTATTTCTTTGAAGATGTCCAATCAAATGCCATTGCAATGGTTCTTTTATCTTTTCTAACTTATCCATAAGCTCCTGCACTCTATTTTCACCAAAAGCAACCATTCCTTCCGCCATTGCTTCTTGAATCATCTCCACTGGTTTTGTTTTACTAACCGCAACTAATGTCACTTCATCACGATTACGTCCCACACGTTTACAGGCAGCACAAATATTCTCCTCTACTTGTTTTAAATTTTCAGCAATCATACTATCTTTCCTCTTCCTTCCTATGTTCAAAAATAATTATCTAAATCACTTCCTACTTGACAGGCACTTATTGATTTCATCCTTTCGCTTAATAAATAATATCTCCATCTTTTACTAAAGATGCATTTAATACAATATGATCAAAAGTAGAAATCCCATTCATTGTTTCCTTTTCCACAATGGTGTAATCAGAATTTTCATAAATTTTCTGAATCCTTTTAAAAATACAATAACCACGATTTACATTATAAACACCTTCCATATCTACGGTTTCTGCAACTACGAAGGATTTTTCTCCTTTTTCCTTCTGTAAAACAGAACCAGAAGGAATTGCTTCTGCATCAATATAAATATAAGTTCCATCATCATAAAACTTTTCTGCTTTTGAAAATACTAAAGAAGATTCTCCATCATCATTATATTCTTCGGAATAAACACCATAATCTCCCTGTTTATTTTCACGATAATAATCCTTCGGAATTTTATAAAAACTACGAGTTGTAATCGAAGAATTTGGTATTTTTAGTCCTGCTGCCGCATTAATAGATAATTCTACTTCAATATATCGGTCATTTAGATATTGAATCATATACTTATCTAAAGATAAACAAGCAAAATAATGATCATTTTTTTTATAAGCTTCAATTCCAGCCGTTACGCTTAAATTATCTTTTATAAAAGTAATATTAATTCGTTCCTTTTCCTTTGTTTTTTTATATTGACTTTCTGTAAGCTGTACTATCACCTGCCATGCTTCCTCTGAAATCATTTTATAAACAGCAGAACCACTTGTTATCTTTTGGCTGCTACGAAGCTGCGTTCTTTTATATTTTGTCTTATCAAAGCTTTTTTCATCAATATTTTCTCTTGTCACATTTTCCATGCCATCAAAACAATAAGAAACAATACCGCTTTCTTCTGAATTTACAATTTCAAACATATTGACAGACTTTCCATTTTCTTTTAAAATAGAACGTACCTTTTTTAACATATTGATATTTTTAAGTTCTAACATTGTATTTTCAATATCATATTTAAAGTCCATAACGGTACTATATTTGCTATCTGTATAATCCTTCCGAAATTTACTGATATCGCTACGCATTTCATACCAATCTTTCTTTCCTAAAGAACTTTCCACTTCTTCTGAGGCAAGAAGTTCATAAATATCACCACTTCCATCTACAGAATAAACAGGTGCATTTTTTCCTATTCTTTCTCCATCTCCAACATAATAACTAATATAACCTTCTTTTTCTGTAGAAATTACTTTTTCATTTCTAAGAATAATTCCTTGACAAACATTATCATCTGCGATGGACTTTTCTGTTACCTCATAAAATGAGATATGCTCTTTACTAAGATACACCACAAATTGGATTGCTAAAATAAGAAAGATTACGGCAAAAATAAATGTTCCAACATCAAAGCGGGCGGGCAATCGCCGATTTATCGACACTACATTCTTTTTTCTTGCCATAAAAATCCCTCCGACTTAACAGGCAAAGCATGCAATACTTTTCTTCATAAAAGCATTACATATACTGACTTAGCTTGCGATTTTATCCTTACATAAGTTTTCAACGAATATGTACCATTTTTCTTACAGATTTCATACAAATTTTCTTTATTATACTAAGATTTCTTTCATTTGTCAAAAAATAAGAAAACATATATGAAAAGACCGGAGATATCATATCTCCAGCCCTTTCGATTGTTCCAGAAAAATAGTACAATAAATATTCCTATTTTCCACAACAAAACTTATATTTTTTTCCAGAGCCACAAGGACAAGGATCATTTCTTCCAACTTTCTTTTCCTTTACTACTGTCCCTGATTTTTTCTGTTCTTTATAAAGTTCCTTTCGGCGTTCTAATGTCAGAAGCTTGTCCCATTGTGGTAAATTATATAGCCATTCTGCTTTTGCTTCTACCATATTATAATAAAGCTTTTCCTTATCATAATCCAAATTTACTTCTGTAGCTTCTACCATAGTATCAATCGGATTTGGGTTTTTCAAGCTGTCATTAATGCCATCTAAAAATCCTACAAAATAAGTAAGCTCCATATTATAACGCTTGGCAAGATCTTCTACTGTACCACTAATTTTTACATCAGGATTTGAAAGAAGCTGAATATATAATTCCTTCTCCATAGCAAAATAATGCTCCCATATCTGTCCAACCGTCTTTTGTTTCGCTGGATCTTGATTATACGCATATTCTCTCCAGTCTGTTAATAAGCTCATGTAATAACACCTACACCTTTCTCCTAAAAATTTTACAAATAAATAAAAATAATAAACAAAGATGAATCATGCCCTGATTTTGTCTTTCCAAAATTGCTGTTATTTTCATTATTCCATCAGAACAGATAAAATAATTATAACATAGATGAAAAAAGGATACAAGACAAAATTTTTATGGTATTTCTTATGATATCATTCCTTTATTTGTTACTTTTATCGTTTTCTTTCTCGCCTTTTTCATCTATATCCCTATTTTTATGCAATAGTCGATAAATTAATTCAAGCCCATATAAGAAACAAGGTACTGTAACGGTACAATAAATACAAGCCCGAAATAAATTCCCTGTTTGTGGCGTAGCTAGAATACCAGAAATTAAGGTTAAGATATAAAGTCCAACTAAAAGTACAATCAAAAGAATTGCTGCAACTCTTTTTATCATTTTCATAAAATTTTTCCTCTGCTTTTTTCTAAAACCTACTTGCCAATTTTTTCTTTCTTTATTATAATAATGGACAGAAAGAAGGTGTTTCTTATGGCAATTCCAAACGATCCCGTTATGCTTTTAAGCTATATCAATACTTGCCTGCGTGATTCTTACCCTACATTAGATGAGCTTTGTGCTTCTCTTTCTTTGGAAAAAGATGTTTTAATTGAAAAGCTTAAAGCAATCAACTATGAATACGACAAGAAACAGAACCGTTTTCTTTAAACAAAATTAATTCCTCTTGATACAGGGCATAGACAATGTCCTGTATTTTTTCTGCGATTGCCCTTGCATTTGTTACTTCTGCTAATTTTTTTAAAAACTCCTGTTCTTGCATCTTAGGAAGTAAGACACGAGTCATTACAGATTCTGTATACTCTGTTTTTAAAATAAATAGTTTTCTCTGCCCACATAAATAAGAAAGTTTTCCAAGATCAGAATAATCTGTTTTAATATCATAAAGAATCCCTTTATATTTCTCTACTAAAATACTATTTTTAAGTCCCTCTTGTACTGCCGAAGAATAAGCACGAACAAGTCCCCCTGTTCCAAGTAATGTACCGCCAAAGTAACGTGTTACAATCGCTAATACATTATGCAGTTTCTGCCCAAGCAAGATATCTAACATAGGTCTTCCGGCTGTTTGTGCTGGTTCTCCATCATCATTGCAGTGCATAATAGGATTTTTTGATTCTCCAATGATATATGCCGTGCAATGATGTCTTGCATCCCAATATTTCTTTCTTATTTGTTCTATTAATTTTGCTGCCTCTTCTTCTGTCCTTACCGGAAATATGGAAGCAATAAACTTTGATTTTTTTTCTTCTATCTGCCCTGTACCACCTTCTAAAACAATACGACAGTTTGGTATCTGTTCCATCTTCCGAAAAACCTCCTAAAAAATTTACTTATAAAAGAAAGATATCACTATTTCTTATCATAAAGCCCTATTAGAAAGAAGTCAACCATTTATTTGATTTTATTTTTTCTTTGTGGTATACTCTATCATATCTTATCCCATAAAAAATAAACCATCATTTATTATATTTTACATAGAATTTTAGAAAGGAATGACAAGATATGAATTACAGTAAAAGCAGTGTCATTCGCAAACAAAGAAAACTGCGTTCTACTTCAGATAAATTAAAAACAAAGACAAAAATTTCTTTTTTCCGTATTATGCTTCTTACTTTTGCTGCTCTTTTCACTATTGGCATTTGTGCCTTTTTTGGAATTTATAAAGCAGTCATTGATAAAGCACCTGATATTGAAACTATTGATATCTCTCCACAAGGATATTCCACTACTATTTATGATTGTAATGGTATTGTAACACAAAAACTTGTTGGTTCTGATGCTAATAGAATTTACAAATCATTAGATGAAATTCCAAAAATAGTAAGAAACGCCTTTATTGCTATTGAAGATGCCCGTTTTTATCAACATAATGGCATTGATCTTCGTGGCATTGCCCGTGCTGCCATTTTTGGCATTTTTTCTGGAGAGTTTGATCAGGGAGCTAGTACCTTGACACAACAACTTATTAAAAATACAGCCTTTGGTGGTGGAAATGAATCTAATTTTATTGATCGTGTCGAAAGAAAAATTCAAGAACAATATCTTGCTGTAAAATTAGAAAAAAGAATGGACAAGGATCAAATTCTAGAATATTACTTAAACACGATTAATCTTGGTCAAAATACACTTGGTGTTGAAGCTGCTTCTTTACGTTATTTTGATAAAGATGTTGCTGAACTAACACTTTCCGAAGCTGCTGTCATTGCTGGAATTACTCAAAATCCATACTATTACAATCCTATTAGCTATCCAAAAAAAAATGAAGAAAAACGTGCGATTGTACTTGAATATATGGAAAATCAGAATTATATTACAAAAGAAGAACATGAAGAAGCCTTAAAGGATGATGTTTATACTCGTATTGAACTTGTTAATTCCCAAAAATACTCTGGTACAGAAGTAAATTCTTATTTTACAGATTCTGTTATTAATCAAGTACAATATGACCTTCAAGAACAGCTTGGCTATAATTCTACAACTGCCATTAATCTGATTTATCGGCGTGGATTAAGCATTTATACAACACAAGATTCTCGTATTCAAACGATCTGTGATGAAACCTATCAAAAGAAAAAGCTTTTCCCAAAAGATTCCGTTTGGGAACTTTCCTATCAGCTTTCTGTTATGGATAAAAAAGGAAAAGAACATCACTATAATGCACAAACCATGCAAGCATATTTCCGCAAAAAAACGAAGCGGGAATTTAGTCTTTATTTTAAATCAAAAAAAGAGGCAACTCCTTATATAAAACAATATCGGAAAGCAATGGTTGGAAAAAAAGATAAAATTACTGGTGAGGTAAAAAGCTTTTCTCCGCAGCCACAATCTTCTTTTGTTGTAATTGATCAAGCAACGGGAGAAGTAAAAGCATTAATTGGTGGTCGTGGTACAAAAACAGCCAGTCGTACTTTAAATCGTGCCACAGATTCTGTGCGACAACCCGGTTCTACTTTTAAAATTCTCTCCACCTTTCTTCCAGCACTTGATACTGCTGGAATGACACTTGCAACCATACAAGATGATGCTCCTTACCGATATCCGGGTGGGAAATCTGTCCGAAACTGGTATACTTCTGGATATCGTGGACTTACTTCTATTCGGGAAGCAATTACAAGATCTATGAATATTGTTACTGTAAAAACACTTGCTGATCCTAAAGTTACACCTCAAACTGGCTATGATTATCTTTTACGGCTTGGCTTTACAACACTTGTAGAACAGAGAACAAATGATCATGGAACTTATTCTGATATTGATTTATCTATGGCACTTGGCGGACTAACCGATGGTGTTACCAATTTAGAGCTTACCGCTGCTTATGCTGCCATTGCTAATGGTGGTATTTATCAAGAACCCCTATTATATACAAAAGTTCTTGATAGTGATGGAAATGTACTTTTAGATAACACTACGAAAAATGCCAGACAGACTCGTCAAGTTATGAAAGAATCAACAGCTTGGCTTTTAACAAATGCCATGCAGGATGTAATAAGAAAACCACAAGGTACAGGATCGGAAGTTAAATTTTCTTCTCTTTCTATGGCTGTTGCTGGAAAAACAGGAACAACAACAAGTGATATTGACCTTTGGTTTGAAGGTTATACTCCTTATTATACTGCTGGAATCTGGAGTGGCTATGATAGAAATCATTCACAAACAGATACAAATTATCATAAAAAATTATGGAAAACCATTATGGAACGGATTCATTTGGAACTTGGGTTAGAAAAAAAAGATTTTAAAAAACCAAAAAATGTAGTTCCTGCAAAAATCTGTACAAAATGTGGCAAGCTTGCTGTTAATAACCTTTGTAATCTTGCCGAAGGTGGTTCTTGTATGCGAACAGAATATTTTGCGGAAGGCACGCAACCAACAGAAAATTGTAGCTGCCATGTAGCATTTCATGTTTGTTCTGCCTCTGAAATGCTTGCTGGTCAATATTGCCCTAATGATATGGTGGAAACAAAAGTTTATTTATTAAAAGAAGAACCTTATTCTTCCAAAACAAAAGATACAAAAAATATCCTTCCAAAAGAATTAGAAAGTTCTAGTTGTAATTTGCATACTTCTTACCAGCCTATTATTCCAGCAGGTCCAGAAAAAGAAGAAGAACCTGAAGAAAATGAGGAAAACAACACAGAGAAAAAACAAGAGGAGAAAAAGAAGCCAAAAAAAGAAAAAAAGAATACAGAAAATACAAAGAAAAAAAGCCAAGATGAGGAACAATAAATTATAGGTACAAACCTCTTGTTATAAACAAAAAGAAATCAAGATAAATTCCTTTTTCTTTTAGTAATCTTATGCTACTAACTTATAAATTGAATTTATCTTGATTTTTTTCTTCTATATAATATGACTACATGCTATAGCAAGTGCACCCGGCCCAATATGACAAGATACACTTAAAGAAAGACTATCTATATAAATCTCTCCACAATTTGGAAAAATTTCCAAAAGTTCTTTCCTAAGTTCTTGTGCTGCTGCTTCATTATCTGTATGTGCAACATCTATTTTCATTTTATTTTCTGAAACAAAAGCAGGGAATCTTGTTTGTAAATCTTTTTTTATTGCATCTATCATAATCTGTTTTCCCTGTTTCACCGTTCTTGCCTTTGCAAAAGCATCCAAACGCTCTCCTTGAATCTGCAATACTGGCTTTAATCGAAGCAATGTTCCAAGTGCCGCTGCTGCTTTCGTAATTCTCCCACCTTTTTTTAAATAAGTCAAAGTATCAAGCATAATATAAATACTTGATTGAAATTTATCTTCTTCCAGATAATCTCGAATCTCTTTTGCACATTTTCCCTGTTTTGCCAGTGATAATGCATCAAGCACTGAACGGCGTTGTGTAACAGAAATTCTTTGATTATTTACAGGAAAAACTTTTTCCTGATAATCTTCTGCAAGTACCATAGAAGTCCCATAAGAACCGCTTAGTCCACTTGACATAGGAATATGAACAATTTCATCATATTGCTTTAAAAGTTTATCCCAAAGTTTCTGAATTTCTGGAATGGATGGCTGCGAAGTGGAAATATCACCACCCTTTCCTAGTTTTTTATAAAATTCTTCCTGTGTAAGTGTAATATCCTCAAAATATGTTGTTCCCTCAATTTCAAATGGCATTGGAAGCACATAAACTCCAAGCTCTTCTGCCTGCTTTTGTGTAATCCCACTATTACTGTCGGTTACAACTGCTACTGACATAATACTTTCCATAACCTCCCTTCTTCTATTTATTTTATTTTTCCACATCTTTTAAATTAATATGAAAACTTTTTTGTTCATTACTTGTAATTACTTTTGCACCAACTGGCAATACTAGTAGTCCCATTAAGGCAGGATTTAATTTTAAAAGATGACATACCAAAACATTTACCATTGGCTTTGCCTTATCTTCCTCTGAAGGATGTTCTAATACAATTGTCCAACCGCTATCCCCTTTTTTCTTTGTTTCCATTCGCTGTAAACAAAGATCACGTCCCGGTACAACTGCTTGCGATACCGTAACAGAATCTGCAAAAAAAATATTATGTGCATCTTTTCTTTTTATTTTAGAAAGTGTATCCATCATCATATTTTGTACCATAATTGCTGCTGTAATATCTTCCATTTTTCCCTTTGTTGGATCATTTTGAAAATCAGGACAAGTTAAGATATAGTCATTCCCTGTTTTCTGTTTTTCTATATAATAATAAGTCCAGCCAATACGAATCGTACAAGCTTCCTGAGAAAATAATGGTGTCAATTTATTTTGCTGTTCTAAAATGCGAAAAAGTGCCTGCCCCTGCGTTTCTACACTTTCATCACAAGACAATGATATGGTATGCCCTTCTATAACTTTTGTATACTTTTTTAACATAGTTCCTATCGTTCCTTTCCATAACATCTACTTATTTATTTTCTGCTTTTGTATTTATTGCCCAAGCGACTTTAAATGATTTACAGCATCTTTTTCCAAAATACATGTACCATGTTCTTTTAAATATATCATTCGATTATTTTGATCACTAATTAATCTACCATATTCTAATGCCTGTGTACAAAAACGGCGATAAGATTTTTCTGCCATACGTCCACGCCATATTGCAAGATACCATTTTGTTGTTTCTGGAAGATAATAAACCATACTCTTTAAATAACGTCCCGGTTCTGCATAACGGCAAAATTGTTCCATAATATCCAAACTATCAAATTGATATAATAAAAAGCTAGAAATTCCTGCCCCATTTTTATTTGATGATTTCTCTGCTATTTTTCTTTGTTCTTGTTGCTTTGAAATAGCAGTCTCCTTAGAACGCATTGCTTCTACACGACTTTCAATAATATTCTTCAAAAAGTTCTCAATTACTTTATTGCGATCACTATCTTGTTGTGTTGGTTCTTGATCCACAAAATCAGCAATTTCTGAATTTCCACCAAGCTGAAAAATATCCTTTAAATGCTCTGATAATCCCTTTAAAAAGGAATCTGCCTTTTCTGAAAATGTAATTAAAAGTCCATTTTGAGGTAATGGAACTACCTGCATAGCAAGTGCACCCCCTCCAAATTCATATCCAACTTCTTCCCTAGCACGTTCTACAATTGTTTGTAAAAATTCTTTTGCATGATCACTATTACGGAAAAAGTCCTCTAAATTTAACCCATTTTCTTCCAAATCCTCTGATGTAAGGATACAACGAATACTGTCATCATCCATTCTACTAATATTCATACATAACATCCTTTCTAACTATTTTGAAATCATTTTATACGACACAGCCAATTTTTTTAATCATCCGTATAAATTGTTTTCAATAGCTCCTAAATTTATTGAATTATCCAATATCATTTGCTTTTTCCAATCATTATAGTATATTTTCTTTCATTTGAACAGATTATTTTTTATTTTTTCTGGAAAGTATCAGGATAAAATCCAAAAAATGAAAGATACTAATTATAACAATATAAAAGAAAGGTGGAATTGATACAAAATATGGCTGAACAAGTAACAATAAAAGAAGTTCTTTCCGAAGAAGATTCCCAAAAACGAAATAAAAAATACAATGACTATGTGGCAAGTGTCACTCCAAAACATAGTTGGATTGTCAATCTTTTCTGGGCATTTGTTATTGGCGGTGCAATTTGTACGCTTGGACAAGCTCTTATTAATCTTTATCGCTATCTTGGTGCTGGAAAAGAAGATGCTGTACTTTATCAGATTATTACATTAGTTGCATTAAGTACCATATTTACCGGTTTAAACCTTTATCCAAAATTAGCAAAAGCTGCCGGAGCAGGAACAGTTGTTCCTATTACTGGATTTGCTAATTCTGTGGCATCTTCTGCCATTGAATTTCAAAAAGAAGGGCAAGTCTTTGGTATTGGCTGTAAAATTTTTACAATTGCAGGGCCTGTTATTTTATACGGCATTTTTTCTTCTTGGATTGTTGGTTTTCTCTACTGGTTGTATACACTCTATTTTCAATAGAAGAAACTATTTATGACAGGTATATAGAGTATACTTCTACATGCCGTTATAAAAACATCAAGGCGTTCTTGAATAATATTTATTATATTAAGAAGAAGGAGAAATAACAAAATGGCAGAACAAAAAATGATTGGCCGCCAAAGTGTATCATTTAAAAACCCACCCTGTATCCTTGGACGTGCTAGTGTTGCTGGTTCAAAGGAAGGAGAAGGACCTTTAGGCAGCTTTTTTGATTACATTGAAGAAGATCCAAAATTTGGTGCAGATACTTGGGAAGAAGCAGAAAGCAATATGCAAAAAAAAGCAGCAGAACTTGCACTCGAAAATGCAGGATATCAGCCAAAAGACATTCGCTATATGATTGCTGGCGATTTACTTGGTCAATTAATTGCAACCTCTTTTGGATTAATGGAATTAAAAATACCAATGTTTGGCGTTTATGGTGCTTGTTCTACAATGGGAGAATCCATGTCCTTAGCATCTATGCTTGTTGAAGGCGGATTTGCTGATAAAATTCTTGCTCTTACTTCCAGCCATTTTTGCGGTGCAGAGAAAGAATTTCGCTTTCCACTTCAATATGGCAGTCAGCGTCCGCTTGCCGCTACTTGGACAGTTACTGGCAGTGGTGCTGTTATTATTGGAAAAAAACCGGAAAAACCGGAAAAATCAGAAAAACAAAAAAAAGAAGAAACGGCTGCAAAAAAATGTAATTCCAATCCTTATATTTTAATTAAAGGAATTACTACAGGAAAAATTGTTGATTTTGGTGTAAAAGATTCTATGAATATGGGTGCTTGTATGGCTCCCGCTGCGGCTGATGTTATTTATCAAAACCTTTGTGATTTTAATCGAAATCCAAATTATTATGATAAAATTTTTACAGGTGATCTTGGTTATATAGGACAACGTATTCTACTTGATATCTTAAAAGAACGTGGATACGATATTTCTAAACAGCATATGGATTGCGGCATTGAAATTTTTTGTGATGAAACACAAGATACACATAGCGGCGGTTCTGGATGTGGATGTTCTGCAATCACATTAACAGGCTATATTTTGGAAAAAATGCACCGCAGGGAATGGAAACGTATTTTATTTGTTCCTACGGGTGCACTACTCTCCCCTGTTAGTTTTAATGAAGGCGGCTCTGTACCCGGTATTGCTCATGCTGTGATTTTAGAAGCAGAAGATGCATAAAATGCACAAGATAAGTAAACGATATTATATTATTATAAATATTTCATTAAATTTTAAAAGGAGAATTTTATGTTATGGACTATTTAAAAGCCTTTGTTATTGGTGGACTTATTTGTCTTGTTGTACAGATCTTAATGGATCAGACAAAGCTTTTGCCCGGTCGCATTATGGTAATTCTTGTTTGCTCTGGCGTTGTTTTAAGTGCACTTGGCATTTATGAACCTTTTTCTAAATGGGCTGGAGCTGGAGCTGATGTACCACTTTGCGGCTTTGGCAATTCTTTATTTCAGGGAATTAAAAAAGCAGTAGATAAAAATGGCTTTCTAGGACTATTTGAAGGTGGTTTTAAATCCTGTGCCGTTGGCGTTTCTGCAGCACTTGTATTTAGTTATCTTGCCTCTCTTGTTTTCCAACCAAAAATGAAAGCATAAGTTTATTTTTTTGATTTGTTTGTCTCCTCTTTTAATTGCGTGTCAATCAATCGCTCAATGATGACACGCTTTACATAAATATCAAAGCTTATCATACAAATAAAAGAAAACGTTCTTAGAAATTCCCGATTTTCTTCTCCCTTTACAGCACTAAACATTGTTTCCGAACGCTGAAATTTCTTAACTACATCTTTTGTTAATTTACGTGCTTCTTCTTCCTGAAGGCTTAAGATTTCTTCATAAACTTGTTCTAGGGAAAGTTCCCCTTCTCCACCATAAAAATTCTCTGTCAAAGGTCCAAAAATTTCCTGAATATCACTAATAGATAAAATATTTTTAAAATAATAGATAAAAATTAAAAGAAGAATATGCTCTTTTGAATATTTCTTTTTATTTGGCGGCGGTAAAAGTTTGTTCTTTGTATAATTATTTATCATTGTTTTTGTCAATAATTTATCATCAGAAAAACGGCGTGTTGACTCCAAATGACCATCCATAAATGTTGTCAATTGATCCATATATAAATCAAGATTTGGGATCTCCTCTGGTTTAATATAATTTAAGTTTTTTAATCCCATCAGTATTTCATGCATATATTCCTTATTTGTTTTCTCCACAATGTCCTCCATTTTCTTTCCTGCAATTTTATGTTATACAATAATTAATTATATAACATAAAACAATAAAAATCAAGAACTGGAAAAAGACTTACGGTGAATACAATTTTTTTAACATTAACTTTCAAACTCTTGTATTATGCTAATAAACATGATAAGATCAAATCAAATGAATTTTATTTAAGGAGGTTTTTCTATGAATGAACTGTGTCAAATTATAAAAAATATGGTAGTTCCAAATTTTATTAATATGGAAACTGCAATAAACACTTATGATAGAAATGCTGACTGCTGTGGAGCACCTGCTTGGAGATTCGTTTATCATGCATTACATTCGGCAGATAAGTGGTTTTTTAATCCATTCCATTTTGATGAGCCAGTTTTTCATCAAAATGGAATGGATAATCCAGATAATATATGTTCCGTTGTTCTTTCCGATGAACAGTTATTAGAGTATCTGTCAAAAATTAGAAAAAAGACTTTTGATTACTTAGATACTCTTACAGATGATATGCTTTATGAAAAGCCTCAAAATTGTCCATATACAAGATTAGAACTGATATTAAGACAATTTAGGCATCTTTCTTTTCATACAGGAATGTTGAATGGGCAAACAGCAGAACATACAGGAAAATTCCCTATCTATGTTTCTGAAGATAGTATTTTTCCTGAAGATGGTTCTCTATTTGGTAGATATATGGCAAAAAAGAAATAAACAATCAGGATTGTGAAGAAGAAAATAATATAAGGAAAAAGCACAAAAACTTATGATAAACACAATCCTTTTAATTCTTCTATCGTAAAGGAATATTTTTTATTACAAAAATGGCAATTTAACTCTACTGGCTTTTTTTCTTCTATCATTTTTTCTAATTCCTCTTTTCCAAGGCTAAGCAAAACTCTTTCCACTCGCTCCCTAGAACAATTACAATAAAATGTTATCTCCTGTTTTTCTTTTATCTGTAAATCCATATCAAATAATAAGTCTTTTAATATCATCTCAGGTGTTTTTCCCTGTGATAATAAAGAAGTAATACTAGAAATCGTAGCAATTCTTTCTTCTAACTTTTGAATCACTGTTTCTTCTGCAAATGGCAAAAGCTGAATAATAAAACCACCCGCTTGTGCTACTGTATTGTCATGGTTCATGAAAACGCCAAGTGCAACCGAACTTGGCACTTGTTCTGATGCTGCAAAATAATACGTAAGATCTTCTGCAATTTCGCCAGAAACAAGCTCTGTTTGTCCAATATAAGGCTCTTTTAATCCCATATCCTTGATTACTCTTAAAGTTCCATTTCCAACAGCTCCCCCTACATCTAATTTTCCCTTTTTATTTGCTGGAAGAAGCACTCTAGGATTATTTACATATCCTTTTACATTTCCAGAAGCATCTGCTGTTACTGTCATACCACCGATAGGGCCATCACATAAAATTTGAATTGTTAGTAAATCCTCTTTTTGTTTCATTGTACTTGCCATCATCGCAGTACCTGTTAAAAGCCTTCCAAGTCCTGCTGCTGCCACAGGACTAAGTTTATGTGCTTCTACTGCCGTTTCCACTGTATTTCTTGTTGTTGCAGCAAATGCTAGAATCTGTCCATTTGCTGCTGTTGCACGAAGCATATAATCCTCTTTATCTCTTTTCACATCTTTGCCTCTTTCTGTCTTTTATTTTTCCCCTTTATAAAATGAATAAAGTCTTTTATAATCCCAATAACCTTTTATATTACCGCATTTATATTGCATATCCATAAAACTTTTTATAACAAAGGTCCAATCAATTTTAGCAAACATATCTTTATATAGGTTTTTTCCAAAACCTTCCTCCCCTTTATAATGACAATGTATTCCCATAAAATCTTGCATTGCAGATGGATATTTTCCACTATGACTAAGATAACATGAATATGCAT
>CAJTJZ010000052.1:17152-20661 GCA_910576895.1 uncultured Lachnospiraceae bacterium | reverse complement strand
CTGCACTCTCAGTGATAGCAAATGATATTTTATCTGGACGATTGTGGGCTGCAATGATGAATTCCTTTTCGTCACCATTTGAATGGATTCATTTTGAATCTAGCATACAGTTTATGGAAAATCTTAAATATGCATATGATAATGGTTATTATTTCGTGATGGCCAGATATGGTTATATTATGCTGATTTTGTTGTGCATAATAGTGTTTTTTATATGTAGGTATATGCAAGATGAAGATAATTATACAGCTATTCTTGGCTTAATAGTTGTTGGGCTATTAAATTTTATTGATAATGGATTAATTTCATATGGATTTTTACCTTATATATTGATAGGTATTTATAGTATGTTTCGCTATATGAATAATTATATCAGTACGCATAATATAAAAGGGACATTAGGATTCTTTTTCAGGAGGTTTAAGATATGACCGAAAAAAAATTGAATGGAACAGTAATTGTTACATACAGATGTAATGCACGTTGTTCTATGTGTAATCGTTATAAAGCACCTTCAAAATCAGAAGAGGAAATCAATATTGAAACGATAAAGAAGTTGCCGAGGATGTATTTTACCAATATTACTGGTGGTGAGCCGTTTATTCGTACTGACTTGAAAGATATCGTGCGTGAACTATATAAAAAATCTGATCGTATTGTCATTTCCACAAATGGATTCTTTACAGATCGTATTGTAGATTTGTGCAAGCAGTTTCCTAATATTGGCATTCGTATTTCCATTGAGGGTCTGGAACAGACCAATAATGAGATCAGAGGACTACAGGATGGCTACCGAAGAGGGTATAAAACATTAAAAACACTTTGTAAGATGGGTTTGAAAGATATCGGTTTTGGCATGACTGTACAAGACAAGAATGCTTCCGATCTTGTGCCACTTTATGAAATTAGTAACAAAATGGGTATGGAATTTGCCACAGCCAGCTTGCATAATAGTTTTTACTTTGTAGAGGCAAAGAATATCATTCATGATCGTCCAATGGTAGCACAGAATTTTGAGAATTTGATAAATGCACTCTTAAAGAGCAACAGCCCTAAGAAGTGGATGAGAGCTTATTTCAATCATGGTCTTATCAATTACATTTACGGACAGAAACGGTTATTACCTTGTGATATGAGCTTTGATACTTTCTTTATCGATCCTTATGGAGATGTGATGCCTTGTAATGGAACTAAAGATAAAGAAGTGATGGGCAATCTGAATATACAGTCTTGGAATGAATTATGGAACAGTCCAGAGGCAAAAGCGGTACGAAAGAAAGTACGCTGTTGTAATAGAGAGTGTTGGATGATTGGCAGTGTAAGTCCAGCAATGCACAAATATATTTGGAAACCTGGATTTTGGGTAGTAAAGCATAAGCTGAAAGCATGGTTTATGAAGAAACCATACTCTATGTATGAGCTTAAGATTGTTAGAGATTATAGAGATGGTAAAGTAACGAAGGAAGAACTAGATAGGTGCAGTACTTGTGATATGTGTGCAATGGTAAATGATGGACTAAGTGAAGTAAGCCGGCAACAATTAAAAGATAGAACGGGTGAGGAAATTGTAGATGCAGATATTGCGAGTCAGATAAGAGGAAATGGGCAGACATAGTGAAGATAGTTTTATAAATTGGAGATTGTGAAATGAATGTGAAAGCACTGGTACAACCATTTGTGAAAAGAATAAGGCAGAGTAAGGATGGTAAAAAGCAGAAAAAGTATTTGGAAACACAATATAGTAAGAAGATTGCTATGCTAAAAGGGACAGCAGAAAAAGAACGATGTTTTATTATTGGAAATGGACCTAGTCTGATAGTTTCTGATCTTGAAAAGTTGAAACATGAGGACTGTTTTGCTTGTAATAGAATCTATGGGTTATATGAGCGGACGGAGTGGAGACCAAAGGTTTACTGTTCTCAGGATAGAAAAGTTCTAGAACAGATTATACCAGATCTGCCATATGTGGTAGATAATGCACAGATTACTTTTTTACCATATTTATTTCGAGATTTATTTCCGGCAGTGGTTGACAAAGAAAAGGTCAAGCTTTTTTATAAACCATATGTTTCTGTGTATTCGTCAGATGGAACATTTCCAGAAGGAATCATGCCGTTTTCAGAAGATGTGTCATGGGGAATATATGATGGATTGTCTGTGACATTCAATATGATGCAGATAGCAGCATATATGGGATACAAAGAAATATATTTGTTGGGGATTGATCACAATTATGCGATAAATGGTAATATCGTGGATGCTTCAAAAAGTTATGCAGAAGGAATTAAACCAATTGATATGTCAACGCAGTTTCAGCCAGAACTGACACTCTGTGAGAATGCTTTCCGAGAAGCTAGACGATTTGCGGAGAAAAAAGGAATTTTGATAAGGAATGCGACACGAGGTGGGAAATTGGAAGTATTTGAAAGAATAGATTTGGATGGGGTGCTAAATTATGGATAAGAGGATGATTATTAAGAAGCCGTATATAGAAAAACGTAGGGAAAAGACCTGTCTCTGTGCGAAAATAGTTCTGCCAAATGGTGAGAAAATCATGTATTTTGAGGTAGAAAATCGATGGGCGGAATATTTATGTGATGAAACGGCAGATGCTTTTTTGATTGGTTTACTAAATTATGCGATGTCAAAGGGATATGGCGTGAAGTGTGAGGCTCCTATTACAGCACATTTACTGTATCAGGTTAAAACTTATGTAATTCCAACATTGGGAAGTGGGGTAAGAAAGGGATGTAAGCGGATTAGTATTGATGCACCGATATATATGGGCGAGATAAGAAATGCCAGTGCTGTGGGAACATCAGCCAGTGGTGGAGTAGATTCTTTCTATACAATTAGTCGGCATACCAGAAATAATGTGAGTAAGCAATACAAATTGACGCATTTGTTGATTGCGAACCAATTCAACATTTATAAAGATGAAACAAGTACAAGACAGAAATTTGAAAATTTAATTATCGAACAGAAACCGATTGCTGAAAACTATGGGCTGGATTTTATTGGAATGTATACAAATCATCATGAGTTTATGTTTAATGGATTTGTTCAGGAATATAGTTTTCGGATTTGTTCCTATGTACTTGCCTTGCAGAAATTGTTTCATGTCTATTATGTTAGTTCAGGAGTAGCATTTCGTGACTTTGATTTTAACAATCATGATTCGGATGGATCAGATGCATTTAATCTTCCGTTAGTATCTACAAATGGTTTGACATTTTATTCATCTGGTGGTGAAAGAATGCGGTCAGATAAGATTGCATATTTTGTGGATGATCCATATATCCAAAAGAAATTGTATGTCTGCAATACTGGAGGTCTCCACAATTGCAATCAATGTGAAAAATGCTTGCGAACAATGACTTCTTTGGATATTCTTGGAAAATTGCATTTATACAATCAAACTTTTGATGTAGAAGAATATCAAAAAAGAAAGAAAAAGTTTTATGGAAGAATGCTTGCGGATGAGTATGAAGCGAGTTTAGACTTGAAAA
>CAJTJZ010000052.1:10217-17139 GCA_910576895.1 uncultured Lachnospiraceae bacterium | reverse complement strand
GTTCTTGGATATATGCAATTATAATAAGAAAACCATATTTAATATTTAAGAGATTGTTGAGTTCAAATAAACTGATAAGAAGATTGTATTACCGATTTAATATAGATGTGTTGCGTTTTGGAAAAGAAATGGCTATGGTATACAGATATGGTACGGAGGAAGATTTATACTGAGTGGTCGAAAAATTTGATCGTTCAGTATAAAGTAATGGAATCGCTTGCGATTCCAATAGGAATACTTGTTATAAAAGCGGATAGGAAGGATTGTTGTGTGTGTGTTAAGAAAGCTGATTGATAAATACAAAAATATACCATTACCTGCACGAGCCAGTTTCTGGTTTTTGATATGTGGGATTTTGCAGAATGGTTTGCAAGTCATTACTCTGCCGATATTTACAAGGCTTCTAACTATAGAACAATATGGATTATCTAGTACATATTTTGCATGGAATGATTTGGTTGTTGTCATATGTACATTGAGGCTTTCTTATGGTGTCTTCAGTAATGGGCTTCTAAAGTATGAAGATAAAAAAGATTATTTTGAGGCAGCGATTATGGGATTAACAACTACGGTTTCTGCTATAATGCTTATCCTCTTTTTAATATTTCATCAAGCGGTGCAGTCTTTATTTGACATGAGCTTTATTCTATGTTTTACATTATTTGCTTGTCAGATTTGCTCACCAGCTATGCTTTTCTGGACAGTGCGTAACAAGTTTGAGTATCAGTACCAAAAGTTTACAATTGTAACAATTGTCTTGTCAGTAGGAACAACATTGTTAAATTTGGTAGCTGTATTATATTTTGACTATGATCATGGTATTGTGAAGATACTGTCCTATCAGATTGTGTGGACAGCGATATATCTAGTATTTTATATACGTATTTTCTATCATGGAAAAACGTTTTATGATGGGGAGATATGGAAATATGCATTGAAATTCAATCTACCATTAATACCATATTTCTTGTCCACGATAGTTCTCGATAAGGCAGATAGGATAATGATTGGGGAATTTTGTGGTCAGGAGATGGTGGCACTTTACAGCGTTTCTTATAATCTTGGAAGATTAATGGTACTTTTAACATCCGCAGTGGATAATACTTTTACTCCGTGGGCATATCAGAAAATGAAAGAGAAAAATTATGGAAATATAAAAAATGTTTCATTAACAATTATGATTGGATTTTTGGGAGCAGCAACTTGTTTTATGCTGTTTGCTCCAGAATTAATAATGATATTTGCAGATAGTAAATATTCAATTGCTGTTTATGTGATACCACCTGTGGTAGGAAGTTATTTTTTTACTATGCTATATAATTTAGTGTCGAAAGTAGAATTTTATCTGGAAAAAACTAAGATGGTTGCAATTATTACTGTTAGTGCAGCAGTTCTAAACATTGTATTGAACTATATTGCCATACCAAGATTTGGTTATGTATCAGCGGGATATACGACTTTGATAAGTAACATTGTGATGGCGATATTTCATATGATTTATTCAAGATATCTATCAAGAAATGTCATGAGATATGTGAAAACATTTTACTGGAAACATCTATTAGGATTGTCGGCAGGTATGATTGTGATTACAGTTTTAGTAAGTCTTTTCTATGACAAATTATTGTTTCGATATTGTATTATATTTACTGGATTTATTATAATAATAATGAATCGACAGAAATTTGTTATAATGTTTCGTATGATGAAGGATAAATGATTTAAAAAGAAATCAGGAGGGTGCAAAAGTGAAATCTGGAAAAGTTGGGTTATTAAACATTCAACGTTGTGATAGTCATGGTGCGGTGTTACTAGCTTATGCTATGGAAACTGTTTTAAGGAAGTATGGCTATGAAGTGGAGACAATAAATTACAAATATGCTGGACAACTGATAGAAAAAAATTTTATAAAAAAGATTTATCATAAGATACTACTTAAATGGAAAAAACAATTTCGCCTTGTTTATGTTGGGAAAAAAATAGGAACAAAATCAGTAAAAAAGGAATATGACATTCAGCACATGAACTTTAAGAGATTTCGTAGTACATATTTACATCTTACTTCAGAGATAATATCTGTAACAGATCCAATTATAAATTCTTATGATACGATTATTGTAGGAAGTGATGTAGTGTGGAAACCTGAAATTGTTCGATGTATTGATCGGGAGATTTATTTTCTTCTTTCACCTAAAAAAGAGATAAAAAAAATTGCTTATGCTGCATCAATTGGGACAGATGATATAGATTATCTACAGAAATATTCAGAATACTATAAAGGAGCATTTGACGAATTAGATTTTATATCTGTTAGAGAATTGTCAAGCATATCATTTATTGAGAAGTATACAACAAAAAAGGTGAATCATGTTATAGATCCAGTATTTTTACTTCATCCAAAGGAATATATTCCATTGGAACATAGTGAATTGAAAGAAATTTCGGAAAGGTATATATATGTGTATGCATTGAGTGATAACAGTCAGATGATTCGTTTAGCAGATGATTTTGCAAAAAGGAATGGATTATTTATCATTGTTGATATGAATGGTGGATTTGAGAATATTAAGATATTTACGCAACCGTTTGAATCTGTAATATCAGCAGGACCAGCGGAATTTCTATATAACATACGACATGCTTCCTATGTATTTACTGATTCCTTTCATGCTACAGCATTTTCACTATTATTTAATATTCCTTTTTGGGTATTTAAACGTGGAAATATTAGTGTAAGGATGACTGACTTATTAGAAATGTTTTTCTTGGATAATCGATTTGTGACAAATATAATAGACAATGGAGATATAAATTGGGATCAGGTTAATAAAATTATTGAAAAAAAAAGAGAGGAGGGGCTTACATTTTTGTATTCAGCTCTTGTAAAGAAGAAAACTGAAGATAATGATTGAGAAAAATCTAATGCTAAATTCATATTTTTTGAACGAAGATTTTTGAACGAAGAGAATATTGCATCATATAGCTTAAAGATGAAAAGAAAGATATCTATTATGTCTAATTATTTTTGGTATAGTTACCTAAAAGGGTTTTTTAAGAAATTTCGATAGTAAAATTGCGGTTTACTTACTATAATTCTGCTTCATATAAAGTATTAATATATTTGATATATGTAATAAGCTCCTTTAATTCAAGAATTGGTGTAAAAGACAGGGAGGCATTTAATGGATAATATAAATAGTGTGGATATCATCAAAAATTGTTGTGGATGTGGTGGTTGCGTTGCTGTTTGTCCGAAGGAAGCCGTGAAAATTACATCTAATACTGAAGGTTTTTATGAAAGAAAGGTATTTGTGGATATATGTGTAAATTGTGGGAAATGTCTTACTGTTTGTCCAATGATCATGGTTAAAAAAAAGTCCACATATAATACGCAGAAGATGGAACATCAAACTTTTTGGGCAGCTGTTTCTAAAAATAAAGAAAATTATATTCGAAGTTCTTCTGGAGGTGTATTTTCAAGTGTAGCAGAACAAATCATTCATGAAGGAGGTGTGGTATATGGATGCGGATTGGATAGTAATTTGATTCCTTCTCATATGTCCATTGTATCTATGAATGATATTGATAAACTGAGAAGAAGCAGATATGTCCAAAGTGATACAAGGGACACATTTACTTTAATCAAAAAAGATTTAGAAAATGGAAAGCATATTTTATTTGTAGGAACTCCATGTCAGGTCTATGCCCTCAAAAAATATATTGGAGAAAACGATAGACTATTCTTGATTGATTTGATTTGTCATGGTGTACCTAGTCCAAAAATGTTTGCGGATAACTTGCATTATATTGAAAAAAAACGAGACAGGAAATTGAAGGGCTATGAATTTCGTTTGAAAAGAGAGGGTTCTTATACATATACATATATATATACATATGGAGCTAATGAAGTAGGATTGTATTATGAGGATGCATATTATAATAGTTTTTATGATTTTGTATCGTTAAATGAGTGTTGTTATAGCTGTCCTTTTGCCAACCTTGATAGAGAGGGGGATATTACGATTGGTGATTATGAGTGGGGAAAAGATCATCATGCAGAATTTAACGATTGCAGTGACATTAGTTGTATTTTGACAAACACAAAAAAAGGTGTCAATATGGTGAAAAAGTTAGATTCATCAATGCGTTTGACTCCGACCAGGATTGAGTGGATTTTAGAGAAACAGAATAATCTGAAATGCCCGGAGAAAAGGCCTAAGTATAGAGATAGGATTTATAAGGAAATACAGCAGATGGGATATGAGCAGTGGGCGGATAAATATTATCATTCCATGAGATATTTTAAAAAGAAACCAATCATGCGTCCACTTGTCAAGATGAAAGTCTTATTGAATGAAATATTAAAACGAAGGAGATAGATTTAATGAAAATAGTAGGAATTATTCCAGCTAGATATGGTTCAACACGGCTGCCAGGAAAACCACTTAAGGATATTTTAGGCTATCCTATGATTTGGTGGGTGTATAATTGTGTGCTTAAGGCAGAAAGGCTTGATGAAGTATTTGTTGCTACAGATGATGAACGAATAAAAAATACTTGTAATATGTTGCAAATTCCTGTAATGATGACAGCAAGTTCACATCGATCGGCTGCACATCGTTTACAGGAAGTGTCAGAAAGTATTACAGCAGATTTTTATGTGCAATTAAATGGTGATGAACCACTGATTGATGTAGAAGCAATCAATGCCTGCGTGCCGAAAGTAGTTCCACAAGAATATGAATTTGGCACAAACATTATTACAAAAATGACAGATCCAGCACAGGTTATGGATTCATCAAATATTAAGGTAGTATTTGATGACCAGATGAATGCATTATATATGTCGCGAGTGCCAATACCATATCCTTATGGTGCGATAGATTTTGAGTATTATAAACATGTTGGAATCATTGGCTATAATAAAAAAATGCTTGATTTTTATCGAGATTCAAGTCCGGGACGTTGGGAAGTAATTGAAGGAATTGATACCATGCGGTTTCTTGATTATGGTAAGAAACTTAAATTTGTTTTAGTCCCAACGTGTCACAGTTTATCTGTTGATACAGAAAAAGATTTAGAGATGGTACGTAAGTTTTTTGAACAAAAGAAATGACCGCAATGTGTTGTCAAAGAGATTTGAAATGAGGAGATGGGCAATAATGTATAAAAATGATTTACAGCTTCTTGACTGTACACTTAGAGATGGCGGATATGTTAATGATTGGAATTGGGGATTTCAGAGGGCAAGAGATATTATAAATGCTCTTACAAGAGCAAATGTAGATGTTGTGGAAGTTGGATTTCTTCGTAATATTGATTCATATAATCCTAATATCACTGTTTGCAATCATATTGAGGAGCTGAATCAGTTGCTGCCTGAAAGGACAGAAAATATAATGTTCTCCGCTATGGCGATGAGAAGTAATTATGATATTGATAAACTTAGGCCATATAATGGACAAGGAATAGAAATGATTCGCATTACAGCACATGACTATGATATTGAAGAGGGGATGGATTTTGCTTGTCAAGTTAAACAAAAAGGATATAAATTAAGTATTAATCCTATTAACATCATGGGTTATTCGGACGAAAAGATTATACATATCATTGAAATGGTAAATCAGATACATCCATATCAATTTTCTGTTGTGGATACTTTTGGAAGTATGAAACGGCGAGATTTGGATCGAATTGTTTCACTAGTAGATAATAATTTGGACAAGGACATAAGGGTGGCGTTGCATTTGCATGAGAATATGTCACTTAGTTGCTGTTTAGTTCAGAATTTTATAGACAAACATTTAAAACGTCCTGTGGCTGTGGATGGAAGTTTAATGGGAATGGGGAGGATTCCTGGCAATCTGCCGATTGAACTGGTTGCTGATTATCTTAATGATTATGTAGATAAGTCTTATGATATTGATTATATGATGGATGCTATTCAAGATTATATAGCACCAATAAAGGGTGAACCGAAATGGGGTTATACGCCAGCATATTTCTTATCAGCAAAGTTTAACCTTCATCGGAATTATGCAGAGTATTATCTGAATAAGGGAGACCTTACTAATCGTGATATTAACCATATTTTGGCACAGTTTGATCGTAGTAAAGCAACAGTTTTTGATGCTGATTATGCTGATTTATTATATGTTGATTATATGGATCACAGGATTAATGATGATGAAAGCTGGAATGAACTGAGGAATGAACTGAGAGGAAAAACAATTTTAATTATAGCACCGGGAGGGACATTGTCACAATATAAAAAAGATATAATGCGTTATATTGAAGAAGAAAGGACTATCGTTATATCTGTGAACTTTATTCCAGAAGATTATTTGGTCGATTTTGCTTTTTTCAGCAACAATAAGCGTTATGATAAAGTGGAAAATGGGAAAGGGTGTAAAATTATTGCAACATCGAACTTAGAGGAAAAAATGGCAGATTATTATATCGATTACAATAGTTTATCGGGTGCATTTAATCAAGGATGCAATAGTCTCATTATGTTGTTGAAGCTTTTGAAAGATATGGATGTCAGCAAGATATCTGTGGCAGGTGCGGATGGATACAAAGAGAAAGGTGTAAATTATTACAATACTAATATTCGAAGCTATACAAAACATGGCAATAAGTTCAATCTGGCGGTTATCTCAGCAATTAAAAGTTTAAATATTACTCTTGAATTTGTCACTCCATCGGCATATGATGAAAGCAAAGGAGTGTGATAAATTATGGGAAAATTATTGAAATTGCTTGTTATTGATGTAGATGGGACTATGACAGATGGTGGAATTTATTATGATGAACACGGGAATGAAATGAAAAAATTTAATACAAAAGATGCGGCAGGATTTGTTGCAGCACACAAGGCTGGAATCAAAACGATGGTATTGACAGGACGGGAATGTGC
>CAJTJZ010000052.1:9673-10155 GCA_910576895.1 uncultured Lachnospiraceae bacterium | reverse complement strand
ATTATATTAATCAAAAAGTAGAAGATAAATATAGTTTCTTAAGAAAGTTTATGAATGAACATGATATGGAAAAGGATGATGTTGGTTATATCGGAGATGATATAAATGACCTGTTACCTATGCAGCTTGCGAGATTTGTTGGCTGTCCTGCGGATAGTTGCCAAGAGGTCGTTTCACGTGCAGATTATGTCAGTTCTGTTTGTGGTGGTCAGGGTGCAGTAAGAGATATAATAGAATATTATTTGCGTGAAAATGGCATATGGACTGATGTGGTATGTCAAGTATATGGGATAGGAGTGTAATGCCTTGCTTGAAAAGTTAAAAGGCTTCCTGAATTTTTAATTCGGTACGAGTATTAATGAAAGAGCAGCACAGTGCTTCAAGAATATTGTTTATTTTTATATTCTTGAAGCAAGTTTTTCAATTGCTAGTATAAATTAGATAATAAAAAATTTAATTTAAGTACAATACACATTTTTCTC
>CAJTJZ010000052.1:0-9663 GCA_910576895.1 uncultured Lachnospiraceae bacterium | reverse complement strand
AATAATAAAGAATCATGTGTAATAAATATTAAATTTTCTGCTTTTGCTTGTGCTAACATAATTCTATCAAAAGGATCATTATGATTTGGTGATCCATCTAATCGTTTTAGCGTTTCTCATGATTGTATATGATGATCACGGATTGGCAGTATTCTATATCCTGCTTTTTGACAATAATCTGAAAGTTTGCTTCCATTTAAACGCATTTTATTGGGATGTGCTGTGTGTTTTATGGAAAATTCCCATATAGAAGCAGTACTATAAAAATTTCATTATCAGCATCAGAAATCATTTGTTTTGCCATTTTTGGCAATTTTGGATCATCTGCTATTGACCATAGTATAATATGAGTATCTAGTAAAATTTTTATTCCATCACTCCAAACATTTTTGCAATTTCATCGTTATATTGATCAAAATCATAGTCGTCAGAATAAAGTTCTCCTTTTTTTGCAATACCAATTCTAGAGGATGCAGGTACTTCCTTAACTAAAGTAAGTTGTACTATTGGTTTTCCACTCCTTGCTATTAAAATGCATTCTTCTTGTTTCATTTCAAGCATCTTTATTAATTTAGAAAGTTCTGTTTTTGCTTCTAAAATATTTACCTGTGTCATAATAACACTTCTTTACTTCTTTTATATTATATACTAAATAATTATAATTTTCTACTAATATTTTAAAATTTTCTAAAATAAAGATATAAAATGATAAATAAAAGTATTCTAAAAATATGGCATGAAAAAAGATAACTCAAATTTAAGCAAATTGACTTTGGTAGAGCTTTGCATAAAATCCGCCTTGTTTTATTAATGTTTCATGATTTCCCTGTTCAATAATATTTCCATCTTTCATAACAAGAATAATATCAGCACTTTGAATAGTAGAGAGTCTATGAGCGACAATAAAGCTTGTTCTTCCTTCCATCATTTTTGCAAAAGCTTCTTGAATTTTTAATTCAGTACGAGTATCAATCGAAGAAGTAGCTTCATCAAGAATTAGCATAGGTGGCAGGCAAAGCATAACTCTTGTAATACAAAGAAGCTGTTTTTGTCCTTGTGATAGGCTTCCGCCATCTTCTCCAATAATAGTATCATAACCATTTGGCAAACGTCGTATAAAGCTATCGGCATGGCTTGCCTTTGCTGCTTTTAAGATTTCTTCCTGTGTAGCATATGGTTTTCCCATAATAATATTTTCTTTTACTGTACCATGACGCAGCCATGTTTCTTGTAAAACCATGCCATATTGCTTTCTAAGACTTTCTCTTGTAATATGATAAATACTATTGTTATCAATCAAAATATTTCCAGAATTTACATCATAAAAACGCATTAATAAATTAATTAATGTAGTTTTTCCGCATCCAGTAGGACCAACAATTGCAATACGTTGTCCGGGATTAACGTGAAGATTGAAATTTTTAATTAATGGCACTTCTTTTACATAAGAAAAAGAAACATTAGCTAAGTCAATTGTACCGTTGACATGATCTAAAATAGAAGCATCGCTATCATCTGGTTTTTGTGGCTCTTCTTCAATTAAATCAAAGATTCGTGCTGCACAAGCAAGAGCATTTTGAAGTTCTGTAATGACACCAGAGATTTCATTAAATGGTTTTGTATATTGATTTGCATAGCTTAAAAAACAAGAAAGCTGACCAACACTAATACCGCCATAGATAGCAGAAATTGCTCCTGTGATTCCAACACCTGCATAGACAAGGCTATTGACAAAACGGGTAGCTGGATTTGTAATGGAAGAATAAAAAATAGCTTTTAATGAGCAGGTTTCTAATCGCTTATTAATTTCATCAAATTTTTTTGTATAATTTTCTTCTTGTTGATATGCCTGCACTACTTTTTGATTTCCAATCACTTCTTCAATTAATGCTGTTTGTTCTCCACGTGTGCTAGATTGTAAATGGAACATGGAATAGGTGCGTTTTGCAATAAATGCAGCTACAAATAAAGAAACGGGTGTAATGATAACAACAACAAGTGTAATTCTTATATTAATTGACAACATAAATAAAAGTGTTCCAAGAATCGTAATGACACCAGAGAATAGTTGTGTAAAACCCATTAAAAGTCCATCTGCAAATTGATCAGCATCTGCAATAATACGGCTAACAATTTCTCCATAAGAATGTCCATCAATATATTTTAAAGGTAGTATTTCCAGCTTTTCAAATGCTTTTTCCCGGATATCACGAACAACATAATAAGTAATATGATTATTGCAAAGTCCCATAATCCATTGAGCAATTGCTGTAATTACCATAATAATTGCCATTTGTTTTAATATTGCAAAAATAGCATCAAAATCAACTTGCCCTTTTCCCAAAATAAGATCAACGGCATTACCTGTTAAAATTGGCAAATAGAGGGTAAGTGCAACAGTAACAGCAGCAAGTGCTAAGGATAAAATAACAAAGAAACGATATTTTTTGATATATCGCAATACTTTTGATACAATAGCCATAGAAAAAACCTCCTAATTTATTTGTATACTCTATAGTAAACGGTCAAGCTTTTTGACCGTTAATATAACTTAATAAGAAGTAGCTTGTTTTGGAAATTGAGAATAATAAATTTCCTGATAAACCTTGCAGTTCTCTAAAAGTTCCTCATGTTTCCCTTTTCCTACGATTTGACCATCATCCAATACAAGAATTTGATCAGCATATTGAATAGAGGAAGCACGTTGGGAAACAATAAATACAGTCATTTCTTTTCCAATTGTTTTAATTGCAGCACGTAGTTTCGCATCTGTTGCAAAGTCAAGAGCAGAAGCACTATCATCTAAAATTAAAATTTCTGGTTTTCTAATAAGAGCACGAGCAATTGTTAAACGTTGTTTTTGTCCACCAGATAGATTTTTACCGCCTTGAGAAATGATAAAATCAAGTCCGCCTTCTTTTGTTAGTACAAATTCCTTTGCTTGGGAAAGTTCTAGGGCATGCCACATTTCTTCTTCCGTAGCATCTTCTTTTCCCCATTTTAGATTATCACGAAGCGAACCCTGAAATAAAACGGCTTTTTGCATAACAATCCCAACTTTGCGGCGAAGCATATCAAGTGGATAATCTCGAACATCTTCTCCATTGATAAGCACCTGCCCTTTACTAACATCATAATAACGGGCAATTAAGTGAACAAGGGAGGATTTTCCAGAACCTGTACCGCCAATAATGCCAATGGTTTGTCCTTTATTAACGGTAAAATTAAGGTCAGTCAAGGCTTCTTCTCCTGCATTTTGATACGTTAGGCATACTTTTTGAAATTCAATTGCAGGAACAATTGTTTTCATAGAAGAAAAATTTTTCTGTAAAGAAGCATCTTCGATTCCCTTTTTTGACTTTTCTTTAATAGAACATTCTATTTCAAAAATACTTTGTACTCGATTAGCACAGGCAAACGCTTTTGTCATAGAAACAATTAAATTTGCCAGTTTAATTAATTCTACAAGAATTTGAGACATATAATTAACAAGTGCTACTACTTGTCCTTGTGTTAAATTGCCAATATTTACTTGAATTGCTCCTGTATAGATTAATAAAATAATTGCTCCATTAATAATTACATAAGTAATGGGGTTTGTAAGGGCAGTAATCGATCCTACAAACATTTGTAAGCTGGTAAGTTGTCCATTTTTATCAAGAAATCGTTTATATTCTTCTTCTTCCTTATGAAATGCTCGAATCACTCTAGCACCAGTTAGATTTTCTCTTGTTAGAAGTAATACATGATCAAGACATGACTGTACTTTTTTGTAAATGGGAATGCTAACAAGCATAACGGTAAATACAACAATGGAAAGAAGTGGAATGGCCACTACAAAAATAAGTGCTGCTTTGAAATCAATGGTAAATGCCATAATCATAGCACCAAAAACAATAAAAGGAGAACGTAAAAATAAACGCAGTGTTAAATTGACACCAGATTGTACTTGATTGATATCACTTGTCATTCTTGTAATCAATGTAGATGTACCAACAGTATCAATTTCTTGAAAAGAGAGCCCCTCAATATGTGTAAATAAGGCATGGCGTAACTTTGTGGAAAAACCAACAGCAGCTTTTGCGGCAAAATATTGTGCTGTAATAGAACAAATTAGTCCAATCAGTCCAAGCAAAATAAGAATGATACCATATTGAAAGACATAGCCCTTATCCTGATTTGCAATGCCAGTATCAATAATAGCTGCCATAACAAGCGGTACAATTAATTCAAAAGAAGCTTCCAGCAGCTTAAAAAGCGGCCCAAGAATGCTTTCTTTTTTATAATCGCGAAGATAAATTAATAATTTACCCAAAATAATCAATCCTTTCTTTTCTATTTTGTTTCTAGTATTGGCAATTATTCTCAATGATATCACAATCGTAGTGCGATAACAACAAAAATCTTGCAATCCATGCAATAATAAAAAATTGTGAAAAGAATCTTGCAAAACTGTTAGATTTCAGAAAGAATATGGAAAGATTCTTATGATATTCTTTTGATTGTATGGAATATCATACAAAAAAACAAAGAAAGAAATATAAAAAAGAAATACAAAAAAGAAAGGAGAATTTTTTATGGATGTTTTAAGAACAGAGCAGTTAAAAAAGTATTATGGAGAAGGAGAAAATCAAGTACACGCATTAGATGGTATCGATTTAACCGTATCGCAGGGAGAATTTGTAGCAATTGTTGGAACAAGTGGCAGCGGAAAATCAACGCTGCTTCATATGCTTGGAGGTTTGGATAAACCAACCGAGGGAAAAGTCTTTATTGATGGAAAAGATATTTTTTCTTTAAAAAAAGATGAGAGAACTATTTTTCGGCGTAGAAAAATTGGGTTTGTATTTCAAGCGTTTAATTTAATTCCTGTATTAAATGTATATGAAAATATTGTATTTCCAATTGAACTTGATGGAAATCGTATTGATAGAAACTATATTGAACATATCATTACTACCTTGGGACTATCAGAGAAAAAAGATAGTATGCCAAATCAACTTTCTGGAGGACAGCAGCAAAGAGTTGCCATTGCAAGAGCATTAGCTACAAAGCCAGCCATTCTTTTAGCAGATGAGCCAACGGGAAATTTAGATTCCATTACAAGTCAAGATGTATTAAGTCTTTTAAAAACAACAGGGCAGAAATTGGAACAAACTATGGTAATGATTACACATAATGAAGAAATTGCACAAATGGCAGATCGAATTTTACGGATTGAAGATGGGAGGCTTTTATCATGCAAAAAATAAAAAATAAGAAATGTATTTATCGCTTATCTTATCGCATCTTAACAGCAAAAAAAAGAAAAAACCTAGTTGCAATTACCGCAATTATATTAACAACCATTATGTTTACAGCATTATTTACTGTGACAAGTAATATGATAGAAAATTTTCAAAAAACAACTATGCGGCAGGTGGGAAGCAGCTCTATGGTAGAGCTGAAAGATATTTTACCAAAGGAATATAAACTTTTTGCAAAGGATAAAGAAGTAAAAAATCCATCGTATCGTATTTTTATTGGAAATGCAATAAATGAAGAACTAGCAAAAGTAACAACAGAAGTATATTATACAACAAAGGAAAATGCAGAAAAAATGTTTTGTTTGCCAACTGTGGGTACAATGCCAGAAAATAAAATGGAGATTGCAGTAAGTACAAGAGTATTAGATGCCATGAAGTTACCATATCAGCTTGGAGAAACAATAAAACTTCAAATTTCAGTGAATGAAACTATTATAGAAAATGAATTTACACTTTGCGGCTATTGGCAAGGGGATAACATTGCTATGGCACAAATCTTATCCAGAGAATATTGTGATGAAATAGTACCAACCGTAGATGTTTCTGTAAAAGAAAATGAATATCAATATAGCGGATATTGGAATATGAGTTTTGACTTTTCTAATAGCTTTAATATTGAAAAAAAGACAAAAGAATTAATAAAGCGAAATGGTTATCAGTTAAAAGATATAGAATATGGTATTAATTGGGGATATACATTTCATAGTATTGATAAAGAAATGATCATATGTTTTTTAGGAATTGCTAGTTTAATTTTAATTTCTGGTTATTTAATTATTTATAATATTTTTTCTTTAAATATTGTAATGGAAATACAAAATTATGGTTTATATAAAACAATTGGCATGACAGAAAAACAATTAAAACGACTGGTAAGGCAGGAAGCAATCTTGCTTTCTCTTGCAGGGATTCCAATTGGTTGTATTTTAGGTGTCATTTTTGGAAAAATTATTTTTCCATTTGTAATTAAAAATTTTCAAACAGGGGGAATTGTAGAAAATTCTTTTCATCCGTTCTTTCTTCTCTTTGCAGCAGTCTTTTCTTTTTTTACCGTTTGGATAAGTTGTGATAGGCCTTGTAAGTTAGCTGCAAAAGTATCTCCTATAGAGGCAGTAAAATATATCGAAGTTTCAAAAATAAAAGGAAAAAAGAAGAAAGTAAAGAAAGCATGGAATAAAATGACAATTTGTTCTTTGGGATGGGCAAATCTTGGCAGAAATAAGAAAAAAGTAGCCCTTGTTATTTGTTCCCTTTCCTTAAGCCTTGTTTTATTAAATTCCGTTTATACGATTGTACATGGTTTTCAATTGGAAAAATATGTATCGGATTTGTTAATTGGAGATGCTATGGTTGCAGATGTTTCTATCTTAAATTTTGCTTCTTATGAAAAAAATCTGGAGGGGATTACGCCAAAAATAAAAAAAGAGCTTGCAGATCTTCCCGGAGTAAAGGAAATGCATACGATTTCCTGTAATGATTCTTCTGGAATTTTTATGGACGATGCAGGTATGGAAAAATTGGATACATTATTAGAAAAGTATGAAAAATATGTAGAAGATCAAAAGGAGTTTTTTCAATATGTAAAAGAAGATAAGGAATTATTTTGTCAAATGTATGGGATTGATTCATGGGGAACGGAACAATTATCTTATTATGATGGAGCAATGGATTGGGAGAAATTTCAAACAGGGGATTATGTTCTTGTTAGTCCATGGACAGCAAATCTTGTTGATAATACAACACAAGAAAGCTATTATAAACCGGGAGAGAAAGTATCGCTTTGCTTTCCAGATGGAACAAAAAAAGAATATGAAATTATGGCAATTGCCGAAATGCCTTATGCCCTGTCCAGCCGTTTTATGAGTACATTAGGGGCAAGTATTATTTTACCAGAAACAGAATATGAGAAACATATTGTAACAGGAAATCATTTATGGTCTGTATTATTTATGGAAAAGGGAAAAGAAGAAATTGGTTATCAAAGTATAAGAGATTATACAGAACGCATAGAAACAAGACTTGATACTGTATTAAAACAGACATATGAAAAGGAATTTAATGAATATGTTATGATGTATTTTGTTACTGGTGGATGCTTAAGTCTTGTTATGGCAGTGATTGGAATTTTAAATTTTATCAATGCCATGATTATGGGAATTTTAACAAGAAAACAGGAATTTGCTATGATGGAAGCCGTTGGTATGACAGGAGGGCAATTAAAAAAGATGCTTGTCTCCGAAGGAAGTTTTTACGCATTTTTTACAATCATTGTTTCTATCGTAACAGGACTTGTAATACAGGAAACAATTGTAAAGCATATGATGGCAGCAACTTGGTTCTTTGAGTTTCATTTTACAATAATGCCAATTACTATTTGTATTCCTATATTATTATTATTTGCTTGTTTAATACCACTGATAATTTATAAAAAAGTAACAAAAGAAAGTGTAGTGGAAAGGCTTAGAAATTTTTTATAAAAAACACTTGACTCTGACGCTACGTCACGTTTTATAATAAGAATTACAAAGAAGTGATAAAGAAATAAATAATTTATTACTAATTTTTAAGGGAGAGAAGAAAATAAATGAAAGGTTATTATAAATCAGGTGAGTTTGCAAAAAAAGCAAATGTTTCTATCAGAACGATTCGCTATTATGATAAGCAGGAGCTTTTAAAGCCAAGTTATGTTTCTGAGGCAGGCTATCGTTTTTATACAGATGCTGATTTTGTGCGGCTGCAAAAAATTCTCTCCCTAAAGTATTTAGGATTTTCTTTAGAAGAAATTCGTGCCATTACAATTAATGATGATAAAGATGATATTGCAAATTCTTTAACAATGCAGCTTTCTTTAATAAGAAAGAAAATAAGTCAGATGCAGATAGTAGAAAAAGCATTATTAGAAACATCAGAATTTTTAGAAAAAAATGAGACAATGGATTGGAGTAAAATTCTTTCTTTAATTCATGTAACTACAATGGAACGAAGTCTTGTAGAACAATATAAAGATGCTTCTAATCTTGCTATTCGTATTGGATTGCATCAAAGATATACGCAAAACCCTTTGACATGGTTTTCTTGGTTATTTCAGGAGATGAAACTAAAAGGAAAAGAACAAATCTTAGAAATTGGATGTGGAGATGGAAGTCTTTGGAAAGGGCAAGAGATACCAAAGGGCTGTCAAATTCTTTTAACTGATATTTCTGAGGGTATGGTTCATGATGCACAAGAAAATCTTGGAAAAGAACCTTGTTTTTCCTTTGAACAAAGGGATTGTCAAAAGCTTCCTTATCAAAAAGGTTCTTTTCATATTGTAGTTGCAAATCATGTCTTATTCTATGTACATGATATGAAGCAGGCATTGTCAGAAATTCGCCGCATTTTAAAGCCAAAGGGTGTTTTTTATTGCAGTACCTATGGAAAAGAACATATGAAAGAAATTAGTCAATTAGTAAAGGAATTTGATTCTAGAATTGTATTATCACAAGTAAATTTGTATGAAATTTTTGGTTTGGAAAATGGAAAACAGCAGCTTCTTCCTTATTTTTCCAAGGTGGAAATGATTCCTTATAAGGATGCATTAGAAGTAGATGATGTAAAGCCATTGCTTTCTTATATTTCTTCCTGTCATGGAAATCAGAATGAATATTTAAACGATAGATATGATGAATTTCGGAGTTTTTTACAAGGAAAACTAAAGAAACGAGGAACGATTCATATTACAAAACAGGCAGGTGTATTTCGTTGTATTTTATAAGAATTAATCATCATAAGAATGTAAATATAAGGAACATTTCTGAATAATAAAAAAGGTGGTATAATTATGAAAGGTATTATTCTTGCTGGAGGTTCTGGCACAAGGCTATATCCCTTGACAAAAGTAACATCAAAGCAGCTTTTGCCAATTTATGATAAGCCAATGATTTATTATCCCTTATCTATCTTAATGGATGCAGGGATAAGAGATATTTTAATTATTTCTACAAAAGAGGATACACCAAGATTTAAGGAACTTCTTGGTAGTGGAAAACAATTTGGTGTGAAACTTTCTTATGAAATACAAGAAAGTCCAGATGGACTAGCACAGGCATTTCTTATTGGGGAAGATTTTATTGGCAATGACTGTGTGGCAATGATTCTTGGCGATAATATTTTTGCAGGACATGGATTAAAGAAACGGTTACGAAAAGCAGCAGCTCAAAAAAGTGGTGCAACTATTTTTGGTTATTATGTAAAAGACCCAAAAGCCTATGGTGTTGTTGAAATTGATGAAAATGGTAATGCTATTTCCATTGAGGAAAAACCAGAAAATCCAAAATCCAATTATGCTGTTCCAGGTCTGTATTTTTATACCAATGAT
>CAJTJZ010000051.1:12374-22924 GCA_910576895.1 uncultured Lachnospiraceae bacterium | reverse complement strand
GCAATGCTTTTCATAAATGAAAAGTATTGCAAACTTTAGGTGGTGGGTAGTTGACTACAATAAACTCCATTCTTTTGAAAATTATAAATTCTAATGAAAGGGATTTATAAAATTATTTCATTAGTTGCTGTCACTAACTCTTCTTTTTTAATATTTAATGGTAATCTAAGTTTTTTCATAACTTCCATTAACTTGTCTAAACGCACTGGTTTATTTGCATATCCATTACAACCAAGGTTTAATGCAAGTTGTACATCATTTTTTTCATTTAGAGAACTCATCATAATAACTTTACAAAAATCCTTTTTTTCTAACTGTTTTTCTTCCTCAATTGCCCGAATTGCCTTTAAAGTATCAATTCCATTCATATTTGGCATCATAATATCCAGCAAAACAAGATGATAATACTCTCTTTTTTTTACTGCATTTATAAAAATATCGACAGCCTCTGCCCCATCAACTGCAATATCAACATCACTATATTGTTTCATAAAACGTGCTACATATCTTCTACTAGTAAAATCATCTTCTACTATTAATACTTTCATCAAGCAATGCCTCCCTCTTGCTTTGATCATCATGACCACTATTAATATCATAAGCAACTTCCATAATAAAAGAAGTTCCAACCCCATAAACACTTTCAACGCAAATTGTTCCACCAATTTCTTCTAAATTATGTCGTGCAGCATCCATTCCAACACCTCTACCTGAATATTCTCCTGCTATACTGCGTGTTGTAAAACCCGGATGAAAAATCAGCTCAAAGGCTTCTGCCTCTGTATATTCTTCATATGGTTTTGTTAAAATTCCTTTTGCCTTTGCTTTATCTAAAAGCCGATACATATTAAGTCCACGTCCATCATCTGATACACGAATACGAATCCCTGCATGATTCTGCATTTCTTCAATATCAACATTTACATACCCTCGTTCTGATTTTCCATATAAACGCCTCTCTCCGGGTGTTTCAATTCCATGATCAACGGCATTTCTAACTAAATGAATTAAAGCATTGCTGATTTTATCTACTTTTGCCTTCTCAATCGTAAGTCCACTTCCTGTTACATGAAAATCTACTTTCTTATCGATATGTTTTAACATATCTTTTACTGTCATATTTAATTTTGATGCTACTAACGTAAAATCTGTAGAATTTACTCGCCAAAGCCAGCTATCAAGTTCACGTAAAAGCACCTGTATATCAGGGCTTAATGTATTTGCATATTTTAATAAATGCAAATTAATTGCATCTAATGCTTCAATTTCTTCTATAGAAACAAGAACATGCCTTTGGCGTTTCCATTTACTTGTTTCTGGTATAAATTCCTTTTTTGTTGTTGTTTCTGTTGTCTCTTTTTTTCCACTAATATAAAAAAACTGCTGCTCATTTTCTTGTGTATCTTCTTGTTTTTCAGAACTTTTCTCGTGTGCTTCTTCTCCTTTTACTTTTATTAAATAAGAGCGAATATGATCTGTTAATTCAGTACTATCTCCATCCATATCCAGTCCATTCATTAATTTCTCTAACTCTTTCTGATAAAATGATAAATTTTCATTCAGCAACTTTAAAAAACTTTCGTTATCTTCTATTTGACATACTTCATCTCTATAATGATAAAGCACTTTTTCCAATTCTCTTGCCGGTTTTGCAATATCCTCATATAACATCATTGCTGCATTCGCTTTAATTGTATGAATATACCTAAAAATATCATTTATTTGCTCATGATCAAATCTACCACGTTCTCGTGCCAGTTCAATTTTTTCTCCCATTTCTGATAAAATAGAACTTGTTTCTTCTAAAAAAATCTGCACCATTGGCTCTATTATAATTTCTCCCATAAATATTATCCCTTCTTTAATTGATTTTGTATTTTATTTACTATATTCACAATTTCAGGATCAAAACTAATTCCTGCATTTTGATTAATCATTTCCATACTTTCTTCATGTGTAAATGCTTCCTTATAACAACGTTCTCCTGTTAAAGTATCATATACATCAATTACTGCCATAATTCTTGCTGCTAATGGAATCTCTTTTCCTTTTAATCCTAATGGATATCCTGTTCCATCCCATTTTTCATGATGATAATAAACAATATCAATTGCCATATTAATAAATTCGCTTTGTCCATCTATAACACAAAGATCCATTAAACTTTTCGCACCAAGCTCTGTATGTGTTTTCATTATTTCCATTTCTTCATATGTAAGTTTTGCCGGCTTTAATAAAATTCGATCTGGTATTTTAATTTTTCCAATGTCATGTAATGGTGCTGCAATCTCTATTGTTTCTATAAAATTATCTGTAATTTCTTCCTGAAAGCTAGCATCCATTTGCAAATTTTGTGCTAAAAGCTTACAATCCCTTCCTACATTTTCTAAATGATTCCCAATTGCATCATCTCTCGATTCCAAAAGATAAGCTAAGGCATAAATCATACGTCTTTGTTCTTCTTTAATTTGTTTTTTTCGTTCTTGTTCTTCTTTATAAAACCGTTTTCTTTCCTCCTCCAATTCCTTCTGTTTTTGAAAAATCTGAAGATGTGTATGAATACGGGAAACCACCTCAGCTTTAATAAATGGTTTTGTAATAAAATCAACAGCTCCCATTTCAAACCCCTGCTGTCTTTCCTCTGGTGAATTATGACTTGAAATAAAAATAACAGGAATTTCTTTTATCCACTCTTCCTTTTTTAATACCTCACAAAATTCAAAGCCATCCATTCCATGCATAGACACATCCAAAAGAATTAATTGTGGAAGGCTAACTTCTATAGCTTGCATTGCAAGCTTTGCACTAGTGACAGGTCTTGGCAAATATCCAGCTTTTTTCACAATTTCTGTTAAAATAACAAGATTAGAGGCAGCATTATCTACAATTAAAATTTCTGCTGCCAAATTATGATTTATTTTTAACTCCATAAACCTTCCTCATTTCTAAACTACAATTATAAAAATTATTGTTATCCTTACAGGATAAGATACAATCTACCTTTAGGTAGACAGCCTCTTAATTTGTTGGAATTGGTTGCACCTCTTGGCTGCCATGATTTGGTTGCACCTTTGGTGCAATTCCGTACAACGGAACAGCCCCTTTGGGGCTGCCATAATTTGGTTGCACCTTCGGTGCAATTCCGTACAACGGAACAGCCCCTCTGGGGCTGCCATGATTTAGTTGCACATACAATTTTGTATAACAAAACAGCCCTTTTAGGATCACTAATATCAAAAGCTAACTTTAATGATAAAAAACTTCCTGAACTTTGTCAAGAAATTTACTTCAATAAATAGCTCAATAGATGAATTTATTTTTATATTTTCTCCTTATTTTCTATCTTTCCTTAAAAATATGTATACTTTCACAATTTCTTCCTAATATTTTTATCCATTTAATCTATCTTTTAAATTTCTGCTTTTTTATTAAAACTATATCTATAAAAAATTTTTGTGAAATTTTCACAAACTTATTCTTCTTTTTTCTACTTGCAGCTTTTTAGAATGCTTGTTATAATGCCTCTATCAATGAAAAATTTAAAAATCAGTATAAAAATAATTATATTCTTATAATTTCTATTATGTCTATATTTCAGTAAAATCAGTAAGTTTCTTTTTTATTCTTGACCAGATTCAGAACAATTTTTAGAAAAAGACAAATGGAGAATAACAGAACTTATAGTTGCTTGTTATCTAAGAAAGGATATCTTTTTATTTGCTATTTTTACATTGATAAATTAGAAAAAACAAGGAGGAACTTTATGAAAGTAGAAAAAAATATAGAAATAGGAAGTTATGAAGAGTTTTTTAAAAAGGTAAAGGCACGATTAGAAGAATTACTAGGTAAAGATTATACTTTATATCAAAATCATGTCAGAAAAAATAATGATGTTTGGTTAGATGGTATTATTATAAGAAAAGGTATGGAAACTATTTGTCCAACGATTTATTTAGATAAAAATTTTTACAAAATCAATAAAGAAAAAGACATAGATACTGCTGCAAAGTATATTTTAAGTAAATATCAGGAAGCATTAACTTGTGATATTTGCCAAAATGTAGATTTATCTTATGAATACGCTATGCCAAGAATTATCTATCGCCTTATAAACAAAGAAAAAAATGAAGAACTACTTAAAAAATGTCCAAGTGTTCCATTTTTAGATTTAGCTATCACATTTCATATTCTTCTTGACAAAATGACAAATAAAGAACAAGCCACCATCCAGATTACAAATCATATGATGTCATTATGGAATATTGATACAACTACATTAGCAAAATTTGCAGATGAAAATACAAAAAAATATCTACCACCAGCAATTTATACTATGCGTGAAATGCTTGGAAAAATAATGTTAGATGAAATGCAACAAATAGAAATGAAAAATTTTGAAAGAAAATCAAAAATTTCCAATAAAGAAGAACAAAAAAACATAGAAATAGCACAATTAGAAGAAATAGAGAAATTTAAAATAGAATCTGCTATAGAAGAACAAAACAGAGAATTAGGTAAAATGGAAATGTATGTACTTACAAATACGCAAAATATTTATGGAGCAACCTCCGTGATTTATAAAGATATCCTTCGTGATTTTTCACAAAGTGTTCATTGTGATCTTTATCTTCTTCCAAGTTCTATTCATGAATTTATTTTAATTCCAGCAAAACGTTCCTTTGAAAAAGAGAACTTGGAAGATATGGTGCAGCTTGTGAATCGAACACAATTACCAAAAGAAGAATTTTTATCTGATTTTGTCTATTATTATTCTCAAAAAGAAGAAAAAATTATAAAATTATAGATATAATAAATACATATACACAATTTTCTAATAATATTACTATTCTTTCAAGCTTATTTATATCGCTTTATATTTTATACAACCCTTTTCATTTCCTCTGAATTTTCAGTATCCACTTATTTTATTTTTACGCTACCTAGCAATAAAAATTTAACTGCAATAGTGAAGGAATACCTTATAAGCATTATAGGAATATACTGATTGCACAGAAAGTAAAAACAATCTAATGCATATTATATTAAATATACTTTTATTTAACAAATTTTTGCTATTTTCTTGTAAACTAGTTTAAAATAAAGCTAATTTCATCGAAATTTAACAAAATATCTAAAAAATTTCAAGAAAAGTATGGACTATTTTATATTTTTGTGCGAAAATAGAGTAGACAGGTAAAAATTGTAAAGGGTACTTTCCGTATCTTGGAAAAATTCCTTAATTTTTGCTATGCGAAAAAAATGAATATCGAAAGGAGTCTCAACATGATTTATTCACAGGAAGTAGAAAGTATGTGCCCCGTTGCCCAAGGTGTAAACCATGGTTGTGCACCAATCCCAGAGGAGGCAAAATGGGTAAAAGCAAAAGAAGTAAAAGATATTTCCGGCTTAACACACGGTATTGGCTGGTGTGCACCTCAACAGGGTGCTTGTAAACTGACCTTAAATGTAAAGGAAGGAATTATTCAAGAAGCACTTGTTGAAACAATTGGCTGTTCTGGTATGACACATTCCGCTGCTATGGCTTCAGAAATCTTGCCGGGCAGAACAGTAATGGAAGCATTAAATACTGATCTCGTATGTGATGCTATCAATACAGCAATGAGAGAGCTATTTCTTCAGATTGTATATGGACGTACACAATCTGCTTTTTCCGAAGATGGTCTTCCAATTGGTGCTGGACTTGAAGATCTTGGCAAAGGTCTTCGTTCCCAAGTTGGTACTATGTATGGCACTTTAAAGAAAGGTCCTCGTTATCTTGAAATGGCAGAAGGCTATGTTACTGGTATTGCATTAGATGCTGATGATATGATTATTGGTTATAAATTTGTCAGTCTTGGTAAAATGACAGATTTTATCAAAAAAGGTGATGATCCAAATACCGCATATGAAAAAGCTTGTGGCCAGTATGGTCGTGTTGCAGATGCAGTCAAGATCATCGATCCTAGAACAGATCAAGAAATTAAATAAGGAGGTAAGGAAGAATGGCTTTATTTGAATCATATGAGAGAAGAATTGACAAAATCAATGGCGTGCTTCAAAGCTACGGAATTGCTTCCATTGAAGATGCTGAAAAAATCACAAAGGACGCAGGACTTGATGTTTATGATCAAGTAAAAAAAATCCAACCAATCTGTTTTGAAAATGCTTGCTGGGCTTATACAGTAGGTGCTGCAATTGCTATTAAAAAAGGATGCAAACGAGCTGCCGATGCTGCTGCTGCAATTGGCGAAGGCCTTCAAGCTTTTTGTATTCCGGGTTCTGTTGCTGATACTCGTAAAGTAGGTCTTGGACATGGAAATCTTGGCAAAATGCTTTTAGAGGAAGAAACAGAATGTTTCTGCTTCTTAGCTGGACATGAATCTTTCGCTGCTGCTGAAGGTGCGATCGGCATTGCGGAAAAAGCAAATAAAGTTCGTACAAAGCCATTGCGTGTTATCTTAAATGGACTTGGAAAAGATGCTGCACAGATTATTTCCAGAATTAATGGATTTACTTTTGTAGAAACAGAATACGATCCATATAAAAATGAAGTAAAAGAAGTATTCCGCAAATCCTATTCGGAAGGACTTCGTGCAAAAGTAAATTGCTATGGTGCAAATGATGTCTGTGAAGGTGTTGCTATTATGCATAAGGAAGGTGTTGATGTTTCCATTACAGGAAATTCTACAAACCCAACACGTTTCCAACATCCAGTTGCAGGTACTTATAAAAAAGAATGCTTAGAACAAGGAAAGAAATATTTCTCTGTAGCATCTGGTGGTGGTACAGGACGTACTCTTCATCCAGATAATATGGCTGCTGGCCCAGCTTCTTATGGTATGACAGATACTATGGGTCGTATGCATTCTGATGCACAATTTGCTGGTTCTTCTTCTGTACCAGCCCATGTAGAAATGATGGGACTAATTGGTATGGGAAATAATCCAATGGTTGGAGCTACGGTTGCGGTTGCGGTTGCCATTGAAGAAGCTGCAAAGGCTGGGAAATTCTAAAAATAATTAATACTAGTATTAATCTAACATAAAATTAGGCTTCCAATAATATTTGCTATGGAAGCCTAATTTTTCATACATCTTTTTATTTTTCACGAATTTCTGTCATATTACCCATATACGGTTGCAACACTTCTGGAATTTTAATACTTCCATCTGCTTGCAGATTATTTTCCAAAAATGCAATCAACATACGTGGTGGAGCAACCACTGTGTTATTTAAAGTATGTGCAAAATATTTTTCTCCTTTTTCATTTCTTACACGAATTTTTAATCTTCTTGCCTGTGCATCTCCTAAATTAGAACAGCTTCCCACCTCAAAATATTTCTTTTGTCGTGGTGACCATGCTTCTACATCAATTGATTTTACCTTTAAATCGGCTAAATCGCCAGAACAGCATTCTAAGGTTCGCACAGGAATATCTAAAGAACGAAATAAATCAACGGTATTCTTCCATAAATTATCAAACCAAACCATACTTTCTTCTGGTTTACAGACAACAATCATTTCTTGTTTTTCAAATTGATGAATACGATAAACACCACGTTCTTCAATACCATGTGCACCTTTTTCCTTACGAAAACATGGCGAATAGCTTGTTAAAGTATATGGAAGCGTTTCTTCCTCAAGAATAGTATCAATAAATTTTCCAATCATAGAATGTTCACTTGTACCAATTAAATATAAATCTTCCCCTTCTATTTTATACATCATAGCATCCATTTCTGCAAAACTCATTACTCCTGTAACTACATTACTGCGAATCATAAATGGAGGTACACAATAAGTAAAACCACGATTAATCATAAAATCTCTAGCATAAGCAATCACAGCAGAATGTAATCTTGCAATATCTCCCATAAAATAATAAAATCCATTTCCTGCTACTTTTGCAGCAGCATCTAAATCAATTCCTTGAAAACGCTCCATAATCTCTGTATGATATGGCACTTCAAAATCTGGAACTACCGGTTCACCAAATTTTTCAATTTCTACATTTTCTTCATCATTTTTACCAATAGGAACACTTGGATCAATAATATTTGGAATTACCATCATAATTTTTATAATTTTTTCTTGAAGTTCTGTTTCTCTTTTTTCCAGTTCTTGCAAACGATCAGCATTTTTATTTACTTCTGCTTTTAATGCTTCTGCTTCTTCCTTCTTTCCCTGCCCCATAAATGCACCAATTTGTTTTGAAATTTTCTTTCTATTTGCACGAAGATTATCCGCTTCTTGTTGTGATTTTCTTGCTTCTAAATCAAGAGCAATCACTTCATCTACTAATGGAAGCTTCTCATCTTGAAATTTATTTTTGATATTCTGTTTTACGATTTCTGGATTTTCCCTTAAAAATTTTAAATCTAACATTGTCTTTTCCTTTTCCCTTCTTTAATAAATAAATTATAATTTTTTATTATAATGACTTTTTAATAACTTTTCAAGTAAATATTCACTTTTTCCCTTTTCTTTAAAAATTTTCCTATCTTTTTCATATCTTAAATCGTTATATTAAAAGAAAGAGCATTTTTTAACTATAAAAAAAGAAAGGAGTTTGTTATGAACACTGATTTCCTGTTAATACAAAAAATGCATAAAGGCGATGAAAATGCATTTGATATTTTTGTAAAAAAATATTATCCGCAAATATTAACCTATTGCCGCATTCATAGTTCTGATCCTAGTTATGCAGAAGATCTAACACAGGAAACCTTTGTCCGATTTTTTGAAAATTTAAAACAATATCATCATTATGGAAAAGCAGGAAATTTTTTATATGTTATTGCTGCTAATTTATGTCATGATTTCTATCGAAAAAAAAGAGAAATTCCATTAGAGGAATTGCCAAAAGAACAAGATATTTATGAAAATTCTTTGGAAGAATGGCTTGACATAAAAAGGGCTCTTTCTAGCCTGCCAAAGGAAATACGAGTCGTTGCTATCCTATATTTCATACAAGAGCAAAAACAAAAGGATATTGCCCATATCTTAGGCATCACTTTATCTTTAGTGAAATATAGAATTAACAGAGCAAGGAAATTATTATCTGCTTATTTTGGAAAGGAGGAACTATGAAAAAATTATCTGATAAGAAAATAAAAAAACATTTCTGTACTATAAAGACAGAACTTTATCAAAAAGAATCTTTACAAAAAGTAATAGAAAAATCAAAAGTTGCCTTTTATAAACAAGAATCGGAAAACTATTTATCTTCTTTTGAATTTCTCTATCAGCAAGGAAAATATATTCACAAACGCTGGTGGTTATTACAAGCTATCGTTTTACTGATCTTGTGGAGTATTCTTACTGCAACAGAAAATAATGATTACTTACAGAAATCAATTGGAGCTGCTACACCATTATTTACAATTTTAATTCTACCAGAGCTATGGAAAAATAGAAATTCCTATTCTATTGAGATTGAATGTACTGCTTATTATTCCTTAAGACAATTATATTCTGCTCGTATTTTAATCTTTTCTTTTATTGATTTGCTTTTACTTTTTAGTTTTACTATTGCTATTATAGCAACAAAAGGATGGTTACTTCAGGATATTATCCTTCCATTCTTTTTATCCTATATTGTAAATTGTTGTATTTGTTTTCGCTGTTTTTATAGTCAAAACAATTATTCAGAGATTTTTTCCATTTTTTTATGTATTTTTTGGAGTTATCTTTGGATACAAATTATATCAAATCAATATTTATATTCTACTATTTCACTACCAATATGGTATAGTTTATTCATTATTGCTGTTTTTTATCTGTTCTTTTGCATTTATAAAGGACAGAAAAATTATAAAAGATTATGGGAGGTAACCTCTATATGGAATTAAAAATTTCAGAATTAACAAAAACATTTCAGGATGTTTGTGTCGTTGATCATATCTCTTATACATTAACAAATGGAGTTTATGGACTATTAGGAATAAACGGAGCTGGAAAAACTACATTAATGCGGATGCTTTGTACTTTATTAACACCTACAAGTGGACAAATCACATGGAATGGACAAGATATCTTTACTATGGATTGTGCTTATCGTCAATTATTAGGATATCTTCCTCAAGATTTTGGATATTATCCTGATTTTACCGTTTATGATTATTTAATGTATATTTCCTGCATCAAAGGATTACAGCCTATGATTGCAAAACAGCGAACAGAACAATTATTAAAACAAGTTGATCTTCTAAAAGCCAAAAAAAAGAAGATGAAAAAATTATCAGGAGGAATGAAACGCCGTGTGGGAATTGCTCAGGCAATGTTAAATAATCCAAAAATTTTAATTTTAGACGAGCCAACTGCTGGCTTAGATCCTAATGAGCGAATCCGTTTTCGCAATCTAATCAGTGAACTTGCAGAAGAACGAATGGTATTATTATCCACTCATATCGTATCTGATATAGAATATATTGCTAAAAATATTTTACTACTAAAAAATGGACAACTGAAAGCATCTGGAACTTCACAAGAACTTATTTCTTCTATGACAGAACGTGTATGGCTTATCACTGTACCAAAAACAGAAATGA
>CAJTJZ010000051.1:0-12364 GCA_910576895.1 uncultured Lachnospiraceae bacterium | reverse complement strand
GAAGTATTGCCAAAACCATATGATATGAATGAATTAGAAGAAAATAGTTCTGTAAGATTAGAAATTGATTTTGAAAAATTATACAAAAAAATATAAAATATGTAATATAAAACCTGTGTACAATCCATCTGCACAAATAGATTCTTTTTATAAAAATTCTATACAAAATAAAGTAGAACTTCGATTATTGTCAAATACTTGCCCTATAGATACAGCAAAAGAAGAAGTGGCAACATTAGAAGATTTATTTTTATATTATTTTGGAGAAAGGTCAGGTGAACATAATGATACGATATGAAATAAAAAAAGTATTTTCTTCTACAGGAAATAAAATAGCCCTATTGCTTTTACTACTAGCTCTAGGAATTGTTTGTTATTTTTCATGTAATATTTCTTATGTAAATGAATTAGGTGAGAAAAACACTGGTTTTGCGGCAGTAAAATCTTTACAAATGGCACAAAAAAAATGGGCAGGAATACTAGATGAAAATAAAATCAGAAATATTATTGCAGAAAATAAAAAAATTACGCATTCTAAAGAATATCTATCAAAAAATACTGTAGAAAATGAAATTGCTTATAGTCACATACAGGGAATAGAAGGAATCCGTAATCTTTTCAATCATTCTTACGCTCTTTCCTTTCAAGATTATAATTATTATCGTGCAAATGATTTAGTAGAAACCGATGCTCCAAATTTCTATTATAATCGCATTACACTATTAAAAAAATTTCTAAAAGAAGATGGAAGTGTTCAATTTTCTAAAAAAGAAAAAACATATTTAATTCATCAATATGAAATTTTAGAAACACCTTTTTATTATGATTATACAAAAGGCTGGTCACAATTATTTGAATTTGCTCCCACCATGATTATGATTACTATGCTTATCTTAGGTTATTTAGTCGCAGGAATTTTTTCTAATGAATTTTCTTGGAAAGCAGATGCTATCTTTTTTTCTTCTATTTACGGAAGAAATAAGGCAAGTGCTGCAAAAATAATAGCTGGATTTTGTATTGTATCCATTATTTATATAATTTCCATACTAGCTTATACGGGAATTACACTTCTTTATCTTGGTATAGATGGTTGGAAATGTCCTATACAAATAAATCAATGGAAGTCTTTTTATAATATTACAATTGGAAAGGAATATTTATTAATTTTTATTGGTGGTTATCTTGGTTGTCTGTTTATTTCCTTTTTAAGTATGTTTGTATCAGCAAAAACAAAATCAGCAGCGATTGCCGTTATCATTCCTTTTGTATTAATTTTTCTTCCTTCCTTTGTATCAAATATTCAACATCCTATGATTAACAAAATCTTAGGCCTACTTCCTGATCAACTACTACAAATGGGAACAGCACTTAATTATTTTAATTTATATTCCATTGCTGGAAAAATTATTGGTGCTATTCCAATTTTATTAACAATATACACACTATTAACCTTATTACTTCTTCCAATCATTTATCAACTATATCGACATAAAAAAATGGATTAAGAATCTATCAAAAAATTTAGAAAGACGGATACAATTATTTCTGTATCCGTCTTTTCAAAGCTCCCAACGGGACTTGAACCCGAGACCTTTACCTTACCAAGGTAACGCTCTACCGACTGAGCTATGGGGGCAATCTTACAATTATTTATCTTATCATAAAAACAATAACTTGTCAATAAAAATTTTTATTTTTTTCCACCCTTCAAAAAATAATACTGTTATAAACCTTTCTCTTTTTTCTTACTTAAACTGGTTTTAGCATCATTATAAAAATAAATCACTCTCTTTTTTATCTCCTCCCAAAACATCTTCACCAAATACATTTCCATTTAATAGTTTAATAATACATACAAAATCCTCATTTTTATCTATTACCTTTTCCAATTCTGTTTTCATCTTAATAATTTTTGATGGTGTTGTTTCTCCTCTAAAAACAGATTTTTGAAAATGACATAAATATTTCTTACAAATTTTAAAAACTCTTTGCACTCGCTTTTCATTTACATCATAAAATACAAATACATAATTATAATTTAATCTTTTTTCCACTACATTCCTTTCTTTATACTAAATGGTATAAATTCTTTATCTTCCATAATAAATTTTATTAATTTATAACAATCTAGTTTTATAGCTGTTCGATATGTAATTTTTCTTTTTAATTTTGGGTGTAAAAAAACTGTTTCCATTCTACTTTCAAAAGCCTCTACAAATAATTTTCTTCCTTCTTCATTTAATAAACAATAATTTACTTTTTTATCAAAATGCTTTTCTACTTGTAATCTTTTATTATTCACTAAATCAAAAATCGTTTTATATACCACTACTGGCTTAAATACTTCACTAATATCAAGACTTAAAGAAAATCTTCTTTCTGCAGGTTCATGTAAAAAACTGATACGTTGATCTAAATGTGTTTGATAAATAACAGAAACTGTTTTTGCATAAAGTAAAGAATTTCCAAAAGAAATCAATGCATTTATTGGATTATCTGGTGGTCTTTTCACTCTTTTATTCATTACAAAATCCTCTGGAAGAAATCTTTTAAACTCACTATAAAAACGTTCCCAAGCTTCTCCCTCATATGCCATTAATTCTTTTATATTTTTACATTCTTTTATATCCTTTTTAAAATCTTTTCTAAGCCAATCCACAGTATTTTTTACTTCTTTTTTTCCGTGTTTATAATAATGATATAATAATTCTGTTAAATTAATTCCAATTCCCAATACAAAAGCTTTTGCTATATCCATTCGATTTGTTTCAAATTTTTTTACCTGTTGTATTAATAATTTTCCACTACAATATCTATCTTTAGGATAATAAGTACCACTATATCCTTTATAATAATTAAAAAAATGAACAATAATAGAATTTTGAGATAAAAAGTCTAGTAATTTCGAATTAATACTAACTTCATTTAATATATAAAGTTCTTTTGTATTTTCAACTGGAATATATGCATTTTTTCCATCTTTTCTAAAACAAAGTGAATTATCTTTTCTCATTAGTTCTCCCATAGATGTAATATATCTTGTACTTCCCATAATAAACCCTCACAATACTTATATATAACAATATTCATAATACGCACATTTTTTACATTTTGCTTCATTTAATGCTGGTGGAATAATATCCGAAATTAAAAGTTTTTCAATATCTTTCTCAATTTCTTCTAATTGTTTTTCTTGTTCTGCTACTAATTCTATAATTTCTATTTTCTTTCCTTTTTTATTTTTTTCCACAAATTCTAATCTTCCCTTTCTCTCTATCCCTTTCTTTTTTAAAACCTTCAAATAATATAATAACTGCCATTTACTTGCAACAGGATCAGCATCTGATTTTTTTATCTCTGTTAAATATTCTTTTGTCAATTTATCTAATTTAATATTATCAATTGCAATTTCTGCATTTTCTAAATTTGCTGCCTTTTTTTCATGAATCGCTTTTCCAACTTTAACATCTTCACTATTATCTTCCAGATTGAAACGATTCCCATGGAAATAGCATTGTCGTTTACAATGAAAATAATAATTCACTAAAGTTCCCGTAATCAAAATATTCCTTTCCCCCATTCAAAATTCAAATAAACATACCCTCTTGTTTTTCAAATACAGCAGCAGAAAATTTTCCATCAACAAAATAAGGTTCTGCATCTTCTATACAATATAGTTCTCCTATTTGATCATTCCAAACAAAATCACACTGTTTTATTTCATAAATAAAATAACTCATTTTACTTCTTATTTTTGATAACAAACATCTTTTTTCAGCATAAGCCATAGTATCATTTTTTAATAATTCCTTATATTCATTCCAGATAGCTTTCGCATTTAATATTGTTCCATCCTCTAGCTTTATATCCTTACATAAATAAACAGAAAAATACCATTCTTTTTCATCTAAAAGCTTCATTTTTTCTTCTGTCTTTTTAAAATCCAAAGTTCCAACAACTTCCTCAAAAAATAATTTCACATTATTTTCATTAATTTCCTGATTCTGCTCTTTTAAATAATCTAATAACGGAAGATAATATTGTGAAAAGTCTTTTGATTTTAAAATCTTTCTCATAAATTCTTTTCTTATAGTAAAATCTGAAATTACTCTAAAATCATTTCTATATACATTCTTTTCATTATCTATATTAAAAAACCAAACTTCCCCCTTTCTTTTACAAGAACGGTTAATTCTCCCTAAAAATTGTTCCTCTGCATCTAATAAAGAACAATCTTTATATCCAATATCCATATCAATATCTACACCCGCTTCCACTACTTGCGTTGCAATAAATAATAATCCTTTTTCTTTTCTTTCCTCTTTTGTAAGTTTAATCAAACGCTTTCTTTCTATTTGATTATCTTCTCCTGTCATCAAAACAATATCTGCCCAATCAAGTTTCCCTTGTTTTTCCTTTTCTTTTAACAAAGTATAAAATTCCAATGCTGATTTTTTATGAATAAATTCAATCAATATTTTCTTTTTATCCTTTTGATATCGCATCATATGTTCTAATAAATTTTCTATCGTTATCTCCTTTTCTAATAAATCATAATGCAAAAAGACACGCTCTGCAAAAATCGGATTTTGATAATATTTTTTTCTATCGTTAATTAATCGTGTTACCTTACAATTACCTTGAAGTAAATAATTTAAATCTGGAAGTGTCGCTGACATAATAAGAATTTTCATATTTAAAATTTCAGAAAATGCATTTAAAAATGTAATAATCTCTGTCCAAATACTATTTTTATAGCTCTGTATTTCATCTAGAATTATAATGCTATTCTGAAATTTATGAAATCCCATAACAGACTCTTGATTTTCTGAAAATAAATATTGGAACAAACTTACACTTGTTGTTAGAACAATAGGATAATTTAAAAATTGTCTATCTAAAAGTGCTTCTGTATAAAATTTTACATTATCTTCTTCCCCTATCTTTTGTTTATTCTTATTCTCTTGCTTGCATCTTGAATTTTTCATTAAAATTGGTGTAAGGGAATTGATAACTGCAATATTATCCATACCATCTTCTATATTCTCAAATATTATCTGCATTGTATTATAATTTTGTTCTACTAACGTATTAAATGGATATACATAAAAAATCCTTTCCATGTCATTCATTTTTTGTAATAAAAAACTTAACCACATAGCAGTATTTGATTTTCCACTTCCAGTTGGAGCTTCTAAATAAAAAATATTTTTCTCTAAATTTTTTAATAAATTTTTTTCTGTCTCTAAAAATAGCTCATTTCTCATTACATTAATATCTTTTACTTTTTGAAAATCGCAATGTTTCCTATCTACTTCTTGCTCATAGGTTCTTATTTTTTGAAACTGCTTAGAATTTTCAAAAACATAACACATCTTTTTTATTTCTTCTTTTCCAGAAATAATTTCCGTTTTTATTTCATTACAAAATTCTGTTGTTGAATAATAATCAGCTGCAATTAAAACAGAAGAAAGGATTCTTACATATGTATAAAAATATGGTGCTATCTGTTCTGTAATTTTTCTTTTTCTAAAATTTTTCAAAATTTTGGAAATTTCTAGTTTTTCCCCAAAAAGTCTATTTCCATCTGTTTTTAAAAAAATCTGTTCTTGATATATTTTCCTACTATAATCTTCATTTAAAATTCTAATTATTTCATATGCTTCCCTTCCATCAGAAAAACTTTGCAAGAACTTATCAAAAGAAGACAAACCAGAATGATGACGAGAAATGACAAAAGCATTACAGAACAGAAAATAAATACAATATCTACGTTCTTCTTTATTCTCTATTAACTCTTTAATTTTTCTAGCAAAAGTATTAATATAAAGCACTGCAGAAAACAAAGAATGTTTTGATGATAATGGCAAGAATCGCTTCATTTCTTCTGAATCAAGAATCAAATTATCCATCTTATCTTTTTGAAAGATAGGATTAATTTTTCCCATATCATGAAAAAATGGTACAGAGTACCACATAGTTTTTATGATATCTTCTGCATTTATACTTATTTCCTCTATATTACAGAGCCTTTTTAATTTTTCCCAAAAAATATGGTACTTTTCTTCCGGATATATTCTCAAAAAATAATCACAACATAACTGCGTGTGTTCTTTTAACGTTTCCTTTTCTCCATTATCTTTTAAATGTGCATAAAATACTTTTTCATTAGAATAAAAATCTTCTATCTTCATACTCTCTTTTCCCTATTTATACTATAAAAATATAATTTTTTTCTTATTTTCTATTATTTCATAAAGTTCCCCTTGATAAGACACTACTGGAATATTGGTATAAACCATTCTTTCCATTTGATATAAAAGAGAATCTTTTTCCAATTTTACAGGGAGTGCTTCTTCATACTTAAATATTTGTTCCTCTATATCCTCATTATCTATATCAAGTTCTGCAAAATGTTTTATAAACAAACTATCAATTTGAACTACATCATCATTTTCTATTTCTATTTTTTCTCCATGAAAAATAACAATATCAGAAATATCTGCAAAATGATCATTCTTACCTAAATAAGGTAAATAGATAGCTGTTTTTTCCTGTAAAGCATTTACTATCTTTTCACTTTCCAAGTTATCTATTAACAAATAGATATTCCATATTGGAGATTCCAGCCATTGTTCCTTTATAATTAAATTTCCTCCTTGCTCCTTGGAAGCATATCCTACAGAATTATTAAATGTCTGTATTTTCTTTGATATATACCCTTTTTTATTACATGGAACAATTCCAATTTTTAAATGCTCTAATTTCCTATAATATTCTGGCAATTCTATTGATTCGCCAAAAGAAATCTTTCCATTTTTGCCTTCTTTGATACTTCCATATCCGTTATAACCTAAAATTGCACCAAAAATTCCTAACAGTGCCATTTTATGAATTTGTCCATAGGTAAAATAATAATATGTATTTACTTCCGGTTTTTTAAAAAAGGCTGTTTTACCACTTAATTTAAATTTTAAAATTTCCATATAAATTCTCCACAACTAATTTCTGTCATTTATATTTTTTCCCTTGTTACAATATTATATATTTCTGTATTCTCAATATCGGTATCTAAAATAGTGGTCAATGGATTATAATAAATTTCAATAGAAAAAATCCTATCTTTTAATGGATTTAATAAACTTCCACAAGAAATAGTAATCTTATTTTTTCCATTTTCTTTTGAAAAATAAATATATTCTGATAAATTTGGCAAATATAAATCAGATTTAGTCTCTATAAAAAGTGCAAATTCATTTTCACATCCTTCTTTTGCATTTGTAGCATATGCCGTTGCAGAAACTAAAGCAGTTCTTTTAAAATTTTCATAATCTTCTTTTGTATATCCTTCTGTAATATTCAAATCTACATACTCTTTATAAGCAATAGGATTAATAACAAACGGATAGAAATAATGTGCTTCATTACTTACAATTTTATTTCCAAGAGTAGAATTTTTTGCTATATCACCTTCTAATTCCTCTCCTGTTTCCATATCTTTTGCTTTTTTACTGCCTTTCTTTGCATCTTCCTTTCCATCCTTTGTTTCATCACGAAATGGAGAAAGAATTTGCTGTACTTCTGCAATACTTCCTTCATATTTATTAAACCCTTGTCCAATTTGCACTGCTCCAGTAATGGAAATATTATTTTTTGCTACTGCAAAAGTAGCTCCAAAATTTTTTACATCTACTGCCTGAAATAAATTTTTTAAAATTTCTTCTGTATTACTTTTTTCAATACTATCTATTGAAAATAAATCTTGATATCGCTCTTTTAATGATTTCGGAACTAAAGTTGTATCTTCCTTCTTTTTTTCAAAACGCAAAGATTTTATATAAAGAACTTTTTTTCCTTCATTATCCCACATTTTTTTCATTGGATATTTTAATGCTTTGTCACTTCCAAAGATAGTACCATCTGAAATCGTTTTTGGATATCCAGAAAAATCAGCATTCCAATTTGCCATAATAGATGCAATTCCCAATACTCCATATACTCTATTTTCCATTTAATTTTCCTCCATTTCTTTTTTCATACCTTTTTCATAAATTAAATTATCACATAAATATCCTGCAAGTATCATATCAGAATTAACCTTTCCTTCTGGTTCATAAATGGAAATCATTGCATACATATTATTAAATCGTTTCCCATTACTTGCTATATCATAATTATATTTTATATACATTTCTTTTAATTTTTGCTTAATAAAAGAATCTTGTTTTGCTTGAATAAATGGATTTGCAAGAGAATGATTTTTTTTAGTCATACGACTAATGGAAATAAAATAACTAACCATTTGTCCAACTGCAAAATAATATTCATTATCATTTGAAAATCCAACCGTTTCTTTTCCATTAATTTTCTCCCGTAACACACTTTTCATTTGCTCTGGTGTTATTCCCATATCCTGTTCTCCCTTCTTATCATACTGTTTTAAAGAATAGTATAAATTAAAAATATGTTTTGCTTTTATAAAATATCCATTTGTAATTGCTCCATAAACTAATCTTCTAATAGAATTTTTTACAACTTGCATAGCATTTTCCTGTTCTCCTTTATAAAACCAAGAAAAGAATACTTCTCTACTTTGTAAAATTACATCTTTTAAAATAGGATCATTGATTGTAATATCTTCCTGCTTTGTAAAATAATTTGTAACAAGAAATTTTGAAAATGCTATTTTATTAATTAAATCCTGCATTTTATATATTGTATTTGCTTTCGTATTGTAGGGAGGTATCTCTCCTTTCAACTTTGAAATATCCATTTCCAAATAATCTTTTAATAAAAATTCTTTTTGTAATTGAAACCGATAATCACTTACAATATCCATACAGTGAATTTCTACTTCTTTTCCCTTTTGAATTCTTATATAAATTCCCTGAAAATCCATCTCTGGCATCTCTCCATTAGGATATGCATCAAATTTTTTTTCATCAGGATCAATATAGACATTCACCTTTCCTTCAACAGCAAAATTCATTAAATAGTCAAAAAACTTTTTTTGCAAAAGTATCTGTTCTTTATTTAATAAATAAGGCATAGGATTTCCCCTAGTTTTATGTTCCAAATAGGGTTTTTTTGAATTCATTCCCATATTATTATTTGGAAGTCCATAAACTTCATTATATAATACTCGATTATAATCATTGTTATTATAAATATTAGGAAGTAAATAACGATTTCCTTCTTTGATATATTCTGGAATCATCTCTTTTGGATCAGAAAATAAGAAAAATAATTTTAGATAATCTTTTCCACTAATACTAATTTTTAAATTTTCTAATGAAAAAATATGATGCTCAATCCATTTTTGACATAATCTTAAATGCTTTTTATCTACAATTCCATAACTTTCTTCTACTTCTTTATAAAGTTGTATTGCTTTTTTTGAGTTTTTATATTTTTTTATTGGTTCTTCTAATATAGTATAATAATTTTCCATTATCTCCTCTGTTAATTTTCCATTTACTAAACTATCTTTTTTAATAAAAAATGAAAAATAATTATTACTATGTATAATTTTTTTACTATCTATTGGTTTATTCATATCTACCAACTTACTATTATAATCAAATGCTATAATTTCTTTATAATATTTTAACTGATTCTTTCCTAATAATTCCTTCCTCTTTTTATCCCACTTTAGAACTCCTTGTTCTAAAATTTCTCCACCATTTTGTAAATCTATTAAAACATAAGTCCCATTTTCTGGAATATAAGAACCTAAAATAAGAGCATCTCCATCCTTTTCTAAATTCCATTTAAAAACTTTCATACAATCACATAACACAACCACACCCCCTAAATCTATACTACTTATATTTTAAAACTTAAAATATCTGTTCATAATATCCTTTTACAAAAGAAAAACCACGACTATTCATTTCACCCAACCCTACACCCAAAGCAAAATATGCTAATTCTTGAGACATTGTATCATCTGCAATATACAATGTCAACTTATCTCCTAAAAGTTTTATTCCTTTATATGTTACCGCAATTGGTTTTTTATTATCTATTTGAATAGAAGTATAAAAAGGAATCGTATCTTCCATATTCTTTGCACAAAACTGTCGATATTTTTTTATTAAATTTATTTTAATTCTCTGTTCATATTCTTCAAAAGATAAACAATCACGCCAATATCCTGAATTATTTTTTATAATTACTGGTGTCTGGGTATAGATTCGCTCTAATATTCTTTTTGGAAGAATATGAATATCCGCTATCAATCCTTTCATTATATGATTTTGATATTTTGGTAAAAACGAATACAAATATCTTGCTAATTTTTGATCAACTGTTCTAATGATAATATTATAAATATTTCCAGAAGAATACAATCCACTTTTTTCAATATTTTGTAATCCACCATAAGAATATAATTTATATCTTTGTTTATCTTCATGTAATAATAACATATCTTTATTTAATGCTAACGTTCCATCTATAAAATCTGTTACTCTTTCTTGTACTTCTGTTTTATGAATATCTTTTAACAAAAATACTTTTAATTTTATCTCAAAAACTTTCATATAACTAATACTATGTTCTCCTTAACATTATATTTACTATCTCATTTTTTTACTATATTAAATCAAATTTCTACAAAATTCAAGAACTTTTTTAAATTTTTTTGTAAAAATTTTACACCAATTTATAAGTTTTTGATTCTATGAAAAAATAAATAATATACAAGACTCTTTTGTAGGGCAATCGCTTAAAAATAAAGATGAAATTCTCATAAAAATCTAGATTTTCTTTTGTTTATAGTGTATAACATTCCTAATAAGAATTACCATAAATACTTGTGCCTGTTTTTTGATTTCCATGTTCCCATGCCATAAGTATAACACAAACCGTTACTTTTGGCTACCTTACCCCACGGTCTTTTGGTAACCTCAAAGAGACTGTGCCACTATGTGGCATGGCAGCAAAGCTGCCACCCTATACCAGTGGGATTATGGTAGCCTTATTTCAATACATCTCATGTTATGGTTCAATTTAAACTCCCCACTACCAAGCATCATTCTTTCAGAATTTCAATACATCTCATGTTATGGTTCAATATTTTTCTGCCGCCATTTGAGTAATCTACAACAATATTTCAATACATTTCATGTTATGGTTCAATACGCAGATGGGCAAGGAATTTTCTTCCCGTTTACTTATTTCAATACATCTCATGTTATGGTTCAATCATATACACAACATAAGATTCAATATAGATTTTATAATTTCAATACATCTCATGTTATGGTTCAATTGCTGTATATATTTCAAAGTTGGAGAAATATATTGAATTTCAATACATCTCATGTTATGGTTCAATAATTTGTGCAGCAGCTTTTTGACGCATGAATAAACGATTTCAATACATCTCATGTTATGGTTCAATTGTCAAGGGTCAAGACGAGCGAGCAAGCTCGCCCTATTTCAATACATCTCATGTTATGGTTCAATCTGATACCATTTCAGCAGGGGGCATTGCGAAACAGTGATTTCAATACATCTCATGTTATGGTTCAATTTAAGAAAAGAAGAAAAACGCAGAAACCTTAGAGGGATTTCAATACATCTCATGTTATGGTTCAATCGATAATACTTATCAGCATACAATTTATTTTCAGAAATTTCAATACATCTCATGTTATGGTTCAATGGTCTAACGAGATTACAGGGCTTATCGCAAGGGATTAATTTCAATACATCTCATGTTATGGTTCAATATACAGTTGTTGATTTGAAAAGATTATTTATTTCTATTTCAATACATCTCATGTTATGGTTCAATGGTAGAGTATCTGCAAATAGCTTAGCTTCCCAAACAATTTCAATACATCTCATGTTATGGTTCAATTGGTTCAACAACATGCTCGCCCCACGGAAGATACCTATTTCAATACATCTCATGTTATGGTTCAATTTTTTGTGGGAAATCGCCATATTTTCCAAAGCGATTTCAATACATCTCATGTTATGGTTCAATATTGAACAGATGTGGGAAGAATATTATAAATCAATATTTCAATACATCTCATGTTATGGTTCAATTACCACAATCACACCACATCCAGTAGGTACTATGATTTCAATACATCTCATGTTATGGTTCAATTGAACAGGCGGTTGCTTACGTAGCTGCCCATAAAAATTTCAATACATCTCATGTTATGGTTCAATGGGAATCCCACAATACTTGAAACCATGCGACTACTTCATTTCAATACATCTCATGTTATGGTTCAATTGATAAACAAAACATCACAAATGGAATTGTAACAGGATTTCAATACATCTCATGTTATGGTTCAATCACATTGCTTCAATCTCACTTCGCCTAGAATCCTGCATT
>CAJTJZ010000050.1:21932-22949 GCA_910576895.1 uncultured Lachnospiraceae bacterium | reverse complement strand
TGGGCACGACAGGAAATAAGCCACTTCGTGGCTGCGGTCGGTGCGAACTCACGAATGAAAAATGGAAAACTTTTTCATTCGTGAGTATAATATATGAAATAAATTTGGGAGATTTTTCTGTTTACTGCTTCTGAGGGAAAGGAGCAGAATTGTTTAGTAAATTATATAGTGCAGCATTGCTTGGGATGGAAGCTTGTTTAATTTCCGTAGAAGCAGATGTTAGTGATGGATTGCCGCAAATGAATATGGTTGGTGTGCTTGGAACAGAAGTTCGGGAAGCAAAAGATCGTGTATGGACAGCAATTAAAAATTTAGGAATCCGCCTTCCAGCAAGACGTATTACAATAAATCTATCACCAGCAGATATTAGAAAGGAAGGAACAGCATTTGATCTTCCCATTGCTGCTGCTGTTTTAATGTCTTTTGGTTATTTACCAGAGACTTTTTTTAAAGATACCTTACTTGTCGGAGAGCTTGGACTGAATGGACAGCTTTGTCGGATCAATGGCGTTTTGCCAATCGTTTTTACCGCTTCTCAATATGGATTAAAACGATGTATTATTCCAAAGGAAAATGCAAAAGAAGGCTCTATGATCAAAGGAATCGAAGTGATGGGAATTTCAACATTACAAGAGTTAATTTTTCTTGCAAATGAAAAAAAGGTATGGCAGCCAGAAAAATTTTCTTTTTGTCAAACAATGTCTTCTAAAGAAGTATTAGATTTTTCTGATGTAAATGGGCAAAAAAGTGCAAAACGTGCGATTGAAATTGCAGTCGCAGGAATGCATAATCTTTTAATGATTGGCTCTCCCGGTTCGGGAAAAACAATGCTTGCAAAAAGAATCCCGGGAATTATGCCAGAATTTTCTTTTGAGGAATGTATGGAAGTATCGAAAGTTTATAGTGTTGCAGGTTTATTAAATGATAAGGATGGGCTTGTAAAAAATCGTCCTTTTCGTTCTCCTCATCATACTTTGACATCAACTGCATTAATTGGAGGCGGCAGATTACCAAAAC
>CAJTJZ010000050.1:0-21922 GCA_910576895.1 uncultured Lachnospiraceae bacterium | reverse complement strand
GTCAATTCATCAAGAAATAAAACCCGGAGAAATTAGTTTGGCAAGTCATGGTGTTTTATTTCTTGATGAATTGACAGAATTCCATAAGGATACATTAGAAATGTTAAGGCAGCCTTTAGAGGAGCATCAAATTACAATCTCAAGAATTTATGGAACGTATCGTTATCCAGCCGATTTTATTTTAGTAGCTGCAATGAATCCCTGTGCCTGTGGATATTATCCAAATAGAAATTTTTGTCATTGTACCGAAAGGCAAATATATAAATATCTTAATAGAGTTTCCAGACCATTTCTTGATAGAATTGATCTTTGTGTAGAAACACAGCCGCTAGAATATGAACAATTAATTTCAAAGGAAAAACAAGAAAGCTCTAGGGAAATTCGTAAAAGAGTAGAGATTGCAAGAAATTTACAAAAAGAACGCTATCAAAAAGAAAATATAACCTGTAATGGAGAATTGACACCACAGTTAATAGAAAAATATATTGTTCTTTCAAAACGAGAACAAAATTATTTAGAAGAAATCTTTCAGCGTCTTTCTTTAACGGCACGTTCCTATCATAAAATTATAAAAACAGCAAGAACAATTGCTGATTTGGAGGAAAGCAAAGAAATTAGTTTATTACATTTAAGTGAAGCAGCCTGTTATCGCAGTATGGATAAAAAATTTTGGAAGCAATAGTAAAAAGTAGAAAAATTATATGAAAAGAAATGGAAAAATAGGAATATTTTCCGTATGGAAAAATTTTAGATTTCAAGGTAAAATAATAAGAAAGGAAGTTACATGGAGAAAAAGGATTATATTTTATGGTTTTGTTGTTTAGAAAAAATAGGATTCCAGAAAAAAAGAAAATTAATGGAATATTATCATAGTGCAGAAAATATTTTTAAAGCAAAGGAAAAAGAACTTTCTAAACTTGGAATTTTAGAGAAAAAAGAACAAGAGTTTTTACTGGAATATCAAAAAGAACAAGTGATAGTATCTCTATGGCAGTTATTAAAGGATACAAAGATTTCTTTTTGTACAATAGACGAACCACAATATCCATATAAATTATTAAAAATTTATGATCCGCCTTATGGCCTATTTTATAAAGGAAAACTGCCAAATGTAAATCAAATAAGTCTTGCAGTTATTGGAGCACGTGCTTGCAGCAATTATGGAAAGGAACAATCTTATTATTTTGCAAAACAGCTTGCAGAAAAAAATGTGCAAATTATAAGTGGACTTGCAAGAGGAGTTGATGGATTTGCTCATAGTGGAGCAATTGCCGCTACAAAAGGGAAAACATTTGCTGTTATGGGATGTGGTGTTGATATTATTTATCCACCAGAGCATGAAAGGCTTTATCAAGAAATTTTATTAGAAGGAGGAATTTTATCAGAGTATCCGCCGGGAACAATGCCATATCGTTGGAATTTTCCACAAAGAAATCGTATCATTAGTGGACTTTCTAATGGAGTGCTTATAATAGAAGCAAGAGCAAAAAGCGGATCATTAATTACTGCGGATTCTGCATTAGAGCAGGGAAGAGATGTATTTTCCCTTCCGGGAAGAGCAAAAGATCCATTAAGCGTTGGTACAAATAAACTAATTAAACAAGGAGCAGAACTTGTAGATAGTCCAGAAGATATTTTGAATTTCTATCAAATTAATTTTACAGATAAAATAGAAAAAAAAAATCTTTCTCTTGCAAGAATAGAAGAAATAGTGTATTCTAGTTTAGGTTTTGAGGAGAAGCATTTAGACAGACTGGCAGAAGAAACAAAGCTAGGAACTGGGAAATTAATGGAAGTTTTGCTTGAATTAGAAGAAAAAAAGCTTGTGGATCAAACAGGGCTTTATTTCCATAAGATTCTAAAATAAGGAACTGTTACAATTGTGAAGGAATGGAGATTATGAGTATGGCAAAGAATTTGGTAATTTTGGAATCACCGGCAAAAGTGAAAACCATTAAAAAATTTTTGGGTAGTAATTATGAAGTCATGGCTTCCAATGGACATGTAAGGGATTTGCCAAAAAGTCAGCTTGGAATTGACATAGAACATGATTATGAGCCAAAATATATTACCATTCGGGGGAAGGGAGATTTACTTGCCAAACTCCGTAAGGAAGTAAAAAAAGCAGATAAAGTTTATTTAGCAACCGATCCAGATAGAGAGGGAGAAGCAATCTCATGGCATTTAGAAAAGGCATTAAAGCTTGAGGACAATAAAAAAAGCCGCCGTATTACATTTAATGAAATTACGAAAAATGCAGTAAAGGCATCACTGAAACAAGCAAGAGAAATTGACATGAATCTTGTAAACGCTCAACAGGCACGCCGTATGCTTGATCGTATGGTAGGTTATAGTATTAGTCCACTTTTATGGGCAAAAGTAAAGAGAGGATTAAGTGCAGGACGTGTACAATCTGTGGTACTTCGGCTGATTTGTGAAAGGGAAAATGAAATTAATAAATTTATCCCTGAAGAATATTGGACAATGGAAGCTGATTTTTCCATAAAAGGTATGAAAAAGCCATTACATGCAAATTTTTATGGAACAGCAAAGGAAAAACAAACGATTCATTCTAAACAGGAAATGGAAGAAATAAAAAAAGAGATGGAATCACTTCCTGTAAGTCTTGCAGAGGTGAAAAATGGGGAACGCACAAGAAAACCGCCATTTCCATTTACAACAAGTACCATGCAGCAGGAAGCAGGAAAAGTATTAAATTTTTCTACACAAAAAACAATGCGAATTGCACAGCAGCTTTATGAGGGACTAGAGATTAAAGGACATGGAACAATTGGTCTTATTACGTACCTGCGTACAGATTCTACTAGAATTTCTGAAGAAGCAGAAAAAGCTTGTAAAGACTATATTGAAAAAACATATGGGGAATTATATGTGAATAAAAAGGTAACCACAAAAAATACTGGAAAAAAAATACAAGATGCACATGAGGCAATTCGCCCTACGTTTGTTGAACTATCCCCTGTTTTGGTAAAAGAATCTTTATCAAGAGATCAATTTCGCCTTTATCAGCTTATTTGGAAGCGATTTATAGCAAGCCGTATGGAATCTGTAGTTTATGAAACGCTTTCAATTAAAATTGATGTAGGGACATATCGGTTTACTTCCTCATTTTCTAAAGTAAAATTTGATGGTTATCATTGTGTTTATGCAGAAGAGGAAGAAAAGCAGGAAGCAGGAATGATTTCTGCGGAAATAAAGAAAGAAAGTGAAATTTCATTAAAGCAAATCGAAGGAAAACAGCATTTTACACAACCGCCAGCACATTTTACAGAATCTTCTCTTGTAAAGACAATGGAAGAACTTGGTATTGGTCGTCCAAGTACCTATGCACCAACCATTACTACGATTATAGCTAGAAGATATGTTGCAAAGGAAAATAAAAATTTATATGTAACAGAGCTTGGTGAAATTGTAAATCAGATTATGGAACAGGCGTTTCCGACAATTGTCGATATGAATTTTACAGCAAATATGGAAGGACTTTTAGATGCTGTAGAAGCAGGAAATGTTTCTTGGAAAGCAGTTGTTAGTAATTTTTATCCTGATCTTGCAGAAGCAGTAGAAAAAGCACAAAAAGAGCTTTCAGAAGTCAAAATTGAAGATGAAGTAACAGAAGTTGTTTGCGAACAATGTGGTAAAAATATGGTTATTAAATATGGACCACATGGAAAGTTTTTAGCTTGTCCGGGATTTCCAGATTGTCGTAATACAAAGCCATATTTTGAAAAAATTGGCGTATCTTGTCCAAAATGTGGAAAAGAGGTTGTAATAAAAAAGACAAAAAAAGGTCGCAGATATTTTGGATGTGAGAATAGTCCAGAATGTGATTTTATGTCATGGCAAAAACCATCAGGAAAAAAATGTCCTGTTTGTGGGGAGATTTTAGTAGAAAAAGGAAATAAGCTTGTATGTATCGGAGAAACTTGTGGTTATAAAGAATCAAAAGAATAAAATAAAGCATGGGTAATATGTACTATTTGTTAGTATTTTGCGTTTTTTTTGTAAAAACTGCTTGTTTTTTTGTGTTAATTTATTATAATATTAATCAGAAAGGATGTGCATAACATGATCTCAACAGGTGCATTTAACTATATTAATGTATTAGATAAGGCAGCAGATGCCAGTTGGACAAGAAATACGATTATCGCAAATAATATTGCAAATAATGATACTCCGGGATATAAACGTAAGGATGTACAGTTTGAATCATATCTGTTAAATGCAATTGCTGGTGGTGATAATCTGGATAAGGACATACAAGATGTGGACTTATCCACTTTGAATGCAAATACATATATTGATAACTCTAGGCTCAGTTACCGCATTGATGGAAATAATGTGGATATCAATACGGAGTCAGCATATCTTGCTCAAAATCAGATTCGTTATTATACTTTGTTAGATTCTATGACACAAGAATTTTCAAGATTAAGTGCTGTAGTAAATGCAAGGTAATTTTAATACAAGTAAATAAATAGAAAAAAAGATATTTTTACTTATAGCTTACTGTTTTTGCAAAATAAGAAAAGGGGAAATATTATGTCAATTTTTAGTGCTATGAATATTAGTGCAAGTGGTATGACTGCACAACAATTTCGTACTGATATTATTGCAGAAAATATTGCAAATGTAAATACAACAAGAGATCAATATGGTAATACTTACCGCCGTCAAACTGTTGTTTTTGAAGAAAAATCAGTTGCAAATAGTTTCTATGAAACGTGTAAAAGTAGCTGCTGTAAAAGATGATTATGAAACACCAATGAATATGGTTTACGATCCGGGAAATCCAGATGCAGATGAAGATGGATATGTCACTTATCCAAATGTAAGTACCGTTACGGAAATGACAAATATGATTGATGCTAGCCGATCTTATGAAGCAAATGTAACAGCATTTAATGCAGCAAAGAGTATGGCATTGCGTGGTTTGGAAGTTGGAAAATCGTAAAATTTAGAGGAGGGGAATATTTATGTCAATAACAGGATTATCACCAATACAATCTTTTGGTGAAACAAATGGGGTTACATCAACAGCAAAAGCAGAGAATAATACAGGGTTTGAAGCTCTTTTCCAGTCAGCATTATCATTAGTCAAAGAAACAGATGAATTAACAAATAAGGCAGAAGAAGAAGAAATTAAATATGCAATTGGTCAATCAGATAATGTGCATGATTTGCAGGCTGCTCAACAAAAAGCAAATTTATCATTGCAGTATACAATTGCTGTAAGAACTGCTGTTGTTGATGCATATAAGGAGATTATGAACTTACAGTTCTAATGATAATACTGTAACCAAGTGAGGAGTGTCAGCATTATGACTGAACGAATAAAGCAGATTCCACAAAAATTGTTGGAATTTTGGAATCGATATACCAATAAACAGAAAACAATTATTATCAGTGTGGCAGCAGTTGTATTTCTTATGATTGTGATTCTATCCTATATTTTATCAAGACCTACTTATGTAGAATTGACAAAATGTGAGGATAATAAAAGTGCCAGTGATATTATTTCCGTATTGGGTGATAATTCGATTGCCAATAAATATGATACATCGACAAATATAATATCAGTAAAGAAAAAGGATTATCAATCTGCTGTTCTTTTAATGGCACAAGAGGGGCTGGATACAGTTGATACTTCTGTTGACTTAAATTGGAATTGGGCATTAGATACTAGTATGAGTACAACAGAATCAGATAAGCAAGTCAGAAATAATCTAGCATTACAAAATGAGCTTCGTAGAAACCTTCTTGCGTTAGATATTGTAGATGATGCCAGAGTCATGATTGATAATCATGAGGAAACATATAATATTCTTAAGGAAACAGAACCAACAAGTGTTACTAGTATTTTAACATTAAATGATACAATGACAGGAGATTATGCACAGGCACTTGCAGAAGTGATGGCAAATTCTGTTGGAAATGCAGATACTTCTAATATTCGTATTATGGATTCTACCGGCAATTTGTTGTTCAATGGTATGGAAGCAGAGGGCATGGCAGGAAATATTAAAACAAAAGAGGATTATAGAAATCATTCTCTTCAAAATATTAGTGATAATTTGGAAACTGTTTTATTAAAGACAGGCTGGGATGATGCCGTTGTAGGTACTTCAGGTCTTCAATTTAATATGGATCGGGTAGAACAGGAATTAGAACAATATACCGTTCCAGAAGGATATGAACAAGGACCATATAAAGATAGCTATGAATATAATAGCCAAAATTCTTCTGGTTCTGGCGGAACACCGGGTACAGATAGCAATGATTCTGATACAGATTATATGCTTGGCCCAACAGGTGCTAGTGAGGGTAAAGTTTCTTTAAACAAATATACACATGCATTAAATAAATTAAGGGAAACAACAGTAAAAGAAATTGGAACGCTTGATATACAAAATTCCAGTATTGCCATTGTATTAACAAGATTTATTACATATGATGAAGATGTTTTAAGAAATAATGGTACTTTGGATAATATGACATTTGAAGAATTTATGGCAGCAAATGATACAGCATCAACGGTTGCTGTTGATCCTGAAATTATTCAATTAGTATCAGCAGCTACAAAAATTGATCCTGCCAATATTTCTATCTTGGGGCGGGAAGTACCTTATTTCCAATATAGTCTTACAGGAAATGACAATCCAATTTTAGCATTTTTAAAGAATCCAGCAAATGTCTTAATGTTAGCACTTGCAGCACTTATTATTGGATTGCTTCTCTTTGTTGTATTAAAGGGAACAGCACCTGTAGAAGTGACCGAGGTAGAACCGGAATTATCTGTAGAAACAATTCTTGCAGGAACAAAGGAAAATCAGTCGCTTGAAGATGTTGAATTTAGTGATAAGTCAGAATCCCGCAAGATGATAGAGAAATTTGTGGATGAAAATCCAGAAGCTGTTGCACAGCTTTTGCGTAACTGGTTAAATGAAGATTGGGATTAAGTAAGATGAGAGGGATAAATCATGGAGAAAAAATCGGAATTATCAGGTGTGCAAAAAGCGGCAATTCTTTTAGTAGCACTTGGACCAGAAAAATCATCAACGGTCTTTAAACATTTAAAAGAAGATGAAATTGAACAGCTTACACTTGAAATTGCAAATACAAGAAGTATTCAACAAAATGTAAAAGATCAAGTTATGGACGAGTTCTATGAAGTTTGTCTTGCACAGCAATATATTGCTGAGGGTGGCATTGGCTATGCAAAAGAACTTTTAGAGAAAGCACTTGGCGAAGATAAGGCAAGAGAAGTCATTGGAAAGCTTACAGCATCATTGCAAGTACGTCCTTTCGAGTTTGTGCGAAAGACAGATGCAAGTCAGTTGCTTAACTTTATTCAGGATGAACATCCACAAACAATTGCATTGATTCTTTCCTATTTGTCTGCAAGTCAAGCAGCAGCGATTATTGGTGCTCTAGCTCCTGAAAAACAGGCAGATGTTGCAAAACGTATTGCTATGATGGATCGTACTTCACCAGATGTTATTAAGGAGGTAGAAAGAGTTTTGGAGAAAAAACTGGCATCTCTTGTCAATCAGGATTATACCATTGTCGGTGGTATCGATCCAATTGTCGATATCTTAAATACAGTTGATCGTGGTACAGAAAAACATATTATGGAACAGTTGGAGATCGAAGAACCAGAACTGGCAGACGATATCCGCAAAAAGATGTTTGTATTCGAAGATATTCGTTCTATGGACGACAAGTCTATCCAACGTGTACTGCGTGATGTTGATAATAATGATCTTGCCATTGCATTAAAGGGTTCGAATGAAGAAGTCCAAGAATTAATCTTTAATAATCTTTCCAAACGTCTTGCTACTATGATACGTGAAGATATGGAATTTATGGGTCCAGTACGTTTAAAGGATGTAGAAGAAGCACAGCAAAAGATTGTAAATATTATTAGAAAACTTGAGGATACAGGTGAAATCATTATCTCCAGAGGTGGAGGTGACGAAATCATTGTATAAAAATTTGATTAAATCTGGCGTTGTTACGATTGATGGAAAAGAAAAAAGAATTATTGATTCTGATGCAAGTTATCAAGGTAATGCATTTCGTCCGCTTGTATTTGAACGAGTGGAAGAAGTAGAAACAGAAGGAGAAGCTGCTTTGGAAGAAGCAGCTTCCGATGAAGAAATTACTATGGAAAGTGGACTTACACAGGAACAAACCGATCTTTTATTTCGTGCAGATTCGGATGAAGCGGCAATTCAAATGCTTATGAATAGGCAGGAGGGAAAAAAGCCTGCTTCAACAGGAAAAAAGCCAAGTATGTCAAAACCGAAACAACAGTCAAAACAAAAGCCACCGTTACAGCCTGTAAAGCAAACGGAACAAGAGATAAAAAAAGCAAAGGAAGAAGCAAAAAAGATTTTAGAAGAAGCAAAACAAGAAGCAGAAACGATTGTAGCACAAGCAAAACAGGAAGCACAAAGGCTGACAGAAAATGCACATGAGCAAGGGTTTGAGCAGGGCTATCAAGAAGGAATGTCACAGGCACAAATAGAAATTGAACAAGAAAGACAGCAATTAGAACAAGAGTCACAACAGCTTCAGGAAATGTATGAACAGCAGATTTATGAGCTTGAACCACAAGTAGTGGAATTTTTAGCAGAAGCAATTGAAAAGCTTACAGGTGTTGTTTTATCAGAACGAAAGGATATTGTAGCACATCTTGTTGCTTGTTGTTTAGAGGGGATTGAACGAAGTAATGTATATTTAATTCATGTATCAAAAGAGGATTATCATGCATTATTGGAAAGAAAAGGTGAATTAGAACAGCTTGTAGCAGAAGCTTCGGAAATTAGAATTATTGAAGATACTTCTCTGCAAAAAAATCAGTGTTTGATTGAATCAGATACTTCTATTTATGATAGCAGTCTTGATTTGCAGTTGGAACGACTTTGTGAAGATTTAAGGATTCTTGCTTTAGGTTCTGATGAGCAGCAGGAAATGTAAGAACATTTAGGTATTCTTGAACAAAAAAAGAAAAGAATCATATTACATAAAAAAGGGTGTGTACTTATGATGCCAGCGGGAAATGGGATTTCTTTAGAAAAGTATCGACAGGTGCTTTTAAATGATTATACAAAGCATCTTGGAAAAGTAATTAAAGTAGTAGGGCTTACCATAGAATCCATTGGTCCAAAAGCAAAATTAAATGATCTTTGTTATATTACTTCACAATATGGGCAAAAAGTTATGGCAGAAGTTGTTGGCTTTCGTGATGATCGTGTACTTTTAATGCCTTATGGAAATGTAGAGGGTGTTGGTCCGGGTAGTTTTGTAGAAAATACAAATGCTCCTTTGCAAATCAATGTTGGTATGGATTTACTTGGAAAATCGTTAGATGGACTTGGAAAGCCATTAGATGGTTCGGAATATCATTCTTCCATAAAATATCCAGTAGAACAAGATCCTCCAGAACCAATGTCAAGAAAAATGATTACGGAAGTGTTGCCACTTGGAGTAAAAGCTGTGGATGGTATGATAACACTTGGAAAAGGACAGCGTATTGGTATTTTTGCTGGTAGTGGTGTGGGAAAAAGTACCCTAATGGGAATGTTTGCTAGAAATACAAAAGCAGATATCAATGTAATTGCATTAATTGGTGAACGTGGCAGGGAAGTGCGGGAATTTATAGAGCGTGACTTAGGAGAAGAAGGAATGCAGCGATCAGTTGTGGTAGTTGCTACTTCCGATAAACCAGCGTTAATACGAAGCAAAGCAGCAAAGACAGCAACAGCTATTGCGGAATATTTTCGAGATCAGGGGCATGATGTTCTTTTAATGATGGATAACCTGACACGTTTTTGTATGGCACAGCGTGAAATTGGTCTTGCTTCTGGAGAACCTCCGGTAACAAGAGGATATCCCCCAAGTGTATATTCCGAAATGCCAAAGCTTTTAGAGAGAGCAGGAAATGCAAGCAATGGTTCGATTACAGGACTTTATGCAGTGCTTGTAGATGGAGATGATTTTAATGAGCCTATTTCGGATACAGCAAGAGGTGTTTTAGATGGACATATTATTCTTTCGAGAAAATTAGGGCATAAAAATCATTATCCTGCAATTGATGTTTTACAAAGTATTTCTCGTTGTATGAGTTCTATTGTGGCAAAAGATCAAAAAGAAAGTGCCGGAAAATTAAAAAATGTACTTGCGACCTATTCAGAAGCAGAAGATTTAATTAATATTGGTGCATATAAACATGGTTCAAATCCAAATATTGATTATGCAATCGCAAAAATAGATGCAGTAAATAATTTTTTAATGCAGAATGTGGAGGAAAAATTCCTTTTTGAAGAAATTGTAGAACAGATGGATGCTTTATTTTCGGAATCATAAAAAGGCAGGAAATATATGGCAAAGTTTATTTATTCCATGCAGAATATTTTAGATATTAAATATAAACTAGAAGAACAGGCAAAAACAGAATATGCACTTGCAAAGGCAGAACTTGACGAGCAACAACAGATTTTATGGCAGTTGCATCAGCGTAGAGTTGGTTATTCAGAACAACTAACCGATAGTATTTCAGCCGAGCTAGTGCTAAAAGAAATAAGAAATCTTCAAGATGCTGTAGAAAATATGAAATATAAAATTCGTATTCAGGCAATGGTTGTAAAAAAGGCAGAAAGAAAAGTAGAACTTGCAGAAGCAAAAATGACATATGCTATGAAAGAAAGAAAAACATATGAAAAATTAAAAGAAAATGCTTTTGAAGTATTTAAACAAGAAGTACAGGCACAGGAATCAAAAGAAATTGATGAACTTAATAGTTTTCGCTATGGTATGAAGGCAATAAAACAACAAGTTGTGGAATCATAGATTTACTTAGTTAAGAATAATTTCCACCTCTAAAAAGAGTAAAAAAGGAAGAAAAGACAGACAGGAGGTTTCCTTAATGGCAAAAAAGAAGAAACAAGATGATAATGATGAAGTCATGATGGAAAATGAAGGGGAAAAAAGCGGCAACGGTTTTGTAACAGCATTGACTATCATTATTATTGTTGCTATTTGGCTTGTAATATTTGGAATCCTGATAAAAACAGATTTTATGGGTTTTGGAAGTTCTGTTTTAACTCCGGTGTTAGAGGATGTACCAGTGATTAACAGGATTTTACCAAATTATTCTTCCACAAATGATAATAATATAGGTTCTGTTACAGGAATTAATGATGATATGTATGATTCCCTAGAGGAAGCAAATGCACAGATTCGGAAATTGCAAGAGCAATTACTTGATAAGACAGAAACAGTAGAGGATAATAAACAGACAATTTCTACACAAAAGAAAGAAATTTCCAGATTAAAAAAATATCGAGATGCTTTTGAAGATTTTGATGATTTAAAGAAAGCTTTTGATAATGAAGTAGTTTTTGGTGAAAGTGCACTTCCTTATGAAGAATATATGAAATTTTATCAGGAAATAGAGCCTGAAAATGCGGAAGAAATTTATCGTCAGTGTGTAGAACAACAACAAGGGGATGCAAAAATTCAGGCACAAGCAACGAGATTTGCAGCAATGGATCCAACAAATGCAGCAGCAATTCTTGGGAATATGACAGGAGATCTTGATGTGGTATGCCAGATTTTAGGCAATATGAAGGAAGCAGAAGCTGCCGAAATTTTAGCAGCTATGGATACAAATTTTGCATCAAAGATTACAAAGAAAATGACAGTTTCCGATTGATAAAAACGGAAATTAAGTAATATTCCGTTCTTATAATAAATAAAATAGAAACGCTCCTAATATTTCATTAAAGATAGTAGGATGCATAAAAAAAGAAAGGAGGCAAGAAAAAAGTGAAGGTTCAGGAGGTTGTAGCAAATATGCTTGCAGGAAAGAGTAATACCATTTCTTTTTTGGGGGCAGCTTCAAAATCATCAGCAGATTTTTCCAGTGTTATGAGTTATGCAGGAACTACTACAAAAAGTAGTCAGGCATCGTTTAGTAAGCAGCAAAAAGATTCTTATGAAAAGCCTGTTTTTGTAAAAAAGAGTAGTTCTGAAATATCTTCTGTAAAACAGAAAGAAGAAATGCAAAACATGACTGCAAAAACAGAAAATGTAAAAGAGACTTTAACAACAGAAGGAGAAGTACCTTCGGAAGAAAAGGAACTTCTTGGAAAAAAGGATATTATTGAAAAATTGGAAACAATGATTATGGAAATCCTTCAGGAAGATTTGCAAATAAGCGAGGAGGATCTGAATCAGGCAATGGAAGTTTTAGGTTTGTCTTATATGAATTTATTTCAGGAAGATAACTTAAAACAACTTTTTATGGAAATACAGGGTACTTTGGATATTACAGATGTACTTATGGATGATGATCTTTCTATAATGCTGACACAAGTATTACAAGATATTACCGTTGAAAATCTTGCACAGAAAACAGAACTATCCGAGCAGGATATAAAACAAGTAATGCAAACCTTGCTAGGTGAGGAAGAAGTACCTGTACCAATTACAGAAAATGAGATGATGGTAGAGCAGACTGCAATCGTACAAGGAAATGAACAGATGGAGGGAGTAGATCAGAAAAATAAGGAAGAACTTGTTTTTGATCAAAAACAAGTTTCCACAGATGAGGAGAATGCAAAAGAATCTCTTCCTGATGTTTCCGTAGTGAAAACAATTTCCGAAGAAAAAGGAAATTTATCAAAAGAAAATTTTGGTCAGGGTATGCAAAAGCAATCTGATCTTGCAGAAACTATGGTAAGTAATATTGCTTCTTCTGCGGTGACAGAAACAATTTCTGCCGATGGAACGATGACACAGACTATAGTAGAAATAAGACAGGTTGTAATTCAAATTGTACAACAGATTAAAGTTGTGATTAGACCAGAACAAACCGATATGCAAATGGTACTTCATCCAGAGCATTTAGGAAGATTACAGCTTGCAGTTTCTTCTAAAAATGGTATTATGACTGCGAATTTTGTTGTACAAAATGAAATGGTAAGAAATGCTTTAGAAACGCAGATGCAGGAATTGAAAGATGCATTTGCAGAACAGGGCTTAAAAGTGGAAGCAGTAGAAGTGACAGTTTCTACCTTTGAGTTTATGCAGCAAGGCGAGGCAGGAGAAAGTAGACAAGAGTCAGAACAGAAAAAGCAGCGAGGAAAAACAATCAATATGGAAACTGCTTTTTTGGATGAAGTGGATATAAAAGAATCTGAAAATAAGGCAGCCGCAGCAATTTCCGGTTCAGGAAGTAATGTAGATTATATAGCCTGAAAAAAAGAAAGAAGAAGGAGGTTATGATTACATATGGCAACGACAACAGAAGTTGATGATTTACTTTTTGGTTCAGTAGAAAAAGGAAAATTTACTGGTAAAACAACAGATACAAGTAAAAAACCAAAAAAAGTTGGAACAGATTCTTTAGGAAAACAGGAATTTTTGCAGCTTTTAGTTGCACAGATGCAATATCAAGATCCTTTAGAGCCAACAAGTAATACAGAGTATATTTCACAACTTGCAACATTTTCACAAGTAGAGCAACTGGAAAATTTAAATGCTTCTTATAGTAATACACAGGCATTTTCTTTAGTTGGGCAAACAGTTACCGTAAGTTCCACTAATTCGGAAACAGGAAGTGCTACAACAATAGAAGGTGTTGTTGATTATGTTATTATGGAAAAAGGAAAAGCATATTTTAGCATTGGAGGTAAATTGTATCCTGCAGAGGAACTTTCTAAAATTAAATCTACAGATTTTGTTTATGATGAAAATAAGCCAACGGTTTCTAAGGCTGTTTGGAATTATAATGGAGCAAAGCCTTCCGATGTAACGGTTGCTATGAATTTTGGTTCTTCTATAGCAGAAGCATCTTCTGTAGCAGTGATGATTGGATCGGATTATGTAATTAAGGGAGATTCTCTTACATTTGAAGATGGTAAGCTTACGGTAAAGAAAGAAGCATTAGCAGGACTTGACAATGGAACTTATATGGTAACATTTGTATTTGATGATGAGAGATCTACAAATGTAACCGATCAAGTTACACTAAATATTGTAAATTCTACAGCAAATACAGAAACAGAAACTCCAAAAGAACCAGAGGAGTCGGATCAAGAGGAAAATAAGTAGAAAAAGGAAAGTTTTTACAGTAAGGTGGGATGACATGAGTATTTCTGTAAATAAATTTCAATCAATCGAACAAATATCCGAACAGATTAGAAGCAGGCAGGGTCTTGATGTATCAAAACCAAAAGGAAAGGAAGCACAAAAAACACAGCTAGGGAAGGGTGTAGATACATTTGCTAAAATTCTTCAAAATCAAAATGATAAGAAAGAAAAAGAATTAAAATTTTCACACCATGCTGCACAGCGTCTGGCAAGTAGAAACATTGATTTGACAGGAGAACAGAAACAACGTTTGGAAATGGCTGTTTCGCTTGCGGATACAAAGGGGATTCAAGAATCTCTAGTTATGTTAGATGATATGGCATTTATTGTAAATATTCCAAACCATACAGTAATTACAGCAGTAAATCCGAAAGAAGATGCAGCAGTATTTACAAATATTGATGGTGCGGTCATTAGCTGATACTGAAAAACAAAAAAGCCGGACCGCTTTTATGGAGGCTTTATGTGCCTTGGACTGACAGAAAAGGTGCAGATATTATAAAGGAGGAAATGCGATATGATGCGATCACTAGGGTCTGCGGTATCTGGTTTAAAGGTACATCAGACACGAATGGATGTTATTGGTAATAATATTTCTAATGTAAATACAGTAGGTTTTAAATCAAGTAAAGTAACTTTTTCTGATATTTTATATCAAACAACAGCAAATGCAAGTGGACCAAGTGCTACCAGTGGTTCTGCAGGTACAAATGCAAAACAAATTGGACTTGGTGCTTCGGTATCTGCAATTACAGCAAATATTGAAGGAACAGGCGGTTCAGAACGTACTGACGCTGCACTTGATCTTATGATTAATGGAGATAATTTCTTTATTGTAAATAATGGATCACAAAATTACTTTACAAAAGATGGTTCTTTTAAGATAGACGCAGGAGGAAATCTATGCAATTCCTATGGCTGTAAAGTAATGGGATGGCAGGTAAGCGAAGAAACAGGAGCAATTCAAAAGGATATTGTAACACCACTTACAGTTATGTCACCAGAACAGCTTTATTCCGATCCAGAAGCTACTACCGATGTTTATCTTTCCGGTAATATTGATCAAAATTCTGTACAGTTGACAGAATCTTCTGGTTATCCATTAAGTGTTGGCTTTTATGATAAAATTGGTAATTATTATAATGCAAGTTTTGCCGTAAAACAAGCAGCAACAGAAGAAGGGGAAGGCAATGCACTTGCAAAGAATATTTATACAGTAGAATTAAAAAATATTACAGATAAAAGTGGTAATTCTATTTTAGTCACATCTACAACAGGAGATGATGGAAAGCCAGTTTATGCTTTAAATGAAACAGTAAATATTAATTTTGCTGGAGTACAAGTAGAATCAGGAAACTTTACGGTTGATCCAGAAACAGGGGAATTAAGCTATTCAGAAGAAGCAGAAATTACACCGCAGGCTTATCTTGTATTTGATCAGGCAAATGGTGCTTTTGTTGGTGTTGGTTCTTATGAGAATGGTACAGAATTTTCAGCAGAAGAAGGAGCTGATTATTCTAGCGTTGTGCTTTCCATTGGAGCAGAAACGGAAGAAGAAGGAAATGTATTTTCTCCTGTTTCCATAGACTTTTCACAAATTACAAAGTATAATAATAGTGGAACAACAAATATTGAGTCAAATTTTGGAAATTTAAAAACAGGACTTGGTGCAGGTCATAAGATGGGAAATATGACAGGAATTGCTGTAAATAAAGAGGGGCTGGTTTATGGAAATTATGATAATGGTGAAACCAAATTATTAGGCCAAATTGCAACAGCTTCCTTCTCAAATCCTTCTGGCCTTGAATCTGTGGGACAGAATATGTATACAACAACATTAAATTCTGGACACTTTAATGGAATTGGTGTAGAAGTATCTTTAAGTGGAGGAACAATTACAAGTGGTGTATTAGAGATGTCCAATGTAGATCTTGCAGGAGAATTTACTTCTATGATTACAACACAAAGAGGTTTCCAAGCAAACTCAAGAATTATTACAGTTACAGATACTTTATTAGAAGAATTAATTAATTTGAAGAGATAATAAATAAGATAGTTATTGAATTTTTCTCCGTTTTTCTCGATAGGAAAGAGCAATCTTTCCTATCGGCGGAGTTATTACATAATAAAAAATAATTTGAGGCTGATATGATTGAAGTAACTAGAATGAATAATACAAAGCTTATGATTAATGCGGAATTAATTCAATTTGTGGAAGAAACACCAGATACAACGATTACTATGGTGTCTGGAAACAAAATAATTGTAAAAGAAAGTGGACAAGAGATAAAAAATCGGGTAATATTATATAGGATGGAGATTTTTAGACCTATTTTGGATTTTATGGAAAAGAAGATAGAAAATAATGGCAGCAATGCCTTAAATTAATAAATCATAAAAAATACGAGAGCAGAGGGTGAAGTTAGTGGATATTGCAACAATCATTGGTTTGATAGCAAGTTTTGTATTGATGATTTTCGGTATGGTCTATGATGAAGGTACAGTTGATTTTACAAAAGCAGCTTCATTCATTCATGTTCCTTCTATGCTGATTACATTTGGTGGTTCTTTTATGGCAACACTTGCCGGATCAGATTCTATCGGGGCATTCATTGCGGGATTGAAAAGCTTTGGATTAGCTACAAAAGTGTATTCAGCATCAGAGGCTGAAATGATTCAAAAAGTCATTGATTTATCAAATACAGCACGTAAAGAAGGGCTGTTAGCATTGGAAGAAGCAGCACAGGCAATTGATGAGCCGCTGTTAAAAAAGGGAATTTTATTAGTAGTAGATGGTACTGATCCAGAGCTTGTAAGAAGTATTTTGGAAACAGAACTTAGTTGTATGGAAGAACGTCATAAAGGAACAATTGGATTTTGGGATGGGCTTGCAGCGGCTGGCCCTGCTTGGGGTATGATTGGTACTTTGATTGGTTTGGTAAACATGTTAAAAACATTAGATGATGTTAGTACTGTAGGACCATCTATGGCTGTTGCCTTGATTACAACATTTTATGGTTCTATCCTTGCAAACTGGATTTGTACTCCAATTTCTAATAAATTAAAGGGGAATAATGCAAAAGAAGTACAGATGAAAGAAATTATGGTAGAAGGACTTTTATCTATACAAGCAGGGGAAAACCCTCGTGTTATTGAAGAAAAGCTGAAGTCCTTCCTTGCACCATCTGTACGTGAGAGCGTTGGAGAGCAACAGGAAGGCGGTGGAGAAGCTTAATGGCAAAAAAGAAGAAACAAGAAGAAGCACCTGCTGGTTCTCCGGCGTGGATGGCGACCTTTAGTGATTTGATGAATCTTCTGCTTTGTTTCTTTGTGCTTTTATTTGCGATGTCAAGTACAGATACTGCAAAATTTGAAGAATTGGCACAATCCCTTGCAAGTAGCTTTAGTATTTTTAGTGCTGGTGGTTCTTCTGTTGGAGAAGGAGAACTGATAGCAAGTGGTGTTAGACAGCTAAATAATCTTGGTGTTTATTTTTCCAATCTTGGTGTGGCAAGCGAGTCAGAAACACAAGCAGATATAGAAAAAGAGTATGAGAAAAAGAAAGAAGAAGAACAGAAAGAGGAAACACAAGCACAATATGAAAAGGTGAAAAAAGAGCTTCAGGACAATGGAGTGGATTCTGTGATTGATGTTGAAATGGATGCAGATTTTCAATATGTGATGTTGTCAATGAAAGGTGGTATTTTATTTCAGTCAGGCAGTGCTGATATTATGGAGGATGCAAAACCGGTGGTTGGAAAGCTTGGCGTTATTTTAAAGAAATTTTCCAAGTTTGAAATTAGAATTGAGGGACATACCGATAATGTTCCTATTTCCAACAGAAGTCGTTATACAAGTAATATGGCACTTTCTGCAGCACGTTCTGGTTCTGTTTATGATTATCTTGTAAATAATGCAGGCTTAAGTGCAAAAAATCTTACTACCTCGGGCTATGGCGAAAATCAGCCAATTGCTAATAATAATACAACACAGGGAAGGGCAAAAAACAGAAGAGTTGTTGTTAAGATTATGACATCCATAAGCGAAAAATAGATATTGATGGAAAACGGGAGGAAATCATCTTATGAAAAAGAATATTCTGACAGTAGTAGTCATTGCTTTATGTCTAATTAATTTAGCATTATCAGCAGTTGTTGTTTTTTCTATTGTTCCAATGGCAAATCGCACAAATGATTTAATTACACAAGTGGCTTCTGTAATTAATCTGGAATTGGAAGATCCAAATGCAGAGAAAATTGCAGGAGATGTACCAATTGAAAATAGGGAAACCCTAGAGCCAATTACCAATGTAAGCGGTACAGAGAATATGGTAAATTTAAAAAAAGATACTGAAAGTAGTGTAAATCATGTTGCTATTTATGATTCTATTACACTTACTGTAGATAAAACAGCAGATGATTATAAAAAGGTGATAGGATTAATTGCAAGCAATGGAAATTATGTTATAGAATGTGTTTCTACAACGTTAGGACAACGTACTTATGAGGAAATTCAAAAAGACTCTGATCGTTCTAAACTTAAAAAGGATGCTTTGCAACGGTTGAATAGTTATTTTGAAACTGCTATGATTTGTGATATTACAGTAAATAATCTTAAGTATCAATAATAGGTAATGAACACTATTTTGTGAAGATAAACGATAGAAAAGAGTGTTATTTAAAGGTATTTTATAAAAATTATGTAATATCTTGACATAATAGTACAAGATTTTTTCAAAAACGTAAAAAAATGCTTTATCTTGATAAAATTATATGATATAATGAATTAGAGGTGAGAAGTAATGAGCGATGTTTTATCCCAAGAGGAGATTGACCGTCTGCTAAATGCACTGGATAGTGGAGAATTAGATGCTGACGACATGAAAGAAAAGGATGAAAGACAGATTAAGGATTATGATTTTGCTCGTCCTTCTAAATTTGCAAAGGATCATCTGAAAACTCTGGAATTTATTTTTGAACATTTTGGCCGGCTTCTATCAACGAATCTTCCGGGATATCTGAGAAAGAATGTACAAATTGAAGTTATGAACTCAGAAGCCATTACTTATTTTGAATTTACGAATGCATTATCCAATCCGGTGCTTCTTGGTATTGTTGATTTTGCACCATTAGAGGGGAATATTTTAATTGAACTGGCCGCCAGTTTGGGATATGCAATTGTAGATCGATTACTGGGAGGACGTGGAGTGCCGCTTGATCGTTCTAGGGAATTTTCTGAAATTGAGTTAATTCTTTTAGAAAAGATTGTCAATGTCTGTACGAGTCTTTTAGTAGAACCATGGGCAAGTGTTACTGCAATAGAACCACGTTTGGAAAGAATTGAGACAAATTCACAGTTTGCACAAATTGTTTCTCCAAGTGAAATGACAGCGATTGTTACCATGAATGTAACGATTGGTGATGTAGAAGGTTTGATGAATGTTTGTATTCCGTATTCCTGTGTGGAGTCTGTAGTGGATAAATTAAATACAAAGTTTTGGTATTCCACAATGCAGGCAAGCAATAATGATTCTTACCGTGAAGTCATTGAAAGTACACTTTCTAGAGCAAAAATTCCAGTACGTGCAGTACTTGGAAAAAGCACAGTTTCTGTAAATGACTTTATTAATTTACAGATGGGGGATATTATTCGTCTTAATTCAAAAGTAGATGAGGAATTGGATGTATATGTAGGAAGTATAAAGAAATTTAAAGCACTTCCGGGTGCAGCAGGGGATTCTTATGCTGTGCGTGTAGTTTCTATCATTGAGGAGGAGTGAAGATATGGATGGCATGGATATGTTATCCCAGGACGAAATTAACGCCCTGTTAAATGGTATGGATTCAGATGAAGGTGGGCAGTCGGGTTCAGATGGGGATGGCGAAATAAAACAAAGCCTTTCAGATAATGAAAAGGATGCGTTGGGAGAGATTGCCAATATCAGTATGGGAACTGCCGCGACGACACTTTCCACTTTAGTAAATCAAAAAGTGGTAATTACAACACCTGTTGTCAGTTATGGTACTTTAACAAAACTGTCAAGCCTTTATGACAGACCATGTGTATTTATTAGCTTATCCTATACAGTTGGACTGGATGGGAATAATGTATTGATTTTAAAAGAATCTGATGTAAAAGTAATTACTGACCTTATGATGGGCGGTGATGGAACAAATACATCAGATGAGCTAAGTGAATTGCACTTAAGTGCAATTGGCGAAGCTATGAACCAGATGATGGGAAGTGCTGCAACATCATTATCATCTATGTTAGAAAGAAAGGTTGATATTAGTCCGCCAAAAGCGAGCTTGATTGATTTAAATGATTCCATTGTGGAATCGGAATTATCTGACTTTTTAGAAGATGAGTTTGTTATTGTTTCTTTCCGTATGGAAATTGGCGACTTAGTAGATAGCCAGATTATGCAGTTGTATCCATTTGATTTTGCAAGGAGTTTATATAAGAAATTTTCAGGTGAGAGTGAAGAAGCATCTGCTCCTGCCCCAGCTCCAACTCCACAAGCTGCACCACAACAGGCTCCGCAGGCGGCAGCACCACAGCCACAACAGCCAATGATGCAGCCGCAACAACAGATGGCACAACCAATGATGCAGCCACAGCAAATGCAGCCGCAAATGATGGCACAACCACAAATGGGGTATCAAATGCCATATATGCAGCCGGTTATGGGAGATATCAATGTCCAGCCGGCACAATTTCAACCATTTAATCCGGGAATTAACCCATTGGCACAGACAGAAAATATTGATTTAATTATGGATGTTCCTTTGGAAGTAACCGTAGAACTTGGAAGAACAAATAAATCAATTAAGGAAATCTTAGATTTTTCGCCGGGTACAATTATTGAGTTAAATAAACTTGCAGGTGAACCAGTTGATGTTCTTGTAAATGGTAAATTTGTTGCTAAGGGCGAGGTTGTTGTTATTGAAGAAAACTTTGGTATCCGCGTAACAGAGGTTGTTCATTAGGGGTTAGTAAATATGACCTCTGATTTTTAGAAATAAAAATGATAGGAGAGAGTATTATGGCAAAAAATATTTTAATTTGTGATGATGCAGCATTTATGAGGATGATGATTAAGGATATTCTTACAAAGAATGGTTATAACATTGCCGGTGAAGCAGAAAACGGGCAAAAAGCAGTGGAAAAATATAATGAAACAAAACCGGATCTTGTTATGATGGATATCACCATGCCAGAAATGGACGGCATTCAGGCATTGAAAAAAATTAAAGAAGTAGATGCAGATGCAAAGATTATTATGTGTTCTGCTATGGGTCAGCAGGCAATGGTAATTGAATCCATTCAATCTGGAGCAAAGGATTTTATTGTAAAACCATTCCAAGCAGATCGTGTACTTGAGGCAGTAAAGAAAGCAATAGGCTAAGCCTATGTTTTTGTCAGTATACAGTTCCCTTCAGAATGTGTTACAGTTAGTTGGCATTATTGTTGTTTTTCTGATTATTTTAGCGGCGGCATATGCAGCTTCTGTCCTTGTTGGAAAAACACAAAATAATGCATACCATTCCAAAGATAGAAATATTAAATTAATTGAAGTATTTCGTATCAATAATAATCAGTTCCTTCAAATTGTAAGGATTGGTAAGCGTTATTTTGCATTGGCAATCAGTAAAGAACAGATAGAATTGATTACTGAACTTGCTGAGGAGGAAGTTTTCATATCAGAGGTTTCTGATGCGGCAATTCCATTTCAAAATGTTTT
>CAJTJZ010000049.1 GCA_910576895.1 uncultured Lachnospiraceae bacterium | reverse complement strand
ACTCCTAGATTACATTTTTGAGTAGCTTCACCTGTTGCATAGAAAAGCTGAATCGTAAAAGGGGAATAAGAATCTATTTTAGCTTTCTTTTGTTTTAGTAATAATCTAGCTTTTCTTTGAGAACAAGGCATTAAGCTCTGTCCTCGTAAATTTTTTACGAATACTCTCAAGTTTCGTACCTCCCAAAATAAGAGTTTGTTTCCCTTCGCCAAGGTTATCCATGCTTGTCGCTATCGACCACGCTAGGTTGACTGTTCCTACACTCAGAACTGTTTACAGTGCCTACATAGAGCTACAGACTAGGGAATTATCTATAGGTATGATAACATAGATAACGTAGTACTTGAAGTACTTAGGCTAGTCAATTAGGCTTTTGCAAGCCCCCACCTCTACAGGTGGGGTGTTGTTGACTGCATCAATACTAACTTATCTAATTCTTCTTTTAATGCCTTTAATAAATCCTGTTCTTTTACTTTTTTTATAATCTCGCCTTTTTTTATTAACAATCCTTCCCCATCACCACCCGCAATTCCAAGATCGGCTTCTTTTGCTTCCCCCGGTCCATTGACAACACAGCCCATCACAGCTACTTTTAAGTTTAAGTCATAATTTTGCACCATATTTTCTACTTGCCCTGCTAAAGAAATTAAATCAATCTTTGTTCTTCCGCAAGTTGGACAAGATACAATTTCAATACCATCTTTTCTTAATTTTAATGTTCTAAGAAGAATTTTTGCAGATTTTATCTCCTCTACAGGATCTCCTGTTAAAGATACTCGAATTGTATTTCCAATTCCCTGATATAAAATCGTACCAATTCCAAAAGCAGATTTAATATTTCCACTTAATAAAGTTCCAGCTTCTGTAATCCCTACATGCAAAGGATATGGGCACTGATTAGCTAAAAGCTCATGTGCCTGAATACACATCAAAACATCCGATGATTTTATACTGACAACAAGATTATCATATCCCATATCCTCTATAAGCTTTACTTGTGTCATTGCAGATTCTACAATGCCTTCTGCCGTTACACCACCATTTTTTTCTAAAATTGTCTTTTCCAAAGAACCACTATTTACACCAATCCGAATCGGAATATTTCTCTCTTTGGCTGCCTTTACAACCTTATATACTTTTTCTTTACTTCCAATATTTCCCGGATTAATCCTTATTTTATCTGCTCCATTTTCTATTGCAAGACATGCCATTTTATAATCAAAATGAATATCTGCTACAAGAGGAATATGAATCTGTTTTTTAATCTCTTTTAGTGCCTGTGCTGCTTCTTTTGTTGGAACAGTACATCTTACAATTTCACATCCTGCTGCTTCTAGCCTAAGAATTTGAGCTATGGTCTGATCAATATCTTCTGTATGTGTATTTGTCATAGACTGAATTGCAATTGGATTTTTTCCTCCAATTACTACAGAACCAATTGCTACTTCCTTTGTCTGCTCCCTTAACATAACGTTTCCTCCTGCTAATCAATCTTACTTTTTATCATATTAATTTTCTAATATCATTATATAGAATAAATACCATCAGTGCCATTAATGCTACAAAACCAATCATATGAATAAAGCCCTCTTTGCTTTGATCCATTGGTTTTCTACGAATTGCCTCAATTACAAGAAATACTAATCTTCCACCATCCAAAGCAGGAATTGGCAATAAATTCATAACGCCAAGATTTGCTGATAATAAAATACTAATATTAATCATACTAAGAAATGCACTAATTGGACTAATTTTCTTTCCTTCATTATAAGTAGTGCCAATCATATTTACAATTCCAACAGGTCCTGCAATATCATCCGCTTTTACACGACCTTTTATCATTTGTGCTAAACTTTCTACGGTACTTACAATCCAAAAACGCACTTCTCTACCGCTATAACGTAGAATACCAAGAACATTTGTCTTTTCTCTTACGGTTGCCGTAGAAATACCAATTTTATATTGACCAGATTCTTCGTCTAATGTAGGAATAACTTCTACTGTATTCTTCTTACCATCACGCCGATACGTTATCATAACAGGTTCTTCTGTGATTGGATGAAGCTGCAAATGAAGACTTAATTCACGAATACTATGGATATTACTACCATTATATTTTACAATTTCATCGCCTGCCTGAAGTCCTGCCTCTTGCAATGGATATCCATCAAAAACTCCATTTTCTGCAATCTTATTCGAATCATATCCTGCAAATCCAACAATTACCATAGATAAGAGATAAGCAAGAATAAAATTAAAAATAGGACCTGCTGCAACAATTGCAATCCGCTGCCATACCGATGCTGCATTAAAAGAACCTTTGCTTAGATCTTTTCCTTCTTCCTCTAGCTCTCCTTTCATCATACAAGCACCGCCAATAGGAAACAATTTTAAAGAATATACCGTTCTTCCTTCATATTCTTTTGTTTCAAAAAAATCTGGTTTCCATTTAAAAAAGAAAATATGGCGTTTTCCATTATTATCTTTTACATAGCTAATCAATTTTGGTCCCATACCTGCACAAAATTCATTTACAATAACACCGCTTTTTTTTGCCAAAGCAAAATGTCCCAATTCATGAAATACAACAACTGCTGTAAAAATTAGAATTGCGATTAAAATACCCATAAACATCCTCCTTACTTACGATACTATTTTTCTTTTCACACACTCATATGTCCATTTTTCTGTTTCTAAAATATCTTCTAAATCTGGGTTTTGCTTAAAATAACTACTATGTTCTGCCATAGCATAGGCAATCATTTCTACAATAGCAAGATACCCAATTTTTCGTTGTAAAAACATAGATACTGCAAATTCATTTGCTGCATTATATACAGTAGGCATTGTGCCCCCACATCTGCCTGCTTGATAAGCAAGGGAAAGTGCACGAAATGTTTCTTTATCTGGTTCTTCTAATGTAATCTGCCCTATTTTTGCAAAATCAAGTCGCTCCCCTGATAAAAACGCACGATGCGGATAAAGCAGGGCATATTGAATTGGCAGCTTCATATCAGGTGTACCAAGCTGTGCAAGTACTGCACCATCTTTATATTCCACCATAGAATGAATCACACTCTGCGGCTGCACAATGACTTGAATCTGATCATACGTTAAATGAAACAGCCATTTCGCTTCGATTACTTCTAAACCCTTATTTACCATAGTAGAAGAATCAATGGTAATCTTTTTTCCCATAGACCAATTAGGATGTTTTAGAGCATCTTCTACTTGAATATTTTTTAAATCCTCTGTTTTCTTTCCACGAAAAGGGCCGCCAGAAGCTGTTAAAATAATTTTTTGCACTTCTTTTTTATCATTGCCCTGTAAACATTGAAAAATCGCAGAATGCTCACTATCCACTGGTAAAAGTTTTCTTTTCTTTTTTTCAATCAAAGGCATAATAATATGCCCTGCGGTTACTAAGGTCTCTTTATTTGCAAAAGCAATATCTTTTCCTTCCTCAATTGCAGCAATCACAGGACGGATTCCAATCATTCCTACCATAGCAGCAACCACAAGCTCTGCATTTTTTACAATAGCACAAGCGAGTAATCCATCCATTCCAGTCAAAACCTGTACGTCTATATCCCTTATTTTAATCTTTAATTCTTCCGCTTTTTTCTGATCAAATACACAAACAAGCTTTGGTTTAAATTCTCGTATCTGTTTTTCTAATAATGCAATATTTGATCCTGCTGCCAAAGCCAAGATTTGCAAATCATTTTGATTGTTTCGCACAACTTCTAATGTCTGTGTGCCAATCGATCCTGTAGAACCAAGAATTGTAATATATTTCAAGGCAATCCCCTACCTTCTTTCTTTAAATTTACTCATAAATAAAAAGATTTTCTTATTCTATAAAAATAAACGAATTATACAATACCTTTTATAAATATCTGCATTAAAATATATACTAATGGTGCTGTAAAAATAATACTATCAAATCGATCTAAAATTCCACCATGTCCCGGAATTAAATGACCATAATCCTTTATTTCATAATTTCTCTTAATTGCTGATGCCGCTAAATCTCCAATTTGTGAAATAATAGAAGATGCTCCACCAATAAATGCTAATATGACAGGCGGATTGATAAGTGCCAAAAATTTTTGTCTAAAAATACTTCCATAAAGCAGTCCAAGCAATGCTGCTCCAACAATACCACCAATACAGCCCTCGATAGATTTATTTGGGCTAAGTTTTGATGGCAATTTATGTTTTCCTATCAGTTTTCCTACACAATAAGCACAAGTATCCGATCCCCAAGCACCAATAAAAATCAGCCATACAATATAAGCTCCATCTGGCAAACTGCGTACCCGATAAATACAAGATAACGATGCTGCTACATAAAGAATTCCAAAAAAGATAACAGCAACTTGTTCAATCCGAAATTTTGGATAAGCAATGACATACCATGCCATAAGACAAAGCATGGCAGCTAAAAAAACAAGTTCAAAATTTACCCATGGCAGAGCAGATAGTAAGGCATAGTAAATAATTACTGTAATATAAGCAATATAGGCAAGTCCTTCTGTTTCTAATTTTAATGCTCTGTAAAGTTCAAACAGCCCAATCAAAGAAATAATCTCTAATGCAAATAAAAGGACTTGTCCCCCAGAAACTACAAGACCAATTGTTACACAAAGCAATATAATTCCACTTGCTAATCGTGTCCAAAACATAAAAACCTCCTAAACACCACCATATCTTCTATCTCTGCTATTATAGTATACAATCGCTTTTTTTAATTCTTCTTTATCAAAATCAGGCCATAACGTATCTGTAAAATAAAATTCTGTATAAGCAAGCTGCCAAAGCATAAAATTGGAAAGTCTTTTTTCCCCACTGGTACGAATTAATAAATCTGGATCGGGTTCTTTTCCTGTATCCAAATAAGCTCCAAACATTTCTTCCGAAATTTGTTCCTTGCTGCATTTTCCATCCTCAATATCTTTCATTATTTTCCCAAAAGCACGTATAATTTCATCTCTTGCACCATAATTTAATGCAACTTGAAAACAAAGTCCTGTATTATTTTTTGTTGCTTCCTCCAGTGTGCGAATTGTATCCTGAATATCTGGCTCTAAACGAGAAATTTCCCCTAAAACACGAACACACATATTATTTTTTCCGGCACGCTTTAAACAATCCTTTAAATATACACGTAAAAGCCTCATAAGTGCTGTTACTTCACTGCTTGGCCGCTTCCAATTTTCTGTAGAAAATGCATATACAGTTAAATATTTAATCCCCAGATTCCATGCATCTTCACAAATCTGTTCCACTGCTTTACTCCCCTGTGCATGTCCATAATTTCTTGGCATATGACGTTTCTTCGCCCAACGTCCATTCCCATCTAAAATAATGGCTACATGCTTTGGAATTTCCATTCCCTCTATATTAATTATTTCTGCCATAACTTAGCCCCTTCTAATTGTTTCCTAAAAAATCCTCTTTATTTTCTTTTGACAGGAAAGTGTATAACACACAAAACCGGGGAACGTCATAAAACACCCCCGGCACTCACTCCTTACCTATACTGTCATAATATCCTTTGATTTAATTTCTACTGTCTTATCAATCTGTCCAACATATTTATCTGTTAATTTTTGTGTTTCCTCCTCTAGTTTCTTTAAATCATCCTCTGTAATTTCTCCTGCTTTATTTTGTTTTTTAAATACATCATTTGCATCACGCCTTATATTTCGTACAGCAACTTTTGCTGCTTCTGCCTTTTTCTTTACATCCTTTACAAGCTCTTTTCTGCGTTCCTCTGTCAGTTCAGGAAATACAAGCCTAATTGTTTTTCCATCATTATTTGGTGTCAGTCCAAGATCCGATGCAATAATCATCTTTTCAATTTCTTTTATCAGACTAGAATCCCATGGCTGAATTTGAATTACCCTTGCCTCTGGTACGGAAATATTAGCAACAGACTGTAATGGGGAAGGTTGTCCATAATAATCCACACGAATTTTATCTAAAAGATGCGGATTTGCACGTCCTGCACGAATATTTGCATATTCCTCCTCAAGCCCTGTTAATGTTTTCTGCATTTTGCTGTCGTATTGCTCCATTCTTTCGTCCATATTAATTTTTCCTCCATTCCATCGCTTATGGATAAACTATCACTTTTTATAATTAAATTCTTTTTACATTACTTTACTAATGTTACTAATCAACTCTTACCATAGTACCTGTAAATGTTCCATTCACTGTATTTAAAATACTATTTTCTTCTTCTAATCCAAATACAAGCATTGGTATTTTATTTTCCATACACATAACCGTTGCTGTTAAATCCATCACTTGAAGTTTTTTATCTAATACTTCAGAAAGTGAAATTGTATCATATTTTACTGCATTTTTATTTAATTTTGGATCGCTATCATAAACACCATCAATTGCCTTTGCTAAAAGAATCATATCTACTTCCATTTCAATCGCACGAAGTGCAATTCCTGTATCTGTGGAAAAATAAGGATGCCCTGTTCCGCCTGCAAAAAAAACAACATTTCCTTCTTGGAAAGATTGATTTGCCAAATCCTTAGAAAAAAGCTGTGTCATTGTTCCACAAATAAATGGTGTAAAAATCTGTGTTTTCATACCAATGGAACGAAATATCTCCGATACATAAATACAATTCATAATAGTTGCAAGCATACCAATTTGATCTGCCTTTGTTCGATCAATTGTCTCACTTGTGCGGCCTCTCCAAAAATTTCCGCCGCCAATTACAATACCAATCTCCATTCCCTGTTCCACAAGCTGTTTTATTTGCTTTGCTACTCTAAGACAAGAATCTTCATCAAATCCTGTTTTCTTTTCTCCGGCAAGTGCTTCTCCGCTTAATTTTAACATAATGCGTTTATACTTCATAGCCTACCATACCTTTCCTATCATTCTTACTATTTGGAATTATACTAAACTTCTTACTGCAATGCAAGCTATATTTTTTATTCTGTTACTACCGAAGATACCTTAATATGTTGTACAAGTGGTGTATTTTCATCAATTCCTTCTACAACAGCATCCATTTTCTTTAATTTTTTTATAAGTTTTGGAAGCATTTCTAAGGTTCTTTGTTTTGCATTTGTATCATGCATTAAAACAACAGGACTATCATAAAGCTTCACTCCTGAAATTGTCCTTTTTAACATTTCCTCTACAGAATATGTCTTTCCTTCTGCATCTCCATTTAATGCATTCCAATCATAATAATTAACGCCTTCTTTTGCTAAAAACTTAATACATTTTTTCATACTTACTTTGCTGACAGTATTGCTGCTGCCGCCCGGAAAACGATAATACATTGGTTTTACACCCGTTACTTCTTCAAAATAATCTTGAATTTTATGAAAATCCTCTTTAAAAGAAGATAAACTTGCATATAACGTTGGATAATCATGGGAATAAGAATGCATAGCAAGTGTATGTCCTCCATCGATAATCCGCTGATACATTTCTTTTGAATACTCATCCGTTTTTCCAATACAGAAAAAGGTTGCTGTCATTCCATTCTTTTCTAATAATTCCAAAATATCTTCTGTATGATCACTTGGTCCATCATCAAATGTCAAATATACATGTTTTTTTCCATCATCTACAGGTTCTTTTCCTGAAGTATTATTAGAAACTTGAGAAGTTTGTTCTGAATTACTTTCTTTCTCTTCTTCTTCATTTTCATTTTTCTTTTCTTCTTTTAATGTTTTTCCATCCTCTGTTTCTGCTGCTAATGCCATTTCTTTTAATCTGGTTTCAAAAGATCCCGGCTCTGCTACTGCTGCATTCATTTCCTTTACTTCTCTTAACTCTTTTTCTAAATTTCCCATACGTACAAATAATATAATACATAAAATTAAAGGTAAGAGTACCAAAAGCCATAAAGCAGCCGCAAAAACATTCTGCCCTGTCTTTTGCCTTGATGTTTTCTGTCTGTTATGAAACGCTTCTGTTGATTTTCTTTTCACTTTTCACACTCCCGTTCTTAAATAAAAACTAAGGGTACATCTTTTCTTTACTTCTTTTGCATATATATGTACCTTATCATAAAAATATGGCAAGTCTTACCACTTTTTTACTATCTCTTTTTATTTTTCTCATTATCCCTTACTCAAACTTTCGCACAAGGATAGAAGCATTATGTCCGCCAAATCCAAGAGAATTACTCATTGCAATATGGACTGGCATATGCACTCCCTTTCCTTTTGTATAATCAAGATCACATTCCTCATCATCATGTAAAAGTCCCACTGTTGGATGAATATAACTTTCTTGTATTGATTTTACACAAGTTATCAGTTCTACAGCACCACCTGCTCCAAATAAATGCCCAATCATAGATTTTGTAGAATTAATTTTCACTTTATATGCCATATCACCAAAAGCAAGCTTAATTGCCCTTGTCTCATATAAATCATTATAGCGTGTACTTGTACCATGTGCATTAATATAATCAACTTCTTGTGGAACTACCTTTGCCTCTTGCATAGCAAGTTCCATTGCCTTTGCAGCACCAGAACCATCTTCTAATGGTGTTGTAATATGATTGGCATCACAAGTAGCTCCATAACCGCCAATTTCTGCATAAATTTTAGCATTTCTTGCTTTTGCGTGTTCTAAGCTCTCCAACATAAGAATGCCTGCTCCTTCTCCAGTAACAAAACCATCTCTGTCTTTATCAAATGGTATGGAAGCTCTTTTTGGATCACTTGATGATGATAATGCCGTCAATGCCTGAAAAGTAGCAACACCAAATTTACTAATAGAACTATCAACTCCACCTGCAAGCATAACATCACATGTTCCATATTTTATTGCATGAAATGCTTCTCCAATCGAGTTTGTTCCTGTTGCACACGCTGTTACCACATCAATACATTTTCCCTGAAATCCAGAAAAAATAGCAATATTAGCGGCTGCCATATTTCCCAATACAAGCGGAGCTGTTAATGGATGAATTTTAAATGGTCCTGACTTTAACATTTTATCATATTCTCGTTCAATCCCCATTAAGCTTCCAACACCAGAACCAACGCAAATACCACAGCGGTATTTATCTTCTTGTTCCAAACAAAGTCCCGAATCCTCTAGTGCCTCTTTTGCTGCTGCTACTGCAAACTGACTAAATCTATCCATTCTCTTTGCAAGTTTAAAATCCATATAATCTCTTGCATTAAAATTTTTCACATTTGCAGAAAGCTTTGCTTTATATTCTGTCGCATCAAAGGTACAAATAGGCTCAATTCCTACTTTTTCTTCTAAAATTCCATTCCAAAATTCTTCTACATTATTTCCAATTGGTGTAATCACACCAAGCCCTGTAATCACTACCCTATTCATAACTTATGATATCTCCTTCCTCTGACCCTTCCTTAATAAAGGAGATTATACCTTATTTTAGGATATTTGTTTATTAAATTTTCATAAATTTTTTTCTACTACATCATAGCACGCTTTTTTCTCACTGTCCACCATTATTTTACATTTACTTACAACTTAGCTTGTATAACTTTCTAACATACTATAAAGACTTTCTTCATCTTCAATATAAATGCCTCTTTTTAACTTTTCTGCTTCCTCCTCGGGCAAGTTTTCCTCTAAAATATCAGTATGCTCATACACCGTTTTTTTATCACTATAATAAACAGTAACACAACCCTGCTCTAATACCATATAATATCGATATTTAAGCCCTGATCCATCATATGTTTTTCGCACCGTTACTTGTCCTGCAGAAAATGCTGTTAATTCACAAGAAAGAAGCCCTTTTTCAAATTCCTGAACAGGAAGATGATCCATATAATCTTCCCAATAATGATTTAATTCCTCTCTTGTCATACCAAGAAAACCCGGTGGTATCTCTCCTTCTTCAACATTTAATTCCTGTGTAAAGGTATCATAAATTTCCAGACAATAAATCGTATCTTTTCCAATTTTGCTTTCGTCAGAAACGGTTGCTTCTGATTTTTGGTCAATAAATTCTTTTTTATCCTCCACAGCATCCAAATTTTCTCCTATATTTTCTTGCTTTTCTTGTAACTCTTTTTTCTGTTCTTCTGTTTTTTCTAATTCCGTAATCCCCTGTTCTTTATTTTCCTCTAATGCAATATCCTTTTCCTGTTCACTTCTTTCTCTTTCTTTCCAGCCATAATAAAAAATGGCTGCAAGAAATAAAGCAAAAATCAATGCATAAATAGAAAGAAAAATGACTTTCACACGACTCAAACCATACGCCCCCTTTTCCTTAAAGGTAGTATGGCTCTTTTTATTTCATTTATTCAAACCATTAACTTCATTTTCTTTGCTATTGCTATAAATCTTCCTCCCATTGGCATATCATATAATTCTTCTTTTGTAATTGCTTTTACTTTAATCAATAAAACAAAATAGATAAGAACTGCTACAAAGATTGCAAAAAGACAACTTATTGTATTGCTATGTATGAAAAAATAACAACCATGATACATAAGAAATGCCACAGAACCCATAACAAGAGATACTAAAAATGGTAATAAAAATGTCTTATAAACCTCCTGTTCATAAGATAGATATCTACTAACAGAAAGCCAATTCAAAATACAAACAATAAGTGGAAATACTACATTGCAAATGGCAAGAGAATAAATTCCAAGTGGTGTAAGTAATACAAGAACAACTAAAAGAACTGCCTGAATAATCATAGAAATTGCAGAATGAATCACAGGAAGCTGCATCTGATTAATCGACTGCAATACAGCACTTGTAATTGTTGATAGAGCATAAAAAATAACAGCAAAAGCCCCTAACATTGTAATTTTCCCTGTCATTGCATTCGTTGATGGAAAAAGCATCTGAATAATAGGACCTGCTAATACAAAAATACCAACAGCACATGGAATTGCAACTAACATATTTAACTTAATAGAATCATGTACTTTTAATTTTACCATTTCATGATCCCTTCTTACACGAGATGCTGTAATACTTGGAAGAATAGAAGAAGACATAGCCGTAGAAATACCAAGCGGTACACTAACTAAAAGTGTATAATAACTATACATACCAAATTGAGCTTCTCTTACTGTATTTACCATTCCTTGTGTTTTTGTAAGCTGAGAAAACAGAAATTTATCTACAATACTACTGCTTTGATAGACAACCTGACTTAAAATAACAGGGAGAATAGTCATTAACAGTACATGAAATACTCTTTTTGTATCTTCTATATGTCCTTTATCATCTTTGCATTTCTTTTTTTCGTAAGGATAATTGACCATAAATAAAAACAACAATACAAATACTGCTGTTAATGCACCAAATAATGTCCCCATCGTTCCACCTGCTGCTCCATAGCCTGCAATATTTTTTGATGCACTATGCATTTTCATCATTCCATAAGCTGCCACAACACTGACAATAGCATTGACTACTTGCTCCAAAATCTGAGAAATCGCTGTTGGCAACATATTACTTTTCCCTTGAAAAAATCCACGAAGTACACCAAGAACCGCTACAACAAAAATAGTTGGTGCTAAAATTCGCAATGGATAGGCAGCATTTGGACTACCATAAAGCTCTGCAAGAATATCTGCAAAAATAAACATAAAAACAGCCATAACACCACCTGCTGTTACAGCAAATGCAAGTGCACATTTAAATATTTTCATAGCACTTTTATATTCTTTATTAATATTTTTTGCAGCCATCATTTTCGAAACAGAAAGTGGCAGACTATAAGATGATAAAATCAAAGCAAGACTGTAAATATCATAGGCAATGGAATACAGTCCCTGTCCCTCCTCACCTAAAATATTCGCCATCGGAATCCTATATACAAGCCCAATCAAGCGTACAATAATGGATGCTGCAGCCAAAATACTTCCCTGTACTAAAAAGTCAGATCGTTTTTCTTTTCCCGCAGCATTTTTCTTTTTATGCGAATTTTTATGATTCTTCTTTGTCAAATCTGTCTTTAATGGATATGACGCTTCTACCCTTGCTTTTTTTTGTGGCATAATAAAAACCCTTTCTATGCTATTTATCCTATCTTATCATTAAAAAACTATTTATTATCTTGTAATCCCTAAAATCTCCATTATATTCCTTTGTTTTTCTTCCATAAGAAGGCGTTCTTTTTCCTCTATATGATCATACCCAAATAAATGAAGCATACTATGAACAGTAAGAAACACAAGTTCCCGTTCTACACTATGTCCATAACATTCTGCTTGAGAAATTATGCGATCATAATTTAACATAATATCTCCAAGCAAAAGTTCGCCTGTATCAAGATTAAAATTCTCTACAGACTCCTCTTCAAGAAATTCAAATTCCCCCGGTATGTCATATTCCAGCATAGGAAAGGAAAGTACATCCGTTACTGTATCCATTCCCCGAAACTCTTTATTTATCTCTTGAATACCCTGACTATCTGTAATTACGAGATTTACTTCTATCTCATAAGGACAAGCCATATAATCACAAACTTGTTCTATCACACGTTTTAATAATTTTTCATAATCAAATAGAAACATTTTCTCTACTTCATACGCTATTTTTATTGTCATACCTTATCCTTCCCATTTTTCATAAAAATCACCCTTTTTTCTCAAGAAATAAATATAATCTATACGCTATTATTAAAAATATTGCTTGTCCTATCATAGAAATCAACGACTGCCATTCAAAATAAGCTTTACTGCCATGCGTTAAAATAAAAAATAGCAACGTATAAAAAACCAAAGCAATGAATACTATTATAAAAATTGACTTTCCTTTTTTTATAAAAGAAACAAGACTGCATAAAACAATTCCAAATAAAAATAAAAAAACCTTATAAGAGCCTGTTGCATCATTAATAAAATAAAATAAACAGTCAAAAAATAGAAAAAACCCTAAGCCAATTTCTGTTGGAAATAATACTGTTAAAAAAATGCAGCCGCCAAACCAGAAAAGGTACGTATTGATATGTACGGAAACTAATACTAGTATCATTGTTATTCCAAAAAAAAACAGCCCAAGTAAAAATACCCTTTTTTTATTTTTTAATTCCCATTCTATTTTATAAAAAAGCAGCCATAGAGGGAGCAAAAAAACACAGCTAAATAATCCTACTTGATATGCCTTTTTTAAGCTGCTACCAAGTCCGCCATAAAAAAGAAATGACAGCAACATAGAAAGCAAATACATTCCAATCAAAAACATATAACAATATTCTTTAGAAACTGTCTTTTGCGTTTTTTTTATTTTCTCCATGGCTGCTCCTTTCTAGTATATCAAAAATAACTATTTCCCTATTCTCTTTTTTGTGCTTGTCCTTCTATTTTTATCTTTCTGTTTTTTACTTTCATAATCATCATATGCCTTTACAATTTTCTGTACAAGAGGATGCCGTACAACATCGGCACTTGTCAATTTAGAAACACCAATTTCTTCTACCTGTTTTAATACTTCTAATGCATGTTCCAGCCCTGATCTTGTATCTCCTGCTAAATCCTTTTGTGTTAAATCTCCTGTAATTACAGCACGAGAACCAAAACCAATCCTTGTTAAAAACATTTTCATTTGTGCCGGCGTTGTATTTTGTGCCTCATCGAGAATAATAAATGCATTATCCAAAGTACGTCCACGCATATAGGCAAGGGGAGCTACTTCAATCAACCCCTTTTCCGTATTTCGCAGATATGCCTCCGATCCCATAATCTGATACATAGCATCATACAGGGGACGCAGATAAGGATCGACTTTACTCTGTAAATCTCCCGGCAAAAATCCAAGCTTTTCTCCTGCTTCAATCGCTGGACGTGTTAATATAATCCGGCTAACTTCATCTTGCTTAAATGCTTTAATTGCCATTGCCATTGCAAGATAAGTCTTTCCTGTCCCTGCTGGCCCAATAGCAAATACAATCATTTTATTTCTAATTTGATCAATATAATTTTTCTGCCCTAATGTCTTTGGACGAATTGGCTTTCCCTGTATGGTATGACAAATACAATCGTTTTCCATTGTCTGTGCCACATGTTCTAATTGATCCATATTTAAAGAAAGTAAATACTCCACATTCTGTCTTGTAATTACTCCTTCCTTTTGAGCAATTTCCATTAATTGTTCCAACATTCTTTCTGCATTTTCTATATTCTCTTTTGTGCCAAGTATCTTTAATAATCCATCCCGTTCTATCATTGTAATATGAAGTGTGCGTTCTATCAATTTTGCATATTCATCAAAGCTTCCAAATAAAAGCTGCTCCTGTCCTTTTGGAAACTGTAAAATTTTTTCCACAATACTCATAATTTCCTCCTAATCTGTACATTCTATTTTCTTTCTATTCACTTTCTTTCTTTTCACTTTCATCTTCCTCAAAATCTTCTTCTATTTTTGCCATAGAAATCATCTTCCTTTCTTTTTGTGGTTCTAATACCTGTAATGTTCCACTAACTGCTGCCATACTTACTATAGAAGCTGTTTTTCTTTTCTTTCCCTTTTTTTTCTCTGTTTGTGATTTCACTGTAAAATGCAGCTTCTGTTCTAATACTTCAACATTTTTTTCTTCTAATGTATGTAAATAACGCATGAGATGCTTTTCTGCCTCATCCTTTGCTTCTTGTCTTGAATATACCACTGGTATGCTTTCATATTCCCTCCATTGTTTTTTTATTACTTTCAGTGGCAAAATAAAGTTTTTTCCTAAGTGAATTTCATGTTCATCCACAATTATATCATACTTTTCAAATTTCGCTATCGTTTTTAATGGATTTTCTACAAAAAATGCATATCCAAATGCAGAGAAGCCATAGGCAAGCTTTGTTTCCCCTGTATAATTCATCTGTTCATACTCCATAGGAAAGCTATCTTTATAGGTATACTCTGTTTCTATCATAATATCTGCATCAGCTACTCCTGTCTTTCTTTCCACAATTTCTTCATTATCTCCTTTGATTTCCAATAAACCGGAAACTAAAATATCCCCTTTCTTTACGATTGTATCTTCTGTTACCATTGGCGTTCCTTTACGTGTAATAATACTTCTTACAATACCATCATGGCTTGCCACAATATCAGATGCTGCAAGCTCCGCCTGCTCTGATTCTACTGGCATATTGGTTTCTGCCAAATGTACATACAATCTAGTTCCTGTAATCTCTACCGATACCCAGCCAATATCATCAAATTCTTTTCTTATTTCTTCTTCTGCAAGTGCAGCATTAATCTCTGAAATCTTTGTTCCTACAGTAATTTCCCTCGTTTTTAAAAACTTTGTTATTTCTTCCTCTGTATGTGTATATTGTCCCTCTACGGTAATTTTCCATACAAACAAGGAAGAATAATACAGAAAAAAAAGACAGAGCATCATTCCGGCGAGAAACCCTGTCCTATTGCGGTAACGCTTCATTAAAAAAGGCATTCCTGTCTTTTTTTGTATAATTGGTCTCGTCCTTGTTTTTCTAGCAATCGGACGCAACATTTTAAATCCTTTTACAGAGACATTACAAATACAATAATGTCCATATGTATGCATATTCCAAAGAAGAATATTTTTTTTCCTACAAAGATTCATAAACCTTTCTGGTGAAGTTCCATATAAAAGAACGGTTACATATCCTCTGGACCATTTCAATATGGAAAGAAGCATAGCATTATCTCCTTTTTTCTTCCATTTAATCCCATTTACATTTTATATCAAATTGTAGTTTCACAATTTTTCTTCCCTATTGATATTCAATACTGCAAATTCTTCCCTCAACCTGCATTTCCTCATCGGTAAAATAAGCAATTCTTAAATCACTTCCTGATACTGCAACAACTCCCTGTTTTGTCTGTACACGTACTCTATTTTCCGTATATTCTACAATTCCTTTATAATTTTCTATTAAAATACTATATCTCCCTGTTATTGTTAAAATGCAGGCACTTGTAAATACATCTGCTGGCAAAGAAAGACGTTTTGACAAACGTTCCATATAACTTGCCCTGTCTAATTCCTGCTTTTCTCCATTTTTTTCCCGAAATCCTGCATAGACCCTTTTTCCAACGGTCTTTTTATACTTTTCATGGTTTGATTTTAATTTCTTTTCCATAAAAATCTACACTCCTATGCAGGTCTAATACTACTTTATGCAAAAAATCTTTTTTTATACCATATCATAGAAGAAGCAATTCTATCATTTTTATATTGCGTCATTTTTAAAATAATATAAACTACAAAAGCCCCTCGCCTTGCTTTCGCAAAACCAGGGGTCTACTAATAATAGAAAAAACTATTTTAGTATTTACGCTTACGAGCCGCTTCAGACTTCTTTTTACGTCTTACGCTTGGCTTCTCATAATGTTCTCTTTTACGGATTTCCTGCTGGATTCCAGCTTTCGCGCAATTTCTTTTAAATCTACGCAACGCACTATCCAAAGGTTCGTTCTCTTTTACGATAACACTTGACATACTCATCTAACCTCCCTCCAGTTGTGAATTGTGCTCATACAACTGATTGGGTATTCTATAGCACGAAATGTATTATACCATATTTTTGCCATACGTCAACTATTTTTTTTCATTGACAGAAATTTACCACTCTTTAAACATTGACATCTCTTGTTGCATATGAGAAGATACCTCCGATAAATTCTTTACACGCTCTGCTACCACACGAATACCATCATATTGTTCTTGTAAAGAAATCGAAGATTTTTCTGTAAGCTTTGCTGTATTTTTTGAAATATCATTAATTCTTCCGACCGCATCAACAATAGAATAATTAATTTCATGCATTTCTTGCATAATTCGTTCCATTTCCTTTACAGAACTTGCAATACTTCCATTCATTTTTTCAAATTCTGTAAAAATATGACCAACACTGCTTACTGCCTCTGATTGATTTATAATATCATCTCTCATTTGTATCATATCTTGAATCATATCTTTCATTTCCATGCAAAATACCCCAATAATCTGTTCAATATTTTGTGTTGCTTTTCCTGAATCTGAGGCAAGATTACCAATAGACTCTGCCACTACATGAAAACCTCGTCCCTGTTCTCCTGATCTTGCTGCTTCAATGCCTGCATTTAAAGATAATAACTTTGTTTTGGAAGAAATCGAATCAATCGTATCTACAATTTCTGAAATCTTTTTTGATTGTTCCTCTAAATCCATAATCGTTTGATAGGTACTTTCCATTTTCTCTATTGTAATTTTATTGCATTTACCAAACTCCTCTATATTTTGAATCCCCTGTTTTCCTGTTTCCATTGCATATTCGGCATCTTTCATTAATTGATTGCTTTGTCCCATTAATTGTTCAAATTTTTCCATCATTTCACTTGTACGCAAAAAAACTTGTTCTGCATCCTGCTTTTGCTCCTTCGTTCCCTCTGAAATTTTATATACGGATTCATTAATAATTCCAATATTTTTTTCAATATCATCTAAATGACCAGAACTTTGCACAACCTCTGTTGAAAAGGAAGTCAATTTGTTTAAAATACCTGATATTTTTGCAATCATAGCATTAAAGCTTTTTGAGAGCATCCCTAGTTCATTCTGACTGCTTTCATCTACTCTAATAGAAAAATCTCCCTCTGCTGCATTTCCTGCCAACTGATTTAATAATATAATAGGCTTTGTTAATTTTTTTGCTAATATTGTAATCACAAGCACTGCTATCATAATAAAAATGATTACCATAACAATCAATAAAATAACAACTTTATTTACTACTTTTGTAACAGAAGATTTCTCTTGCATCGTAAGAACAGACCAAGAATCCGATGCCCCTTTTAATTTAATTGGAACATAACTTATATAATAATCCTTTCCTTGATTGGAAATTTCTTTTACACCACTATTTCCAGACATTACTGACTGAATTATTGTTTGAAATTCCTTTGAAAGTTCAAAATTTTGAGTTTCTGTTATAATATTGCCATCTGCATCTTTTACTACTTTATTATTTGCATCCTTTTTCGCTATTGTCTTTGTCAATGTCTTATAATTATATTGTTCTTCAATCTGCACATTATCAGGATGTGCAATTACAATCCCTTCTCCATCAATTACAAAAGAAATTTCCTTATATTGTGTATTTGAATACTCATTTATCATACTCTGCAAATAATCTAATTTTAAGTCTGCTGCAAAGACACCAAGAAAATCATGATTTTCTTCATAAATTGGAAAAAAAATAGATGCACAAGGCATTCCAGTATTCACAGAATAATACGAGTTTGATATAAATGATTTTTTCGTTTCTTTTGTTTGTATAAACCACCAACGCTGTGAACGATCTGCTAATTCGCCTGTAGAACGTCCTGTTTGCATACCATCTGCATTCTGTATATATAACAATTCAAAATAAGGATTTCTTTCCATGCAATTTTCAAGAATTTTTGTTTGTATCTGTGTCTGCATAGACAAAATACTTGGATTTACAGATAATTCCTCTACTAGATTATAAGCACCATCTACAAAAATCTGAATACTCTCTGATAATAATCCAGCTCGCTCTTTATTTCTATTTTGAATCTCCTTTTGATAAAAAGAAGTAAAAGATACAGAAATCATCAAAATCAATACAATCGCAAGTAAAATAACAATAGTAATCATAGGTGTTAGCATCTGCTTAAAAATACTTTTGTTTCTCATTTTTTATTACTCCTTTATAAGATCTTTCATTATTCTATCATAAAATATCTTAAGAAAGCAAGTAATATATAAAAAAGTGCCTAATTATAATCTCTCTTATCTAGCTATTATTTTATTAATATTGCCTATATTTTTTCCTTTTTGTTTACTTTGCACAATAATTTTACTACTTTCTCATTCCTTTTGTACCTTGATTTTTTAGCAGATGATACGATATACTAATTTGAACAATCGGTTGCACAAAAAAGTTTATACTGCCAGTCGAGAAAAAGAAAAATTTTTCGCTCGTGAGTATATAATTTAAAAAATTAACTATAGAGCAAAAAAGAAAGGGAAAAGAAAATATGAAAGAAAAAATTTTAGCAGAATTTAAAAAATTATTTGGTGATTATGGTGATATCCGCTGTTATTTTGCACCGGGACGTGTTAATTTAATTGGAGAACATACAGACTATAATGGCGGTCATGTTTTTCCATGTGCTTTAACGATTGGCACTTATGCCGTTGTTAGAAAACGTGATGATAGAAAACTTCGCTTTTATTCTATGAATTTTGAAAATCTTGGTATTTTAGAATCTTCTTTAGATGATTTAAAGCCAGAAGATACTGCTGGATGGACAAATTATCCCAAGGGCATTTTATGGGCTTTTCATAAGCGTGGCATGACAATTCCAAATGGCATGGATATGTTATTATTTGGAAATATTCCAAATGGTTCAGGGCTTTCTTCTTCTGCTTCTGTTGAAGTTGTTACAGGAGCAATGCTTCGTGACTTATTCGGATTTGACGTTTCTAATCAAGATCTTGCTTTAATTGGACAATTTTCAGAAAATAAATTTAATGGTGTTAATTGTGGTATTATGGATCAATTTGCAATTGCTATGGGACGTGCAGGTCATGCAATTTTTCTTGATACCTCCAACTTATCGTTTGAATATGCACCTGTTTCCTTAGAAAATGCAAAACTTGTGATTTCTTGCAGCAATAAAAAACGTGGTCTTGGTGACTCTAAATATAATGAACGGCGTAGTGAATGTGAAACGGCACTAGCTGAATTACAGACAAAGCTTTCTATTCAGTCACTAGGCGATTTAACAGAAGAAGAATTTGAAGCAAACAAAGATCTTATTAAAGATGAAACACGTATTCGCAGAGCACGCCATGCAGTGACAGAAAACCAACGGACAATAAAAGCAGTCAAAGCTTTAAAAGCAAACGATATCACATTATTTGGAAATTTAATGAATGCTTCCCATATCTCTCTTCGTGATGATTATGAAGTAACAGGCATAGAATTAGATACACTTGTAGAAGAAGCATGGAAAATTGATGGTGTGATTGGTTCTCGTATGACAGGGGCAGGCTTTGGCGGCTGTACAGTCAGTCTTGTAAAAACAGATGCTGTGGACACTTTTATAGAACAAGTTGGAACTGCTTATAAAAATAAAATTGGTTATGGAGCTGATTTCTATGTTGTAGAAATCGGAAATGGACCAGAAAGAATTTAATTCAAAACTTTTTATCATAGTAAGGCTATTTTGATATGTAAAAAAATATTATAAATCAAACATATCTAAATAGCCTTATCATTAATATAAACAAATTACGTATTATTTTATTTCTATTAATTTCTTTAGAAACATCCTCATCATTTGGTGTTTCTGTTAAAGCAGGGATATCTTCTGCCTTATATATGGTACAAACATTTCCTGCTGTCATAGAAGTTGCAACTGCTGCTGCATACATAGTTAATACAAATAATTTTTTCATAATTTTTTCCTCACTTTCAAATTTTTGATTTATAATATTTTACAGCTTCTTTGCTGTTCTAATATAAATACAAATGAGGACTAGAAAATGTTGCATCAAAAATAAATTTTTTTGAAAATATTTTATAAAAACTACAAATTCTGGAGAGTACCCTTTGGCAACAGGATTGATTTTTTTCCTAATATGTGATATGATAAAAAACAGGATGCGAACAAATTTTGAAAAAAATAATAAGATATTTGAGGTTTTTATATGATTCCGAAAAAAATACACTATTTTTGGGTTGGCGATAAACCCATGCCAGAAAAAAACAAAGCTTGTATTGAAAGCTGGAAAAAATTCTGTCCAGATTATGAGATTATCGAATGGAACGAATCTAATTATGATTTTTCCGTATGCAAGTATATGGCACAAGCTTATGAGGCCAAGCTATGGGGTTTTGTTCCTGATTATGCCCGACTGGATATTATTTACCAGAAAAGTGGAATTTATCTGGACACAGATGTGGAATTGCTGCAAAGCCTAGATAACCTATTAAACTGTAAGGCTTTTCTAGGCTTTTCTAGGCTTTGAAAACCGAACATCCGTAGCACCGGGTTTAGGGTTTGGTGCAGAGCCGGGAAATGAAATTCTAAAACAAATACGAGATTTATACCATTCATTTTCTTTTTATAATGAAAATGGTACGCCCAATATCGTACCTTCTCCTTTTTACATGACGGAATTTCTGAAATCCTATGGTCTGCAGCTCAATGGAAAACGTCAATCTGTGCATGGAATTGATATCTTTCCTGCTGAATATTTCGCCCCTCTTTGTTATGCGAACAACCGTCTGAAAATAACCCAAAATACTTACAGCATACATTGGTATGATGCCTCTTGGCATACTCTAGAACAGAAAAAACGACTCAAATATAAACAGAGAATCAATCGGATATTCGGTTATCATCTGGGTAGAATCATTATTCGGGGATGTTCTTTTATTCTCAACGTTAAACAGCATATATGTCGCAAAAAGTAAAAAGACTGCCTACAGTCCCCGCTAGAGAATTTTCATCTATAAGATCAATAGAAACACCTGTAATACCAAGATAGCCTTAATCGGCTTCTTCTATAATAAATTTTTTTCGTTTCATTGAATTTCCCTTTTTTCTATGCTATACTATTTCTTGTAATGCTTTTCGTCCATGAAAAGTATTATAGCCAGTGGAAGCGAAGCTTCTATATTTACAAAATCATACAAAGAAAGGTCTGAATTTTATGAATATTCATGCTTCTGCGGAAGATTATTTAGAAACGATTTTAATTCTTTGCCATCGTATTGTTAATGTCCGTTCTGTTGATATTGCAAATGAACTAAATTACACAAAACCAAGTGTAAGTATTGCAATGAAAAACCTGCGTGAAAATGGCTATATTCTTGTTAGCAGTGAAGGTTTTATTACATTGACAAAAAAAGGAAAACAAATTGCAGATAAAATATATGAACGACATACCATACTTTCTGCATGGCTTACAAGTTTAGGTGTTGATCCAAAGATTGCAGCAAATGATGCTTGTAAAATAGAACATGTCATCAGTCCAGAAAGCTTTGCTGCCATTAAAAAACTTGTCGCTTCTGATAAAACAGAAATCAATTAAACTATTTTTTTGCTAGGATAAGGATAAACTAACTTCTTCCATCTTTATCCTGCACTTTCCTTATATTCTTTTTCCTTTATTTCCTGTTTTGGAATTTGAAAGATTCCTAAAATTTTCCAAATGCTTATATTATCTAGCACCATTTTTATCAATACACTTTTTGCTCTATTATAACGTTCAAATGTAAGCAATGCATTTTGTAAATCAGAATATACTTTCCAATATCCACTATATAAGAAATTTTTCCCTTTATTTTCTATAAAACCCTGTACATCTTTTAAGGGATAACCAAGTAAAATTCCAAGTTCATGCGGAAAATTCTGTTTTGTTTTCATATAGGCGGAAAATTTTGGTGCTATTTTACTAAAAACTTCATAAGCTATATTTTCTCTTGCTAAATTATATCCATATTTTTCTAAAAATTCGCTACATTCTTTTTTTCTTATATAATCCCAAAAAATCGTTTTATTATAAATTAACATCATTACTTTTTCATTTCCATGATAAAAAAGATAGGTTGAAAATCCAGCATAATGAAACATCATTTCTGCTTCTCTACGATTTTTTTCTTCTGTAATTAAAATATTAGAAATTTTTTCACCTAAAATGACAGGAGCACATTGTGTTACAATATCCACTTCTAATTTTTTTTCAAAATCTTTAGAATAAAGTTTTATAATATCCGAAGAAGTTACCTTAACATTTGTTCTATTTATTTTTTTTGCCATTTTCCCTCTCCTAATTTTATGAATTAGTCAAAACAAACTTATAAATAGCATACCTGTTTTTTTTTAAATTTCCAAGCCCGTTATTTTATATTTTTTCTCAATTACATAAAATTAATTCTATTATTTTTCAAAAATATCCAATTGTAAAATAAAACCAATTTATATCTTATATTACAAATTTCTTGACACACTACTTTCAAAAGCGTATGATAAACAAACGAAGAAAGGAGCTATTTTATGAAAGAATCACCAAAACATTATTTATTTTCTAATCAAGCATTATATAAACTAATTTTCCCTTTATTTATTGAACAACTTCTTGCTGTAGCTGTTGGCCTTGCAGATTCCCTTATGGTTGCCACCGTTGGAGAAGCTGCTGTTTCTGCTGTTTCTCTTGTGGATAATATTAGCATTCTTTTAATTACTGCATTTGCTGCTCTTGCAACAGGAGGTGCTGTTGTCGCTGGACAATTTATTGGACATAAAGATACAAAAAAAGCTTGTCTTTCTGGAGAACAGCTTATTGTTTTTGTAACACTGATTTCCCTTATCATTATGCTATTTACTTATTTAGGAAAAAGCTTTATTCTCCATGTTGTATTTGGAAAAATCAAACCAGATGTTATGGATTATGCAAACCGCTATTTAATGATTGTAAATGCCTCCATTCCATTTCTTGCTCTTTATAATTGTGGTGCTGCTTTATTCCGAATACAAGGAAATGCTAAAATTTCTATGCAAACCTCGCTTTTAATGAATGGTATTAATATTGTAGGAAATGCCTTTTTGAT
>CAJTJZ010000048.1 GCA_910576895.1 uncultured Lachnospiraceae bacterium | reverse complement strand
ATTTACATGAAATCAATAAAAAAGCCTCCTAGTCCGAAAACTAGGAGACTTTCCATCTTACTTATGTTTAATAATAAGATACTATCTAAGTGATACTTCTTATTTATTTTCTACACCAGACTTATATTTATTAATAGCCTCAACATAACCAGTTTGGTTAATATTATTAGCACCATCAAAAGTACTATCTGTAAAGATAGACTGTGTAGTAAATGTAGTCTTTCCTGTAATAGAAGTACCATCCTGTGCTTTAACATTTGTACCAATCTTAACTAATGTAGCTTTAATATTTGTTAAAGTACCATCTGGAAGGTAAATTGTCACACCACTATGATTACCAAAGTTTATTCCTTCTCCTTGAATACCACTAATAATAGTAGAACCTACTGGAAGGGAAGCTCCATTAATTGTCCAGTTTTGTGTATTTAATACAGAATCCATAATTGGAGCTGACATATATTGCTTTGAAAATTCAACATAAATAGCATCTGTTTGACCATCTCTGTACGTGTCATCTAATTGCTTAATACCTAGACCATCGTTATAGTTACCATCTGCTAATATACTTAATACCTTAAAGTCATTTGTAACTGCTGATGTTGAGAAGTCTTTAGTTAATGTATTAGAAGTATTTCCAACGTCATCAGATACACCTCTAACAATCAAAGTATAATTACCACCTTTAGGAAGCTCTCCATTTGTAACTCTGGCTGGATCTGGCTGAATATATACACTTTGATCTTCTAAATCAGCCCAACCTGAAATTCTAGCTGGATAAGAAAGTTTTGTATTCTTATCATAGAACTCAGCTGTCATAGTACCTATTTCAATATCTCTTTCAAGTGTTGGATTATATGCTGGTGTAAATGCATGTGCATAATAATTATTTGTAGAATCTGCAAGTGTATTATTACTTGCTTGTATAGGTTCAGAGAATGTAACTTTATACTCTTTTCCTTCTGTTATTTGTGTTATATCTTGGATTACTGGTGTTGTTATATCCATCTGTGTAATTACATTACCTGCGATATTTTTAGTAATACCATCTTTTCTACGACCATTTGCTGCATTTGTTATAAAACTATTATAAGGAAGTTCAAATTGCAGAGTATAGTTAAAGTAATTTTTACGATTATACTTATAATTATCAAGCTGTGTCCAATCTTTTGTTACTTCAACTTTTAATTGATGGTTTCCATTAGAATCATTTTCAATTCTTGTAACTTTAATTCCTTGGCCAAGACCTGTACGCATATAATTATTACCAATTGCACTAGTATTTGTAGCTAAAGCAAAATCATTCATAGCTACTTGCTGACGATACTGATCTCCATAAACAGGATGAGATTGATCAAGAACAGTATCTTTAAACCGAAGCCCTATACCTAAAAATCTTCCATTTGCATCTACTGGTACTTCTTGACCTACTTCTATTCCCTGTAATTCTGCAATTTCTGCATTAAATGTGATCTTATATTGCTCTGGTGACTGTGCTTCTACAGAGAAATTAGGATCTGTCGTATTATCAGAAATAGTAAAATCGAAGTTCTTTGTAGTAATACGATTATTTGTACCTGTTTCTGTAAGAGCTGCATGATCACCTACATTAGATATCTGAATTACATGTGCACCTGCATCAAAATAGCACTGTTTACCACTATCATTACCAAGAATGATTCTTACTTCATCGCTACTAGTATTATTTACCAATTCAATTTTCACATTAGACTTATTAGTATTCGTATTATCTTTACCAAAATATGTCCTATCAGCACTAAGTGTACGAGGCCATGCTTGACTAAGTTTTCTACCATCAATAGTATAATTTTCAGGATTTAATGCAGATATTATTGGTGTTTGATCTTTTCTAGTTACATTTTCACTAGTATTATTTGCATTCTCCCAATCTGCTGCACTATAAACAGGTTGATCAAACTTTACAAGGATAGATTTCATATTCTCCTGTTTTACAGTCATAACAGAAGGAATTGTTGTATCAGAAATATAGTTTGCACATTTACCTTCTGCTGTTTGACTAACATGACGATCAATAAATGTAACTAAGAACTTAGAGTTATCTGTAAATACTTTATTTTCTCCTGATCCTTTTGCTTTATTATTTGCTAATACAAATGTCAATGCTTTATCATTATTAGGAACAGCGACAATATCAACAACATCTCGATGTGTTATATCAATCTCCTGATTTACACTGCCATTAAGACCCATAACTTTATTGTCAGCAGTAAATATTGGCTCACCATTAGTATATGTTGCACCCGGATAAGCAGTATCTGTTTCATTTACTCTATCCTTAATATACATCTCAAACTTAAGTGGGAATTTATTATCCTGCTGATTCAAACCATTAGCAACTTTATCACTCTTATTATCAAGCATAAAAGTATCTCTTGATACTGATTTGTTAAATGTAATTGTAATTCTATCAAGACTTTCTACTACAGCACTTACAGCCTGTGCAGCTACACTATCCTGAACTGTTGGTGTAGAAGCAACCAAAGTAAGATCAATCGCATTTGCAGCAAGACCTTTGAGATCTTTATCAGCTGGTGGATTGATAACAGAAGAAATTGCTGCTGTCAATTTTGATACTGTTGTTGTTGTCAAAGTAGCAGATGTAAACTTAACAACACCATACCAACCTTGTTTCTCTTCATTCCAAAGAATTGTGATATCTTCCTGTGATAAAGAACCAACACCCTTTGTACCAAGTGTCAACTGAACTGCTACTGCCATATCTTTATTAATTGTAGCATCTGTAGGTGCTTTTAAAAGAACATCAATATTTGTAGTATCAATACTATCTGCAGTGATGGAAGTCTTACCCGGTGTTAATGTCAGTTGATAATCTGTTGTAATTGCAGGACCTGTTGGAACACCCGGTTTATTTGTATCTTCACCCGGTTTATTTGTATCTTCACCCGGTTTATTTGTATCTTCGTCTGCTTCTACAACAGTAACAGAAAGTGTTTTGCTTCCTTCTACTACCTTATTCTTATCATTTACTGCTGTAACAGAAATTGTAGCAGTACCCGGTGCAACTGCCTTAAATAAACCATTTCCTGAATTTACTACTTGAAGTACAGAAGAATCACTGGATGTAAATGTCTTCTTGTAAGCACCCTTTGCAGCTTTTGGAGCAATCGTAGCATCTGCATTTACTTCTGCACCAACCTGAACTGTAGTATTCTCAAGATCTTTCATTGTAAGAGATTTTGCAAGTTGTTTTAAAGTAACTGTTTGATTTACTGTTTTAACTTTCTTTCCACTAGCATTTTTTACAACTGCCTTAATCTTTGTCTTTGTATTATCAGCAATGCTCTTAGCAGCTTTTACTGTAAACTTTGTTGTAACTTTCTTGCCAGTAGCTTTTACTTTCTTTTGCTTAAAGTTCACACCGCCCTCTGTACTTGAGAACTGAACTGTATAACCTTTCTTTAAATTATTTACAGTTACACTAGCAGTCTTACCAGAGTATACTGTCTTTTTATTAACAGTAATCTTTGGAGCTGCTGCAGCATTTGCATTTACTGGTACGGCTGTTGCTGCCATAGCCAAAGAGAGAACTGCAGCTAAAGACTTAAAATTATTTTTCTTCATTTTTCTTCCTCCTTGAATATTTGGGTTGAGAATCATATCTGTTTCACTGGAACTCCTTAGGAGTTTCCAAATATTGGATATAATCACTTCAATACAAGACCGATTATAACAGCATTAATTTCAAAGATCAAGCATAACCTTCTTAATTTCTGCAAAATCTGCCATGGAGATGGCATCGATCTGAAATGATTATTACAATAAAGCACTTTTTGGCCCCCTTTTTCTCAAACCAGGTTATTCCTCATCTGAACCTGATATCTTATCAAGTCTATTATGATAAACTTGACGATTTGTCATATAATTTTACTTATTTGCTATCGCCTTGTGCCTTATCGTTATGCCTATATAATGCACTTTGGTTATGGCAATTTTATGTCAGGCTGTTGTCACATTTAGACTATTTCTATGGTATCTGACAAAAAAACTGCCATATCCTTTTTTCTTTTATTTTTATATTTTTAAAATTTCTTCTACTATTTCCTGCATTTTATCTTTTGCACATATCGTGGTATGCAGTACCTTGGCACTACGAATATCCTCAATCGCCTGTGGTACTTTTACACCAGAAAGTCCAGATAGTTCATCAATTAATGTAAGATCTGTCATACTATCATATTTTGGACTAATGGCATTCATAACACTTCTTGTAAATTTAAATGGACTAGCTGTAGAAATTATTAACATCTTTACTTGATCGCCAGAAGCGGATTGATACGTATGGCTAACAGAAGCTGCCACTGCCGTATGAGGATCAATAATATATCCATCTAATTCATAAATACGGCGAATTGTTTTCGCTACTTTTTGTTCATCTGCAAATCCTCCTGCAAAATCAGAGAGCTTTGCCTGCATTTCTTCTGTAATTGTATATGTTCCATCCGTAGCAAGCGATTCCATAAATGCTGCTGTTTGTATGGGATCTTCTCCTGTTAATTGATAGATTAATCTCTCTAAATTAGAAGAAACTAAAATATCCATAGATGGAGAGCTTGTCAATATAAATTCTCTATTTTTATCATAAATCCCTGTTCGAAAGAAATCATATAATACTTTATTTTCATTGGAAGCACAAACAAGTCTTTTAATAGGAACTCCCATTTGCTTTGCATAATATGCTGCTAAAATATTGCCAAAGTTTCCTGTTGGCACAGTAATATTAATTTCTTCATTACGAGAAATCTCAAAATTTTTTAAAAGTCTACTATATGCATATATATAATAAACAACTTGTGGTATTAAACGACCTATATTAATTGAATTTGCAGAAGAAAATTGATATCCAGCCTTGTCCATTTTTTCTGCTAACTCTTTATTATGAAACATTACCTTTACACCCTGTTGTGCATCATCAAAATTTCCTTCGATACCAACAACATAGGTATTGTTTCCTTTTTGTGTCACCATTTGCTTTTCCTGTATTGGGCTAACACCATTTTTTGGATAAAATACAATAATCTTTGTATTCTCTACATCTGCAAATCCTGCAAGTGCTGCTTTTCCTGTATCACCAGAAGTTGCTGTTAAAATAACAATTTCCTTATTTATTTGATTTTTCTTTGCGGAAACAGAAAGAAGGTGCGGCAAAATGGAAAGTGCCATATCTTTAAAAGCAACCGTAGCTCCATGAAACAACTCTAAAAAATAGGCATCATCTGCTTTTTTTATGACTGCAATTTCCTCTGTATCAAATTTAGAATCATAGGCTTTGTGAATACAATCCTTTAATTCTGCTTCTGTAAAATCTGTAAAAAATAATTTCATTACTTCATAAGCTGTTTCCTGATAGCTCATTTTTGCAATTTCTGAAAGCGAAAGATCTAATTTGGGGATTTGTTCTGGTACAAATAGTCCACCATCTGGTGAAAGACCTTTTAAAATTGCTTCTGAAGCTGTTACCTGAATGGCAGCACTTCTTGTGCTTTTATACATTAAATTCATATTTTCTTTCCTCTCCATTTTTTAAATTTTCATTCTATTTTATTTGATATTTGATTTTCCTTTTGCTTTTTTTCTTTTACTTTTTGTATTCCTACCTATCTTGATAGCTTCTTACTGCAATCATACATATATTGATCAATATCCTTTGTCATAGATAATGCTTCTTGAATATCAAAATCTGTAAATTGTCCATTTCGATAACCAACCACTCGATTTGATTTTCCTTCACATAATAAATCTACAGCTTTTGCCCCCATAATCGAAGCATACACTCTATCCTTACAAGTTGGACTTCCACCTCTTTGAATATGTCCAATAATCGTAGCTCTTGTTTCTATTCCTGTTGCTTCTTCAATTCTTTTTGCAAGTCCCTGAGAATCTCCAATTCCTTCGGCATTTACAATAATATGATGTGTTTTTCCTAATGATCGTTTTGCTTTAATAATATTTAAAATTGTTTCTTCATTATGATCATAACGTTCTGTAATCAAGATATCTTCTGCACCAGAAGCAATTCCACAATAAAGTGCAATATATCCTGCATTCCTTCCCATAACCTCTACAATAGAACAGCGTTCATGGGATGCGGAAGTATCACGTAGTTTATCAATTGCTTCCATTGCTGTATTAATTGCTGTATCAAATCCAATCGTATATTCTGTACAGGCAATATCTAAATCAATTGTCCCCGGAAGAGCTACTGTATTAATTCCAAGTCCTGCTAGTTTTCTTGCTCCCTGAAAAGAACCATCTCCTCCAATAACAACAAGTCCATCAATTCCATGCTTTCGACAGATCTCTGCTCCTTTTTTCTGCCCTGCTACAGTACGAAATTCTGCACATCTTGCTGTATAAAGGATTGTACCGCCACGAGAAATAATATCTGATACACTCATAGAATCCAAATCAATAATTTCCTCTGCCAAAAGTCCGCTATACCCTCTTAAAATTCCTTTTACCTTTCGTCCATTTGCAATTGCAGTACGAACTACGGCACGAATTGTTGCATTCATTCCCGGAGAATCGCCGCCGCTTGTTAAAACTCCAATGGTATTTACCTTATTCGCCATGATCCATTCCTCCATCATTATATTGATATTTATTTGTTAAATATTTGTTTTTTATAGATGAAAATATAAATTCATTTCTTTTAAATTTACCACAAATTCCCTTATTTTTCAATACTCTTTTCTATGACAGCAATATTTTCTTTGCCACATAAGTGAAAAAGCTCATCAAGCAATCTAGAACTTAAATGTATATTGCAACTCCTTGGTAATAGTTTTCTTTTTTTCTCTTTTTGACAATAAATTACTACTCTATCATTTCCATCAGAAATTGATAGAAGCTTAAATAGTTCCTGCTCTTTTGCTCTATATTCTTCAATGGATGAATATTGTACCCAAAGTTCTTTTGGAATTTCATCAAATGGAATTAACTCCTGTAAAATTAATTTTGCTGGTTTTTCCTCCTCAACGGTTACTTTTCCTTTAATAAATACTTTATTTTCTTCTATTAGCTTTTCTCGCAGTTTTTCATAATCTCTTGGGAACACCAAAACTTCTACTGTTCCAGCAAGATCTTCTATCGTAAGAAATGCCATCATAGAATTTGTTCTTGTTAGCTTTGTTGTTTTTTCAATAATCATACCACCAATAATTTCTATTTCACCATCTTCTACCAAGGCATTTCCTGTATCCTCGGATACTGCAAAATCAAGTGTTGTTTTTGTAATATTCTTTTTTAACATCTCTTGCTGTTCTTCTAAGGGATGTCCACTAAGATAAAAACCGGTTACTTCCTTTTCAAAAGAAAGCAATTGTTCTTTTTCATATTCTCCTGTTTTTACAAGCTGTATCTGTGCTTTTGCTTTTTCTTCTGGTGGTGCAAAGTCAAATAAGGATAACTGCCCTTCCATTTCTTCTTTTCTTTGTTTTATAACAGCATCTAACATAGCTGCATAAGATTCCATCTTTTCTTTTCTTGTTCCTGCCACACAGTCCATAGCCCCTGATTTAATTAATGCATCCAATACTCTTTTATTAATATCCCCGGTTTTCATACGATTAATAAAGTCATAAAGGGAAGTAAAAGGACCATTTGCTTTTCTCTCTTTTATAATTTCCTGTACGATTGGTTTTCCTATTCCTTTAATACTTGCCATACCATAGCGAATGCCAAGACAAACTTTCTCTTTTCCTTTATCATTTTCTATACTACTATTTCCTTTACTTGTATTTTCTTTGTTATCTTTTTCTTCCTTTTTATGATAGACAGGCAAAAAAATTCCTTCTCCTTCATTAATATCAGGCGGCAAAATAGAAATTCCCATTTGACGACAGCTATAAATATATTCGATTGTTTTTGCTGGATGATCTACTACAGAGGTAAGCAATGCTGCCATAAATTCAAAAGGATAATGGCATTTAAGCCATGCTGTCTGATAGGCAACGATGGCATAAGCGGCTGCATGGGATTTATTAAAAGCATATTTTGCAAAATCAATCATTTCATCATAAATCTTATTAGCGATATCCTCCGGAATCCCTCGCTTTACACAACCATCTACGTTTTCTTCCTCACTACCATAAACAAAACTCTTTCGCTCTTTTTCCATAACAGAAGCTTTTTTCTTTGACATGGCACGCCGCACTAAATCACTTCTGCCATAGCTGTAACCTGCTAAGTCACGTACAATTTGCATCACTTGTTCTTGATATACAATACACCCATAAGTCGATGCTAAAATTGGCTCTAATTCTTTACATTCATAAATAATCTTTTCTGGATAATTTTTCCCTTGAATATATCTTGGAATAAAATCCATTGGCCCGGGACGATACAGGGAGATACCAGCAATAATATCTTCCATACTTTCGGGCTTTAAATCTTTCATAAAGGATTTCATACCTGCACTTTCTAATTGAAATACACCATCTGTTTTTGCTGCCCCAATCATTGCAAAGACTTTAGGATCTTTTTCATCAACTTTGTGAATATCTAATTTTTGTCCTTCCGATAATTGTCTATTAATAAGATCTACAGCATCTGTAATAACAGTTAGGGTACGAAGACCTAAAAAATCCATTTTAAGCAGTCCAAGTTCTTCTAATGTTGTCATTGTAAACTGTGTCGTAACAGCATCTTCACTATTTGATTTGGAAAGTGGAACATATTCCTCTACATTTTCTTTACTAATGACAACACCAGCAGCATGCATGGAAGTATGTCTTGGCAGACCCTCTAATCGCATAGACATGGTAATTAAATGATTTGCGGATTCATCATTTTCATAAATCTGTTTAAATTCTGGATTTATTTTTAATGCTTTTTCTATGGTAATCCCAAGTTCTTGCGGAATCATCTTTGCAATAGAATCTACATAAGAATATGGCAATGCCATAACACGTCCAACATCTCGAATAACAGCACGTGCTGCCATTGTTCCAAAAGTAACAATCTGTACGACACGCTCTTTTCCATATTTACGCACAACATAATCAATTACTTCCTGCCTTCGTTCATAACAAAAATCAATATCAATATCTGGCATTGTAAGTCTTTCTGGATTTAAAAAGCGTTCAAACAATAAATTATATTGAATGGGATCAATATCTGTAATAGCAAGACTATATGCCACAATACTTCCTGCTGCCGAACCACGTCCCGGACCTACGGAAATCCCATGATCTTTTGCATATTTAATAAAGTCCCAAACAATCAAAAAATAATCTACAAATCCCATCGAATGAATGGTATTTAACTCATATTCTAACCGTTCTTTATATTCTTTGGCTCTTTCTCCATAGCGTTTTACTAGTCCCTCTTTGCATAGCTTTTGCAAATATTCCCATGCATTATATCCTAATGGTACATCAAACCTTGGTAATTTATACTCTCCAAATACAATTTCTACATGACAGCGTTCCGCAATTTTATGGGTATTTTCAATGGCTTCTAATGCATATGGAAATAATTCTTTCATTTCTTCTTCTGATTTTACATAATACTGTCCGCCATCATAACGCATTCTATCTTCATCCGATAATAATTTCTGCGTTTGAATACAAAGTAAAATATCATGTGCATCTGCATCTGCCGCAAAAATATAATGTGTATCATTTGTTGCCACAAGTGGAATATTTGTTTCTTTATGAAGCCGTATCAAAGACTGATTTACTATTTTTTGTGAGCCAATTCCATGATCTTGAAGTTCTAAAAAATAATTTCCTTCTCCAAAAATAGCTTGATATTTTAATGCTGCTTGTTTTCCTTTTTCATAAAGTCCTTTGCTTAAATAATTTGCAACTTCTCCAGCAAGACATGCTGAAAGTGCAATAATTCCTTCATGATAGGTTTGTAATAATTCATAGTCAACTCTTGGCTTATAATAAAATCCTTCTGTAAAACTTTTTGATACAATTTTCATTAAATTTTGATAGCCCTTATTATTTTCTGCTAATAATACAAGATGATAATAACGTTCATCACCCATACGATTTTCCCTATCAAAACGAGAATTTGGTGCAACGTAAACTTCACAACCTAAAATAGGATTGATTCCTTCTTTTAAACATGCTCGATAAAAATCAATCACACCATACATAACACCATGATCAGTAATTGCACAACTATCCATTCCTAATTCTTTTATTCTTGTTACCAATTCTTGAATCTTTGCTGCTCCATCCAAAAGACTATACTCTGTATGGACATGTAAATGAGTAAATGCCATCGCATTTTTCCTCCTTATTTTTTGTATAATTGCTTATAAAAAAACTGCCGCATTGAGAAAGACTCTATGCGACAGCTCTTGTCATGTCTTGTCATACCCGTATGGGTATGACCCTGTCTTGTCTTGTCATACTTTGTCATACCTTGTCATACCCGAATGGGTATGACATAACCCGCATGGGTATGACCTGACATATAACAAGTTATTCTGCTGTTTCTCCTGTCAAGTACTTCTCTAGTTCCATGATTGCTTGCACTTCATCAGCTCCATCTGCATAAATAGCAATATTATCTTCATTCATAGCACCTAAACTCATCATTCCCACAATGCTTTTTGCATTCACTTTATTTCCTTGACATTCAATATAAATTTTACTTTCAAATTTATTTGCTTTTTGAACTGTAACAGCAATTGCTATGGATTCTTGTTCCTTTGGAAGTCCAATTGTAATATTTTTCTGCATCATAAAAAATGCTGCTCCTTTCTAATCTTCCCTAATTTGTTTTGCAATCTCAGAAAGCTTACGCAAACGGTGGTTTACTCCTGATTTTCCAATCGGTGGATTTGCCATGCTTCCTAATTCCTTTAAAGAAACATCTGGATATTCCAGACGAAGCTTTGCAATTTCAATTAAATTTTCAGGCAGACTTTCTAGTCTGCGTCTATCACGTATCAAACAAATATCATCTATCTGACGTACAGAAGCACGAATTGTCTTTCCAATATTTGCCGTTTCACAATTTACCTGACGATTAATTGTATTTCGTATTTCTTTTTTAATACGAATATTCTCTAAATCAAGCAATGCAAGATGTGCTTCACAAACATTTAAAAAATCAACAATTTGTGAACTATCTTTTAAATAAACAACATAGGATTTTTTTCTTTTTACAATCCTTGCTTCAATTTCAAATATTTTTATAATTTCACAAAGCTGTTCTGCTTTTTTTAAGGCGGGAGTCACAATTTCCAGATGATAGGATTTCTCTGGATTTGTAATAGAACCTCCAGCAAGAAAAATTCCTCGTAAAAATGATCGTTTACAACAGGTATTTTGAATTAATACATTTCTTGCAGGTGATAATTCTTCTCTAATATCTCCCATTTCATCCAAAAGTTTTGCTGCTTTTAAAATTCTTACAGAAGCTTGCACGTCTTTTACTATAAGTTCATATAACATACAACTTTTTTTTGCAAAAGATTCTGTTTTTCTTTGTTCTACTTTTCTTTTTATAATAAATGATGGGCTTAATTTATGACAGCTAATTCTTACTTCACACTGTATAGAGAATGCAGCTTTTATTAAAGCAAAATACTTTTTGGCTACGATCAAATTTTCTGTACGTATTTTTATTAAGTATTCATTTTGCTCATTAATACAAATTATGCCACACATACTAATGAGTGCTGTAAGTTCTGCAAGCTGACAATGTCTGGCAGCAGGCAGCTTTTTTCCTAATTCCTCTTTTACCCTTCTCGAAAATGACATACGTTATGCCTTTCCTTCTATCCTTACACTATGATCGCATTTTCCTATATCCCTATGTTCTTTGCGAATACTATAGCCACCTCTGTCACGAAGTCTTTGATATAAGGCATTTGCTAAAGTAACAGAACGATGACATCCTCCTGTACAGCCAATTCCAATTACCAACTGATTTTTCCCTTCCCGAACATAATTTGGAAATAAAAATGTTACCATATCATCTAACTTGTCCAGAAAAATTTCTGCTTCTTTACTTTGCATTACAAAATCATAAACTTCTTTTTCATTTCCTGTTTTCATTTTAAGTTCAGAAATATAATATGGATTTGGCAAAAATCGAACATCAAACACAAGATCACAGTCTGTTGGAATGCCATATTTAAAACCAAAAGATACAATACTAATCACAAGATTACTATAAGTTTCATTTTTCACAAAAATTTTATCTATTTCTGCTTTTAAATCTCTTACAAGAAGTTTGCTTGTATCAATAATATAATCTGCATGATCTTTTAGAATTTGGAGTTTTTCTCTCTCCTCGGCAATTCCCTTATCCATACGTCCTTGTTTTGCTAAAGGATGTGTTCTTCTTGTTTCTTTATAACGTTTAATTAAAACATCATCAGAAGCATCTAAAAACAATAATTCATACTGATACCCTGTTTTTTTCATCATTTCTAATGCCTGTGGAACATCCTCAAATGCAGAAGCTGTTCTAATATCAACGCCAAGAGCAATTTCATTCATATAAGAAGCTTCTTCTTCTGCGGCAGCGGCTGTTATAATTCCCTGTCTTGGCAGAACTGCTAACTGAGCAAGCTTTGGAATTAATGGCACTGGAAGATTATCTACACAAAAATAACCAATATCTTCCAACATATTCATAACAGAACTTTTTCCTGCCCCTGACATTCCAGTTACAATGACAAACCGCATTTTTTACCCTCCACAATAAAATAAAATTGTTTATTTTCTATCTTTTTTTAATTTCCTCTTCTGTAAATCCTAGCAGTTGTACCTCAGGTTCTAATATAACATGATATTTTTCCAATACAATTCTTTGCACATCCCGAATTAACTGTAATGCCTGTTTTGCTGTGCCATGACCTGTATTAATTACAAAACCACTATGCTTTTTTGATACTTCCATTTCACCAACACGATATCCCTTTAATCCAGCATCTTCTATCAATTTTCCTGCAAAATAACCCTTTGGTCTTTTAAAAGTGCTGCCTGCACTTGGATATTCCAAAGGCTGTTTTTCTCGCCGCCTTTGATTAAAATTTGCCATTTTCTCACGAATCGTTTCCCTGTTTCCCTTTTTTAAGATAAAATCTGCAGATAATACAATTCCTTTTTGTTCCATTAAAATACTATGGCGGTATCCAAACTGTAGTTCTTGATTAGAATAATTTCTTATATTCCCAGAAAATAAAATACGTGCATTTACAAGTACTTTACTAATTTCTCCATCATAAGCACCTGCATTCATAACAACAGCACCTCCAAGCGTTCCGGGAATGCCAGAGGCAAATTCCAATCCCTCTAAGGAATGCTCTGCTGCATAAGCGGCAAGTCTGGAGAGTGAAATACCTGCCTTTGCTGTTACTTTGCATACAGTTCCATTTTCTTCTTTTTTATCAAAGGCTTCTTTTTCATCAGAAAAAACAATCGCATTTCTTGTTATTTCTCGAAAATATTTCTCTAATGTAATCACAACGCCCCGAAATCCCCTATCACTGACAAGCAGATTACTTCCTTTTCCAAGCAAAACATAGGGAATCTTCCATTGCATACAATAATCAATAATAGCAAGAAGTTGTTCTTCTGTTTGTGGTTCTAAAAAAAAGTCTGCTGGTCCGCCAATCCGAAAAGTTGTATGTAAAGATAACAACTCTTGTTGTTTGATCGTTTGGGGATTTTTTAAAATTTCCAAAAAATCATCGACCATTTCTTTTTCTGATTTCTGATATATTTCCGCCATGCTTACTTTAATCCTCGCTTTGTCCTTTCATCAGATTGCTTGTTACACGATTATAGAGCTCCTGTGCTGCATTATATCCCATCTTCTTTTGACGGAAATTAACTGCTGCCGATTCTACAATCACAGCAATATTTCTGCCCGGACGAATTGGAATAGAATGACATACTACTTTATTTCCAAGAAATTCTGTATATTTTTCCTCAAGTCCAAGCCTATCATATTCTTGTTCTTTGTTCCATTCCTCTAATCGGATACAAAGATCAATTCCTTGTTCATTCTTTACACTTTCGACACCAAATAATGTTTTTACATTAATAATACCAATACCACGCAGTTCAATAAAATGACGTGTCATATCTGGTGCACTTCCAACTAATGTTTGCTGACTTACTCTTTTAATCTCTACAACATCATCGCTGACAAGACGATGTCCTCTTTTAATTAATTCCAAAGCAGCTTCGCTTTTTCCAATTCCACTCTCGCCTGTAATTAATACACCTTCGCCAAATACATCAACTAAAACGCCATGAATAGAAATTCTTGGGGCAAGCTCTACATTGAGCCAACGAATGACCTCTGCCATAAATTCACTTGTTGTTCTTGAGGTTTTTAAAATCGGTACACCATATTCTCTTGCACTCACTAAAACATGTTCTTCTACCTCAATATCCCTGCAATATACAATACAAGGGACTTTAAACTCCATAATTTTCCGAATCATTTCTTTTTCATAAGTTTTTCCCATTTTTTGCATATAGGTAAACTCTACATAACCAATAATCTGAATCCGATTCGAATCAAAATAATCAAAAAATCCAGCTAACTGCAATGCAGGACGATTTACATCTGATTGCGAAATTTTAATTTGACTAATATCAATATCAGGTGTGCAGTTTTCCATTGCCATTTTCTCAATAAGCTTATCAAGCCCTACGGTATATGTCATAGTAACTCCGCCTTTCTTATAAATTTCGTTCCTTGTAAAAAAGATAGCATTATTTTATCATAAATTAGATAGCACTTCAACTATTGATTCTTTGAATAATAAATTCATTATTTTTCATCTTTCCCATGAAAAAAAACATAGACAGATTCTGCGGCTGCCCGATTCATTCCCGGAATCTCTAAAAGTTCTTCTAGTTTTGCATTTTTTATTTCCTCTATTGACTCAAAATGTGTTCTTAATGCTTTTCTTCTCTTTGGCCCAATTCCTTGAATATCATCTAAAATAGAATGAATTTGTGATTTACTGCGTAACCTGCGGTGATATTCAATTGCAAAGCGATGTGTTTCATCCTGAATCCTTGTAATTAACTGAAATGCCTCACTTCTTGTATCAATCGGCAACTCTTTATCATGAAAATAAAGTCCTCTTGTTCTATGATTATCGTCTTTTACCATACCACAAACAGGAATCTCTAATTTTAGTTCTGAAAGAACTTGTTCTGCAATATGCACCTGCCCTTTTCCGCCATCCATCATAATAATATCAGGAAAACGGGTAAATTTTCCATAAGAATTATCTAATTCCTTTTCTTTTAGCTCCTTTCGTTCCTCCATGCCATGTACAAATCTTCTTGTTAAAACTTCTTTCATACTTGCATAATCGTTTGCTCCTACTACCCATTTTATTTTAAATTTTCTATAATCATTCCTCTTCGATCGTCCTTGCTCAAAAACAACCATAGAACCCACCGATTCAAAACCATTAATATTAGAAATATCAAAAGATTCCACACGATTCAAATTTTTAATTCCAAGAAGGGCTTCTATCTCTTGCATAGCATTTTTTGTCTTTGCTAATTCCCTTTTTGCTCGTTCTGCATCTTTTTGAAGCACCAAAGAAGCATTTCTTTCTGCAAGATTTACAAGCCGTTCCTTTTCTCCTTTTTTCGTGATATGAATATGCACTTTTTGCCCTCGTTTTTTACTAAGCCAATCCTCTAAAAGTTCTCTTTCTTCGATTTCTTCCTTCATAAGGATCTCAGAAGGAATATAAGGTGTTCCCGAATAAAATTGTTTTAAAAATGACTGCATAAGCATAGCACGTGTTTCTTCTTCCACATTGGTCAAATAAAAATGCTCCCTGCCAATAAGTTTTCCCCCTCGTATAAAAAACACCTGAACAACTGCTTCCTTTTCTGCTTTTGCAACAGCAAGAATATCCCTATCTCCTGTTTGTTCACTTGTAATTTTTTGCTTTTGTGCCACTTGTCTTACACTATTTAATAAATCCCGATATTGTGCTGCATCTTCAAATTTAAGCTTTTCTGATGCGATAAGCATTTTCTTTTCCAAAAGTTCTAATACTTCATCAAAATTCCCATTTAAAAATTCCATTGCCTGTTTAAATTCTTCCTGATAATCTTCTATAGAAATCTTTCCCTGACAAGGTGCATGGCATTGCTTTAACTCATAATACAGGCATGGTCGTTCCTTACCAATATCTCTTGGTAAAACACGATTACAAGTACGAATATGATATATTTTTCGTATCAGTTCCAAAGTATCCTTTAATGCTCCTGCACTTGTATAAGGACCAAAATATTTTACTTTATTTTCTTCTTTCTGCCTTCTATTTTCTTTTCTTGAAAACAATAATCGTGGATAAGGCTCTTGAATCGTTGCTTTAATATAAGGATATGTTTTATCATCTTTTAACATGGTATTATATCTTGGTTGATATTCCTTAATTAAATTGCTTTCTAATACAAGTGCTTCTAATTCAGAATCTGTAATAATATATTCAAAATGATGAATATTAGAAATCATTCGTTCAATTTTTTTTGATACATTACGACTTGGCTGGAAATACTGACGTACACGATTTTTTAGTACCACAGCCTTTCCTACATAAATAATTTCATCTTTTTCATTATGCATTAAATAAACTCCCGGCTTTTCGGGAAGCTTTTTCAATTCTTCCTGAATATTAAACATAGTATGTACACCTCTCTTAACAAACACAGGTCATAAACAGGTCATAAATAAAAATCATTCTCTATAAATTTTTCTATTACTTGTACAATACCATCTTCATCATTGGATGCTGTAATATAATTTGCTTCTTTTTTTACTTCTGGTTGTGCATTTGCCATAGCAACACCAAGCCCTGCATATCTTATCATACTAATATCATTATAGCCATCCCCACAACAAATCATTTGTTTTCGATTTAATCCTATATATTCTAATAATCTTGAAAGAGAATATGCCTTATCAATTTCTTTTGGCATAACTTCTAAATAATATGGCTCGGAACGAAATAGATTTAATTCTGGAAACTTTTCCTGCATTTCCTGTAATACTTGTTCCATATAAGAGCCTTCTGCTGTCATCATACATTTATTTATTGGAAAATCAATAAATTCAGAAAAATTTTCCACTTGATGAATTGGAAGTCCTGTAATTTTACTCTCCAACTGCATATACATATCTGGCTTCGTTCCTGAAATAATTTCATCACTACTATAACTAAGAATTCCAACATGAGCTGCAAGTGCTGCCTGATAAAGTGGTTCTATCAATTCCTTTGGAATTACATTTTGAAAAATTACCTCTTTTGTATCCATTCTCATCACATGAGCACCATTATAGGATAAGATATAGCCGCCATAGTTTTCTAATTCCAATTCCTTAGCAAGTCCTGTTACTCCCGGTGTTGGTCTGCCAGATGCAAGTGCAATATGAATCCCTTCCTTTTGTATACGAAATAATGCTTCTTTTGTTTTTTTTGTAATCTTCTTTTCCGAATTTGTCAATGTTCCATCTAAATCCATAACTAATAATTCATATGCCATAAAATCCTCCCTTTTCTCTATTCATTTCTCTACTATCAATTTCTCTACTTTTTATTTTTAAAATCTTAATAAGAAAGTAAACAGCAGCACAGCCCATAAAATAATAAGCTGTACTGCAATAATTCCTATAAGAAATGCTTTTCCTCTTTTTCCTCTGTCTTTTCCTCTGGTTCTGGTAATCCCTTTACTTCACGAAGAATCTTCATAAATTCCTTTCCTGTAATCGTTTCCTTCTCATACAAAAACTTTGCAATTTTATCCATGACTTCTTTATTTTCTTTTAGAAAGCTTACAGCACGTTCATAACATTCTTTCATAATCCGCATAATTTCATCATCAATTTTTGCTGCTGTCATTTCACTGCAATTAAGTACACGCCTTCCATCTAAATAACGATTTTCCACAGATTCCAGACCAACCATACCAAATTTTTCTGACATACCATATAATGTCACCATCGATCTTGCCATACTGGTTGCTTTTTCAATATCATTAGAAGCACCTGTGGATACAGATTCAAACATAATGGATTCTGCTGCACGTCCACCACAAAATGTTGTAATTTCTGTTATCATTTCTTCTTTTGTCATTAAATATTTTTCTTCTTCTGGCACTTGCATGACATAACCTAATGCTCCCATAGTACGTGGAACAATCGTGATTTTTTGTACTGGTTCTGCATTTTTTTGAAGGGCTGCCACAAGTGCATGTCCTACTTCATGATAAGCAACCACACGTTTTTCTTTCTTACTTAAAATTCTATCCTTCTTTTCTTTACCTGCAATTACAATTTCTACTGCTTCTAATAAATCCTTTTGGCTGACTGCCTGCCGTCCTGCCTTTACTGCCATAATCGCAGCTTCATTTACCATATTCGCAAGATCCGATCCAACCGCACCAGAAGTTGCCATAGCAATTTCATCAAAATTTACAGTTTCATCTAAAGAGACATTTTTTGCATGCACTTTTAAAATATCAACTCTACCTTTTAAATCTGGCTTATCTACAATAATTCTTCGGTCAAAACGTCCCGGCCGCAAAAGTGCTTTATCCAATACTTCTGGACGATTGGTAGCAGCAAGAATAACAAGTCCTTTTGATGTATCAAAACCGTCCATTTCAGAAAGTAATTGATTTAATGTTTGTTCTCGTTCATCATTACCTCCACCCCCATAGCTGGAATCACGACTTTTTCCAATCGCATCAATTTCATCAATAAAAATAATACATGGTGCTTGCTGTTGTGCCTGTTTAAATAAATCCCTAACACGAGATGCACCAACACCAACAAACATTTCCACAAAATCAGAACCTGACAAGGAAAAGAATGGAACTTTTGCTTCTCCTGCGACTGCTTTTGCAAGTAATGTTTTTCCTGTTCCCGGAGGGCCTACAAGCAATGCTCCTTTTGGAAGCTTTGCACCAATTTTTGTATATTTCCCCGGATTATGAAGAAAATCTACCATTTCTGTTACGGATTCTTTCGCTTCTGCCTGACCTGCTACATCTTTAAATGTAACCCCTGTTTCTTTTTCTACATAAATTTTGGCATTGCTTTTTCCAACCCCCATAATACCGCCGCCTTTTGACATGGTGCGGTAAATAAAGATAAAGATTCCCCAAATAAATACAAATGGCAAGATATAAACAATAAAAAATTCCAAAATGGTATAGCCTGTATCTGGGATCTTTGCTGTATAATCTACACCTGCCGCATTCAGTCTTGCAACTAGTTCAGAATCATTAATAATTCCTGTATAATAAGTCTTTACATAAGTGCCGTCTGCTTGCAAATTTGTTGTTGGGTAAATAATCAATTTACTTGCACTAGAATCAATCTCTACTGCTGCTACTGTGCCATTATTCAACATATGCAGAAAATGGCGGTAACTAATTTCCTTATTGGTACTATCACTGATTTTAGAAGAAATCACATTAAGTATAAGTACGGCAAGAATCGCAATGACACAGCACACAGCAATCCCAATGCGGTTGTTTTTATTATTATCCCCATTACGATTATTACCATTATTATTGTTATTATGGTTTCCATTGTTTGGATAATTGCCGTTATGATTTCCATTATTTGGGTAATTGCCATTACGATTGTTATTATTTTGATAGTTGCCGTTGTTATTATTGTTGCTATTTTGATAATTACCATTAGGATTCCCATTATTTTGATAATTACCATTATTTGGATTTTGATAGTTTCCATTACCATATCCATTCGCACCATCTTGATAACTTCCATTTTGTCCCTGATAGCCACCATCAGAATAACCCCTGTCCTTGTTTTGTCCATCCTCGCTATTCTGATATGTTTCATGGTTATTATTTTCTGACATTTTTCACTCCGTTCCTTTCTTTTCTTGTACAGCACTTTAAAGAAACCAAATCTGCACTATTTCCCATTATAGTGATAGTTTTACCATAAATCAATGGTCTATTAAGAAAGTTTATCTAAAAAATTTGGATATTTTGTGAAACTTCCTAAAATTTTACTGGATTTTTATTGAAAGACAAGGTATACTGCTACTAATACGATGAATAATAGATAGTCCTATGACTGTCTATTATTCGTTTTTAAGTACATAGATTGGAGGACTCTTTTTATGTCAATGAAATATGTTTTTGTAACAGGTGGTGTTGTTTCCGGACTTGGAAAAGGAATTACAGCCGCATCCCTTGGCCGCCTTCTAAAAATGCGTGGATATCATGTAACGATGCAAAAATTTGATCCTTATATTAATATCGATCCCGGTACTATGAACCCAATCCAACATGGAGAAGTTTTTGTTACCGATGATGGTGCGGAAACCGATCTCGATCTTGGTCATTATGAACGTTTTATTGATGAAAGCTTAACAAAACAATCAAATGTTACAACTGGCAAAGTGTATTGGTCTGTTTTAAATAAAGAACGCCGCGGCGATTTTGGCGGAGGTACTGTACAAGTTATCCCACATATTACAAATGAAATCAAAAGCCGCTTTTATCGTAATGATGGAAACGATCATATTCAAGTTGCTATTATTGAAGTTGGCGGTACAGCAGGAGATATTGAAAGCCAGCCATTTCTTGAATCTATCCGCCAATTTCAGCATGATATTGGACGAGAAAATACCCTTTTAATTCATGTCACACTTGTTCCTTATCTTCGTGCTTCTGGTGAAATGAAAACAAAGCCAACACAAGCAAGTGTAAAGGAATTGCAGGGTATGGGAATCCAGCCAGATATTATTGTCTGCCGTACTGAAGTTCCTTTAGAACCCGGAATTAAAGATAAAATCGCTTTATTTTGTAATGTTCCAAGCAAACATGTTATTCAAAATTTAGATGTAGAAACTTTATATGAAGCACCGCTTGCTTTAGAAAAAGAACACCTTGCTGATATTGCCTGCGAATGTCTGCATCTTGACTGCCCAAAACCAGATCTTAGTGAATGGGAAAGCATGGTTTATAATCTAAAACATCCAGAAAAGGAAGTTACTATTGCTCTTGTTGGTAAATATACAGCTTTACATGATGCTTATATTAGCGTTGTAGAAGCCTTAAAACATGGTGCTGTTGCACATAATGCTTCTGTTACGATTAAATGGATTTCTTCCGAAGATGTAACAGTTGAAAATGTTGAAAAGCTTCTCTCCGATGTTAGCGGATTACTTGTACCGGGCGGCTTTGGCGACAGAGGAATTGATGGTATGATTATTTCGATTCAATATGCTAGAGAACATAATCTGCCATTTCTTGGACTATGCCTTGGTATGCAGATGGCCATTGTGGAATTTGCACGCCATATTGTTCATTTTCATGATGCCCATAGTATTGAACTTGATCCGGGAACGACCCACCCTGTAATTCATTTAATGCCAGAACAAGATGGAATTGAAGATATTGGCGGTACACTTCGTCTTGGATCGTATCCTTGTGTTCTTGATAAAACAAGCAAAGCCTATCAAATTTATGAAAAAGAAACGATTCATGAACGCCATAGACATCGCTATGAAGTAAACAATTATTATCGTAATGATTTAATTAAATATGGACTAAAGCTCTCTGGTCTTTCTCCTGATGGAAGAATTGTGGAAATGTGTGAACTGCCAAATCATCCTTGGTTTATAGCTACCCAAGCACACCCTGAATTTAAATCTCGCCCAAACCGTCCACATCCTCTATTTAAAGGCTTTCTTGGGGCAGCACTAGCACAAAAAAATTGTGAATAAATATTGTTCTCTTATCCAGAAAAAAAGAGGAAAAAGAAAGGCATGGTTTACTTATGTTTCATGGGTTAAAGAAAAAAATTGGACTAAAATTATATCGATGGTTTTGTAAACGAACAAAACCCCAACGAGATGTGATTGTTTTTGAAAGTAATGGTGGCAACAATTATACAGGCAGTCCAAAAGCTATCTATGAAAAAATGGTAGCACTGGGACTGGATAAGACCTATCGCATTTTTTATGCCTTAAAAGATCCAAAACATACCATTGTTCCGGGTCATGTAAGAAAAATAAAATATAAATCTGCTGGTTATTTTTATGCATTTTCTGTTGCTTCCATTTGGATTAGTGACAGCCGATTATCAAATTCTATTATAAAAAAAGAAGGTGTTTCCTATATCCAAACTTGGCATGGAACACCACTGAAAAAACTTGCTCTTGATATGGATGATGTAGCAATGGCAGGAAGTTCCAATATTTACCGCTATAAAGCAAATTTTTTTGATAATACACAAAAATGGGATTATCTACTTTCCCAAAACCGCTATTCTAGCGAAATTTTTGGACGCTGTTTTGCATTTCATAAAGATATGTTGGAAATTGGATATCCAAGAAATGATATTTTATTTGAAAAAAATAATAAAGATGATATTCGTCTATTAAAAAAGAAATTAGGGCTGCCAGAAAATAAAAAAATTATTCTCTATGCTCCAACATGGCGGGATAATGATTATTATGGCAAGGGAAATTATAAATTTCAGTTAAAATTAGATTTTCGGCGACTTCAAGAAAAACTTTCCAGAGATTATATTATCATTGTAAAATATCATTATCTTGTTAGTTCTGAAATTGATTGGTCTATCTATGAAGGTTTTGTTTATGACTTTGGACGTGCCGATGATATTTCTGAACTTTATCTTGTTTCCGATATGATGATTACTGATTATTCCTCTGTTATGTTTGATTACAGTCTTCTTATGCGGCCTATGTTCTTTTATTGTTATGATTTAGAAGAATATCGTGATGAACTGCGTGGTTTCTATTTTGATTTTGAAGCAGAAGCACCCGGTCCAATTTCTCAAACAACAGAAGAATTAATTCAGGATATTGAAAATTATCAAGCAAAAGATTATGCTGAAAAATATGAAGCCTATCATAAAAAATTTAATGCTATTGATGATGGACACGCTTCCGAAAAAATTGTTGGTTTGATTGAAGATATTGTACATGGAAGAATCCAAACGCAGGAAAATCCTTCCGAATAATATTTTATATTAGATTTCAAAGAAGAACAGCCAGAAATGATTGTCAATAATCAATGGCTGTTCTTATCCTATTCAAAGTTATTCATATCTCTTGTTATATATTTTTCTAGCTTCCAAAGTCCACTTTTCTACAAATGCTGCCTTAGCATTTGTATATCCATCTCTATCATGCTCATATTTCTTCCACAATGCAAGCTTCATCTGCTCATAGGCTTTTGCAACTTTTGGATATTCATTCAAATAATCTCTAAAATATAATTCCTTATTATCCCCTGCAAAACGAATATGCAAATGATATACTTCATCGGCAAATCCATCCAGATGATATCCTTTGTTTAAAGAAATCCTAGAATCATTCCATGACATACGAATAAATCCATTCTTCTCCACTGTCTTTGCCACCTTTTCCATATCTTCATTTACATCTAATTCCAATAAAATATCAACAATATCCTTTGCCAAAATTCCTTCTATCGCTGTACTTCCAATATGACTTATACGAACAATCTGATAATCTGCCAATATATTTTGTAAAAAAGATTCCATTTCAATATACTGTTTCTTCCATTTCTCATTAGGTGCAACTAAAAATATAGGGAACAATTCCCATAATTCCTCTAATGTCATTTCAGCCAAAGTTCTGTTTATAGACTTTCTCATAATTTCTTTTAACCTTACTTAACCCCTTATCTATTTCCATTTCATAAAATGTAACAGGCACGGAAACCCACTACAGGCAATACTTTTCATAAAG
>CAJTJZ010000047.1 GCA_910576895.1 uncultured Lachnospiraceae bacterium | reverse complement strand
CACTTAAGACTTAGGCTAGTCAACTATGAGCTTGCTTCCAAGCCCACTACAGGCAATGCTTTTCATAAATGAAAAGTATTGCAAACTTTAGGTGGTGGGTAGTTGACAAATGAGTATCCTATTCCTTTTTTATATTAGTATAACATAAATAGGAAAATTTTTCAACTTTTGATTTAATGGCTATTTCTAATTTTTATTGCTTTTCATTCTTCTTGAGTTTTCAAAAATAATGTGGTATTCTTAAGAAAAAATAATAAATAAAAGGTAAGTATAATTTTATAGTATCTTAATTTTTTATAAAATTATACATAACTTGTCATTAGAAAAGGTAAAAAAGAATAGGGGAAAAAATAATATGGTAAAAGAACAAGTATTATTATATCATTTTTGTAGAGAAAAAAAAGAGGCGATTGAAAAAATATGTTTGCAGCTTGGAATTAAAGTAAATAATATTCAAGTTGAACAATATCATTTGCCGATTGGAATTTTGATACTAGGGAATTTTGGAACAAAAAAGAAAATAGTAGAAAAACATAATATAGATTACAATAAGAAAACAGAAGAAATTTCAGAAGAAATGATGATAATGAATGGTTTTTCTAGCAGTAGAATGGATCGTTTTTTGGAACGGATAAAACAAGCAGGAATTTCAGAAATAAAATTAAAAGCAATTGTTACAGAATATAACAAAAATTGGAATAGTGTACAGCTTTATCAGGAATTAAAAGCAGAACAAAGAAAACTTCAATAAAGAAAGGAGAGGAAATAAAAGAAAATGAAAAAGAATATGGCAATTCTTGGAATTATTTTTACTGTAATAGCAGTAGTAGCTTATATAAGAGTAACACAAAGTAATCAAGATCAAAAAGTAGAAAAGATAGAACAGGAAGATAAAAAAGAAGAAAAAAAAGAGGATATAGAAAAGGAGGAGAAAGAGGCAGTAATAGGAGAAATTAACGAGGGAGAGAATTTAATAGAAGAAAAGAAAGAAATCAAAGAAAATAATATAGAAGATAAAGCAGAAAATCAAGAAACGGTTGATAAGAAAGATCAAGAAAAAGAAAAGTTATTTTCAAATAATCAAAAAATAGAGGAAAAACAAGAAATAGAAAGAAATTCTAAATCAAAGAAAGAACAACCGCAAAGAGAAACAGGAAATACAGATATTGATTTTGATGATATGATGGAAGAAATTGATTCTAAAATTGAAAAAGAAATAGAGCAAACATTACCAGAACAAGATTTTGATATTTCTATTGATGAACCAGAATTATAAAAAATATATAACCAATAAACCAGAGTCAAAAGATTTTAAAGTTGTTTTACCAAAAATGAAGTAAAAATACACATGAAATAATATTATGTGTATTTTTACTTGATAATATAAGTAGTGTTTATTATTCATAAAAAGTCATTATGTGTTACTCATTGTATAAAGTCAGTGGAATTACAATAGTTATATTTTCAATGTCAAGTTAATAGGATAAATTTCTTATCAATTCCTCGACCAAGTATTTTTATTAATTTCATATCAGCCATTTGACGTGTTAGTGTATATGTTCTAGTACGTTTAATTTGTAAAAGATTTTGTAATTCTTGTTCTGAAATTTCCTTATATTCTGATAAATAATCTAATACTATTTGCATTTGTGGTGTTATTTTTTTTTGTTGTATTAAATTTAAGACATTCATATTTGGTAATGTAAGTTTAAAAGAATTTGGTGTTACCATGATTGTTGGTTGAATACTGCAATTTTTATATAATGCAAAGATTCTTCTTATTCCAGTTCCATAAGATTCAACAAAATGTAATCTATGAAATACTTCTGCAAGCTTTCTATTTCTGGATAAAGAAATACCATTACGAATATCTTCAGGAGAGAGTCCATCTACTAGACCACCAATAGAAATAAATTCTATTTCTTTATCATTGATATTGATAATAATGCTACCACTAAAATTATAATCTCTATGTATTAGAGCATTTAACAAAGCCTCTCGAATGGTTTCTTTTGGATAATCCCAAGAGTCTTTTCTTTCTAAACCATCTATTACCGATCTGTTTTGGTTACATAATTGAATGTAACTAAAAGCTTCTTCTAATTGTTTTAAGATAGAACCTGAAAATTCTCTGCTATCTCGAAAAATAGTATTTTGTTCATCAGCAAACACAGCAATTTTTATTGTATGGGTACATTGTTCAGAAAGAAGTAAGCCTAAGTTAGTATATAATTCAAAATCTTTGTTTTTAATTCCAAGAGTATAGTATTTATTTTCTTTAAAATCTATGCTACGTTTTGAGAATACTTCTTTAGTATATTGAAAACTAAGATTTTGGTTTAAAGAACGAAGATTTTCAAATAGATTTCCATCTGCTTCTTTTATCATTTGGCGAATTTGTTCTGGTGATGCAGGTGCAGAAGAAGCTCCCTGACGGACATAAACACCAGATGGTTTTAATCCTTTAGATTTTAAATAATATGGCTTATAAGTTCCTTCGCCAACTTCTATGCGAATAATTTGGTTATCTTCTAATACATATTTTACAAAGATTGTAACATCTGGAAGAATCGCATCACGAATACCATTTGTAATTCGAGTATAGGTATCATCTATATTTTCTAAGCCAACAGTTTCTCCCTTATCATTTACACCTACAAAAATTGTTCCACCATCAGTATTAGCAAAAGCAATTACTTCTTTGTAGGTATCATTTATAAAAGATTCTTTAAATTCCACTTTTTCATTCTCATATAGCATATAAAAACGATTCCTTTCTAAAATATAATACTTTTTAAGTATATACTGAATATTCGTGAATATCAAGTGAATAAAGTGAATATCGCTCTGACGTTGTGTGACTATTTTGTTGTGATTGTAGTAATATTTGACAAACTAAATATTATTTCTTTTGGAATAACAATCTAATTCCTAAAACAAAAGAACAAGCACCTAATAATACAAAAGAAAGCCATAACATATTCCAATACGATGCAGATACATCAAACATTTTTAATAAAAGTCTTTCCCAAAATTTCAATCCCATAGCAATGGCAAATAAATCAAACAATAAATAACTACCACCAAAGAGATAAATCCAACGCCACCAATAATTATTTTTCCAATTTTTAAGAAAAGTAATTATACCACATATGCAAAGAATAGTTAAAACTCCCATTAAAAAATAATAAAAGATACCCTTATTTTTCATTACATCAATCCAAAATTTTGAATAGGTTTTTCTGTCAACCAGTCCCCATATTCTGTGTAAATGAAATATTCCAAAAAATATAAAAAAGATTGGTTCATAAATTTTAATTTCCTTAGTCATCTATTTCAATTTTACACCTGCCTTTGATTATATTAAGAAAATTTCGATTTGTTGAATTGTTCAATGCTGATATTTTACCATAATCGCATACACAATTCCATTAAATTTATTCATTTTGTTGCCAATTTTATTATTTTACAATTTTGCTTCTTTAAGGAGGTTCTTTCCAAAAAAATTTTTATTTGTCAGAGTTGAGTAAATATTCCTTTATTCTGACTTTTTTTTGTAAGAATAATAAAAATTTGTAATTTACACTTGACATATGTATATATACTGTATATATTAGTATATACAGTATATATATGCAAAAGGAAAAATAGGAATTATCTATAGAATAGGGGGAAAAAATGCTTGTTATAAAAGAGGTAACAAAAGATTTACAGCAATTTCAGCTTCAGGATATTACATTTACCTTACCAAAAGGGTATATTATGGGGCTGATAGGGCCAAATGGAGCAGGAAAAACAACATTATTACATACTTTGCTTGGATTATATAAAGCAGATCATGGAGAGATGATACGAAATGGATATTCCATTTCAGAGGAACATAATTATAAAGATGGGATTGGATTTGTATTAAATGAGGATTGTTTTTTAACAGGGCTTTCTTTGCAAAAAAATGCAGATTATTTTGGGAGTTTTTATTCTAACTATAGTTCGAAAAGATTTCAAGATTTATGCAGGCAATATGAACTTTTGCCAGAACGTAAATTAAAAAAACTTTCTAAAGGAGAGAAATTAAAATTTCAATTTGCTTTTGCACTTTCTCATCAGCCAGAACTTTTAATTTTAGATGAACCAACAGCAAATTTCGATCCAGAATTTCAAAAGGAATTTTTAAGAACAATAACGGGATTTGTAAATGATGGGGAACATAGCGTTTTACTTGCAACGCATTTAACAAAAGAACTTGATCGTATTGCTGACTACATTACATTTTTAAATCATGGTAAATTGGTATTTTCAAAAGATAAAGAAAGTATGTATGATTCCTATCGGTTACTCATAGGAGAAGATTATAAGTTAAATTTAATTCGCAAAGAAAGAGTTCTTTATAAAGAGGTAGGAAAACATACCTCAAAAGCACTTGTATATCATACAAAGCGATCAGAGTATGATAAAGAAATTGTAGTACAGATTCCATCGATAGAAGATATTATGTATTTTACTTTAAAAAGTGAGGAAAGAAGGAAATAGGGTATGGAAAATAAATTAAATATTTTTTTATATTTAATAAAGTATTATAGTTCTAATTGGAAAGAAGCATTTTTAAAAGCAGTTACAAATAATTGGATGGCTTTATACCTTGCTATATATTGGATTATTTTTCCTATTGATATGGTAATTGGAATGGAAGAGAAAAGTACTTCTATTTTATCTGTATTATTTTATTATAGCTTGTTTCTTCCACTTATTTTAGGACAGATTCATGCTGTAATGTTTCCAAATGGTTTAGATAAAACCATGTTTTTATGTCCTATTGGGCAAAAAGAAAAAAGATTATTTTTAATTTTTGGATATTTTTTTCGTTTTAGTTGTGTTTGTTTTGCTAGTTTTATTATTTTATTTTTTATGATGGCAACAGGTTTTTTAAAGTTTTCTATTTACCTTATTTTATTTTTTCTTAGTGAAGTAATGTTTGCAGCTATTATTTTTCTGATAACTTATACAGAAGCATCAAAGAAAAACGGTGATTATATTTGGCTTTTTGCAGCATGGCTTGTGAATATGATCTTTTGTCTTTTTTTAGGAAATATTATATGGGAATATAGAAGAGGACAAGAGCCAGATTCATGGTCTAAGTCTGGGTGGTTACTATTTACTATAATTTTATTTATTATACAACTGCTTTTCTTTTTAAAAGTAATGGTACGTTGTTGGAGAAAAGAAATGGAAATTGCCATGAACTATGAAAAAAGCTATTCTTTTTATCAAGAGAAAGAAAAGAAATAAGAACAAGAAAGAGATAACAAGATAAAAAGGAAATCATGGAGGAAATAATGAAAATTATCATAAAAACGCAGGGAACACAAGCAATTTATGAACAGATTGTAGAACAACTGAAAAATGCGATTATTAAGCAGGAATTATGTGCAGGACAGGCATTGCCTTCTATTCGAGCGTTAGCAGGGGAATTGGAGGTTAGTATGATTACAACAAAGCGTGCTTATAGTGAATTAGAAAAAGAGGGGTTAATTCGTTCTGTAGCAGGAAAAGGATTTTATGTATGTGAACATAATAAAGATTTTTTACGGGAAAAAAAGTTAATGATGTTAGAAGCAAGATTTTCAGAAATTGTAGAGGATTGTAAAATGGCAGGTTTAACAGAACAAGATGTTATGGAAATGGTGCGGACTCTTTATCAGGAAAAGTAGAAACAGAAAGAAAAATAAGAAAAGAAATGGGAGGAACTAGAATGCTTCTGGAAGTAAAACATATGACAGGAAAAAAGAAAGGATTTCATTTACAGGATATTCACTTTTCATTAGAGGAGGGGTATTTGCTTGGAATTACTGGAAAAAATGGAGCAGGAAAAACGACATTATTTCGATATATTATGGAACAAAAGAGTCAATATGATGGTGAAATTTTATTAGATGGAAAAAATATTCAAACAAATAGAGAAGAAGCTATGAATAAAATTGGATTTGTATCAGAAGAAAGGATATTTTTTGAAAATTATACCATAGCAGGAAATGCGGAACTCCTTGGAATATTTTATCAGTTATGGGATCAAAAGAAGTTTGAGGAATTGATAGAGAAAATGGGATTAAAACTTGGGATGAAACTGGGAAGATTATCAAGAGGAGAAAGAATAAAATTTCAAATAGCATTTGCAGTTGCACAGAAACCAAGACTTTATTTAATGGATGAACCGACGGCTGGTATGGATCCTATTTTTAGAAAAGAATTTTTTCGGATAGTGCAGGAACTTTTGATGGATGGAGATAGTTCTGTGATTATGACAAGTCATATTCAAGAGGAAATAGAGGAAAAAATGGATATTAAAGCAGTTATGGATAAGGGGCGGTTGATTTCTTATAAAGAAGCTTATCAGTAATTAGTAAAAAAGAGTTTTTAGAAAAAAAGAAAGGATAACATTGGTAAAAATTATGATAGAAAAAATAAAAAATTTTGATAAAAAATTGGAACAATATGAAAGAAATAATATCATTATGGCAAAGATAGTGCGATATCTTGTAGGGATTCTTTGGATACCTATCTTATTAATACCAATTCAGGAATTTGATAAAGACTTAAGGATGATATTTCTTTTTGGATATTCCCTTTCTGTTGCAGAAATTGCTTTGCTTTTATCTTATTATATGAATATACCACAGCAAGGGAAAGAAACGGTTTCTGTTTACGAAATATTAAATTATACGCCTGTTGATTTGCAAACGGTTTTTTATGTTAGACTTGGATATTTAAGTCAATATTGTAAAAAGAAAGTATGCTTATATTTATTACTTCAAGTAAGTGCATCTTTTCTTATTTTAAAAACAATTTCTATCTGGAATTTTTTATTTCCTATTTTTTGGGTTTTGATTGCAAGTTTTTTGCCCGGATTTTTAATGATTTATTTTAAAAAAGGCATCGGTTCAAAGCTATCTATTTTTATTCTTTTTGATCAATATTTTTTCAAGAAAAGGTAAAATTAACTAAAAAATAGATTTTTATACCATAAGTTTCTTGCACTTTATTTTTTCCTATGATAGTATCTTTTAAAAATTGGTTTGGAATAAAACAGATAAAAAGGAGGAATTATGAAGCTTTTAAAAAATGCATATCCTTATTTTAAAAAATATATAGGAATCCATATACTTTGTATTTTTTTAGGACTTACTCGTATGATTATTATGTTAATTCAGCCTCAAATTATTTCTTTAATGGTAGATAGAGTCATTCAACCAATGTTTGGAGTAGAAAGTACAGGAAATTCTAGTATTTTTTCTTTTGCAATTGAACAATATGCAGAAAATGAATATGGAAAAATATTTTTTACTTTAGTATTACTTTTTCTTATCTTTCTTGTTATTTATTTTTTTACATTTTATGCACGCTGGAATTTGGCACATTATTTTTCTATGAAAAGCTGTAATGCTATGAAAATAGAGGCTTTAAATAAGATTAATCGTTCTACACCGGGAGTATTAAAGGGATATACTAGTGGGGAACTAATTACCTTTGTAAATTCTGATCCAGAAAGTGTAAAAGATTTATTTATTGCAATTATTCCATTTATGATTGATAATCTTTTTTATATTGTAATTGCTTCTTGGTTTTTATCTCGCATGAGTCCGCTTTTAATGATTTTTCCAATGATTACAGGACTTCTTTTTCTTCCACTTACAAAAAAATTTATGAAAAAAATGGATGAACTTTATGGAGAAATATGGAAGAGAAATACAGCATTAAATACAACGGTACAAGAAAGTATTTTTGGTATTCGTACTATTCAGTCTTATGCAAAAGAGTGGTATCAGACAGATAAATTTAGTCAAAGAAATGAAAGTGAAAAAGAAACTTATTTTCATTTTGCAGATATTAATTCTAATTATGAGGCAGGATATTCTATCATAGAATATGTTCTTTATATTGTAGGAATTGCAGCAGGAATTTATCTTGGTATTCATGAAAAATTGACAAGTGGGGAAGTGGCAAGCTATTTATCTTATATGCTTCAAATTGCAGATAGCTTTATTTCCCTTGTATTTTTATTTGCAGATGCACAAAGAAGCGTTGTAAGTGGAAAACGATTATTTACCTTTTTACAAAAAGAAGATACGGCAGCAAAACAATATGGAACAAAAAAACCTTCCAAATATCCATCAATTGAAATAAAAGATCTTTGTGTAAAAAATGGAGAGATTCCTGTATTAAACCATATTTCCCTTTCCATTCCTTATGGGAAAAAAATAGGAATTATGGGAAAAAATAGTGCTGGGAAGAGTGTTCTTATTAAGGCACTACAAACTTTGGTAGAAATAGACGAAGGAGATATTTTTATTGATAATGAACCAATGCATCATTATAATCGGGAAGAAATTTTCCGAATCTTTAGTTATGGTATGCAGGAAGTATTTTTATTTTCTAATACCATTGCAAGCAATATTGCTATGTATCACCCAGAATGTGACGAGGAACAGATAGTAAGATGTGGACAGCTTGCGGAAGTAGATGAATTTGCAGCATTATTTCCAGATGGTTATGATACTATTATTGGAGAAAAGGGATTTGGTTTATCTGGCGGACAAAAACAAAGAGTTGCGATTGCAAGGGCATTATTAAAAGATGCACCCATTCTTATTTTAGATGATTGTACAAGTGCACTTGATTTGGAAACAGAACATAAAATTTTTAAGAACCTAAAAGAAAATTGTTGTGAAAAGACACAGATTATTATTACACATAGAGCAACGGCTTTAAAAGATTGTGATGAAATTTTATATCTTTCTAATGGAAATATCGTGGAGCGAGGAACTTTTGATGAATTAATGCAATTAAATGGAAATTATGCAGAAATTTATCGGCAGCAGATATTGGAAGTTTAAAAATATTTCTATCCATTGGATTGTAACCATACAGATGGAAATATTTTAAAAGGAGATGAAACAAATAATATGAGTAAATCAGCAGATAAGAAAAATTTATATTATGAAGATGAAGAATTATTGGAAAAATTTAATTTTTCTATGTTAAAACGACTTTGGTTTTATACAAAAAAATATAAAAAACAGACAATGATTACAATTGGAATTTTATTATTTGATTGTATTCTTGCCTTAGTTCCTTCCTTTTTATATCTTTTGATTATGAATCAGATTCTTCCAAAAGATCATATACTGCCACAGGGATTTCTTACTATGACAGGAATTGTTTTAATTGCATTTTTTCTTTTGTATCTTAGTAGAGTAATTTGTCAGTGGGTTACAATGCGTTTGATGAATAAGCTTGGAAATCAGATTATTTGTGATTTGCGAAAAGAATTATTTGAAAAATTAATGAAATTAAGTTTTCATTATTATGATAGTCATCCATCGGGGAAAATTTTAGTTCGTGTAACAAATTATGTAGCAGAGGTTGCAGATATTTTTGTTTTTCAAATGACAAGAATCCTTTGTAATATTATTACAATGGCTTTTTGTTTTATAGCGGTTCTTTGGATGGATGCAAGAATTGGCACAGCCGTTGTGATTTCTCTTATCTTTTTAAGTATTCTTATGTATCAGCTTGCAAAATCACTTCATATTCGTTCTAGCAGTGAACGAAATAAAATTAGCAATTTAGTTGCTTTTATTGCAGAAAACATTAATGGACTTGATGTGATTCGTGCATTTAATCGGGCAGATAAAAATGAAGAAATTCAAAAAGAACTTTGTAAAAAACATGTAGATGCTTTAATGAAAACAACGCATGTAAGAGAGGCATTTTTTCCTTTAGCTCATGGAATTGTGCAAATTATTTGCATTCTTGTTGTTTATGGAACAGCTTATTTTCTGATGGTGCATGGTATGGAACGAGGATTAACACTTGGTATTATTGTTAGTGTGGCTTCTTATATGCAGATCTTATCAGAAAATCTTTCTGGTATTTGTCAGAGGATTCAAAATATTGCAAGTGTAACAACAAATTTAGAGCGAATTTTTGATACTATGGATACAGAGGAAGAAATAACAGATACTGATTTTGCAAAAGATATTTCTATTAAAGATGGTTTGGTAGAATTTAAAGATGTATCTTTCTCTTATTTAAGAGATACAACAGTTTTAGAAAAATTTTCTTTTACTGCCTATTCTGGAGAAATGATTGCATTGATTGGACCAACAGGAGCAGGAAAGACTACTATTGTCAATTTACTAAGTCGCTTTTATGATATTGATAGTGGAAAAATTACGATTGATGGACATGATATTAAGGAATATTCTCTTTCTTCTTTGCGTTCTCAAGTAGGTGTTATGATGCAGGATAGTTTTTTGTTTGAGGGAACGATTATGGAAAATATTCGTTTTTCAAAACCACAGGCAAGTGATGAAGATTGTATCAAAGCTGCCAAAAAAGTTTGTGCAGATGAATTTATTTGTAGGCTTCCTGATGGATATCAAACAAGAATTGATGAACATACAAGTTTATCTGGTGGGGAACGCCAATTGCTTGCATTTGCAAGACTTATGCTTGCAGATCCAAGGATTCTTATTTTAGATGAGGCTACAAGTCATATTGATACAGAAACCGAGCAGAAAATACAAAAGGCAATTGCAGAGTTTTTAAAGGGAAGAACAAGTTTTGTAATTGCACATAGGCTTTCTACGATACGTAATGCAGATAAGATTGTTTATATTGAAAATAAACAGATTGCAGAGCAGGGTACACATGAACAGCTTCTTAAGAAAAAAGGACTGTATTGGAAGCTGCTAGAGCAGGGACTGCAAATATAATATTTATTATGTATGTTCTTCTTTTAGCAGCGGATTTGTTCGAATTTGAATAAGCAGTGGAATTACCATAAGAATCCAACTAATTGGTTCTGCAAGTATAATTGCAAGGTAGCCAAGCTTTGGCGTTAATAAAATTGCTATAAAAAGTTTGGCTAAAAGCTCAATTGCACTAGAAACAATAGGAGTAATGGTATCCCCAATTCCCTGCATGGCATTTCTAACAATAATAATAACAGCAGTAATTACATATAATAAAGTATCTACACGTAGATAGAGAGATGCTGTATCAATAATTTCTTTTGTATGTGTTCCTGTAACAAGATAGATTAAATAGGGAACAATAGTATAAGTGATTAAAATAACAATGGCACACCATAAAAAAGCAATAAAAAGACCACTGCGGATACCTTGTTTAATTCTTTTAATTTCACCTGCTCCAAGATTTTGTCCACAATAAGTTGCCATAGCAGATGCTAGTACAGAAAATGGAAGCATAAAGAAATCGGAAAGTTTTCTTGCTGCTGTATGTGCAACAATAATATTATCTCCAAAGGTATTAATTCTTGTCTGTAATGCTACAGAGCCAATATTAATAAAACAGATCATAAGTCCCATAGAAAAGCCAATAGAATACATTTCTTTCACTGCATTTCTTGTGATATGAAAATTTTGTTTTTGAAGCCGTAAGATAGGATACTTTATCCACATATAAATAACACAAAATAAAAAAGAAAGAAGCTGTGAAATGACAGTAGCAAGTGCTGCTCCTTTCACACCTGCATGAAACGTGCGGATAAAAAGTAAATCAAGGACAATATTGCATATAGTAGAACCAATTAAAAAACATAAAGGCGTTAAAGTATCTCCAATAGAACGTAAAATAGAGGAAGTTACATTATAAAGCATGGAAAATGTCATACCAAGTAAAACAATCTGAAAATAATCGGCAGCATCTTCGATTAAGTTATCAGGAGTATTTAAAAAGGAAAGGATATCTTTTAAGAAAAATACACTAAGGCAAGTTAAAAAAAGAGAAGTAAAAATACCAAGCAGAAACGTAAGACCAACGGCATTTTTTAATTCTTCTTCTTTTTTTGCTCCAAATCGCCTTGCTACAACAATAGCAAAGCCATTTGTCATCCCCATTAAAAAACCAATAATCATGGAGTTTAGGGAATTAGTAGAACCAACAGCCGCAAGAGCTGTTTCTCCTAAATAACTTCCAATAATACGAGTATCGGTTAGGCTATAAAATAGTTGGAAAATATTCCCAAGTCCAATAGGAATTGCAAATTGTAAGATTAAAACCATAGGATTTCCTTTTGTTAAATCTTTCATATTGAAAACCTGCCTTTTTTAAATAGTTATTATTTCTTTTTTTATATACTATTAGGAAGAAAAACCTGTCATATTATAGCAGGTTTGCTATAAAAATCAATCTTTTTTTTGTCTTATTTATTTTTGAAAAAAAGCTTGCATATTTTTCCTAAATGAGTTAGAATATATGGGTCAATAAAGTTGATAAGCACCAATGGCACAGTCGGTAGCGCAACTGATTCGTAATCAGTAGGTCAGGGGTTCAAATCCCCTTTGGTGCTTTGTATGGCAGGAGAAAGTCCTGTCTTTTTTAAAATAGGCTATAAAGCAATGGAAAAAAATGCCGAAATAATAAAATATAGGATGGTATAAAAAGCAAGGGGAGCTATTATAATTACAAAGAATTAATTATGTAAAAAAATAAAAAGAAAAGGAGGAATTGTTATGAATTCAATGACATCATTAGGTTATGATAATATGAGTATGCTTTTTGGAAGTCTTTCTTCATCTTCCCAAAGTACCGGCAGTATTTATGATAGTATTGGAACATATAAATCTATTAAAAATGGAAGTTATGGTAAGCTTTTGAATGCTTATTATGATAAGGTTGGGAAACCAGAGAGAACAGAAAGTAAAGGCAAAACAAATGTAAAAAAGACAGAGGTAGAGGATCAGAAAAAGCTTATGTCTTCCATAAAGACAAAAGCAAATGAGCTGACAAGTTCTGCGGCTGAGCTTGCAACAACAGGAAGTAAATCGTTATTTAAAGACAAAGATGGGGACACAAAAGAGGCAGTTAGTAAAATTGAAGATTTTGTAGAAGATTATAATAATACGATTACAGCAGCAAAGAAATCAACAGATAATAGAACAAATTCCAGAGTGAGTGCTATGGTGGAAAATACAGAAAATTATAAGAGTAAGCTTTCTACAATTGGTATTAGTTTAAAGGAAGATAATACACTTTCTATTGATAAAGATAAATTAGGCAAAGCATCTATGGATGACTTAAAAAGTGTATTTAATGGCGTTGGTTCTTTTGCTGCAACAACAGCACAAAGAGCAGCAAGAGTACAGGCACAGGCATCTCTTGCTTCCACAACAAGTTCTTCTTATACAGCTTCTGGTAGGTACAATACTACAAATGTACAGAACTATTATAGTGCTTTTATGTAATATTTTTGTGGAATTTTCATAGATTTCATTAATTTTTAAGAAATTACTTGCAATTTCTGGAATAAAGTGCTAAACTATGGGAAAAGATAAGATAATGATGATATTAAGAGTGGACGCAAGTCCACTCTTTTCGGTGCATGGGATGACGACTTTATAAAAAAGAGAAAGGAGTAATATATAAAGGCATGACAAAGAAAGAAGAATATGAGAAAAAAACAGAGGATTTAATTCTTCCCTTATTAGATAAACATAACTTTGAACTTGTTGATGTAGAATATGTAAAAGAAGGCTCTCATTGGTTTTTGCGTGCCTACATTGATAAAGAAGGTGGAATTACGGTAGATGACTGTGAGATGATTAATCGAGCTTTAAGTGATTTGCTTGATAAGTATGATTTTATTCCGGATTCTTATATTTTAGAAGTAAGTTCGCCGGGACTAGGACGACAGTTAAAAAAGGATAGAGATTTTGAACGAAGTCTAGGAGAAGAAGTGGAGATCAAACTTTATAAAGCAGTAGAAAAGCAGAAAGAATTTACCGGACTTCTAACTGCATTTGATAAAGAAACCATTACAATTAAATTAGAAGATGATAGTACAAAGGTATTTCAAAGAGATGGCATTGCAATGATACGTCTTGCTTTTGATTTTTAATAAAAAAGTTAAAAAAGGTGTAGGATAGATCATTAATTGCAAAAAGAAAAAAGAAAATAAAATGCCATGGATATAAAATAGCGAGAGGATTCGCAGAAACGAGGGAAAGGTTATGGCAGCAAGAAGAAACAGCAAGTCCGGTGAAACAGAAAATCAAGAAAGGGAGTTTATTGCGGCATTAAATCAACTAGAAAAAGAAAAGGATATCAGCAAAGATATTTTATTAGAAGCATTAGAAACATCCCTAGTAGCTGCTTGTAAAAATCATTTTGGGAAAGCAGATAATATTCAGGTAAAGATCAACCGTGATACAGGTGTAGTAAAAGTTTATGCAGAACGGGAAGTTGTAGAAATTGTAGAAGATCCTGTTCTTCAAATTAGCCTAGAAGAAGCGAAAAATAGATTTCCATTATGTGCAGTAGGGGATACTGTGATGCTAGAAGTGACACCTAGAAATTTTGGGCGTATTGCAGCACAAAAAGCAAAGCAGGTCGTTGTACAAAAAATACGAGAGGAAGAAAGAAAAGTTCTTTACAGTCAGTTTTATGAAAAAGAAAAAGATGTTGTTACTGGTGTAGTGCAGCGTTATGTAGGACCAAATATCAGTATTAATCTTGGTAAGGTAGATGCTGTTTTAATGGCAAATGAACAAGTAGAGGGTGAGCATTTTAATCCAACCGACCGTATTAAAGTATATGTATTAGAAGTAAAGGAAACACCAAAAGGACCAAGGATTACAGTTAGTCGTACACATCCGGAATTAGTAAAACGATTGTTTGAATCAGAAGTAACGGAAGTGCGTGATGGAACAGTGGAAATTCGCAGTATTGCAAGAGAAGCAGGTTCTCGTACAAAAATAGCAGTTTATAGCAATCATCCAGAAGTTGATCCTGTAGGTGCTTGTGTTGGTATGAATGGTGTTAGAGTAAATGCTATTGTAAATGAACTTCGTGGAGAAAAAATTGACATTATTACTTGGGACGATAATCCAGAAATTTTAATTGAAAATGCATTAAGTCCGGCAAAAGTAGTTTCTGTAGATGTAAATCAAGAAGAAAAGACAGCCGATGTTATTGTAGCAGATTATCAGCTTTCGCTTGCAATTGGTAAGGAAGGACAAAATGCACGTCTTGCTGCAAAACTTACAGGCTATAAAATTGATATTAAAAGTGAATCTCAGGCAAGAGGTAATCTTTCTGAAGAAGAAATGGAATATAAAGAATTTTTATTATAGGGAAACTTATCTATTTGCATTCTGGAGATGGAGGATAGATTATGGCAGAAAAAAAAGTACCTCTTAGAACTTGTATTGGTTGTGGTTTAGCAAAAGCGAAAAAGGAACTAATTCGGGTTGTAAAAACAAAAGAGGGTGATATCTGCTTAGATGAAACAGGCAGAAAAAATGGGCGTGGTGCTTATTTATGTAAAAATGCCGAATGTTTTAGGAAAGCCAGAAAAACAAAAGGATTGGAACGCTCCTTTCAGATGGCGATTCCACCAGAAGTTTATGATATATTGGAAAAGGAGTTTATAAAATTTGAGTCAGCACAATAAGATATTATCGTATCTTAGCCTAGCGGCACGTGGACGCAGGCTAGTCAGTGGAGAGTTCTCAACCGAACAGGCAGTAAAAAAAAGAAAGGCACATATAGTTATTGTTGCGGGGGATGCATCAGAAAATACGAAGAAACATTTTCGCGATATGTGTACATATTACAAAGTGAACATCTATTTTTATGGCAGCAAGGAACAGCTTGGTCATGCAATCGGAAAAGAGTTTAGAGCTTCAGTTGCAATAATAGATGCAAATCTGGCGAGTGCGGCTGAAAAGGTGTTGATAGAAGAACAGGGGGAGGCTTAAGACATAAAAAAATAATGTTCCTTGAAAGTTAGTATACTCATAAACAAAAAGATCTTTCCTTTTTTGTTTATGAGAGATGGTCATTCTTTTTCGACCGTCATTATAAAACAATCTTGTCAAGACTGGAGGCAAAAATATGGCGAAAATGAAAGTAAGCGAGATGGCAAAGGCACTTAATATTACAAGTAAGGAATTGATTTCCTTTTTAAATATGAATGGCTTTGAGGATGTAAAAAGTGCAAATAAATATGTAGAGGATGATGCAATTGCTCTGATTATGAAATCATTTGCAACAAAGATGCAAGGAGAAAAGGCAAGTTCGGGAAAGAAAGTGTCTAAAGGCAGCAAGGTTGATGTTGATGAGGAAAAGAGGAAAACACAGAGCAGTCAATTGCCTATTTCCGAGACGAAAAAAGAAATGGTAGCAGAGAAACAAGAAGAAATAATATTGAGTCATCAAGAAATAGAAAAGAGTCAAGAAATAGAAGAGAAAAAAGAAATAAAAGTTCAGGAAACAAAGGATCAAAAAATGAAGATGCAGGAAACGGAAAAAGTAATAGAAGAAAGTGCTCAAAAGACAGAAAACGTTCAAAAGAATGAAAAAGAGATTTTAAAGAAACAGGAGACAGCAGGGGAGCAAAAAATATTAGAAGTGGAAAAACCTGTGATAAAACAAGAAAAGAAAGAAAAACAGGAAGTAAAGGTTTCTGAAAAAAAAGAAACGGTAGTTTCGGAAAAAACGGAGAGTAACGTGGGAGAGAAAAAAGAAGAAAGAAAAAATAATAACAATAACCAAACAAAGAGTAGTGGAGAGCGTAATAACCGTAATAATGATAAAAATCGTACAGAACGGAAAAATGATCGAAGTGATCGCAATCGTAATAACACAGATAAGGGACGTAATAATAGAAATGACAAAGGAGAAAGAAACGATAAGGATAATGATCGGAATGAAAGAACTGGTCGCAATGATCGTAATGATCGAGGTAATCAGCGTGGAAATGATAAAAATAACCGCAATGAAAATAATCGAAACGATCGTAGAAATCAGCGTGGAAATGATAAAAATGAACGCAGCGAACATAGTGAAAGAAATTATCGTAATAATGATAGAGATAGAAATCGTGAAGAAGGAAAAAATGAAAGAAATAGCAGAAATCGTGATCGTGACAGGAATCGCGATCGTGATCGAAATGAAAGAAATAGCCGCAATGATCGAAATGAAAGAGGCAGCCAAGGAAGAAATGGACGTAGCAACAATAATTATGACAGCTTAAGCGGATATGCAGCTAGTCCACTTCCAACAAAGGATTCTAGCAATAGAAATAATGGCTATAATAAGAAAAAGAATAATCAGCGTGACGAAGAGGAAAGAGAAATCAGAGGAAAGAAAAAAGATCCAAACCGTAAAGGTGCTTTCCAGATGCCAAAACCAGTTCCAAAACCAAAAGAGGAAGAAGAAACTATTAAAACAATTACAATTCCTGAGAAGCTGACATTAAAAGAACTTGCGGAAAAAATGAAACAACAGCCAGCAGCGATTATTAAGAAGTTATTTTTGCAAGGGAAAATGGTTTCAATTAATCAGGAGATTACATTTGAGGAAGCAGAAGAAATTGCACTAGAATATAATTGTATTGCAGAATTGGAAGAAAAAGTAGATATTGTTGCAGAACTTCTAAAGGAAGATGAAGAAGATCCAGCAACACTAAAAAAACGTCCGCCGGTTGTCTGTGTTATGGGTCATGTCGATCATGGTAAGACTTCTTTATTGGATGCAATTCGTGAAACAAATGTAACTTCGAAAGAAGCAGGTGGAATTACACAGCATATTGGTGCTTATATGGTTGATGTGAATGGAGAAAAGATTACATTTTTAGATACACCGGGGCATGAAGCATTTACTTCTATGCGAATGCGTGGTGCTAATTCTACTGATATTGCTATTCTTGTTGTTGCCGCAGATGATGGAGTAATGCCACAGACAATTGAAGCAATTAACCATGCTAAAGCAGCCAATATTGAGATTATTGTTGCAATTAATAAAATTGATAAGCCAAGTGCTAATATTGAGCGTGTAAAGCAAGAACTTGTGGAATATGAATTAATTCCAGAAGATTGGGGTGGAACAACAATTTTTGTCCCTGTTTCTGCACATACAAAAGAAGGAATTGATAATCTTCTTGAAATGATTCTTTTAACGGCAGATGTTTGTGAATTAAAAGCAAATCCTGATCGTAGAGCAAGAGGAATTGTAATTGAAGCACGTTTAGATAAAGGGCGTGGACCAGTGGCAACACTTTTAGTACAAAAAGGAACAATGCATGCAGGGGATTCGATTGTTATCGGTTCTGCTTTTGGACGGATTCGTGCTATGACAAATGATAGAGGACAGAGAATTAAGGAAGCATTGCCATCAACACCTGTAGAGATTATTGGACTAAATGAAGTTCCGGCTGCTGGTGAAATTTTTATGGTAACAGAAAATGAAAAAGAAGCGAGAAATATTGCAGGTGCATATATTACACAAAGTAAGGAAAAACTAATTGATGATACACGTGCAAAATTATCTTTAGATGGTTTATTTTCACAAATTCAGGCAGGTAATATTAAAGAACTGAATTTGATTGTAAAAGCAGATGTACAGGGTTCTGTAGAAGCTGTAAAACAGAGTCTTGTAAAACTTACAAATGAAGAAGTGGCAATTCGTGTGATTCATGGTGGCGTTGGAAATATTAATGAATCGGATGTTTCTTTAGCAAGTGCATCCAATGCAATTATTATTGGTTTTAATGTAAAACCGGATAGTACAGCAAAAGATATTGCAGATCGTGAAAAAGTTGATTTGCGATTGTATAAAGTAATTTATAATGCAATTGAAGATGTAGAAGCAGCTATGAAGGGAATGCTTGATCCAATTTATCAGGAAAAGATTCTTGGTCATGCAGAAGTACGACAAGTCTTTAAAGCGTCTGGTGTTGGATTAATTGCAGGTTCTTATGTTTTAGATGGAAAGATTGTACGTGGCTCAAAAGCAAGAATATCACGTAATGGAGAACAACTTTTTGATGGAGCATTATCCTCTTTAAAGCGGTTTAAAGATGATGTAAAAGAAGTAGCTGCCGGATATGAATGCGGACTTGTATTTGAAGGTTTTCAGGATATTCAAGTAGAAGATAAAATTGAAATTTATATTATGGAGGAAGTACCACGATAATATAGTTTCATCTATCTACTTTTAGTAATATAAAAAAGTAATACAGCAATAGAGGAGAGTTTATGAGAAAAAATAGTATTAAAAATACCCGAATTAATGGGGAAGTTCAAAGGGAGTTAAGCGAATTAATTCGTATGGAATTAAAAGATCCAAGAATTGCTCCTATGACAAGTATTGTATCTGTGGAAGTAGCACCAGATTTAAAAACAGCAAAAGTTTATATTAGCGTGCTTGGTGATGAAAAAGTAAGACAGGAAACATATGAAGGCTTATGCAGTGCAGCTTCCTTTTTAAGAGGACAATTAGCACGTTCTATTAATCTAAGAAATACACCAGAGCTTACTTTTATTTTGGATGATTCCATTGCATATGGTGTGAAAATGTCAAAATTAATTGATGATGTAAATAAAGATCTTCATAAAGAAGAAATGAATACAGATACAAATACAGAATTAGAGAAAGAAGTGAAATTGTAAATTTAGAAGGGAAATGTTTTTATATGGATATGATGTTGGAATTTATGGAACAGATTTCACAGGCAGAGCAGATTGCAATTGGCGGTCATATACGCCCTGATGGCGACTGTATTGGCTCTTGCCTTGCACTGCAGCAATATTTGAAAAAAAAATATCCAAAAAAAATAGTAGATGTTTATTTAGAAAAACCATCTTCTATCTTTTCTTATCTGAAGGGTTTTGATGAGATTAATACAACAGTGTCAGAAAAAAATTATGATTTATTTCTGGCACTTGATAGTAGCTCTGTAGATCGGTTGGAATTTTCAGAACCAATATTCCATCGTACAAAGAAAACGCTTTGTATTGATCATCATATTAGCAATACATACTATGCAGATAAAACATTAGTATTTCCCGAAGCAAGCTCAACATCAGAAGTTGTTTATGAAATGCTTTTATTACAAGAAAAACAAGAGGGAAAAACAGAAGAAGAATGGATTGCATGGATTGGTTCAGAAATTGCCGCTGCTTTTTATACAGGATTGATACATGATACAGGTGTTTTTAAATATAGCAATACCTCACCAAGAACATTAGAAATTGCAGCACAGTTAATAAAAACAGGGATTCCATTTACGCAGATTATTGATCAGTCCTTTTATGAAAAGACCTATATACAAACGCAAATTATGGGTCGCTGTCTTTTAGAGAGTATTCGTGTGATGAATGGAAAGGTTATATTTTCGGCATTGTCACAGGAGATTATGAAATTTTATGGTGCAAGTTCTGAGGATTTAGATGGAATTATTGATCAATTGCGGATAATTAAAGGAGTAGAAGTAGCTATTTTGCTTCATGAAGTAAAAACGCAGGAATATAAAGTAAGTATGCGATCAAACCATACCGTTGATGTACAACGTGTAGCCGTTTATTTTGGCGGTGGCGGACATAAAAAAGCAGCAGGCTGCACAATGCAGGGTTCTGTTTATGATGTTATCAATAATTTGACAGGACTTTTAGAAGAACAGATGGAATAAAATCTTAGAGTAAAGAAAAAATATGGATGGAATTTTAAATATATATAAAGAAGCTGGCTATACTTCGCATGATGTTGTAGCAAAGCTTCGTGGAATGTTACATCAAAAGAAAATAGGGCATACAGGAACGCTTGATCCAGATGCGGTTGGCGTTTTACCTATTTGTCTTGGAAAAGCAACAAAGGTATGTGATCTCTTAACAGAAAAAGATAAGATCTATCGTGCGAAATTACTTCTTGGAACAGTAACCGATACACAAGATATTTCAGGGCAGGTAATAAAAACAGAAGAACTTTGTTGTGATCTTACAGAACAAAACATTCTTCCTGTAATACAGTCTTTTGTTGGAGAATATGATCAAATACCACCAATGTATTCTGCATTAAAGGTGCAGGGAAAAAGGCTTTATGACTTGGCACGTGCAGGACTTGTTGTGGAAAGAAAGCCAAGAAGAGTACAGATTATGGAAATTTCTGATCTTATTATTTCTATGAAAGAAAAAACAGTGGATTTTACTGTACATTGTTCCAAGGGGACATATATTCGCACATTATGTTATGATATCGGTGAAAAACTTGGCTGTGGTGCTTGTATGAAATCATTGCAGAGAATACAAACAGGAAGTTTTAAAATTGAAAATGCTTTTAAACTTGCACAAATAGAACAAAAAGTTCAAAATAATACATTAGAAGAAATTTTAATACCAATTGATAGAATGTTTTCTCATATTCCTAAATGTATAGTGGAGGAAGAAGAACTTGAAAAGTTGTTGTTAAATGGCAATCCTTTGCATCTTTCTTTTCAAGGAGAAAAACTGCGGATTTACCATAAAAACGGGCAGTTTGCGGCAATTTACAAATGGCGAGAGGAAAAACATCTATATTTTCCTGAAAAAATGTTTTAATTTATTATTTTACTGGAGGCTAAATGTGGAATATATTCATGGAACAAAGGATTTTAAGTTAGATAATACGATTGTGACAATTGGAAAATTTGACGGTGTTCACTGTGGACACCGTCTGCTTTTGGAAAATGTCAAAAAAAGGAAAAAACAGGGACAAAAAGCGGTTGTTTTTACCTTTGATCATAATCCTTCTAGTATTCTTTCTGGAAAAGGACAAAGTGTTATTTATAGTGAAGAAGAAAAGTGCCAATTGATGGAACAGCTTGGTATGGATGTGCTTATCAGTTATCCATTTGATAAAGAGACAAGCCGTATGATGGCAGAAGAATTTATTACCGATGTTTTAATAGAACAGCTTGGCATAAAAGAAGTCATTATTGGCAAAGATTGTCGATTTGGATATAAACGACAAGGAAATGCAGAATTATTATATCGGTTTTCTGGACGTTATGGTTTTGAAGTCGATGTTTTTGATAAAAAAGAACTGGATGGAGAAATTATTAGTAGTACAAGGATTCGAGGACTTCTTAGGCAAGGAGCAATGGAAGCAGCAGCTAAACTGCTTGGACAACCTTATATGATTTTTGGCGAAGTAGTACATGGACAAAAACTGGGGCGAAAACTTGGAATGCCAACAATAAATCAAATTCCATCGAAGAAGAAACTGCTTCCGCCCAATGGTGTTTATAGTTCTCGTATTGAAATTGCTGGAGAAGGAAATTTTTATGGTATTACAAATCTTGGTATAAGACCAACTGTTGGCTCTGATAAACTTCTTGCAGAAACAAATATTTTTCAGTATTCTAATGATTTATATGGAAAAAAATGTAAGGTTATGTTATGTCATTTTCAACGCAAAGAACAAAAGTTTGGTTCTGTAGAGAAATTAAAACAGCAGTTGATAAAAGATATGGAACAGGCAAAACAATATTTTGCAACTTCATAAGGATAAAAAATATCTAAAATAAAAGGAAAAAATATGTAAAAAATTGTCAATATGCCAAATTTAGAACTAATGCTTGTATCTTCTCTTTAAATATATTAAAGTTAGATGGTAGGTAAAAAATATAGATACAAATATATAGAAAAAAAGAAGATACTATAAGAACAAGAGATGAAAAGCTCTGTTCGGATTTTAGGAGGATATATGGACATTATACTTGGATTGCTTGCTGGATTGGGCTTATTCCTTTATGGAATGGAAATGATGAGCGATGGGCTTCAAAAAGCGGCTGGTGCAAAAATGCGGACAATTTTGGAAACACTGACAAAAAACAAGTATATCGGTATTCTAATTGGTTTTTTATTTACTGCAATTATTCAATCTTCAAGTGCAACAACGGTATTAGTTGTCAGTTTTGTAAATGCAAGTTTGATGAATTTATATCAAGCTGTTGGCATTATTATGGGTGCAAATGTTGGAACAACCGTTACAGGCCTTTTAATGACATTAAATTTAGAACAAGTAGCACCTATTATTTTAATGATTGGTGTCATTATGGCAATGTTTCTTAAAAATCCAATGGCAAGAAAGGTTGGAGAAGTTTTTCTTGGTTTTGGTATGTTATTTATTGGACTAAGTACCATGTCAGATGCGATGTCCGTTTTAAAAAATTCTGAAACAATTGTACAACTTCTAGCCTCTCTTGATAATAAGTTTTTAGCACTTCTTGTTGGGTTTGTGATTACAGCAATTTTACAAAGTTCTTCTGCAACAGTTGGTATTGTTATGGTGCTTGGTGCACAGGGGCTGATTCCATCCTTAGAAATTTGCTTTTTTCTTGTACTTGGATGTAATGTTGGAAGTTGTGTTTCTGCATTAATTGCTTCTTTAAATGGTACAAAAATGGCAAAACGTGCTGCAATGATTCACTTTGTATTTAATATTATTGGTACAACGATTATTGTAATTCTTTTGCTTTTCTTTGAACAATATATTATAGATTTTGTACAAATATTCTCAAGAGGTGTTTCCGAGATTCCAGTCAATGGACAAAATCGCCGTATTGCAAAAGATATTGCAGATATGAATACCATTTTTAAATTATCACAAGTCATCATTTTAGCACCATTTTCTAATTTGCTTGTAAAATTAACGTATATTTTAATTCCGGGTGATGATGAAAAAGTAGAAGAAACAAAATTACAGTTTATTGGAAATCATATGGTATATGCTCCATCTTCTGCTGTTCCACAGGCAATTTGTGAAATTGAACATATGGGACGTGTTGCACTGGCAAATTTAAGTCGTGCTATGAATGCATTACTTGCTATGGAAGAAAGTAAGCTTGCAGAGATTTATACAACGGAAAAGTCAATTGATGAAATGAATACACAGATTACAAATTATCTTGTAAAAGTCAATCAAATGCATTTGCCAGTGCGTGATAAACAGCAGCTTGGCGGATTATTCCATGTTGTAAATGATATTGAACGTATTGGCGATCATGCAGAAAATATTGCTGATTTTACAAAAACATTACTTCAAGATGGAGTGACAATTAGCAGTGATGCACAAGAAGAAATCAGAGAAATGTATCGTTTGACAAATCGCTTGCTTGATTTTTCTTTAAATATGTTTAAAGATAAAACAACGCAGAATTTATCAGAGATTATGACACTGGAGAATGAAATTGATGAAATGGAAAAGGAATATCAACATAATCATGTTGTCCGTTTAACCGAGGGAAAATGTAATGTAGAAGCAGGAATGATTTTTTCTGATTTAGTTTCTAATTTGGAACGAGTAGCTGATCATGGAACGAATATTGCATTTTCTATTTTGGAAGACAATCCATTAAAAGAAGCAAAACAAGCATAAAAAGAAGATAAGACTAATGTAAAAGGCATCTTAGACAGACAGGTTCTAGGGTGCTTTTTTTACCAAATATATGTTAAAGATTTTCCATTTCTTATAATACACAACTATGACACATCTCTATTATATAATCGCCCTATTCCATAGGAAAGGGTGAGAAAAAATTGAATATTTTGATTGTAGAAGATGATGAAGCAATTGCAAATTTATTATATATGGATTTACGAGATGAGGGTTATCATTGTATTTGTGCTTTTGATGGAAAACAGGCAGCAGATTTATTAGAACAGACAATGAATTTTGATTTAATATTATTAGATATTATGCTTCCAAAGATTAATGGATATGATCTTTTAGAATATATCAAACCAATGAATATTCCTGTCATTTTTTTAACAGCAAAAGGAACAGTAAAGGATCGCATTCATGGTTTAAAAATGGGGGCTGATGATTATATTGTAAAGCCATTTCAAAGTGGTGAAGTGATTGCTCGTATCGAAGCAGTGCTGCGGCGTTGTGGAAAAAGTGCCAAAAAACTTTCTTTTGCAGATGTTACAATTGATTTAGAATCAAGAAAGGTACTTCAAAAAGGAAAAGAAGTAGAACTAACCGTAAAAGAATTTGATCTTTTAGTAGAACTAATACAAAATAAAAATATTGCACAATATCGGGAAAGACTTTATGAACGTGTATGGAATGAACCATTTATGGGAGATACAAGAACATTAG
>CAJTJZ010000046.1:12940-26183 GCA_910576895.1 uncultured Lachnospiraceae bacterium | reverse complement strand
TCTGTCCCTTATCATCTACCCATGGAACACGGAACATAAGCTGACGGTCAGGCTCTACAAGTCTTTCCAAAATAGCTTCTTTTTTGTAAAGCTCCTCATTTGCCTCAATTGCTGGTTTTAATGTTTCTAATACTTCCTTCACTGCCTGATGAAATTCTGGCTGGCTAGGATTTTTCTCTACAACTTGTGCATATACTTCTTCAACGTAACCCATGATCATTCTCCTTTTTATTTTTTCTTTATTGATAAAAATGCTTAGACCTGTCATACTACTAAAAATAATTTTATAAATCAAATTGATATTTTAGTAATTTTGACAAAATCAAAAAAAGGCAACACAAAACACACATTTACAATAATCGTAGTATCTATGATTATTATAAATTAAAATGTAAAGTGACACCTTTGTCCTTCGCTGTTTCACATTATAATATGCTTAAGAAAAAAAATCAAGGAAAATTTTAGAAAATTTCTTTACATTTTTCTGTTTCTATATTAATCTGTCTTTATAAAACTTTTAGATATTTTTCAGAATATAGTTTTAATTTAGGGATGAAAATAAAATGAAAGAAATATGTAATAGTTGGATACTATATTTCTTTCATTTTTTCCATTCTATGAATTTTCACTTATATAAATCTTCACTCTATTTTGTATAATTTCCATTACTTCTTCTACTGTTTTATCTCCAGCATAATAACTTTCTACTTCTTCCATTACAATATCCATAATATCCTTTACTGCTTCATTATAACCTGAAGAAATACCAACTCTTTGAATCATTTCATTTATTACAGCAACTTCTTTTTTATTTAATGGTCTTAATTTTATTTTCTTCCCATCAAATCCCACACTGCTATGAATTGGTTTTACTACTGTTCCATCTTGATCCTTGTATTGTTTCTTTGCTTGTGCATATTCCAACTTTTTTTCTAATACATCCTTTCTTGTGGGAAATCCATCACTTTCATCTACGCTTAAGGATTTTTGATAATCATATGTTAAATGCAAATAACCTTTAATCAGGGAAACAGAATAAATCAGTTGCTCTCTGTCTCGAATTGTGATACACTAATAGCATTAGTATTTAGGAGAAAAAGAAATGAAGAACAAGCGGAAAGGAAAGAATTTCCAAAAATTAAAGAAAATAGGAAATACACACTGGGGATATCCAATTAAAATTCGTTCTACCAAAATTAAAGTGCAAGCAAAGCAGAAGTATAAGGACTCTTTATTTACAAAGCTATTTAATAATAAGGCAGCAGCCATTCAATTGTACAATGCATTGTATCACAAGAGTTTGTCAGAAGATACTCCTGTAGAAATTGTAACGTTAGACGATGTTCTGTTTACAAAGAGGAAAAATGATGTTGCCTTTCTGATAGATGGACATTTTTTAATTTTTACGGAACATCAATCTACTATTAATGAAAATATGCCATTAAGACTATTACTATATGTAGTACAAGAATATGAGAAATTAATTGGTTATAGAATAATAGAAGGAAAACAAGTCAGTAATCCAGCACTTTATAAAAAAGAGAGAATTTTACTGCCAAAACCAGAATTTTTTGTTTTATATAATGGAACAGAAAATTTGAGAGAAGATGGTACAAAGAAAATTATAACAGAAAAACTAATGCGATTGTCAGATGCTTTCATTGAGAAAAACGAAAGTGAAAATTCTTTAGAATTGTGTGTAAAACTGATTGATGTGAGGTACAAATCTCATCATGAAAGTTTATACCAACAAGCCAAACAACAAAAGAAAGAAAAACAAAGTACAAAGAAAAAAGAAAAAGAAGACAGAAACCTTAGTTTGTTGGGAGAGTATAGCTATTTTATCAGTAAAGTAGAGGAATATAAAAAAGAATATAAAAATTTGGAAACTGCTATTAAAACAGCAGCTAAGTATTGTATTGAACAGGGTGTGCTGAGGGAATTTTTATTAAAAAATGAAACGGAGGTAATCGCTATGTTACTTGGAGTTTATAATGAAGAACTGGAAAAGCAGGCAATCAGAGAAGAAGAAAGAGAAAAAGCAGATGTAAGGGTAGCAAAAGCAGAAGCAAGAGTAGCAAAAACAGAAGCGAAAGCAGCAAACGCAGTGATAGATCTATCTTTAGGTTTTGGACAATCCAATAAAGAGATTCTTGCAACTTTACAGCAAAAACTTGGAATCAAGGAAAAGCAGGCAGATCAGTATTTAAGAGAATTCTATAACAAATCACTTTAACTAGTAAAGTAACAAGTAGAACTATGGGAGTCGTCTTTTTCTAAAAATATATTTATGTTCAAATACTATTTAAGGAGAAAATATAAAATGACTATAATTTATTTTGTACGTCATGCACAACCAAACTTTAATAATCATGATGATTTAACTCGTGAATTGACCATGCAAGGTTGGCAAGATAGCAAATTGGTAACTAAATTTTTATGGGATAAAGGAATTGATATTGTTTTATCAAGTCCATACAAAAGATCTATTAGCACAATAAAAGAATTTGCTGATGCAAAAAAAACAGAAATAAAGTGTATTAATGATTTTAGGGAACGAAAAATTGGAAACGAATGGATAGAAAATTTTGATGATTTTTGTAAAAGGCAGTGGGAAGATTTTAATTTTAAATTATTTGATGGAGAATCTTTGCAAGAAGTACAAAATCGCAATATTATGGCACTTAATAAGATACTGAAAATATACAAAGGAAAAAATATAGTCATTGGTAGTCATGGAACAGCTTTAAGTACAATTATCCATTATTTCGACACTTCTTTTAAATATAATAACTTTGAAGAAATAAAAGGTTTAATGCCGTGGATTGTTAAATTTATATTTGACGGTAATAAATGTTTGGGAATTCAAAAATATAATTTATTTTTATAATAAAACTATTTTTACTTTAAATGCAAATAACCTGCCAAATTATCTTAGCAGGCTAAATATTTCCCTTTATTTTTCATTTCTAATCCATCTATCATAAATAAATATAGCACAAATTGACGACACTGTACTCATTCCAGTTGTATTTAAGTTAATGCCATTGATATTGCAGACAATATTGATTATCATATTAACAATGATAATTCCTACCATTACAATAATTCCTTTTAAAAAATGATTCATAGCTTTATATCTCCCTTCCAAAATAAATATATTTTTACTGCAAGATAGTATACCAGAAAAAGCAAGGATTCTTTTAAAATAGTCATAAAATGCCCTAATTCGTGAATAAGTGCATTTTTTTCTTACAAAACATGCATTTATTCATCATTTTTGCAAAGAGTGCTTGATACAAAGAATCACATACAGTATAATCAGGGAAGTAAATCCTGAAAGGGGGCATATATGAAATGCTGCTGTCTTTTTTTGAGCTTTCTCTTGCCATTCGTAGTGTATGGCCTCAACGCATGAGTCTAAAAGGATTTATCCTACTTTATATCCTATTGTTACTTGCAGGAATGCCTGTAACACTTCTGTCTTGTATACCTTATGGTCTGTTTGGTATTCCAGTAGCAATTTGTATTTATGGATTGGTTTTCTATAAAGACACTACATCCCAGAATGTTTGTATGGGTATCATAGGATTGGTGCTTAGCATTATGGTAGATAATCTGCTAACAAATTTTAAGAATATATTATTCATTTCCCTGCCTTTATTAAACCAGCAATATATTTTTTTCGGTATCGAAATCATTAACATTTTACTATTTTATTTTATTACTTTATTTTGTGGCAAGTTGCTTAAAAAAATATTACTATCAGGCAAAGGCATTTTACGTCTTCAGCAAATATGGTATTTGATTGATGCCGCACTACTGTTCCTTATCACTATCTATTTGTTTGATAATCTGATTCCGGGACAAAATGGCTCTATTGGTAAAATGATATATAATAATATATTACATATTTCAGGGTATCTGCTTGTTATGCTTTTTTTATTTCTGGCTATGCGTCATTCCTATCTGGAACAAATACAAATACAAGCAAAACAGAAAGCCTTACAAGATTTACAGGATTACACACATGATTTAGAAGTTATGTATAACAGTTTACGTTCCTTTAAGCATGATTATATTAATATTTTACTTTCTATCTCTGGCTATATTGAAAATCATGATATGGACAAATTAAAAGAATTTTTTGAAAATAAAATTTTCCCAACAAAGAATTTCATTGACCAAGGTAATTACAAATTAAATCAGCTTAGTAATATTGGTGTGTTGGAAATCAAAAGCCTGCTTTCTATTAAAATGATTTATGCCCATGAATCAGGGATTGATGTCATTATTGATATTCCCGACAGAGTAGACAATTTTTTTATCGACACAGTAGATCTTGCCAGAATACTGGGAATTTTTTTAGATAATGCTATAGAAGCTACATTGGAAACAAAACAGCCGCAAATAGGCTTAAATATTATTCAAAATAAAACTGGCGTATCCATTATTATAAACAATCGCTGTGAGGATAATGACCTAGTGCTTTATAAATTAAAGCAAAAAGGTTTTAGTACAAAGGCTGGGCATCAGGGAATTGGGCTTTCTAATGCTCAAAAAATTATCAATTCTTATCATAATGTACTACTAGAAACAACAATACAACAGGATTGTTTCTTGCAGCATATGGAGCTTTTTGCCAGAAAGGAGTGATATACTATGTTAAATATCTTTGTATGTGAAGATAATCATATACAACGGCGAACGATTGTGAAAACCATTCAAAATGCTGTTCTTATAGAAGAACTTGATATGCAGCTTGTTTTCGATACAGCAAATCCTTATGAACTGCTTAAAAAGGTTAAAACCTGTCAATACACAGGCATTTATTTTCTTGATATTGACCTTTCCAGCAATATAAACGGAATGAAACTGGCACAGGAAATCAGATTATTTGACCCTCGTGGTTTTATTATATTTATAACTGCACATTCTGAACTAAGCTATATGACTTTTCAGTATCGTGTAGAAGCAATGGACTTTATATTAAAAGACAACCCTGCGGAAGCGAAAGTGAAAATCAGAGAATGTTTGTTAAATGCAATGGAACGCTATATGCTCCAAACCAACAAAACATATAAGGTCTATACAATTGAAGTCGGTGAGCGAAAAATCAGCGTAGCCTATAATGATATTTTTTTCTTTGAGACTTCCCGTAATATTCATAAAGTCATTCTTCATGCAAAAGATCGGCAAATTGAATTTTCTAACACCATAAAAGAATTAACAAATACATTAGATGATAACTTTGTACGTTGTCATCGTTCCTTTTTGGTAAATAAAAATAATATAAAAGAAGTGGATATGAAAAACCGAATTATCCATTTTATTAATGGAGAAACTTGCCTAATGTCCATACGCATGATGAAAAAATTTTAAAAATAAAACAAAACTAGCAATACTTTCTATCAAAAGAAAAACATTGCTAGTTAATATAATGTTATTTTATTTTACCTACTTGTTACTAAAAATGATCCAATCGCAGATGCCAACTGAACTTTTGGCATTGTCTGTAAAATGATTTTACCCGGTCCTGTTACTACGGTATTGAAAAATCCTTCTCCGCCAAGAACCATATTTTTAATTCCGCCTTTTACTGTTTCTATATCCATTTTGCAAGAAGCATCCATCATAGCAAGATAACCAGTATCAATAATCATTCTCTGTCCTGCTTCCAACTGATATTCAATGGCTGTACCATCAATTTCAAGAAATACCATACCAGTACCAGACATTCTCTGCATAATAAATCCTTCACCACCAAAGAATCCAGCTCCTATTTTCTTTTGGAAAAAAATAGACATATCAACTCCCGGTGTTGATGCTAAATAAGCTCCTTTTTGACATATAATTTCTCTTCCCGGTCCAATCTCTATTGCAATAATACTTCCCGGAAAATTTGTACACATTGTAATCATACCCGGTCCATTATTTGCAACATATGTATTAGAAAACATTTTCTCCCCTGTCATTGCCTTTGAAAACATCTTGCCAATTCCATTGCCTTTTGTCTGCATCTGCATATTATCTGTCATCCAGCTCATAGCACCATTTTCACAATTAATGGACTCTCCGCTTTCTAAATGAAGCTCTACAACAGGAAGCTCCCCACCCTTAATTTCGTAATTCATCTTTTTTCCTCCTATTTTATTAAATTTTTGTAAATAAATTTATATTGTTTTTATATTATAAACGATTTTGTATATACTTATCAAGTATTTTTCCACGATTTTTCCAAGTATGGAATTTTTTTGCATATTTTTGTCCAGAAGCTGCAATCTGTTCTGCTTCCCTTTCATGCGTTAAGAGATAGTCTACCTTTTTTATTAAACCATTCCAATCATTTAATTCATAAAATACAACATTTTTCCCATCTTCTAAAATTTCTTTTAAATACTTACTTGTATCGGTCAAACAAACGGCATGATTTAACATAGAATTAAATACTCTATCATGTGCTCCATCTTTAAACCAAGGCATTACATTTAAGGATATTTTACTATCACAAATTTTTTCCAAACACTCAGAAGAATCAAGCATACCATGAAGAATAAGATTTTCCGGATGATTACATTGCAAGTTTTCCCATCCACCGCCAAAGACATTGACACGAAAACCAGCATCGACTAAAGTCTGTACTGCTTTTGCACGAAATGCAAATCGTACATATAAATCCACAAAAATCATATGAGGCATACAAGTTTTAATTCCTTCCTCTGTAATTTTCTCTACTTCTTTCCAAAGATGCTTTTCAATCCCTTCCTCTATCTTTAAGGAAGGATTTTTTAAAAAATCTTCAATAATCCGAAAATAAAAAGCCGCATATTCTTCATTGACTTCCTTTAAATGCGGTTTTAGACTTTCTGTTGTTGTATAATTTCCAGTAAAAATAATATCCATACTTCGTTCTTTATAAGGAATCCATTGACTTTTTCTTCCATAATCATATGGATACTTTTTTCCATTTGCAGAAACGATGGTTATTTTTTCTTCTTCTAAACAATAGTACTCTGTTCCTGCTAATGGCAAAAATCCACCAGAAACAATCTCTTTAAAAAACCGCTTTAGATAGTTCTCATGATCTCTATCAATAGAAAATTGTATATATTTTTTTGGCAAAAGCGGTTGAAATTTATGATAATAAAACGGATGATCCACAACAATATTAAGACAAGGAATTTCTAAATTATCCCATAGTAATTTTCCATTTTTTTCTATAAAAATATCTTCGCCGCAAAATCCAATAAAATTAAAAGTTATTACAACCGTATTTCCTTTTTCTATAAACCAAGTAAGTTTTAAAAAACTTTCTAATTCTTCTTCAAAATCAAATAAAAACACTTGCTTTTTTAAAGAAGAAAAATATTCTGCTAATCTTCTTGAAAAATAAGCAAGTGTTTCTGTATCCCCTGTAAATAACACTACTTTTTGATAATTCATCTATCTAATCCCTCATCATTTTAAAAAGTAAAAAAGTAACTCTCCTTTATTTTAAACTTTCTTTGCTTAAATTTGTGCTGTTTTGTATTTTTGAAGTTCCTCTATATAATTTTCTTCCGGCATTGGTCTTGCATATAAAAATCCCTGCACCATATCACAACCAATATTTTTTAAAAATTCCGCCTGCTGATTTGTTTCTACACCTTCACAGATTGTTTGAATATCAATTGCCTTTGACATTTCTACAATCATACGAATAATTTCTCTACTTCGCTTGGAAGTTTCCGTTTCTCCTAAAAATTCCTTATCAATTTTTAATACATCAATTGGCATATTCTTTAAAAGGTTTAAAGAGGAATAGCCACTTCCAAAATCATCCATTGACAATGGAAATCCATAGGATTTTAATTGATTTACTACTTGAATCACATTTTCATTTTCTACGCCATAAGCACTTTCTGTCATTTCAATTTCAAAAAACTTATATGGAATTTTATACTTATTTACCACATGAAGCAATTTTTCTACAAAATCGGTTGTTTCAATATGAACCCTAGAAACATTGACCGAAATTGGAACTACATCATATCCCTGATCTAAAAGTCCGCGGAGAAATTTACAAACTTCTTCATATACATAAAAATCAAGTTTTACAATAAATCCATTTTTTTCAAATAATGGAATAAAGATTCCCGGAGAAACCATTCCTTTTGTTGGACTATTCCAACGAACTAAAGCTTCCGCTCCTACTAATTTTTCGGTTTCCAGACTAAATTTGGGTTGATAATAAACAACAAATTCTCCTTGCTCTAATGCCTGCTCCATCACATCTTCCATTTCATTTTCCCTATGCATCTTTTCTTCCATCTCTGTTGTATAAATCATATAATTCCTGCCATGAGATTCTTTTATCTTTTCACATGCCATTAAGGCTCTATCCATACATTCATGTCCTGTATAAATTTTAGAACCTGCATCATAAGAAAAAATTCCAAGCTTAATCGAAACTTTTACTGCTTCTCCATTTTCCAACTGAATTTGAGCATACACTAAGGCATCAATTTCTTCTTTTGTAATCGTTTCTTTTTGAATACAAATATAAAATTCATCTGCATAGCTTCTTGCAATTGCTGCACTCTCTCCAAAAACATTCAAAAGTCTGGCTGCGATTACTTTTAAAACCATATCGCCAGAAGCTCTTCCATAATATTCATTGATATATTTAAATTTATCAAGATCGAGTGCAATCATCTGAAACATTTCATTTGATTCTAAAAGTCTTTGATTTACTACATCAAAAAAATGTTCTAAATTCCAAACGCCTGTTAAACTATCATATAAAACATTTTCCTGTATCTTTATGCTATCTCTTTCCTGTTCATAACTACCACTATGCTCTGCTGTCACATCATGAAAGCAACAAAGAAATAAATCCATAGTATGAATAGAAGCATAATAAGACGCTTGAAGCTTGATCCATTTTCCTTCTGTACTATCCTCTCCGATATGAAATTCTGTTTCAAATGATTTCTTATCTTGTGCAAAATGCCGAAATCGTTTTGAAATTCTAAGACGATCTGCAGAATCTGCATTCAAATAAGAAATTTCCTGTTCTGGTGAACTGTTAAAAAGAGAATAAAATTTTGCATTTGCTGTCACAATCGGAACGGTTTCTTCTGCACAAATAATTGCCGATGCTGTTGGCATCATTAAAATCATTTCGTCTAATGGCGTAATTGTTTTTAGAATCTGCTTATATACTGTCATGCTCCATTCCTCCTGCCTTGATTTTTCCATTTGTCAAATCTGTTTTTACCTAATATTATTTACTTATTGTCAAAAAAATTAATGTCTAATAACAAGAAATAATATCTACGGAACTTTTTTATCAAGGATACCCTGAATATAACATAAGAAGTAAAAAATAAAAAGGGGTATCTATTATAATTCCGCAATTTTTCTTTTTTTTTCTATTTTTAGTTTTGAAATATCCTATTTTTCTTATACATGCATTCGTCTTTGTATTTCTGCCATCATACGATCTCCCTGAAATACTAAAACGGCTGTTAAAAAAATAATGCTTGCCAAGGCACAGATAAGCGATGGAACAGAAAAATGCACAAAATGCAGGGCATAAAATAATAAAGGAACAAGCCCCATAAGACTACCTAAAATTAAATAAATCAAATCATCGTCATCATTAGTATGCATACAACGACTAATAATAAAAAGACTAATCAATGTTACAATACCAAGTCCCGGTATGACAAAATCTAAAGCCCAGCCATGATATCCTGTAAAATAATCCCATAAAAAACATAAAATGGAAATCAGCACTTCCATATATAGAATTGCCTTTTCCACATTTCTACGCTTTCGAAACGCAATATAAAAGGTAATCCAGAAACAACCCGTTGCTGCCATAATAATATATGCCCAACCATGCTTTCCCGGTAACATCATATTTAAAAAAACAGAAATAATAATTAGCATACAAGAGATAAATGTAATCATTTTAAAAAGCAAATTTCGTTTATATAATTTCTGTAACTGTGGAAATAAATCTTCTGATTCTAAATTTCCCTGTACTTCCAACTCTTTTTGACATAAAGGGCAGACTTGGTGTTTTCCAAGTACCGTCACTTTACAATTTTCGCAATATTTCATTTACCTTTCAGTCCTCCTCATAATGATTTGTTGCAATTTCCACAGAAACTCCAAGAGATGTCAACTTACGGAAAAATATCTTTTCAAGTTCTGCACTGATAAAAGGAGAAGTAAAACTAACGGTCAATTTTCCATGATAAGAACAAAGACACGCTTGACATTTTCTTGTACTAATAAATACATCAAAAAGATGAATATATTTTTCAAATTCCTTTGGCATAGATACTGGTCCAATATTAGACATAGAAAATGTATATTTTCTATCGGTAAGCTCATATCCAAGCTTCATAAAAAAATCTTTAATCACAAGAGGCACAATTCTAGCTGCTGGATTCCGTTCTAGTGATCCAAGCTGATATAACCGTTCCTCCATTTTTTCTGGTGTTAGCTCTGATTGAAAGCAACGTTGTACCTGCTCAATAATATCTTCAAATTCTCCAGAGCATTGATCAAAATCATACCATACATCAATTGTTCCAAAAAAATTTCTGGCAGATTCCGACTTAAAATATTGTCTTAAATTCACTGGCACTACAACACCAACAAGATGACGTTTTTCCCAAACAGTCATTAATTCCCCAATAGCACTAATAATCAATGCTGTTAAAAAAACAGTTAAAGTTGTATGATAAGTCTTTACTGCTTTTTTCAATTCATCAACAGATAATGTACCACGAATGACTTTAATGCGATAATCTGGCAATTTTAATCCTCTAATATGATGAGCATTGGGATGATCTTTTAATTTTCTTCCTTTCCACTTTGGTTCTTCCTTTTCTTCTTTAATTTCATGGCGTTCTCTCCTGCTGTCATAATAACGATTAAAGCTATCGTCCATTCGCTGTGTACTAGAAGCATCATAATCAAGTGCTGGTAAATCTTTTAATTCTTCTCTATATGTAATAATAAGATAATGATATACTAATGTTCGCAAAAAATTTAATGCTCCTGTTCCATCTGTCAGAGCATGATATACTTCTAAATTAATTCTTTTTTTATAATATGTCACTTCAAATAAAAGTCCCTTTTTATTTACATCATAAAGAGGGCCACAAGGCGGTCTATTTTCCATATGAACAACCGCCTTTCGCTTGCTGTCCTCGAAATAATACCAAAATAATCCACGTCTTAACACTACTTCAAAAAATGGAAATTCCTTTAATGTCATATCAAGAGCTTTTTGCAGATTTTCCTCTTTGACATCTTCTTTTAGTTCACAGGCAAAACGAAATACCTTTGTATCCTGATTTTTTGTTGTACATGGAAAAATTTTTGCTGCATTATCTAAACGTGTCCAGCGTGATCTCCTCCCTTTTCCCATATGACTTTCTTCATTCCTTTTCCTATTTTATTTTTAATTTTACACTATGCCCTTCCCTTTGCTTTTTTAATACTTTCTTTACTCTCTGTTTTGTCTTTTCTTCTTTTCTCTGATAAGGCTTTGGACAAATTCCTTCGCTTTTTAAAAAATCATTAATACAATGATAACATTCCATTACAGGCTCAAATCCTATGGGAAGTGAAAAAAAACCATGCAATACATCTTTTATACGATGCAGCCTTACCACATTTCCTTCTTCTAAAAGTCGCCTTGCATAAGCTTCTCCTTCATCTCGCAAAGGATCAAATTGTGCTGTAATAATTAACGTATGTGGCTGTCCAGAAAGATCTTTTGCAAGATAAGGTGCAAAATAAGGATTTTCCCTATCAGCCGGACTGCTTTGATACAATTCCATATAATCACATAATTTCTTTATTGTCAATAAATAATCTGTTCCATTTTCCCTGATAGAATCAAATTCTGAATGTTCTGAAAAATCATTATTTACTGCTGGATAAAGAAGGATTTGACGAGCAGGCGAAAATTCTCCCCGATCTTTTGCCATTAAAGAAACCGCTGCACAAAAATTTCCTCCCGCACTATCACCAATTAACGTTACTTGATCAGATTCCACTCCAAAATGCTTCTTTGCATTTAAAATAATTTCTTTTGCTGCAAAATAGCAATCCTCTAGCCCCGCTGGAAATTTATATTCTGGTGCAAGACGATAATCAACAGAAACCACCCTGCACCCAGTTAATTTTGCAAGAGATGCACAAACATTATTATAAGTATTAATATCACCTAATACCCAGCCACCACCATGAAAAAATAAAAGTAATGGTCTTTCTATATCTTCTGACTCTACAGCATCGGAAAAAATTCTTACTGGGATTTCATGATCTTCAAAATGAAGTTTATGATCCCAAGTCTTATAAAAAGGCCGCAGGTAATATGGATGGGCAAGTTTTTCTACTTTTCTTGCTAATTTATATGTTTTCTTTAAATTGACATCGGGATAAGACAATGCTTTTAAAGCTGCATGCATTGCTGTATTAATTGCCATATTCCCTACGCCTCCTTCTCTTTTATTTATAACTCACGAATGAAAAAGTTTTCCATTTTTCATTCGTGAGTTCGTGTCGACCGCAGCTGCGAAGCAGCATATCTTGTGCCTTGTGCGGTCGTGCACATCGTTTGACAGGCACAAAGCTTGTAATGCTTTTATTCATAAAAGCATTACAGTGCCTGCTCGCTTTGCGAGTGGAATCGCAAGCGATTCCATCCTGTTTTATACTGAGCGGTTATGTTTTTCAACCGCCAGTATATTATAATTCTTTTGGATCAATTTCCTTTCCATCACGCCAAACACGCTCTAAATCATAAAATGTACGATCTTCTTTGGAAAAAATATGAATCACAACATCTCTATAATCCATTAACACCCAACTTGCATTATGAATCCCCTCAATTGCCTTTGGTTCATATCCTGCAAGCCCTAATGCAAGTTCCACAGAATCTACAAGTGCCTGTACATGTTGTACATTATTTCCATTTACAATAATAAAATAATCAGCAATTACAGATACTTCACCAATTTCAATTAAACGAATATCCTCACCTTTTTTTCCCTCTAATGCACGACAAGCAATCCCTGCCATCTTTTTTGCATCTTCCATAGAATCTCCTCCTTTTTTATGGTTTCCTTTTTAAAAGTTCTTTATAATAATTATACGCTTCATGTGTCATACAATCAATCTCTTTTTTCTTTCCTTCCTTATCTTTTTTTAAATAATGAAGGGTATTATCAAG
>CAJTJZ010000046.1:10873-12930 GCA_910576895.1 uncultured Lachnospiraceae bacterium | reverse complement strand
AAACTGTTCTATCCAAATCCTGAAATGCCATAGCTCTAATTTCTGGCAGGCCTTCGATTATTTTTCGTCCCGGTTCTATATAATCAGCAATAAAAACAATTTTATCCATTACAGACATGGCAGGCTTTCCTGTTGTATGCCATGTAATTGCAGATAAGATTTCCGGATCAGTAATACCATATTTTTTTTCTGCAAAATATGCCCCTACTTTTGCATGAAGTAGATAAGGATTTCTTTTTTCAACTTCCCGCACAGGAAGATGATGCTTACTACATTGATGAAGCTGTTCTGACTCTGACAAATATTTTGCACAATCATGTAAAAGTCCAGCAAGCATAGCATGTTCCATATTTGCACCATAGAACATAGCAAGAGATGCTGATGTATACATCACACCTCTTGTATGAAAAAATCGTTTCTCTGAAAGCACTTTTCCAATCCGTTCTTCTATTTCCATAATCTCTTTTGCTAGTGACACGAAAAAGACTCCTCTCCATAAACATGATGTGTTTTTATATATTCTTCTACATTTTCTGGAAGATAGTATTTAATTGAAAGATCTTCTTTTGCCTTTTCTCTAATAAATGTTGATGAAATCTCAATCAAAGGCATTTTAATCACGTCAAGTTTTGCATGATAATCTTTTCTATATTTCTCCATAAGCTGTTTTAGTTCTTCCTCTTTTTCTTGTTCTCCACCACGAAGTGCAACAAGAAATACCATACCTTGCAAGAGTTCTTCAAAATGACTCCACTTATGCAGATAAAATAAAGAATCAGAACCAATAATAAAATAAAATTCTGTCATAGGGTATTTTTTCTTTAATTCCCGTAACGTATCATACGTATAGGTTTTTCCTTCTGTCCGCTGCATTTCTAACATGGAAATTGTAAAAGCAGGATGATCTTTAATTGCAAGTCGTAACATCTCCATTCTTTCTTTATCTTTTGGCAGTTCATCATTATCTTTATGTGGTGGTCTTCTTGTTGGAAGAAACCATATTTGTTCCAAATCATATTGCTCTTTTGCTTCTTGTGCAAGAAGCAAATGGCCATAATGAATGGGATTAAATGTGCCTCCCATTAACCCAATACAATGTTTCATTTTTTCCCTATCCCTCTTTTTTTATTTTATAATCACAAATGAAAACAAAAAAGTTTCCTATTTTTTACTTTGGAAGCTCAATTTTTCGCTTTTTTTGTTCGCTTGCTTCCTTATATAATACTATTTTTTTTCCAATGACTTGTACCACCTGAGAACCTGTCCTTTCTGCAAGCATTTCCCCTAATTCCTTTGGATCATCATCACAATTTTTCAATACAGCAACTTTTATTAGCTCTCTTGCATCGATCGCTTCCCTTACTGCCGTTGTTACTTCTGGTGTTAAGCTTGCCTTTCCAATATGAAAAATAGGAGTAAGCTTCATTGCTAGTCCTTTTAAATATGCTCTTTGTTTACTTGTCATATCATTTCCTTTCTTAGTTTTCCATTTATCTACTTATAGTATTCAAAACTTAGTCCATAAAGTTCTACGATATCTCCATCTTCAATTCCAAGTGTTTCAAGTTCCTCCAAAATTCCATTTTTCTTAAGAAACTTTTGGAAAAATTCAAATCCCTTCTCGGAATCAAGATTAGTATATCCAAGCATTTTCTCAATTCTTGGTCCTTCCACCAAAAACCGATGTTCTTCTATTTTTTCTACAACAAATGGCTCTTGTTTCGATTCTAGTTCTTCTATATAAAATTCTTTTTCAAAGACAACAGGTTCTTTCCTTGTCTGTTTTAACATTTTATTTACTTCATATAAAAGAGCAGAAACCCCCTGTCCAGTAACAGCAGAAATTGGCATTACTTTGATTCCCTTTGGTTCAAATTCCTCTTTTAAAAGAGTGATAACCGTTTCTTCTTCCTGTCCATAAAAAACATCGATTTTATTTGCAGCAATAATCTGTGGTAATTTTAAAAGTTTTTCATTATATTCTTCTAATTCCTTATTGATTGCTAAAATATCCTCTACAGGATATTTTAGCAATCAATAAGGAATTAGAAGAATAT
>CAJTJZ010000046.1:7386-10863 GCA_910576895.1 uncultured Lachnospiraceae bacterium | reverse complement strand
CACGTCCTTCCGTAGAAGCTGCATCTACAATATGAATAATTACTTTTGTTCGTTCAATATGCTTTAAAAATTCATGTCCAAGTCCAATGCCTTTTGCAGCACCTTCCATTAACCCCGGAATATCTGCAATTACAAATCCTTCTCCATCACCAAGATCAACAACACCAAGATTTGGATTTAATGTGGTAAAATGATAATTAGCAATTTTAGGTCTTGCATTGGTTACTCTTGATAAAAAGGTAGATTTTCCAACATTTGGAAAACCAACAAGCCCAATATCTGCAATTACTTTTAACTCTAAAATCACTTCCATTTCCATTCCAGCCTGTCCCGGTTGTGCATATTTTGGTACTTGCATTGTTGGCGTTGCATAATTCATATTTCCTTTTCCACCACGTCCACCACGCAAAATAATTTCTCTACGGTTTTCATAGGACATATCGGTAATGATTTTTCCTGATGCTGCTTCTTTTAAAATCGTTCCCGGCGGAACTTTTACAATCCTATCTTCTCCGTCTGCACCATGACAGCGTCTTGTCCCTCCGGGTTCACCATCTCCTGCACAGTATCTCCGACTATGGCGAAAATCATTCAATGTATTTAACCCTTCATCAACTTCAAAAATTAAATTGCCGCCATGTCCGCCATCACCGCCATCTGGTCCACCTGCTGCTACATATTTTTCTCGGCGAAAACTAACACATCCATCTCCGCCCTTGCCAGAACGGATAAAAATTTTTGCACTATCTGCAAACATCTAAAACCTCCCTTATCCTTCTTTTTTTGACAAAAAACAAAAAAAGTGCCTCAAAACAGAATAAGTCTTGTTCTGAAACACCTTCCATATTCACTAGAATTTATTTTGCTTCTTTTACAACAGGATATACACTTGCCTGCTTTTTACTGCGGCCTTTTCTCTCAAAACGAAGAATGCCATCAATCGTTGCAAATAAGGTATCATCACCGCCGCGTCCTACATTCACTCCCGGATGAATTTTTGTACCACGCTGTCTGTAAAGAATATTTCCTGCTTTTACAAATTGACCATCTGCTCTTTTAGCACCAAGTCTTTTTGACTCAGAATCACGACCATTCTTTGTAGAACCAACACCCTTTTTATGGGCAAAGAACTGAAGGTTTAACTGCATATTCTACACCTCCTCAATTAATATTTTTACATATTTCCCATACTGATCTTCGATTCCAGAAAGACCTAGAATCATTGCATCCATTAACAGCGTTGCTTCACTGCTAATATCATTCACAAAACGCATTCCAATATACCCTTCCGCTTCATTGCTTTCAACTTCAATGACATCTCTTGTATAAGTTTCAATTGCGTTAATTGTGTTCATAACCAAAATGGATACCGAGGCACATACAATATCATATCCTCGTTTCGCATATCCAGCATGACCTTCTAAAATAATTCCTTGATAATTTTTTTTAGAATTTTCTAAAATTGTGATACTTATCATAACTATGCATTAATTTTTTCAATCTTGACTGCTGTATAACATTGTCTATGACCATTCTTTTTGTGATAGCCTGTTTTTCTCTTATACTTATAAACAATCACTTTTTTTGCTTTTCCTTGTTCTTCTACCACTCCACTAACGGTTACATTAGCAAGAACAGGATTACCAATCTTTACATCATTGTCATTTGCTACAAGCAAAACCTGATCAAAAGTAACCGTACTTCCTACTTCTGCCTCAAGCTTTTCTACTCTAACAATATCACCTTCTGAAACTTTATACTGTTTTCCTCCAGTTGAAATTACAGCATACATGGGGACACCTCCTCAAATCAATACTCGCCAGTCAACGGTGTTTACATTTGCAAAACTGTAAAGCTTTTTTCTAAATTCTAAACGTTTAAACGAAAGAAAGAAACCGTTACTGTGCGGCAAAAACACACAAATGATATTTAAGCACAAGAAAGGAAAAAAGTCAAGAAAAAATTTTCCTGAATTTGTTTATCTCCCCCTTTTCTTTTCCATGCTTTTCCTATATAATACTATCTTGGAAAAAATAAAATTAAGAAACTATTAATAAATTTCAAATCAAAGGAGGATTTTTTATGTCCCAAAGAACAGATATCCATAAGGTACTCATTATTGGCTCTGGTCCTATTATTATTGGACAAGCCTGTGAGTTTGACTATTCTGGTACACAAGCCTGCAAAGCATTAAAAAAGCTTGGTTATGAAATTGTTTTAGTAAATTCTAATCCAGCAACCATTATGACCGATCCAGAAATTGCAGATGTAACTTATATTGAGCCTCTAAATGTAAAACACTTAGAACAAATTATTGCAAAAGAACGCCCAGATGCATTGTTACCAAACCTAGGCGGACAATCTGGTTTAAATCTTTGTGCAGAACTTGCGAAAAAAGGCATTTTAGAAAAATATCAAGTTGAAGTGATTGGTGTTCAAGTAGATGCGATTGAGCGTGGAGAAGATCGTATCGAATTTAAAAAAACGATGAAAAGCCTTGGAATTGAAATGGCAAGAAGTGAAGTTGCTTATAGTGTTGAAGAAGCATTACAAATTGCTGACAAGCTTGGTTATCCTGTTGTTCTTCGTCCTGCTTATACTATGGGAGGTGCTGGCGGCGGTCTTGTTTACAATAAAGAAGAATTAAAAACGGTTTGTGCAAGAGGGTTACAAGCAAGCCTTGTTGGACAAGTTCTTGTGGAAGAATCTATCCTTGGATGGGAAGAACTAGAACTGGAAGTCGTTAGAGATAAAGATAATCATATTATTACTGTTTGCTTTATTGAAAATATTGATCCTCTTGGTGTTCATACAGGTGATTCCTTCTGTTGTGCACCAATGCTTACAATTTCAGAAGAATGTCAAAAACGCTTACAAGAACAAGCTTATAAAATCGTAGAGGCAGTACAGGTTATTGGTGGTACAAATGTACAATTTGCACATGATCCTGTTACGGATCGTGTTGTTGTTATTGAAATCAATCCTAGAACTTCTCGTTCTTCTGCCCTTGCTTCTAAAGCTACTGGTTTCCCAATTGCTTTTGTATCTGCTATGCTTGCATCAGGTCTTACATTAAAAGATATTCCTTGTGGAAAATATGGCACATTAGATCGCTATGTTCCTGATGGTGATTATGTTGTAATTAAATTTGCACGCTGGGCATTTGAAAAATTTAAAGGTGTCGAAGATAAGCTTGGTACACAAATGCGTGCTGTTGGCGAAGTTATGAGTATTGGAAAAACTTATAAAGAGGCATTTCAAAAGGCAATCCGTAGCTTAGAAACAGGACGTTATGGACTTGGAAATGTAAAAGATTTTCCTAAAAAAACAAAAGAACAACTTCTTCAAATGTTAATTACACCTTCTAGTGAACGCCATTTTATTATGTATGAAGCTTTAAGAAAAGGAGCTACGATAGAAGAAATTTATCAAATTACAAAAGTAAAGCATTATTTTATTGAACAAATGAAAGAACTT
>CAJTJZ010000046.1:6505-7376 GCA_910576895.1 uncultured Lachnospiraceae bacterium | reverse complement strand
AAGAAGCACTCCTTGCTCACAAAGGATCTATGCCGGAAGATCATGTATTAAAAGATGCAAAAAAGAATGGCTTTTCTGATAAATATTTAAGTCAGATTTTAGAGATTCCAGAAGAAGATATCCGCAATCATAGAACCTGTCTTGGAATAGAAGAAACATGGCAGGGTGTTCATGTCAGTGGTACAAAAGATAGTGCTTATTATTATTCCACTTATAATGCAGAAGATAAAAATCCTGTGCAAACAGAAAAACCTAAAATTATGATTCTTGGCGGTGGTCCAAATCGTATTGGACAGGGAATTGAATTTGATTACTGTTGTGTTCATGCTTCTTTAGCATTAAAGAAACTTGGTTTTGAAACGATTATTGTCAACTGTAATCCAGAAACCGTTTCTACTGATTATGATACTAGTGATAAACTTTATTTTGAGCCACTGACATTAGAAGATGTGTTAAGTATTTATAAAAAAGAACAACCTGTTGGCGTGATTGCACAATTTGGCGGACAAACCCCTCTCAATCTGGCAGCAGAACTTGAAAAAAATGGTGTCAACATTCTAGGCACTTCTCCATCTGTCATTGATTTAGCAGAAGATCGCGATCGTTTTCGTGAAATGATGGAAAAGCTAAACATTCCTATGCCGGAATCTGGTATGGCAACCACTGTAGAAGAAGCTCTTTCCATTGCAAAATCTATTGGATATCCTGTTATGGTACGTCCTTCTTATGTTCTTGGCGGACGTGGTATGGAAGTTGTATATGATGATGAAAGTATGGCAGACTATATGAAAGCGGCTGTTGGTGTCACTCCAGATCGTCCAATTTTAATTGACCGCTTTTTAAATCATGCCATGGAATGTGAAGCAGATGC
>CAJTJZ010000046.1:272-6417 GCA_910576895.1 uncultured Lachnospiraceae bacterium | reverse complement strand
TATACAAGAAAAATTGCAGAAGAAATGCATGTTCTTGGATTAATGAATATGCAATATGCTATTGAAAACGGAAAAGTCTATGTTTTAGAAGCAAATCCACGTGCTTCTCGTACTGTTCCGCTTGTATCCAAAGTTTGCAATATTCGTATGGTGCAATTGGCAACAGAAATTATTACTTCAAAACTTACAAACCGTCCATCTCCAGTAAAAAGTCTAAAACAGAAGGAAATCCCTTATTATGGAGTAAAAGAAGCTGTCTTTCCATTTAATATGTTCCAAGAAGTTGATCCTATTCTTGGACCAGAAATGCGTTCTACTGGTGAAGTTCTTGGGCTCTCTAGCTCTTATGGAGAAGCTTTTTGTAAAGCACAAGAAGCAACACAATCCATTCTTCCACTGAAAGGCACAGTGTTAATTTCTGTAAATCGAAAAGATAAAGCAGAAGTTGTAGAAGTTGCAAAACGTTTTGCAGAAGATGGATTTGAAATTATTGCTACTGGCTCTACTTGTGATATCATTAATCAAGCTGGCATTAAAGCCCAAAAAGTAAAAAAACTATATGAAGGACGACCAAATATTTTAGATATGATTACTAATGGACAAATTGATCTCATTATCAACAGTCCTATTGGAAAAGATAGTGTTCATGATGATAGTTATTTAAGAAAAGCAGCCATTAAAGCGAAAATTCCTTATATGACAACGATTGCTGCCGCCAAAGCAACGGCAGATGGCATCCATTATGTAAAAAATCATAAAGATGAAAATATAAAATCACTGCAAGCACTTCATGCAAAAATTACAGAAACGAAATAATTAGGGAAAACTAGCATAGTGTAAAATTAAGGTAAAAGAATAATGGATAAAGTAACAATCAAAAAAGCTCGGTTAGATCAGACTGACGAAATTAATGAAATCGTAAGTAAAACGATAAAAGAAATATACCCAAAATACTATTTGAATGAAATAGTGGATTTCTTTTTAGAATTGCATAATTGCAATAATATCAATAATGACATTTTGAAAGGCAATACCTATGTGATTGGTTGTGAAGCTACCATTCTCGGAACAGGCACAATGAATCAAAACACTATTTCAAGAGTATATATAACTCCAAATAATCAGCATAAGGGAATTGGAACGAAACTTATGGATTATTTGGAAAAGGAAATCATAAAGAATTATTCGTATGTGAATATAGATGCATCATTGCCAGCCGCTGAATTTTATCGCAAACGAGGATACGAGTTTTTAAGACAAGCGGAACATTCAGTTGCAAATGACAAATTATTGTCATATTCCATTATGCGAAAAAGAGAATTTAATATAGATCCAGCTTTATATAACGCCCCATCTATTCTTGTTAGAAAAGAGATTGAATTGCAGGGACTTGATTTTGATGAATATCAAACAAAGATTCCAAATAGAGTTTATTTGTTGGCTGATAGTTTGTTTGATACGATGCTCGCAAAGAATGTTGGTACACTTACATTTGATGTCGGTGGAGGCATATATGTAATGAATCATAACAACAATTTAGGTTTTGCAAAGGGTGAGATGTGTTCACCAGGGCTTGCAACGCAAGCAGAGGATTTATATGCAGCAGGAGTGAAAGAACTGATTCATGTAGGATTTGCTGGTGGGAATAAGATTGGAGATTATATTCTTACCGATGGGGCTTATAATGATACCTCTATTACTAAATTATATGGATTTAAAGGTGAACTAATCGAATCAACAAAAGATTTGACAGATTCCTTTTGTATTGAGTTGGAGAAAAAGGGGATATCCTGTATTCGTGGTTATCATTGGACAACGGATGGTGGATATGTTCAGCCTGAATGGAGAGGACGATATTATTTAAACGATATAGGTGCTAAATGCGTTGAGATGGAAGGAGCAGGATTATTTACAATAGCAAATTTCCGTTCTCGTAAGGCAACAGCAATATATGTTATATCTGACAGTGGATCAAATGATGAATGGAATCTTGGTTGGGGTGAAAGTACTCTTGAAAATAGTATTCAGAAATTAATTGATGCACTAGCGAGAAGTTGATTTATACTCATGAACGAAAAATTTTTCTTCTTTTCGCTCGTGAGTTCGTGCCGACCGCAACCATGAAGTAGCTTTTGTCATGCCTTATGCGATCGTGCACATCGCTTGACAGGCACTGTAATACTTTTATTCATAAAAGCATTACAGTGCCTGCTGGCTCTGCCAGTGGAATCGCAAGCGATTCCATCACTTTCTACTGAACGATCATATTTTTCGACCGCCAGTATACTTTCCGAAAAGACACATTATACTGAAAGTAGATTTTCAAAATTTTTTTTTGTTTTTTAGCGTTTTTATCTTCTTTATAAATTTTTTTATAAATCGCAGTAAAAACCTAGACTTCTCTTTTCTTATTACTTTCGATTCTTTTGTTTCTTCTAATACCTCTAATTCTTCTAGTTCTTTCCTATTTTTCTGGATTTTTTCTATTTCTCTTTGGTAGATTTCTGGATTTTTTTCTAATAGTCTTTGATAAAGCTTCCATGCCTTTTCATATGATATTTCTGCTTTTTTCTTCTGTTTTTCATCTTTATATAATGTTCCAAGATTTGCATATGTCATTGCAAGATCGGATTCATAAATCCCTTTTTCTTCTGTTTCCAAGCTTTCATAAATTTCCAATGCCTTTTGATAATAATCTTCTGCTTCTTTATCTTTATTTTTTACATAATTTAAAACACCCAAATTATGATAGGTATTTGCTAAATAAGAAGCAAATTCCCTTGGGTTTTCCTCTGCTAGTCTTTTCCTTATTTCCAATGCTTTTTGATACCCTGCTTCTGCAAGTTCATAATATCCAGTTTCTTCATAAACAATAGATAAATTATTATATGCCATCGCAAGTTTTACTTCATACTTTTTATTATCTCTTTTTGATAATTCCTGATAAATTTCCAATGCCTCTTGATAACATTGTTCTGCTTCTTTATAACAATTTGTTTTACAATATAATCCACCGATATCATTGCAAGTATCTGCTATTTTTGATAAAAAAAGTCTTGGATTTTTTACTGCAAACTTTCGGCGAATCTCTAATGCTTCCTGTAAAGACTCTGCCGCTTCCCGAAAACGATTTATTTTCCAATATAGAACACCTAAATCATTACAAATCGTTGCCACAAATGGCTCATAATTTGGAAAATTAGCAACTGGAAATAAAAGCTTTTTTACTACCATTTCTCTACTTAGCTTTAAAGCCTCTTTATAATAGCTCTCTGCCTCTTTTGAATGATTGATACTTCTGTATAAATCAGCCAATTCATAACTCATTTGTATGATATTAGATTCAAAAACTCCCGGAAGTAAAATAGATAACATTCGATTACACTCTAAATTTTCTATATAAAGCTGCTCCGCTTTTTTTAACTCTCCTTTTTTTCGGCAGGAATGAGCTAAGTCATAATTTGCTTTTATATTCCTTATTCTATTATTTCTATCAATAAAATCTCTCTCCATACCACGCCTCTTACAACTTCTATTCAAAAAAACTGTTAAAATCTCCAAAAAAATATTCTGTTTCTTCTTGATTCTAACATAAGTGAACAAAAGTTGCAAGCCTTGTTATATTTGCAAAGCAAGTATAACCCTTGTTATGTTTACTTTCAATCAGCTCTAACGAGTAAAAATTTTTTCGGAAAAGACCTCCCCAAACAAGCAAGATTGTGAGATAATAAAGCTAGCAACAAAATAAATTCTTCGCAATCCTACTAAGAAGGAAGGTCTTTATCAAAGACAAGGCTTGCTACAAGAGTCATTGACAAAGAAAAAAATAACCTATTTTTCTTCATAGTTTTTCCTTACTTTCGTTTTTTCTAAGAGCGTACTACAAATTGAAAGAAAATGGAATAATTTTATCGAAAATAGTAAATATAAAAGAAAAATTTCAGAAAGCCTTGAAAAATAATTCTGGATATGATATATTAAAAACAGAAAAAAAGGAAGCAACCGCCCACAAGGTGGGTTAACCGAATATCAAAACAGAAAAATCCACTCTGACACTCGCCAAAGTATACAGGAGTGGTTTTTCTATGTATAGCTACTTACAAAATGTAAAAATAAATGTAAGCAATGCCAAAAGAAATATTCCGAACGTAAGCAGTTCCATCAAAGAAATTTTGATTTTCCTGCCTTTTTTGTTTTTCCTTTTTTTCATAGGCATCACCCCCATTCTGTTAAAATGGAAGGTCAGCCCACCCTGTAACACGATTGTTTCCTATGAAAGAAAGTATAGCAAATTTTATGTCGAAAATCAATAAAAAATAAGACAGGATCATAAAGGAACTGCAAAATATGCCTTATTTTTTAAATTTTTTTACTATTTTAATTTCTTTATGTATCTTCTTTATCTGTTTCCATATAGAGTGATCTTTAGGGTGTTGTCTCATATAATACGTAAGAATCTCTAATAATTTACTATTCAAATCTTCGGATAGAATATCTTGCTTTAAAGTATTACATGACCTACAAGCACATTGAAGATTGCTTATTTCGTTCGTACCTCCTTTAGATAAAGGTACAATATGATCTATTGTAAAAGTAGGATAAGGTACAAACCGTCCACAAATACCACAATGTCCTTCATACTTATTGTAAACTGCTTCTCTTTGTTCACAGCTAAAGAGAATACGTTTCTCTTTTGATATAGGATTTAATGTTTCACTAGCTTCACAGATAATAGATTCTACATGAAATCCCTTTAATTTCTTACTTGCTCTTTTTATAAGTTCTTTTGCTGTTTTTTCATTTGAAAATAGAAAAGCCTGATCCACATTTTCAGTTTTGCAAACTTTATTGGTTCTTACTTCAGGATAATAAAATTTTTTTCCATTTGTGACAACATACTGCATGATACCATCTTCTTTCTCTAGTATAAATACATGACGTGAACTGTGCTAATACTTATATTATATCATATCTATCATGCAAATTATAGACAGAAAATAAATAGTATTTGGAATAAAAAAATAAATCAAATCATATTAGTAGTAATCTGAAATTATACTTATTTGCATTTATTTGGCTTATTTTGTTATGGTTATTGATTCTTAAAACAATGATTTTATTCTATCAGATATCAAAATTAGCTGGATATTTGATGATTCCATATTTACTATGGGTAACTTTTGCAGGTTACTTAAACTTTTCTATCTATTTATTAAATTAAAGAAAATTATCTTATCACATTACAATCGACAAATCATTATGTATTCTTCTTCGTTCTCATTAACAACCTCAAATCCTAACTTTCTATACATATCAACCGCATAGTTTACTTTCTGTACAGAAAGAGATGTCTGTTTATATCCTTTATCTTTTAGGAATTGCAGCATAGCTCTCATAAGTTCTGTGCCTATGCCTAAGTGTCTATATTCTTCATACAATGATATGGCAAATGAAGGCGTTTCATTATCGATATGACCATAATCATTCATAATACGTACCCATACTGCACCTACAATCTTTTCTTCTATTTCAACAACAAAACAATAGTCATCTGCTTTTCCAAAATCTGCAATATATACCTGTAACTCTGGCTGTTGGATAATAGATTTCAACGGCTTTTCCATTCCTTTTGGAACAAAAATTGCTTCATATAAAAAATCGGATAATATCGGATATTCACTTTCTCTGATTTCACGAATTTTATAATCCATTTATCACCTCTTCATAAAATGTAACAGGCACGGAAACCCACTACAGGCAATACTTTTCATAAAGGAAAAGCATTGCAAACCTTGGGTGGTGGGAGGAGTGCCGTCCTCCTTTTTATCCATACTGTTCTTGCCGTTCTGTTAAATATCCTTTTGCAGATTCTAAAAACTTTAATTTTTTATAACTTACACTTCCTTTGTTTACTTTCTCTCCGTTTAAATTACGGATATCAAAAAAACCGCTGTTTCTCCGTCCGAAAATAAAATAAGAGTTTCCATTATAAGATACCTTATCGAAAAGACGATATCCTTTTACTAGATATTCTGCTTGGTTTCTCTTGCGTATTCCCCCTTTCAAAATATTACTTTTGTGTATCTGCCGATTATGTCTACGTACTTTTTTCTGATAAAAATAATATCCTAAAGGTTCTGCCGTT
>CAJTJZ010000046.1:0-216 GCA_910576895.1 uncultured Lachnospiraceae bacterium | reverse complement strand
TATCCTTATATTTTTTGTGATATATCCGTAAGTCATAAATACATTCGGATATAGTTTCTTCAATTCGTTATAAAATGCCCATCTCATAATTCCCATAAAAGTTGCATCTTTCCATGACATTCCTCTATGTATCGTCTTTGGTAACTTTATTGTTCTTTTATGATAACCACTATGACAGGTTTCACATAAAGTAATCAGATTATTTGGTGCATCTCC
>CAJTJZ010000045.1 GCA_910576895.1 uncultured Lachnospiraceae bacterium | reverse complement strand
CTATCTTTATGATACACCCTTTGTCAAGAGGTTATTCTTTTATTGGATTGCTATAGAACGTTTATTGCTGCCATTTGGACTTCATCATATGCTTACAATTCCAATGAATTATACTTCTTTTGGTGGTACTTATATGATTCAGACAGGTATTAATGCTGGTTCTGAAGTATTTGGGCAAGATCCTCTTTGGCTTGCATGGGTTACAGATTTAATTAACTTTAAAGATGCTGGTGATATGACAGCATATCAAAATTTATTAACAGGAGTGACACCAGCTCGTTTTAAAGTAGGACAGATGATTGGTGCTACTGGTCTTTTGATGGGAATTGCACTTGCTATGTATCGCCGAGTGGATAAAGATAAGAAAAAGAACTATAAATCAATGTTTTTTTCTACAGTTCTTGCTGTATTTTTAACAGGTGTTACAGAACCATTAGAGTTTATGTTTATGTTTTGTGCTCTGCCTTTATATGTTGTTTATGCAGTTTTACAAGGATGTGCTTTTGCTATGGCAGGTCTTATTGATTTACGACTGCATTCCTTTGGAAACTTAGAGTTTTTAACGCGTGTTCCAATGTCGCTAAAAGCAGGTCTTAGCGGTGATATTATTCATTTTATTCTTTGTTGTATTGGATTCTTTATCATAGGCTATGCAATTGCTTATTTTATGATTGGAAAATTTTCCTTTGCTACTCCGGGTCGTCTTGGCAATTACACAGATGAAAATGAAGAAGAGGGTTCTGGTTCTAGTCAACAAAGTGGCAGCAGTGGTGGAAATAGCCAGCCAGAACGTATTATTGCACTTCTTGGCGGTCGTGAAAATATTGTCTTAGTAGATGCTTGTATGACTCGATTAAGGGTAACTGTAAAAGATCCAGCACAAGTTGCTGATACAGCGGCATGGAAAGCAGAAGGAGCTTTAGGTTTAGTGAAAAAGGATAATGGAATTCAAGCGATCTATGGACCAAAAGCAGATGTATTAAAATCAGATATTAATGATATTCTTTAATGATAAAAAGTGTTTTTTTATAATAATTTTTTAATTTTAGAAAGGAGGGGTGTGAATGAAATTATTAACTTTAAATACGCATAGTCTTTTAGAAGAAAATTATCAGCAAAAACGAGAGCAATTTATAGAAACTATTCTGAAAGAACAACCTGATATTATAGCAATGCAGGAAGTAAATCAAAGAAGAGATGCAAACTTAGTGCCGCTTAAAGGTTTAACTAATTTTGCTGGCTGTTCTTGTGAATATGAAAAGGTGGAAGTTCGTGAAGATAATCATGCTTTGCAGACAGCTCTTTCTCTTTGCAATGCTGGACTTGCTTATTCATGGACATGGATTCCTGCTAAAATAGGATATGAGGTTTATGATGAAGGTCTTGCTGTTTTTTGCAGAAAAGAAATTCTTAAGGTAGATTCTTTTTTTATTAGTAAATGCAGAGATTATCATAATTGGAAAACTCGTAAAGTATTAGGGATTCAAACAGAGGATAAGGAATGGTTTTATACTGTTCATATGGGTTGGTGGAAAGATGAAGAAGAACCATTTGAACTTCAATGGGATTGTTTAAATCATGCTTTACAAACAAAGAAAAAAGAAACAACGGTCTGGCTGTTGGGCGATTTTAATAGTCCAGCAGAATTTCGTGGGCAAGGATATGATTATATTATAAATAGTGGATGGTTTGATACGTATCAATTAGCGGTACAAAAAGATCATGGCATTACGGTAGAAGGAAGTATTGATGGCTGGCATTCTTTAGAAAAATTGGAAGGAATGCGTATTGATCATATTTTTTGTAATAAATCAAAAAAAATAAAAAGTTCTAATGTTTTATTTGATGGAAGGAAAGAACCAAAAATTTCTGATCATTTTGGAGTTCTTATAGAAACAGCTACTTCTTCTTATGAAAACTAGAATTTTGCTTTAAAAAAGAAATTATTTTTGACGAAAAAATAAGGAGGATGTTTATGGAACGAACAGCAGGAATTTTGCTTCCAATTACTAGCTTACCATCAAAATATGGTATTGGTTGTTTTTCAAAAAGTGCATATAATTTTATTGATTGGCTTTGTGAGGCTGGTCAAAAATATTGGCAGATACTTCCTCTTGGTCCTACAAGTTATGGAGATTCTCCTTATCAGTCTTTTTCTACATTTGCTGGAAATCCTTATTTTATTAGTCTGGAAGATTTCATTGCAAAAGGACTTTTAACAGAGAAAGAATGTGAAGCGGCTGATTTTGGAAACAAAGAAGATGATATTAATTATGAGAAAATTTATAAAAATCGTTATCCATTATTATACCAAGCTTATCAGCGTAGCAAAATAGAAGAAAATATTGAGTATCAGGAATTTGTTGAAAAAAATGCATGGTGGCTTTCCGATTATGCACTATTTATGGCAGTAAAAAATAAATTTCATGGCATTGCTTGGAATGAATGGCCAGAAGATATTCGTCTACGAGATAAGCTTGCCATGGGAACTTATGAACAGGAATTACATTCTGAAATTGCATTTCAAAAATTTATGCAATTTGAATTTTTAAAACAATGGAATGCTTTAAAAACATATGCAAATCAAAGAGGAATTTCTTTGATTGGTGATATTCCTATTTATGTTGCAATGGATAGTGCAGATACATGGGCAAATCCAAAATTATTTCAGTTAGATGAAAATAATATACCACTTGCAGTAGCCGGTTGTCCTCCTGATGGTTTTTCAGCAAAAGGGCAGCTTTGGGGCAATCCTCTTTATTACTGGGAGTATCATAAGAAAACAGAATATAAATGGTGGCTTTCCAGATTGCGTTATTGTTTTAAAATGTATGATATGGTGCGAATTGACCATTTTCGTGGCTTTGATGAATATTATTCCATTCCTTATGGAGCTGAATCTGCCGTTCATGGCCACTGGGAAAAAGGACCGGGAATGGAATTATTTTATTATATGGAAAAATATCTGGGAAAGCAAGAAGTGATAGCGGAAGATTTAGGATATGTAACAGATTCTGTCCGCCGCCTTGTAAAAGAAAGCGGTTTTTCTGGAATGAAAGTTTTAGAATTTGCTTTTGATTCTAGAGATTCAGGATCTTCTAATGATTATTTACCGCATAATTATAGTGATAATAGTGTAGCTTATACAGGTACGCATGATAATGAAACGATTGCTGGCTGGTTTTCTTCTATTACAGAGGAAGAACAGCAATTAGCAAGAGATTATTTATGTGATCAATATACACCAAAAGAAGAATTGCATCAATCGTTTATTTCTCTTATTATGCGAAGCAACTCTAAAATTTGTATTATTCCAATACAAGATTATATGGGATGTGATAATACTTGTCGTATGAATACACCTTCCACAATAGGGATTAATTGGAGATGGCGTATCAAACAAGAAGAATTGTCAAAAGAGCTTCAAGAAGATATTTTTTCTATTACAAAACGATATGGGAGAGAAAATTTATTAAAAAAATAGTAAAAAATACCAAAAAATAAATTTATACCCATGGGCGAAAAATTTCAAAGAAAGCACTATCAATTTTTATTGGTAGTGCTTTCTTACAGTGTGCAGTCGTGCACATCACTTTATACTAAGCGGTCAGGTTTTTCGACCGCCAGTATATTTATTCGTCAGAGTTGCTGTCTATTTTTATAACTTTTCAAATAACTTATTTTATGATAGAATAAAGAAAGAGATAAAAAATAGTTTATTTTAAAAAGGTTATTTGGGAGAATATGTTTATGAGAAAACAAAAAAGTAGATTTTTTATAATAAGTTTATTGAAACAGTTTGCACTTTATTGTTTGTTCTTTTTTTTAATAGTTGTAGTTGCTGGCTGTGGTAAACAGAAAGAAAAGAAAGTACAAAAAGAAATAACAAAGCAAGAAGCATATCATTATCAATCATTTTTTCAACCGATTCCTATAGAAGCTGATGATATCTTTAGCTTGTGCAGAAAAGAAAATAGAATCTTTATGCTTGGTTCAAAAGAAAAGGAAGAACATTATTTTTTGATTTCCTGTGATTTTAATGGAAAAGATATGATACAAACAAAACTTGTTTTAAAAAAAGGAGAAAAAGCAGAACTTCTTTCTATTAATAGTAAAGGGCAGTATTATCTCTTAACAAGTATATTTGTAAAAAAGAAAGAAAGGGAGCAATATTATCTTCATATTTTAAAAGAAGATGGAACAAGTGCAAAAAGGTATCATTTAAAAGAAGAAGAAAACTATCCCATATATATAGGAAAAGGACGAGCTGTTATTATGGAAGATGGTTCTGTACTAGCAATAGGAAATCAGGAAGTCTATTTATTTGATTCTAAGGGGAAGAAGAAAAAACAGTTTGATTTTAGAAATGAAGTCATAGGAATATTCTTTGCAGGAGATGGAAATTATTATAGTTATGGTTATGATAATAGTGAGATAAATATAATAATAAAAAGACTGGATTTAGAAAAAGGTTTTTCTAAAGAAATTGCATTAAATGACTTACAAAAAAATAGTTTGGATATTTTTGCTGGAAAGGAAACGATACTATATTTAAATGATAGATCAAAGGTATCTAGTTTTGATTTAACAGAAGGTAATATAAAGCCTTTATTTGATTGGATTAGTATTGGTATTAATGAAGATAATATAAGAGAAGTATTTTTTATAGATGATAATTCTTTTCGGATGATAGAGAAAACAGAACAAGCAAAATTAGAATTTATTATAGTAAAGCGTGTTGAGAATAAAGAAGTAGAAGAAAAAAAGGTTTTAACACTTGCTTGTACTAAGTTAAATAAAAGAGTAAAAGAACATATACTTGATTTTAATAGAAAAGAAAAAGATTATCAAATTGAAGTAAAAGATTATTCAGAATATGAAGATGTGGTAAATGCATTAAATCTTGATATGATTTCTGGACAGATTCCTGATATTTTGTGTATGGACGGACTTCCAGCAGATAGATATCAAAAAAAAGGAATTTTAACAGATTTATATCCTTTGATGGGAGAAGATAAAGAAGTAAGAAAAGAAGATTTCATTGATTCTGTAAGAAATGCTGCAGAACAAGATGGAAAACTTTTTATTATGGGTTCTACTTTTTGTTTAAATGCATTAGTAGGAAGTAAGGAATTATTAAAAGATAAGAATTATATAACATTTAAAGACTTAGAAAAAATTTATAAAACAATGCCAGGAGATAATGTATTTATAGACTTTATGTCAAGACAAGATTTTCCATGTAGTGTTGTCTGTGATCAAATGGAAAATTATATTAATTGGGAAAGTGGAGAAGTATTTTTTAATACAAAAGAATTTATAAAAGTATTGGAATTTTCTAAAAATTTTCCAGATAGAAAGGATATTTATATTGGAAAAAATAAATCAGCAAAAGATGGTACGATTTTATTAAAAAAATTTTCCTTTACGCAATTAGATATGATTCAGGAATATGATAAGATATGGAAAAATTCTGGTGGTTGTTCGGTCGTTGGTTATCCAAAGCAAGAAAAAGATACAAAGATTTCCATGGAATTTCAAGAGCCAGCATTCGCAATTACAGAACAATGTAATAATAAAAAAGGAGCATGGAAATTTCTGCGTCAATTTTTTACTTATGAGTATCAAATGCAGGGAGGAAATAATGTTTTTGATAGTCTTTTGGGAATCCCTGTAAGAAAAGATGCATTAAAGAAAAAACTTAAGTATGCCATGACAGTAGAAAGTTATACAGAAAAAGATGGTACAAGAATTGAACCAATAAATACAACAAGTCAAGATGGTGAGTATGAAATTAAGATTGGACCATTAAGCAAAAAGGAAGTCAAAAAAATTTATTCCATCATTGACTGTATTGGAAGAATTGGTATTTCTTATAATATTGCTACTGATATGACTACACAAAAGGTTTGTGAAATTATACAGGAAGAATTAGGAGCATTTTTTGCAGAAGATAAAACAGCAGAAGAAACAGCAGAAATTATTCAAAATAGAGTAAAATTGTATGTAAATGAAACGCTATAACTTGTAAAGGTTTCTTTATTTTTCATTATTCATGCTTTCTTTCATTCACTGTAAGTATTATTTTAATGCCTGTTATGTTATGATAGGGAATGAAAGGGGGCATTTTTCATGAAACAAAAAATATTGGAGATTGATAATCTTCATAAATATTATGGAAAAGCAGAAAATGAAACAAAAGCATTAGCTGGAATTTCCTTTCAGGTAATGGAAGGTGAATTTTTAGGAATTATGGGCAGCAGTGGCTCAGGGAAATCTACACTTTTAAATTGTATTGCAAGGGTGATTCAACCAACAAGCGGAAAGATTTTTGTGGATGAAACAGAGATTCTAACATTAAAGGGAGCAAAACTCGCAGAATATCGAGGAAAAAAGATTGGATATTTATTTCAGAATTTTGAACTTTTAGATAATTTAACAGGACAGGAAAATATTTTGCTGCCATTATCCATTCAAAATATTTCAGAAAAGGAAAGTAAAAAACGGTTACAGGAATTATCATCGTATTTGGAAATTTCAGATATATTAGATAAATTTCCAACGCAAATGTCAGGAGGGCAAAAACAAAGAGTTGCGGCAGCACGTGCTCTTATATTAAATCCAAGTATTGTTCTTGCTGATGAACCAACAGGAGCATTAGATTCTAAAAATGCAAGAGTATTATTGGATAAATTGGAAGGACTGAATCAAGAAAAAAACACTACGATTTTAATGGTGACGCATAACTCAAATGCAGCAAGTTATTGTGGACGGATTTTATTTATTCAAGATGGCATTATTTTTCATGAGCTTCGCCGAAATGGACAGGAAGAATCCCGTCAGGAATTTTATGATCGTATTTTAAAAGTAATGGCACAGTTGGGAGGAGGGAGTGCAAATGTTCTTTAAATTGGCAGCACGCAATAGCAAAAGGAGCAGAAAAGAACATGGATTATTTTTTACTTCTCTTTTGATTGTTATTATTGCATTTTATTTAATTCTTTCCCTATCGCAACAAGATATTATGATATTTCTTGCAACCATAGAAAGCGATGCTGTAAAAAAACTACTTACAATGATACCATTATTTTATGGTATGACGCTTTTAATTTTATTTTTTCTTGTTTATTTTGCCAGTAAATTTCAATTAGAACAAAGAATGCATGAATTTGGTGTTTATCTTATGATGGGAATGCGGCGTTCAAAATTATTTTTACTTTTATTAGTGGAAGATTTTCGCAATAGCCTTACTGCTCTTTTTCTTGGTTTACCGATTGCAATTCTTTTATCGGAACTTATTAGTTTAATTACAGCACGTCTTGTAGGTATTGGAATTATTGGGCATAGATTTTCTATTTCGGTTTCTGCTATTTTATGGACAATTGCTGGATTTCTTTTGATTAAAATGGCTGCCTTTATTATTTTAAGCGGAAAAATTGCAAGAAAAGAAATCGGTGTGCTTTTATCGCCGATGCCAGAGGGTACAAAAAAGCAAAAACATCCCCTGATATATATTGCATCATTTTTGCTTGGAATTATTTTACTTTCAACAGCTTATATTATGGCAATTCTTGGGATTTCATGGTATCATATTGGTAAAATGGGTCTTACCCTTTTCTTTGGGTTTACAGGTACATTACTTTTATTTTTTGGCTTGCGTTCTGTGATAGAATTTTTTGGAAAAAAGAAAAAGAATCAAAATTTATGGATATTTACCTTTCGACAATTACAGGAAAATGTGATTTATGAAAATAATACTTTAGCCATTAGTTCCCTGCTTATTTTAGCAGCGTTATGTTGTTTTGGCTCTGGTGTTGCAATTACACAATTTTATGGAAGTTCCGAGAATCATATTTTAGATTATACCTTTGAAGTAGAGAATGATCCTTTGATAGAAGAAAAAATTTCTGATAGTGGATTAAATAATTTATTTTCTACTATATTTAAAATAAAAACAGGGTATATTCAAATAGGAGAAGATAATAAAAAAACTTGTTCCATAGATTCTATTTTAGATTTATTAGAGAAAGAGAAAGACTCCGAAGATAGAGATGTTTTATTAAATAATCTTGGATATGTAGATAGGCCACATATCATTGCTTTAACAGGATATAATAAGCTTTTAAAACAAGCTGGACTTCCAAAAATAGAACTGGAAAAAAATGAAACAGCTATTTATATAGATACAGAATTTCTTGCAAAAAGCAGGGAAACTCTTTTAAATAAACTTTTGAAAACTGATCCAGAGATAGAAATTGCAGGAGAACCTTATCATATCAAAGGAAATGTTCAAACAACGGATATTGTAGTTGATCGTTCTATTACCTTATCGTTTGCATTTATTGTAAGAGATGAACTGTTTGATTTTCTAACAGATGGTAATTATAGTGTTTATTTAAATGCTGTTTTAGATCAAAAGACAGTAAAGACAAAAGGACTTTTAAATGCTGTTTTAGAAACAAATGAGAAATTATATAATAAGGCAGGAATTGATTGTTTTGAAAGTTATTTGCAAAATATAGGACGACAGCTTTTTTATGTGGTTGCTGCTAGTTATATTACCATTTATTTAGCAATTATATTTTTTGTTATTGCAAATACTGCTAATGTTGTACAATTTTTAACAAGACAGCAAAAAACGGGTTCTCGTTATAAAACGTTATTAAAACTTGGGGCTTCTTATGAAATGTTATGTGCCTCAGCAAAAAGACAGATTGATTATTACTTTGGTATTCCTATTTTCGTAGCAGTGATTAGTAGTATTTTTGGTGTAAGATCTTTATTTACTGGCTTACTTTCACCAAGAACAAGTGTAGATATTATAGGATTTATGGCGATTTCAATAGTAATGATTTTATTGCTTTGTGTGACAGAATTTCTTTATATTTTTGCTGTAAAAAAAGCAAGCAATCGCTATATTTTATCCCTTGTAGTATTTGATCGGGAAGAGTAGAGTTGAAATAAATAGGATAAGAAAAAATAGGAGAATGAATTTGAAACAGATTGTAATTGTAGAAGATGAAGTATTTATGAGAGAGGAATTAAAAGAAATGCTATATCATGCAGGATATGAGGTAACTTTGATTGTGTCTTTTGAAAATGTGGTAGAACAGCTTTTAGAGCTTCTTCCTGATCTTGTGTTATTGGACTTAAATCTTCCTTATATGAATGGTTTTCAAATTTGCCGTAAATTAAAGCAAAAAAGCACAATACCAGTTCTTATCTTGACTTCTCGTGATCAAATGAAAGATGAACTTTCTGCATTGGAGCTTGGAGCAGATGAATATTTAACCAAACCATGCAGAAAGGAACGTCTGCTTGCAAGAGTATCCAATGTATTGAAACGTTATGAAGGACGTACAAATCTTTTAGAAGGAAATGGATTTTTGCTTGATCGCCAAACATATACTTTGTATATTCATAATCAATCTCTTATACTGCCAAAAAATCAAGGAAAGATTTTGGAAGTTTTTTTAGAACATGGAGAGGAAGTTGTATATAAAGAGGAATTATGTATTGCTCTTTGGGGAACAACGGAATTTATTGATGAAAATGCATTAAATGTAAATTTAACTAGATTGAAAAAAACAATGCAGGAGCTTTCTATGAATCAAAGCATTCAGACATTGCGAGGGATTGGCTATCGTCTTGTCAAGTCGTGCCTGTCAAGTGATAAAATAGAAATGGAAAGGAAATAAAGGAAAGATATGAAAGATAATTTTAAAATTCTGGAGAAGTATTTATTCTGGCTGTTTTTATTATTATTTCTTGATATCGTTTTTGCATTGATTCTTTGGATTGCAGATTTAGATGCCTTTTATGCATTGACAATTGTTATTTTTTTTGGAACATTATTATTTTTTGGCATTTTATGTAAAGCTATTATAAGTAATGAAAAAAAACGGCGGCAGGCTTTTTTGAATTTTTTAGATAATCCAGATGAATATCATGAAAATATTTTAAAAAAAATGATATGTCATGCAGATATTGAAATGATATGTATTTTAGGAGAACAATTGCGAGAACAAAAACAAGAGTATCATCAATTATTAGCACATATTTCAGATTATGAAGAATATGTGGAAGCATGGGCACATGAAACAAAGATACCAATTTCTTTCTTGACATTATTACTTGATAATCGGAGAGAAGAATTGCCAAAATCTGTTGGATATAAATTAGATTATATTCGCAATAGAATGCAGGAGTATGTAAATCAAATGTTATTTTATGCCCGTTTAAAATCAGCACATAAAGATTATTTTTTTGAATTTATTAAATTATTTGATTGTATTGAGGAAATCTTAGATGATTATGATCCTTTGCTTCAAGAAAAAGGATTTGAAATTATAATTGGAGAATCTATTGTGGATAGTATTGTTTATACTGATCGCAGAGGGCTTTGCTTTATTATAAATCAGGCAATTAGCAATACTATAAAATATCATAGTGATTGTTTAGAGAAAGTACCAAAACTTTGCATGGAATTTAAAAAAGAGAAAAAAACATATCAATTTTCTATAAAAGATAATGGAATTGGAGTGCCAGAAAGTGATTTGCCTTATATTTTTGAAAAAGGATTTACTGGAATCTCTGGAGAAAATAGAAAGAAAGCAACAGGAATGGGATTATATTTAGCAAAAGAAATTGCATATGATCTGAATTTATCTTTAGAAGCACAGTCAGAATGGAAAAAAGGATTTGAGCTGAAAATTATATTTCCGATAGTAGAAATAGAAAGTGAAAATTAAGGATTGTATGACAGATAATATAAAAAATTGTATTCCTTAAAACAGATTAAGTGTTATATAATTTGATGATTTATCTAGCAATAATAACTGATTTCTCCAAAGTATTCATACCATTTTTGTATAATTTCATTACTATTTGCTTCGATCTTTTGCAAATTCCATAATTAAATGAGCATTATTTTCTATAAATTCTTTATAATAGGCTATTTCATCATCTGAAAAACCTATTATATTTTCCCATGTATAATCTGGTAAATAGCAGGTAGCGTTATGGAAACCATTGTAAACTGCTTTTTCAATATAAACTTTAACTTTTCCATTAGGTTTTATTTCAAAATGAACAATTTCTGTTGTATCACTTAATGTTGCATAAGGGTATACCGTACTATCAGCCTCCAATATTTACTGTAAATGCACTTCTAATCTATAAATTTTGAAAATCCTTTTACTTTGTTTATAGTATAGCATAAGAAAGAAGAAAAAATAAGCAAAAAAAGTCTATTAATTGCATTATTTTTGTTGTATAATAAGATATTGGAAATAATTATTTTTTAGAGAGAAGTTGATTTTCTATGAAAAGATATTTTAATATTACAGGACCTTGTTTGCCTTGTGAGCATTATATGGTAGATTTGCAAAGCCGCCTTGCAGTAATGAAAAAGATGATTGATCGAGGACAATATTTTACAATAAATCGTGCTAGGCAATTTGGAAAGACTACGATATTAAAAGCATTGTACCAGTATTTGAAAAAGGATTATTATGTCATTAGTCTTGATTTCCAAGCATTAAGTCATACCGATTTTGAAAATGAACAAACTTTTGTAAGTTCCTTTAGCGAATTATTAATACATGAATTAGAGTTTGATGAAATTCCTATTGAGGTAAAATTAAAGTTATATGCAGAAAATAGGAATAGTGGAAATTTACGTATTTTGTTTCATGATTTAAAAGTTTGGTGTGCAAAATCAGAAAAGCCAATAGTATTGTTAATTGATGAAGTTGATAGTGCAAGTAATTATCAGGTGTTTTTAGATTTTCTTGCACAGTTAAGGGCAGATTATATTAATAGGGATAAAGCAAAAACATTTCAATCTGTTATTTTGGCAAGTGTTTATGATATTAAGAATATTCAACAAAAAATTAGATCAGATAGTGAACATAAAAGAAATAGTCCTTGGAATATTGCTGTTCCTTTTCCTATGGATTTTAGTTTCCATCCAGATGAAATTGCAGGTATGTTAAAGGAATATGAAAATGATTATGTAACTAATATGAATATAAAAGAAATGGCCCAATTATTATATGATTATACTTCTGGCTATCCTTTTTTAGTTTCCAGAATTTGTCAGATAATGGATGAGGATATTATAGAAAACAAACAATTTTATGATAAAAGTGAAGTATGGACAAAAAATGGTTTTTTAGAGGCAGTTAAATTATTATTGATAGAAAAAAATACTTTGTTTGATTCGTTAATCAATAAATTATCTGATTATAAAGAATTAAATGATATGTTGTATGCATTATTATTTTCTGGTAAAAGTATTTCTTATTCTCCTGATGTTGAAGCAGTTAGTATTGCTGCTATGTTTGGATTTATAAAAAATAAAGATGGTATGGTTCAAATATATAATCGTATTTTTGAAACAAGACTTTATAATATGTTTTTGACTTCTAGTGAAATACAAAATATAGAAATTTATAATGCTGCTTTAGCTGATAAAAATGAATTTGTAAAGAATGGACATTTAGATATGGATCTTATTCTTGAAAGATTTGTAATACATTTTCATGATCTTTATGGTGATTGTTCTGAAATATTTATCGAAGAAGAAGGAAGGAGATATTTTTTATTATATTTGCGTCCAATTATTAATGGTATTGGAAATTATTATGTAGAAGCACAAACTCGTGATAATAAGTCTACAGATATTATTGTAGATTATAAAGGGGAACAATTTATAATCGAATTAAAAATATGGCATAGAGATACTTATAATCAACGAGGAGAAGAACAACTTTTTGACTATCTTAATTTTTACCATTTAAACAAAGGATATATGCTTAGTTTTAATTTTAATAAGAAAAAGAAGAAGGAGTAAAGGAAATAAAAAGAGGGGAATTTGTGCTTATAGAAGCTGTGGTTTAGGTATTTTTGCCCTGTTCATAAAAATAAATACGTAAAAAATAAAAAAAGCGGGTACATTGTTTGTACTCGCTTTATTATAATTTCGTAGAGTATCCCACTCTGCGAAAATAAAAAGACTATAATTTTATACCACATGAAACTATTTTATATGAAAAGTGTCGCAGTGTCAAGACAAAACATCGAATTTTAAAGAAAAAAGTAGTATCAATAATATATATTTAATATTTAATGAAGCTTATCTTTATTTTAAAATGAAGATTCGCCGTCAAAGTTATAGTCAAAAAGGAGGTATTTTTTATGCCACGTAAAGGGGAAAATATTTATAAACGTAAAGATGGTCGATGGGAAGGACGTTATATCAAGGGACGCAGAGGAACTACGAAAGCTTATTATGGTTATATTTATGGAAAATCATATAAAGAAGTCAAAATGAAAATGAATGATGCTATCTATTTATTAGGACAAAATAATAAGATAGAAGAAAAACAAAATGAAAATAACATAAACTTTGATAGTATTGCAAAAGAATGGATATTTGAAAAGAAAACTGCTTTAAAGGAGTCTACAGTCATTAAGTATCAAAATTTATTAAAGTTATATCTAATTCCTGAATTTGGAGAATGTAATCTTGAAGAAATAACTTGTATTAAAATTAATGAATTTAGTACAAAGTTATTACACAATGGTGGTACAAAGGGAATAGGACTTTCAGCAAAAACAGTTTCTGACATTTTATCATTACTGCATAGTATTTTTCAATATGCGAGTATGAAAGGAATTTTTGTTCCAACGTTTACTATGGTAACGTCAATAAAGCAATGTAAGAAACAAATACACGCATTTAGTATTGAGGAACAAAGAAAATTATGTAGATATTTAAAGAAAGATAATAAATATATAAATCTGGGTATTTTATTATGTCTTTTTACTGGACTTCGAATAGGAGAACTTTGTGCCTTAACATGGAATGATATATCAATGGAAGAAAAAACGATATTTGTACATCAAACAATGCAGAGACTTCAAATAAATGGAGAAGATAGTGAAAATGGAAAAAAAACGAAAGTATTAATATCTACTCCAAAAAGTTCTTGTTCTATTAGAAAAATCCCTATTCCCAATGAAATATTTGAAATGCTTAAAAAAGTTAGAACAGTGCCAGAAGCATTTTTGCTGACAGGAGTTAGTTCAAAGTATATAGAGCCAAGAACATTACAATATTATTTTAAAAATGTTTTAAAAGAATGTGGAATTGAAGATGCAAATTTTCATGTTCTTCGGCATACATTCGCTACAAGGTGCATTGAAGTGGGATTTGATATTAAAAGTTTAAGCGAAATTTTAGGTCATGCTAATGTAAATATTACATTAAATTGCTATGTGCATCCATCTATGGAATTAAAGCGGGAAAATATGAGTAAACTTTCAGAGCTATTTACCGTCAAATAAATCGTCATGTAAAATGCAATTTTGCGTATAAATGTGGGATAGAAGAAGTTTTTTCGCAGAGTGGGATACTCTACGAAAAAATAGAAACTATATGTATAATTATAAGAGAATAGAATTTAATAGCTAGTTTAAAATCCTATAGTTATATTATTGGCATTCTGATAGGAATTTATGCAACATGGTATACAATATTTTCATAGTAGAAAAATGAAATAAATAATTTTTACAGTTACATATTTTAAATGATTTTAATTATTTTTGCTATGAGATAACCCAATATTAGTATAACAGATTAAGCTTGAAAAGGGATACCAATAATAAAAAAAGTAAAAAGTAGTTTTATGTAAACGAGGAAGGAGTTAGTTTTATGACAAACAAAAAGTTAAAACGAAAAATTGCAGTGGCACTTTCTGTCGCTATCGCAACTACAATGGTGACAACGGCTGTTCCTGTAGAGTTTGGAGGAATGGTTGCAGAGGCGGCTACGGCAGAAACTATTAAGATTACTATGAAAAGCGAAATTGTAGAAATTACAGATGAGATGAGAAGTGGAATGTATGAATGTGCCGGAGAGGATAATGCAGATTCAACATTATTTACAGAAACAAATGGACAACTTATTAAATTAACATTAGATTTAGATACAGCAGAATCCGAAATGGGGGCATTTGGTTGTTCTATAGGATATAACATAGAAGAAACAATTCCAATTGGTTTTCTTCGTCAAAATGGTAATTCGTATAGAACTGATGCTAAATATTATAAATATGATATTATAGCAACTCAGATAAATAATTCTAGAATTGATATAGAGGATGAAAAAGGAAGAAAATATGTTCGTGTAACAGGAGCTACTCCAGATTTAATTTATGATATGGGTTCTATTGCTATTTTTTATTTCTGGATTCCAGATACTTCTATAGGAAAAGTAAATTTTGAACTTTATAATTATGAATTTAGTGGCGATAATGGTGAAAAAATAGCATTAGAAGAAGGAACTTCTACAACACATTTCTATGATACTGGCAGGGAAGCAGCTACAGTAACTTTTGATGCAAATGGTGGCTTATTTGGAGAAGAAAAGATTATAAAGAAAACAGTTGCGAAAGATTCTGAAATTAAAATAGAAAATCCAACTTTTGATGGTAGAGAATTTCTTGGATGGAGTGAAGATAACAAAGGAGAATCTGGAATAAAGAAAACTGTTATAGCAAAAGATGGGGTAACTTATTATGCTATTTGGGCAAACCCAGATCTTCCATCTACGGTAACAGCAAGTATAGAAGGAATTTTTGAATTTGATTCTACTATTAATGCAAAATCGGAAGGGAAACCAGAAGATGCAGGAGATGCTTCTTATCAGTGGTATCGTGCTAATGAACAAAATGATTCAGCTAAGGTAAAAATTGAAGGAGCTACGGGAGCTAGTTATAAGATTACAGCAGAAGATGTAGGAAAGTATCTTAATGTAGAAGTTTCTTACAATGGATATAGAGGCAGTGCAAAATCAGCATTTACAGAGAAAGTGCAAAAAGCAAAGAAAGATGCTCCTGTTATTACAGTAGCAGATTGTACACCAACAGCAAATCAAATTACAGTAAAGAAGATAGAAAATGCAGTTTATAGTATTGATGGTAAAAACTTTACAGAAGATAATGTATTTACAGGATTAGAACCAAAAACAACCTATGAAATTTCTGTAAAATATAAAGAAACAGATACACATTTAGCATCAGATGCTACTATTATTTCAGTCACTACAACAAAAGCTGCTCCAACAGTAAAAGATAAAATAACAGCAAGGTGTGCTTATGGAACAACACTTGCCGCTATCAAGCCTGCAGGAGAAATGGTTTATAATGGAAAAGCAGTAGAAGGTACTTTTGAATGGAATGAGAAAAATGCAAATGAAATTTATCCAAAGACAGGAGAAAAATATAAAGCAATTTTTAGACCAAACGATACAGAAACATATGCAGAGTCAGTAGAAGTAGAAGCAGAAGTATCTTGTGAAGCAAAGAAAATTACAGTAAAGGCTATTTCCGCATCTGCTATTTATGGAGAAGCATTGCCATCATTTGATTTTGAAATGGATGAAAACGATTTAGTTGGAAGTGATACAAAGGAAGATCTTGCATTGATATTGCAAACGAATGCATCCCAAAGACCAGATGCAGGAGAATATACCATTACAAAAAAGGAATGCGGAAATCCTAATTATGATATAACAGTAGAACCTAATGTTTTAATCATTGAAAAAGCAAAACCAACAATTGAAATTACAAATACAAAAGAAATACAAGGAAATGTAACAGGAGCAAAGGCAGTCATTACTCCAGAATCAGCAGATGCACAGGCTGTAATTGAATATAAGACAGGGAATACAGATACATGGACAGAAAAAATTCCAACGGAAGTAGGCACTTATACGGTGCGTGCATACTTACCAGAGGAAAAGGCAGGGAAAAATTTACTTGCAATTACATCAGGAAATGCAATTACGGCAGAGTATCGTATTGAGAAAAAAGCTTCTTCTGGTAATGAGGGTGGTAATACAAAACCGGGTGAAGATGATAATACTGGTGGAAATGGAGGAAATACTGGTGGCAATACTGGCGGAAATGGCAGTAGTGGTATTGGTGGCGGAAGCAGCAGCGGTGGAAGCGTTGTAACTCCACCTGCGGATAATAAGCCATCAAAGGAAGATCAAAATACAGATACACCAAAAAAGGATGAGGATACACTAATTCCACCAAGTGATAATACAGATGAAAAAGACGATACAGGAAAAGATAATAATACAAGTTCAGATAATAAGCAGGATAATGAGAAAGATAATAATAAGGGAAATTCAACTTCCAAAAATAAAAATAAGAAACCTGCTAAGAAGAAAAAAGTAAAATTAAATAAGAAGAAAGCATCGGTAAAAGTTGGAAAAACCATTAAGCTAAAGGTATTAAACACAAAGAAAAAAGTTACTTGGTCATCTAATAAGCCAAAAATTGCAAAAGTAAATAAAAAAGGAAAAGTAACTGCATTAAAACCGGGCAAAGCTGTTATTAAGGCAAAGATAAAAAATGGAAAAACATTGAAGTTTAAGATTACAATTAAAAAGGTATCTAAAAACAAAAAGTAAAAAGTTTTGATAAATTTTGGATAAAGACAAAAGAAAAAATAAAAATAAATAAAAAATTATGATAAAGTATTATAACCCAGATTCGTATTATGTTTACAGGACTGGCATCATTGGAAGATTTTGTGGATGAAGTACCTTAATAGAATCTGGGTTATTTTTAAGAGAAGTTGTTTTTTATTTATAAAAATTATGAGGAAAGAAAAATATTTTTTTAACAGAGATAATAAGAAAGGAAGGAAATGAAAACAGCAAAAAAGAATAAGATAAAAAAGATATTATGTACTATTATAGTTATAATAGGAATCTCTGTAAATCTAAATTTTGTTTCTGAAATGGAAAGACTTCTTTATCCGATAAAAAATTATCTGGTAAGCACAACTGCGAAGGCAGAAGAAGTGGAACAAGTAAAGATCGTTTTGGAAACAGAATCAATTCGTTATCAGGGAGAAAATTTTTGGAAGGCTATCGTTCGTATGAATACAAAACAGGCAGGATTAGAAGCTTATAGTATTTATTTAGATTATGATCAAGAAAAATTAAAACCAGTTGCTATTTATAGTAGTAAAGATACATATGATGAAGATTATTATCAATATGAGGGATTAAAAACAAATCCGATTGTAAATTATGCAGCATGTCATGTAAATGCACAATATGCAAGCATTTCTGGTTCTGTTAATAAAGCAGGAAGTATTTTATTTATTGCTTATTTTAAAGCAGTATCAAAAACAGAAGATGGTTTCGCAGAGATTTGGATTACAGAGGAAAGTTCTTTTACAAAGAGTGATAAGAATGTAAATAAAAAAATTATAATGTCATTAGATTCTATTACAAGTGTTAAGGTAGATTTTGATGATGTAAAAAAGGAAAAACAGGAAAATGATCGTATAGGGGATAGTAATAGGGAAGAAACTTCTGAAACAGTAACATCAACAGAAGGAAATCAAAATAACAGTATGGATTCTAATAATTCTAATGATTCTAATTATTTTTTGGAAGAATCATCCGGTGGGAGCAAAGAAAGTGAAAAAATAGATAATGGAAAGAATGCAGAAGACAAGAAAAATAAAAAAGAACCAAATAGTTTAAATGATAAGAAAAATGATACAGAGGATATAAAAGATAATGGAATAAATTCTACAGAGGATAAAGAATTATCTGAAAAGATAAAAACAAATACAAATGCAAATAATGAAAATAAAAAAGGGGCAAAGGAAATAAAAGTAAAAAAGAAACAATTGAAGTTAAATAAAACAAAAGCAACGATAAAGGTTGGAAAAACATTAAAATTAAAAGTAAAAAACACAGCAAAGAAAGTTTTATGGTATTCTAGTAAAAAAAGAATTGCATCGGTAAATAAGAAAGGAAAGGTGATAGCAAAAAAACATGGAACAGTCATAATAAAAGCAAAAGTAAAAGGAGCAAAAGCATTAAAGTGTAAAGTGCTCGTAAAGAAGTAAGATTTCTTGATAGAAAGGGGAAGTTCTATGAAAAAGAAAAAAAGATATCGTATTCTTTCCATACTGTTATCAGCAGGATTAGTTTTTGGTGGCTGTTATGGAGAGGGTATCAAGGGTATGTTTGGAATGCAAACAAAAACCTATGTTCAAGCAGAGGAAAAAGCAGAGATTCCAGAACCAATGTATTCTTATAACTTTGATAATAATATTGGAACAGCACAAGTTGTTACTCGTTTAGGTGATAATAATTATGGATCAAATGTGGGAGCATATCCACAGCCAGATAGTGAGAAAAAAGAAGTCTATAAAAAAGGAGTTCGTAATCAAGCACTTTATCTAGATGGAAGCTATGGCTTGTTATTAGAACATGAAAAGATAGGAAAATCTTATACTGTTTCTTTTTGGGTAAAACCAGAAAAGTTACAACAATGGAGTTCGATGTTATTTGTAGGAGATGGAATATTTGGAGATACAGGTTCTTGGTTTAATGCTACACAAAGGTATAGTGAATATGGGTGGCCTGTAACACCATATCTTTGGTCTTATAGTGGGATTTTAAAAGATCACCGATCAACAAGCAGAGAAACAGATATGGGAGAATCAAATACAGGAAAACTAAATACAGGAGAACAAAGCGATAATCTTCCAAGAGGAATATGGTCTCATGTGCTTTTTTCTGTAGATGGAAATAGCAATGGGGAAGTAGAAGGAACTCGTGTTATGAATTGTTATATTAATGGGGAACTGATAAATAACGGTGAAGTAGCATGGGATATTTGGGATTCAGAGAATGTTTCTACTTATCTTGGAATTAATTATTGGGATCCTGCATTTTATGGATATTTAGATGATCTGGAAATTTATAATACAGCAGTGACAGCCGAGCAGGCAAAGGCAATTATGAATCGTTATGAAAGTGAAATAAATACTTATGATGACTTTATTATTGTAGATCATGTTTTAACAGGATATCAAGGAACAGCGACAGATATTGTAATACCAGAAGAAGTAACAGAAATTGGAAGTTCTGTATTTTATGGAAAAAATATTACTTCTGTACAGATTCCAGAAACAGTAAAGAAAATTGGTGCTGCTGCCTTTTTAGAATGTAAAGAATTAAAAGAGCTTGTAATTCCAGATAGTGTGATTAGTATTGAACAGAATGCTTTTAATTTAAGCACTGTGATTAAGTGCAAAAAGAACAGTCGTGCTTATGTATATCATTTGCAGAATAGCCAGCAGGGATATGAAGTGCTTGATCCTGATACAAAGGAAGAAGATGAATTTTGTTTTATTTATAAGAAAAAATTAAGTTGTTATTATAGAACGGATAAGGCGGAAATAGCGGATTTAAGTAATAGCTCCTTTGAAGAAGTTGAGACTTATGCTTTTTCTAATATGAAAAATATAAAGAAAGTGATTTTGCCAAATACAGTGCAATTTATAAATGGAGGAGTTTTTTATCAATGCCCTTTGCTTTCAGAAGTTTGTATGCCCGTTTCTGTAAATTCTATAGGTTTTCCTATTTTTGATCAATGCAGTGAAACTCCTATGATTGCAAGTGGAGCAAATTCTTATGCAAAGGTATATGCAGAAAATAATGGATATCAATGGAAGGAATGGAACGAGCCTATTAAAGAACCAATATTGGAATTATCTTTTGATGAAAACTTAAGTGGAGGAAGTGTACTTTCCAGAGAAGGAGATCGTCCAGATGAAACAAATCCACAAACAGCTTTAACAGTTGATCCAACGATTTCTGAACAATATATAGAAAGTATGGAAGGTCATGGAAAAGCACTTTTATTAGATGGTACTTATGCAATTGGATATCCTTTGGATTCCCTTGGAGATAGCTATACACTTTCTTTTTGGGTAAAACCAGAAGAAGTAGCACAATATGGAGCTATGCTTTTTTTGGCATCCGATATTGGAGAAAAACCTTTTGAAGAAAAAGAAGTAAAAGAACGTACAGATTTTTGCTGGCTTAATGTAACAAAGAGTTTTTGGGTAGGAGAAACACTTCCGACTGTTTGGTCAAGAAATGGAAAGACAGAAGCATGGCCATGGTATGGAAAAGGAATTGATCAGGGATTTCTTTCTCCGCTTCCAAAGGGTGAATGGAATCATGTATTAGTAACTGTCAATGGAAAAAAACAGACATATGAGAAAGATTGTGTAAGTTCTGATTGTTATATTAATGGAGAACTTTGGTGTTCCGGAAGTGTAGCGGCTGATATGTTTTTGGGAAAGGATACTTATTTTTATATTGGTGGTAATTTCTGGGATAAGTTGGTAAAAGGTGCTGTTGATGATGTACGTATTTATAATTGTTTTATGGATGCAGATCAGGCAAAACAGATTGCGGCAATGGAAGGCTGCAAAACAAATATTGTTACTATTGATAAAGGAGAAAGTGTTACAGAAAATAAAATAACTTATCAAATTTATCAAGATGGTCATGCAGTTGTAACAGGTTGTGATAAAGAAAATACGGCCGTTACAATTCCTGAAATGATACAAAGTCATCAAGTTACAGAAATTGCAAGTAATGCTTTTCAAAATTGTGTGAATTTAAAACAAATGATTCTTCCAAATAATTTAAAAGCAATTGGAAGTTATGCCTTTGAAAATTGTACCAGTCTTACAGGGCTTACCCTTCCAAAAAGTTTAGAGAAAACAGGATATGGTATTTTTAAAAGTTGCATTTCTTTAAAAGAAGTAAATTTTGATAAAGAAGCAACAAAACTTCCTGATCGTTTATTTAGTGAGTGCAGTAGTTTAAAAGTAATTACATTACCAGATAATATTACATATACAGGGGCAAAGCTTTTAGAAAATTGTGATGCGACACTTTATTGTCATGCAGATTCTGAAACAGCGATTTCTTTAATTGATAGAGAAATTCCATTTAAAACAATGGGAACAAGTGGAAGTAGCAGTAAAGGACAAGTGTTAAATACAAAAGAATCTTATTTTGAACAAAATACAGCAAATGGAATGATTGATTATACAGTGAAATATGCCATAAAGGAAACAAGTGCAGCAAATGATTTGGAAAATAAAACAATTCAGGTACATATTCCATCTTGTTCTATGTTAGCAGAAGGCAGTGTTGCAGTCAATGGAACGCTGATAGGAAATTATGAGTATAAAAATGGCTGGACTGTCGTTGGTTCTAGAGATAATTTATTAATTGTTCCAGTAACAGAAAATGCGGGAACACTTCGTTTTAGTATTCATCTGGAAAAAGATGGAAATCTCGCAAGCTTTGCAAGATTTTGTTATACAAAACAAGGAGAAAAGAAAGAAGAAACGATTGGGATTCTTCATGGTGAGAAGGCAGTACTAACATTGCTTACTGATCCTTATACCAATACAGGAAAATTAAAGGTAGAAGGTGCGGCTACCGCAGATGCAGAAATTGTATTTTCCATAGATGGAAAAAATGTTGGAAAGGTAACAGCATCAAAAGCAGGAACTTATCAAACAACAATTTCGATTCCAGAACCAGTTAATGGAAAAACATATGAAATTAAGGCAGAAATTCTTAATGGAGAACAAGTTCTTGCACAGGCAAAGACTCAAGTTATTTATCAAAAGGAATTGCCAGTATTAGAAGAACTTGTGATGTATTATCAGGATCATATTAATAATAATAAATATATTTTGACTGATCATAGTTTACTGACAGGTTATGTTGTATTTTATCCATTAGCAGGGTATTCTTTTACAGCTTCTTTTACAAATCGAAAAGAAATTGATCATGTTTATATTGTTAGTACAAGAAATAATGTAAAAAAATATATAGAGGCATTTTGGGATACAAAGAAACAATGTTATGTAGCAAATGGTTATTTTGATAAAGGAAATATTAATTATGTTCCGGGAAAAATCAGTGTAGAATATACTTTAAAAACGAGTAAGAAAAAGATTTCCGTAGGAAATAATGTTGATTTTTCATCAGAAAGTTTTACAGCAAAATTAAAAGATGGCTGGAAGAAAAGTATTATAGAAGTAAAGGAAAGTGTGAATGCAAATACAAACGTAAACGTAAATGCAAATAATCGTGTATTAAATGCAAAGCTTTCTTCTGATTTAACAGGAATAGAAGGTGTTTCTTTAAAATTAACAGAAACAATAGTATCCGATCAGAATGAAGTAAATAAGGAAGAACTTTTAAAAGAAAAAGAGAGTCAGATTGTAAAAGAATTTACAGAAAATAAGAAAGATTATATTTACTGTCTTGATTATTCTGATTTAGATAAAGTTTCTATTACTATTTATAATCTGACAGAAAAGAAGCAATATGGTTATACATTGAAAGTGGAAGGAAACTGGAATCGTAGTATGCGTGAATTACTGATACAAGTAATTAGTGCAGGAATGGAAGAAGGTTATCTTTCTGCTTATTATCCAGCAAATGATTCTTATGAAACAATGCTTCAAAATATTTATGCTTCTGATATGAGTGAAGAAGAAGCAAATACTGCAATCAAAGATAGTGAAAAACTATTTGAACAAGGACTTGTGCTTCGTGTCATTACTGCAATGATTGCAGGAAATGAGAAAAATAAAGATGGACGTATTCAAATGGACGACTTGCTATTTGCAATGATGAGCAATGTCAGCAATGAAATTTTTGAGAAATTATATAAACAGCGTGTAGTAAATATTCTTTCTTCAGGAAATGGTTATCATATTCGTTGGATTATTGATCCAAGCGGCTATGTTTATGAAGCAGTAAAAGAAAACCGATTAGAAAATGTAAAGGCAACTATTTATTATAAAGAAACGAATGATTCAGAGCCTATTGAATGGAAGGCAGAAGAATATGATCAACAAAATCCATTAATTACTGGAAAAGATGGTGTTTATGCATGGGATGTTCCAGCAGGTTTATGGCAGGTGAAATATGAATTAGATGGTTATGAAACAGTTTATAGTGATTGGATGGAAGTACCACCACCACAAGTAGATGTAAATATTGCTATGATTTCTAATAAGTCACCAGAGGCAGAAGCAGTTAATATTTATGAGGATAGTGCAGAAGTTATTTTTACGCAATATATGAAACCAGAAACAGTAGAAAACATTATAATAAAAGATGAAAAAGGAACTACGATTTCTTATACACTTGATTATAGTAAAGAGGAATCGGGATTGGATGGAACTATCTATGCAAAGGAATATAAGTTAGGATTTGATAAAAAACTTTCGGATAGTTCGGGAACGTATACTTTAACAATACCAGAAACAGTAAAAAATTATGCAGAGAAACCAATGAAAGAAATAACTGTATCAAAGAAATTTGCTAAGAAGCCAGTGTTAAAAGTAGAAAAAGAAAAGCAAATAGAGGATGGAAAAACAACAGTAATTCCAGTAACAATTGAAAATTATACAGGAGAACAGGAATTAATATGCAATAGTTCTTTTGAAGAAATGGTTTCTGTGGATAAAGTTACTATTGATAAGGATGGAAAAGCAAAAATTACAGTAACAGCAAAAATGCCGGGAGAAGTAACATTAAAAGTGGGAATTAAAGATACATCAGAAAGTATAGATATTCGCCTTTTCGTAAATGGAGTATCTGCTTATACATTTGGTGATGTTACTATGGATCAAAAAATTGATTCTGGGGATGCCCTTGTGGTACTTAAGATGGCAGCAAATTTATTGGAAGGAAATGCAACAGAAGAAAGTGCAGCAGATGTCAATGGAGATGGGAAAGTAGATTCAAGCGATGCATTGCTTATATTGAAGTATGCAGCACAGTTGATAGAGGATTTTTAAAAAAAGTATGTAATATGTGATTTTTTAAGCTAGTGTTGTTAGTGTTAATTGATTAAATAGATGCGTTTCTTAGATAGGCTTTAGGAAACGTGTCTATTAATCTATTTTATGAAAAGTAGGATATATTTAAGATTTTTTAGTATAAAATAAAGAGAGTTTACATTGGGAGTGATTTATATGAACAAAAAATATTATAAAAAATTTTTAGCTTGGATATTAACTATAGTATTACTGGCTATGGAATTTGATATTTCCGCTTTGGCAGCAGATACAGAAACAAAAGAATTAAATGAAAAGATAGTAGAATCAGAGAAAGAAAAGGAAATAGTTTCTGTAGAACAACAGAAGAAAGAGGGAGATATAAATATAGGGATAGAAAAAGAGCAACAGGAAGAAGAAAAGGAAAGTTTTGAAGAGAACGAAGAAAATCAAGAAAAAATAGAAAATCACACGGAAGAGAAGAAGATAGAGGAAGATAATAAAATAATAAATGAAGTGTTATATGATGATGAAGAACAAGAGAACTTTAATATAAATGTATCTGAAGGAATGGCAAAGGCTTCAGAATTAATTTCTGGTGATTATACTTATACATTATCGGGAGATGAAGCAGTAATTATAAAGTATACAGGAAATGGTACAAAAATTGTGATTCCAGATACTTTAAGTGGGCATAAGGTAGTATCTATTGGGAGTTCTGCATTTGAAAAATGTAAGAGTCTTACAGAAGTAACAATGCCATCCAGTATTTTAAGTATAGGGCATTATGTTTTTAGTGAGTGTAAGAGTTTAGAAAAGGTAGAATTATCTAGTAAGCTAGAGGAGATGGGAAGTGCTATATTTGAAGGGACAGGAATTAGCAGTATAACTATTCCAAAGACAGTAACTACTATGCAAACATATGTGGCATATAATGGACCATTGGCAGGAGCAAATGAATTAAAAACAGTTATTTTTGAAGAAGGCATTAGGAATATACCAGATTATGCGATATCAAGTTCTAATGGAAGTAATGTGGAAAAAGTGGTTATTCCAGAAACAGTAATAAAAATAGGAAAGTATTCTTTTTATAATTGTGATAAATTAACAGGAGATAAAAGTATTAAATTACCATCAAAATTAGAAGAAATTGGAAATTACGCATTTAGTGAATGTAATGAACTAGTAGGAATTACATTTAATGATTCTTTAATAAAAATAAATAATAGTGCTTTTGCTAATAGTGGAATACAACAAGTGAAATTACCTATAAAATTAGCTGTATTGGGTGCAAGTGCTTTTGCTGGATGTAAGGAATTGGAAACAGTAATATTTACAGAAAATTCTTCTAAAGGATATAGTTTAACGATAGGTGGTAGTGCCTTTGCAAATGCAGGAAGTCTTACAAAAATAACAATGTCTTCCAATATTACAAGTATTGGGAGTTCTGCATTTGAAAAGTGTAAGAGTCTTACAGAAGTAGCAATACCATCCAGTGTTTTAA
>CAJTJZ010000044.1 GCA_910576895.1 uncultured Lachnospiraceae bacterium | reverse complement strand
CAATTCTTGATTGCGAAGTAAAAAAATAATGACAGCCGCCTTTGTCATTATTTTTTTACTTCGCAATCAAGAATTGATGGTACATATCAGCAAGCCATTTCATTATCGTTTTGATGGAAAAATGGTCAAAAGGATTCTTGGAATTGGTATACCAAATGGAATTGAAAATAGTATGTTTCAACTGGGAAAAATCGTATTATTAAGTCTTATTTCTACCTTTGGAACTGCTGCTATTGCTGCCAACGCAGTCAGTAATACAATTGCAGGCATAGAAATTCTTCCGGGACAGGCAATTGCTCTTGCTATGACGACTGTTGTTAGTCAATGTGTAGGTGCAGATGATTTTGAACAAGTCCGCTATTATACAAAGAAATTAATGAAATTTGCTTATATTGCTATAGCAATCTTAAATTTTTTGATTCTTTTTTCACTTCCATTTATTATGTGGATTTACCATTTTTCAGAAGAAACAACAAAACTGGCAGAACAAATCCTTATTATGCATGGAATTATGGCAATGCTTATCTGGCCTTTATCCTTTACATTACCATCAACTCTACGTGCAGCAAATGATGTCAAATTCACAATGCTTGTTGGTATTGCTTCTATGTGGTTTTGTCGTATTATTTTAGGTTTTATTTTAGGAAAATATCTTGCCCTTGGTGTTTTAGGAACATGGATAGCTATGATTATCGACTGGGCAGTACGAAGCATTTTCTTTTGCAAAAGATACTTTGGAAATCGCTGGACAGGTCATGCCATTGAATTTTAAAACTTTAGATAAGTTAAATTACTTTTAGATATGATAATTAAAAAAATCGGATTCTATTTGTTTTGTAAATACAGATAAAATCCGATTTATTATAGAAAAATTTTTCACTTACAAATATAAATATCTTATAATGCTACATCTAAAACCATCATTAATAAAAACCCCATAGAAAAACTTAAAATACCAACAAACGATGTTTTCTTTTCAACAGCTTCTGGAATAAGTTCTTGTATTACAACATAAATCATACAACCAGCAGCAAACGATAATAAAAACGGAAGAACCTGTTGCACTTTACCAACTAATAATAAAGTAATTCCTGCATTGATTGGCTCTACAATACCTGATAATACACCATAGAAAAAAGAACGCCATAAATGCATTCCCTGCCCTCGCAGCGGCATAGATACAATCGCCCCTTCTGGTATATTTTGAATCGCAATTCCTAGAGATAATGCAAATGCTCCAGCAAGAATCGTATCATTGGAAAGACCCCCAGCAAAAGCTGCTCCTACTGCCATTCCCTCTGGAATATTATGTAAAATAATGGTAAGCACCAATAACAATACTTTTCTATCAGCAGATTTTTCTACATTCTTTTCTTTCTTTTCTATCTTTTTCTGCCGTTCCATATAAGAAATCAACCTATCTAAATATAGTAAAAAAATAATACCAAAAGAGAACCCAATTGCTGCTGGAAGAAACGCTAATTTTCCCAAATGCTCAGACATTTCCATAGAAGGAATTAAAAGCGACCAAACAGAGGCGGCTACCATAATTCCCGAAGCTGCCCCTAAAAGTGCTTTGTTTACCATAGGCTTCGTCTGCCCCTTTATAAAGAAAACAAATGCTGCCCCTAGAGAAGTTCCAAGAAATGGAAGCATCATTCCCCAAAATATAATCATATGATCCACTCCATACCGCAGAACGGATTTTATCATTATATTCTATTCTTTATAAAGAAAAAGATTCCTATCTAATTTAAAGGCAAATATCCAAAAGCCTATATACTTTTCTAATTTTTTATTTATATATTTCAAGAAACAACTTGTACTTTAATCATATTTGTTGTACCTGACTTTCCAATTGGCACACCACTTGTAATTACTGTTACATCTTCTTCCTTTAAAAGTTCATGTTCTTTTGCTTTACAAATAGCATTATCAAATAATTCAAATACATCTTGTTCTTCTTTTAACACTAATGGCTGTACACCCCAAGACATATTTAACTGACGGCTGACTTTTGCTTCAATGGTACAACCAATAACATCACATGCTGGACGATATCTTGAAATCATTCGTGCAGAATATCCTGTTTTTGTAACTGTTACAATGGCTCTTGCATTTAAATCATGTGCTGTAGTACAAGTTGCATGGCAAATCGCATCCGTAATATCTGGATTTGCCCTGCGTTCTGTCTGAAAAAAGCGTTTTCTATAATCAATTTCTTGTTCTGTGCGAGTTGCAATTTTAACCATCATTTCTAAAGATTCTACTGGATATTTTCCTGCTGCCGTTTCTCCTGAAAGCATAATAGCACTTGTTCCATCAAAAATTGCATTTGCTACATCTGCTGTTTCTGCTCTTGTTGGTCTTGGATTATGCATCATAGAATCTAACATCTGCGTCGCTGTAATCACTTGTTTTCCTGCTTCGTAAACTTTACGGATAATCATTTTTTGAATGACTGGTACTTCTTCCCCGGGAATTTCCACACCCATATCACCACGTGCTACCATAATTCCTTCGGAAACTTCAATAATCTCATCAATATTTTCTACACCCTGTGCATTTTCAATTTTTGAAATAATATGAATATTTTCCCCACCATTTTCTTTTAAAAGTTCTTTTATTTGAATGACATCCTCTTTTGTTCTTACAAAAGAAGCTGCAATAAAATCAACATCCATCTTAATTCCAAATAAAATATCTGCCTTATCTTTTTCACTTAAATATGGCATTGTTAAATGACAGCCGGGTACATTAATTCCCTTTCTGTCCGATAATTCTCCATCATTTAATACTTCACAAATAATATCTCCATCTTTAATTTCCAATACCTTTGTTTCAATTAATCCATCATCAATTAAAATTCTGCTTCCCGGTACAACATCATGATATAAATCCTTATAAGTAATGGATATGCATTCCTTTGTTCCTTCTACAGAATTTGCAGTAAGCACTAATTTATCTCCTTCTTTTAAATGCACTTTTCCTTCTTTTAATGTTCCAATACGAATCTCTGGTCCTTTTGTATCTAACATAATTGCTATTGGCCTGTCCACACGTTCCCGTTCTGCCTTCACTTCTTTCATTCTTTTCTCATGTTCTTCATAAGAACCATGAGAAAAATTAAATCGAACAACATCAACACCTTTTTCCATTAATTGACGTAAAACATTTTCCCGATCCGTTGCTGGACCAATCGTACATACAATTTTTGTTTTTCTCATAAAACCCCCATTTCCGCATTTTCAGAAACAATTGTAATAAAAGGCTACAAAACTTCTGAAGTGCTAAATAAAATTATAGTTTTTTATATAGACAAAAGAATTATCCAAACTTATTATAAAGAATATGCTAAAAATAGTAAAGGACATTTTTTAAGAACTATTCCTTACTTTCCCTTTTCTTATATTTCCCGTTCCATTAAATCCATTTGCAATGTTTCCAGATAATGCACCATAACACCCGAATAAGGAGAAATTTGATATTTCTTATCAAGTTCATGAAATTGAAAACTTTTTCTTCCCCCTTCTTTTGCCCGTTCCCAAAAAATCAATAGCTGCTTTAATGTCAAGTAATAAAAAACATCTATGGAACAAAAATATAATAAAAAAAAAGCCACGCCACCTTGTTCTTCAAATTCCTTCATAAAGGCAATTTGATGTTCATGAATATTCTGTAATGGAAACGTTTCTTTTGCACATTCCTTTGCGTCAAAACATACAGGAATCCCTTGTACTGTTCCAATATAATCAACGGTACTTTTTTGATCAAAATATGCTAATGTAATCCGCCTTGTTGCCTGATCAATTTGAATTGGTTTAATTGGTGTTGGCACTTTTTGAATTAATGCAAGTTTTTTCTGCCGATATTTTTCATTCGTAAGATTAATAGCTTCCTCTAGGGTAGACCCTCGCAATCCTCTGGAATTCCATGATGGCATTTTCTTTTTCCTCCATTCATCATTGATCACTTAAATAAACAATATTTTTCTGGAAATACCTCCTTTATTATCTTTAAAAATTCCTCTGGTATCTGTGCCTGCAATCTTTTTTCTGATAGTTCAGAAAGACATCCTGATAATTTAGGAAACTGAACTTCATAAGAATGCAATAAATGATGTGTTAATGAAAAATCTTGTTTTAATTTCTTATTTAACTGCATATCTCCATATTTTCCATCTCCAATCACAGGAAATCCTAAACTTTTTAAATGTGCTCGAATCTGATGTGATTTTCCAGTAATCAACTTCACTTTTAAAAGAGTCATAGACTCTGACTTTGCATAACATAATGGTTCATATTCTGTACAAATATAATCTGCGTTTCTTGATGGTGTTTCTATAATCCTTACCTGATTCTTATTATGATCCTTTATTAAATATCCTGTTATTTTCTGTTTTGCTTTTATATATCCTGACACAATCGTAAGATAATATTTATCTACTGCACGTTCTTTTAATAAAAGATTCATTTCCTGCAAACCTCGTATTGTTTTTCCTCCAATGATTAAGCCGCTTGTATTTCTATCAAGACGATTACAGACTGCTGGATGAAATGTATTTAACTCCTCTAATGTCAAAAATTCACTTTGTAATAAATAGGCCGTTATCTGTTCTACTACAGAAATATCTTTTGACTGTGCTTTTTGTGAAAGCAATCCTACTGGCTTATTGATAATTAAAATATGACGATCTTCATAAATAATGGAAATCTCAGGTATCTTCTTTTTTTCTGCTTTTCTTTCTTTTCTTTTCTTTTCCTTTTCTTTATCATCTAATAAATTTTTCTGAAATTTCCATATGGTTTCTTCCGATAAAAATAATGTAATAATATCCTTTTCTTTTAGTCGTTCCATTCCTTCTGCTTTTTTTCTATTTAATACAATATTTTTCTTTCGCATCATTTTATAAAAAAAACTTTTTGGAGCATATGGCATAAATTTTCCTAAATATTTATCAAGTCTTTGCCCTGCTTCCTTTTCCGAAATCACAATTTCCTGCATTCTAATCCTTTCTTATTTTCCTACTGTTTTCACTATATAATCAATGATAGGAGATATTCCATTACTTGTTCTCGTTCTTCTTTCGTACATCCTTTTGCAGTTGCTATTTTTATTGCCTTTTTAAAGGCATTTTGATCTTCAAATAGTTTTACTTGATAATGATCTACATAATTATGAATACCTTTTGACAAATATCCCTGCATATAGGCAAGATCCTGATCTTTCTTTCCTAAGCATCCATAAACATAACCATCCCAAACCCAAATAAAATCAAGATTCATTACTTTTTCCGTAGAAGTAAATACAACACTTGATAATAGCTCACTATGTTCTGGTAATAACAGCAATAGCTTTTGCTCATCTTCTACACTAACATCATGAAATGGCATAAGAACAATAACATTTGTCAACATCTTAGCTCCCGGTAAAGCCATTAATACCGCTAGTATTGTAAAAATATTTGCAGTCGATTTTTTATTTAAAAAATATCCAATCAAAAAAATAATAATTCCAATCACAAGAAATAAAAAAGTATAAAAAATTCCTTTCTTTTTTTTTGTGGAAAGATAGCTTCTTTCTCCTTTTTCTATTTTTAACATATAATAAATATCTCCTTCAATTTTATCTTCTATTATTTTTTCTTATGTGTATTTCTAATCGTTTTTTTCTTTTTTCTAGAAGATAAAAATGATTTCTTTTGATTTTTATTTTCTTTTAATGAAACATACTCTTCTTTTTTTCTTGGTGGTATTAAGCATTTCTTATCAAATCCAATCAAATCTGTTCTTTTTAAAACTTGTAATGCTTCTGAAACAAGTTCATAATTTTCTGGCAAACGATATTGTATTAATGCCCTTTGCATTGCTTTTTCATGCCCTGATGGTACAAAAACCTTTTCCATTGTTCTTGGATCAAGTCCCGTATAATACATACAAGTTGAAATGGTAGAAGGTGTTGGATAAAAATCTTGTACTTGCTCTGGCATATAACCTAAATCACGAATATATTCTGCAAGCTCTACGGCTTCTTTCAGTCCAGAACCCGGATGGGAAGACATAAGATAAGGAACTACATATTGTTTTTTCTTTTGTCCAGATGATTTATCTGCCTCCTCAAATTTTTTTAAAAACTTTTGATAAATACTATGTTCTGGTTTTCCCATTCGCTTTAATACTTCCGCACTAATATGTTCTGGTGCTACTCGAAGCTGTCCACTAATATGATACTTACAAAGTTCTTTTAAAAAAGTATTTTTTGTATCTTTATCTCCTACAATATAATCAAATCTAAGCCCAGAACGGATAAATACTTTCTTTACTTTTGAAAGTTTTCTTAATTTTCTAAGCAATTCTAAATAATCCCTATGATCTACTTTTAAATTTGGACATAATGTTGGAAATAAACATTGCTTATCGCTACAAACCCCTTTTGTTTTTTGTTTTTCACAAGAAGGATAACGAAAATTTGCCGTTGGCCCTCCAACATCAAAAATATATCCCTTAAAATCTGGCTGTTTTGTCATTTCTTCTGCTTCTTTTAAAATAGATTCCTGACTTCTTACTTGTAATATTCGTCCCTGATGAAAGGTTAAGGCACAAAAAGAACAACCACCAAAACAACCCCGATTACTAACAAGACTAAATCGCAATTCATTTAATGCTGGAATCCCTCCTAATGGCAGATACGAGGGATGACATTGATTTTGATAAGGCAGGCTATAAATATCGTCCATTTCCTGTGTTGTAAGTGGCAGAGAGGGCGGATTTTGCACAATATACTCTTTTTCTTTATATTTTTCCACAAGACAATGCCCTGTATAAGGATCGGTATTTTGGTATTGTATCCGAAAACTTTCTGCAAATTTCCGCTTATCCTTACAAATCGTTTGAAAATCTGGCAATAAAATAGGATCATAACTATTATCCACAGATTTTGTTTTATAAACCGTTCCTTTAATAAAAGTAATCTGTTCTACTGGTATCCCACTATCAAGTGCTTGTGCAATTTCTACAATAGAATGCTCTCCCATACCATAAGAAATTAAATCTGCTGCTGAATCTAAAAGAATCGACCGCTTAACACTATCACTCCAATAATCATAATGTGCCAAACGCCGCAGACTTGCTTCGATTCCTCCAATAATAATTGGTGTTTTTTTATAAGTTTTGCGAACTAAATTTCCATAAACAATCACAGCCCTATCAGGACGTTTTCCCATAACACCATTCGGTGTATAGGCATCTTTTTTCCGATGTTTCTTTGCTACGGTATAATGATTTACCATAGAATCCATATTTCCTGCACTAATTAAAAATCCAAGTCTTGGCTCTCCAAAAATAGTAATACTATCTTCTCTTTTCCAATCTGGTTGTGAAATAATTCCAATGCGATAGCCATAGGATTCTAACACTCTACTAATAATAGCAGGTCCAAAAGAAGCATGATCGACATAAGCATCCCCAATAATATATACAAAATCAACATAATCCCATCCACGTTCTTCCATCTCTTTTTTAGAAATTGGAAGAAATGCAGAAGAATCTGTGAAATTACTTTCTAACATTGTTTATTTCTTCCTCCGTTAATGCCCGATATTCTCCGAGTTTTAAAGAATGATCTAATTCTAAATTCCCCATAGAAATCCTTTTTAAATAAATAACTGGTTTTGAAATCGCTTGACACATTCGTTTTATTTGATGAAACTTCCCCTCATAAATTTGAATCTCCACATGAGATTGTTTCTTTTCTTTATCAAGAAATAAAATTTTCATTTTTGCAGGCATTGCCTGAAAAGCAGCAAACCGATCCGTTTCTTTTTTTTGTTCTATTTTTTGTTTCTCTTTTCCATATGCTGGAATAAACAGACCTTTAGCAAATGCATCCATATCTTGTTGTTCTATTATGCCAGATACAATAACAAAGTAACGTTTTGGAATATGATTTTTGGGCGATAAAAGCTTATGTGCCAAAGCTCCATCATTTGTAATGAGAAGAAGACCTTCTGCATCTTTATCTAAACGTCCAACGGGAAAAAGATCGTTTCTTATAGAATGATCAAAGAAATCCAAAATAGTTTTCTGTCTTTTATCTTCTGTTGCTGTTAAAACCCCAGCCGGCTTATTTATCATATAATATTCCATTGTATGATAAGGAATTTCTATTCCATGATAAAAAACTCGATCCTTTTGTGTATCCACTTTTTGTTCTGGCTTTTTTACAATCTCTCCATTCCATGTAACAAAACCCTTTTTTATAAACTCCTTTATTTCTGTTCTAGTTCCAAGACCCATATCTGCAAGATACTTATCAAGACGCAGTTTCATTACATCATCCTCCAAGCCATACAATATTTATTTTTTAACATTCCTCCTTGAAGTTTTCCAAATCCCAGAGGAAATCCATCAACACAAACAAGCTGCCAGCCACATCCTGTTTTCTTTACAGAAATTGTTTCTCCTTTTAAATATTTGATTACATTCAAATCATCTCTTTGCAATTCAATACATTCTTTAAATTCACTTGGATATAATGCATTTGCTAATGGCTGCGATGGCTCAAACCGATTCTTTTTCTGATCGCCAAGATAAAGTCCCGGTTTTAATACTCTAAGACCAGAAAGTTTCGGCAGACCTTGCGGTAATAAATAAACCCTATCTTTTAAAAGCAGGAGTCGTTCTTTTTTTGGACTAATACTGCATTTTTCTAAAAATTCTAATGTTTCCTTAGAAAATTTCTCTTTTGTTTCTAAATTGGTTTCTTGTAAAGAATCAGAGAATTCTTTTCTTCCTTTTTTTTCAAGCAATGCAACAAAATGTCCTTCCCCTTCTACTTTATGTGGCCATAATCGCAAACACCGTAATAGTTCCTCATTTCCATCTCCCCAATCAGGTCTTCCTGTTTCAAATTCTTTTGGCAGCTTCTTTTCTATTGGTAAGAGATGCATTTCTTTATACTTGTCTAAAAACCATGAGAGTGTTCCTTCATTTTCTTCTTTAGAAAAAGTACAAGTTGAATACACCATCTTTCCGCCGGGTCGCAGCATCTTTACTGCCGATTCTAAAATCTCTTTTTGTAATTTATGATAAAAGTCTGGTCCTTGCTTTTCCCATGCCTTTTGAATCGCAGGATCTTTGCGAAACATTCCCTCTCCAGAGCATGGAGCATCTACTAGAATTTTGTCAAACCAAGCCGGAAAAACTTGTGCAAGTCTTGCTGGATATTCACTTAGCACGACACTATTGCGAATACCAAAAAGTTCCAAATTTTTTAAAAGTGCCATAGCACGTGATGCACTAATATCATTTGAAATTAAAATTCCCTTTCCCTTTAGCTTTGCTGCTAGTTCTGTACTCTTTCCACCGGGAGCAGCACATAAATCCAGTACCTTTTCTCCCGGCTCTACTGGTAAAATAAAAGCTGGCAGCATAGCACTTGGTTCTTGCAGGTAATAAAGTCCCGCATGATAATAAGGATGTTTTGCTGGCTGACAGTCCTTATAATAAAATCCGTTTTCTGTCCATGGTATCGATCGAATTTTAAAGGGACTAATCTCTTGAAATCTTTTTGGTGAAATCTTTAATGTATTAACTCTAAGACCTCGATAAGATGCTTTATGAAAGCTTGCAAGATAGGCACTATAATCCTTTTCTAAAAGCATCTCTTTCATACGTCTTTTAAAACTCTCATTTAACTGCTGCATACATCCTCCTGCATTTATTTTTATAAACTCTGTGCCCGATAACCCTCTGCAATAATATCTAATTGCTTATGAAATCGAATCAATTGTTCCAAATCATCTTGTTGATATAATCTGTAAAATTCATCCTGAATTTTTATCATTTCCTGCTTATTTCCCACTTTATATAAATTTTGAATATCATTTAAAATATCAGAAATCACTCTTGATTTATGAGAAGAAAAATTTTGTGCATCCATAATTTCTTCTCGTACTAGTGACATTTCATGATCTAAAACAATAATTGCCTCTGCTGCCTTTAAAAGCTTTTCATAAAGATGATCTGGCATATTTCCTTTATATTTATATTGCAAGGAATGCTCAATTGTAGCCCAAAAATTCATAGCCATAGTACGAATCTGTATCTCTGCCTTTAAACGCTTTGGTCCTTTTCTTGTCTGTATTGTATAATAAATAATCATATGATAACTTCGGTAGCCACTTGCCTTGGCATGATTTACATAATCCTTTTCTTTTTTTACTTCCATATCCTCTCGATTTCGAATAAGTTCTACTACTTTATCAATATCCTCTACAAATTGACAAATAATTCGAATCCCTGCAATATCTTCTAGCTGCCCTTCAATATCTTCTATTGGAATCTGTTTTTTTTGTGCCTTATCAAGAATACTAGAAATACGTTTTACTCTACCGTCTACCCGTTCAATTGGGGAATAGATGCCATTTGTTTTATATTCCACCATAAGATGCTGAAATTTCATCACCAGTTCATCCACTGCCATAGCATATGGTTCTAGAATTTCTCTCCATAACTGAATTTCCATAGTACCACATCCCCTTTCCATGAAATTTAATCTATATTTTTTCATCATAATTATATCATAATATCAAATTATTTTCCATAGAATATCTGTCTATATTATCTTTTATAAATTCTTTTTTACATAAATCTTTACTTCATTTAAAAAAAAGACATCTACAAAAAATAGATGTCTTTTCTTTAAATAATAAATGCATTCTATTGTTCTGTTCCAAATAAAAACTGATGTAACTTCTCTTGATTTGTTTCAAGGCTTGGTAAAAGAACACTCATTCCATTAATATATGGTGTTGTAAAGCTTCCCTCTACAGGAACACTCAATGTTTGTAACTTATCCGCATTAATACTTAAAATCAATCCAATATATCCAAGCATATCTTTTTTTGATAAATCTGTTGTTACAAGTTTCATAATATCAGGCAACATAGCAACAAGCTCTACTGCACTTTTTGATTTATATTCCTTAAAAATTGCTTTTAAAACTTTTCTTTGTCTATGATTTCTTCCCCAATCATCTGTTAATCCATTTGCAGTCCGAACATAACGAATCCTGCTATATCCTCTTGCCTGATTTCCATTTAATATCTGCTTTCCCGGTTTTACATTTCGATATTTTTTCTTTGAAATATAATTATGTGAATTTAGATAATTAGCCTCAATTTCTGATAACTTAATTTCTACTCCTCCTAAAGCATCAATTACACTTTCAAATGCATCAAAATCTACAAGAACATAGCCATCTACTGCAACACCAAAATTTAATTCTATCGTATCCTCCAATAAGCTCATACCACCATTTCTATAAGCAGCATTTAATTTATTATCACTATATCCCGGTATCTGTACATACATATCACGCATTAAAGACGTTAATTTCAATGCATTTTCCTTTTTACTAATCGTTGCAATCATCATACAATCTGTTCTGCCACGTCCATTTTCTTCTTCTCCAAGATCTTCCTCTCCAACTAAAAGGATATTGACAACATCTTCTTCTTTTTTTGCAAGCTTTGATAATTTTCCCCAAAGAACTTCTTCTGGATCAATTTCTATCGCATCCTCTTTCTTTTCATCCTGTTCAAAAACCTCCTGTGATACAGGAATATAAATGTCTTCTGTATCTGCATTTACAATCGTAGCTTTATCAAGCACAAAATTAATATAATATGCGGCTGCTCCACTTCCTAAACTTAATATAACAACAAGCCCTACGAATATTTTCGCCACTAATGGCATTTTTTTGTCTTTTTTCTTATTTATTCCATTTTGTTCCTTAAGCTGTTTTGCCAAAGAATCATTCACTTCCTTTAAAAAGGTATCTGTTTTAGAAACATATCCTTTTTCATTAAGACTTTTTTTTCCCGTTCTTCTCATATAGCAACCTCCAAGCATTCTTTTATTCTAAGCTTTAAGAACTGCTTCCAACTTATAGATTGACTTACTTTCCTAAAAATTACATAAAACTATTTTTATCGACACCATAATTTACAATTATGTTAAGAAATAATAACACTTTTGTAACATTTTGTCAATGGAAAGAAGACTTCTTAAGAAAAGATTAAGAAAAAAAATTCCTCCCTGCGTGCCGAGAGGAATCTTTTATGGTTAGATTTTTTGTAAAGATTTCATTTAAAAATTAACTTCTAAATGAATATCCAAAGAAATTATACTATAAATATATAAAATACGTCAAGACCTAGATGACATATTTTTCAAAAAACTTCTTTAACCGTTCACTTAAATTTTCACCTGTTAAATAAATATCTGGTTCCATTCCATAAGATTCTTTAAAATAAGAAGGTTCAAAATTTTGCAAACATTCTCCAAATTGCAAAAACAACCCAGAATATGGCATTGCCATTTGATAATTTGCCATATTAATTAAAACACCTCCTGTATTTGTTCCAATAACAACGGTATTCTCTATATTTCTTAATGCATCTGTCATTGCCTCTGCTGATGAGCTTGTTCTTCTGGATGTTAATACAAAAACCTTTTTCCCTTCATTTTTTAAATATTGATGATTAGGATAATTTATATAATAATATTTTCCATCTTTTTTCAAACCGGATTTTATAAAATACTTATCTTCCTTTTTCATTTCCTTTGCACTATTAATCCAAATAGGTCGAATACGCAAAGTATTATAATTAGGCTGTAATGCTTGTCCTGTATAATCCTGAAACCACTCATCAATTAAAGTTCCATCACCACCGGGATTATTTCTTAAATCAAAAATAAGACAATCCTGTTTTTTCATATTAGAAACATCTTTTAAAAAACGCTTTCGTTCCTCTGGTAATTCTTCTTTCATATAAGCCAGATTCATTTCTACATAAGCTAATGATTCATATTGATCATATCCATACATACGATCAACTGTTTCTTTATAAGAATACTTGGCAGGCTTTAATAAAATACTTTCCGTTTTTCCACTTTGATACTCAATATTATAATTACAGGAATTATCCTCTTGTTTTAACATTGCATAAGGGTAATAAGTCAAACTGCCATCTTCATCAATAGCATGCTTTAAATAAACATCTGGCTGTCTGCCATTAATTCTTATAATTGCATCTTCTTCCAAATCTTCTTCTTTATAAAAATTCTCTCCCTTTTTTATATAATGAACAGACTCATCACTAAAAAGTCGAATATCTTGTAAAAAAAGTTCCTCCCCAATCGCCAAATGGGCATCATTAATAAAATTTAAATGATCATGTAAAAGTTTTTGATATTTTTTTACTTTTATTGTATCTTGTTTTTTTATTTCTTTTATAATTGCCTTCTGTGCTTCTTCAAATTTCGCATCACCGCCATAATATGCATACAAGCCATATTGACTTCGGAATAATCGAAATAACCAAGCTACTTCTTTTTTTGCTAAAGAAGCAGAAAGGCTCTTTTTTACTTTCTTTTTCTTATATTCCTTCCACATAATCGCATTGTCTTTTTTTGTAAGTTTTGACTTTTTATTCTTAAAATTATAGCGAAAAATATCTGTAGAATCCGAAGATGCATTTAATTGTTCATTTTTTTGATTTATTTCTTGCATTACCTTCTGTAATTCCTGCTGTTGTGCTTCATCTGCATAGATAGAACTTGGTATGACATTTGTTAATAAAATTGCTGATAACAGCATAACTATTTTCTTTTTAGCTCTCATATCTTCATTTCCTCTCTTTCTATAAATCAAAAAATTTCTAAAAACCATTTCTTATCATCACATTATAGACGAAGAAAGCTTGAAAATCTTTAAGAAATTCTTACAATTTACAAATAATAAGAGCTATTTTCTTTAATTTTTAAAACTATGAATTGGTGCTGGGATTCTTCCACCCCGATGAATAAATTTTTCACAGGAATAAGAATTTACAGGCATAATCGGTGCATATCCAAGCAAACCTCCAAATTGTGCTGTTTCTCCAACACTTTTTCCAATCACAGGAATTAGCCTAACGGCTGTTGTTTTTTGATTTACCATACCGATTGCCATTTCATCTGCTATCATTCCAGAAATCGTAGAAGCCTTTGTATCACCCGGAATTGCAATCATATCAAGTCCAACAGAACATACACAAGTCATTGCTTCTAGTTTTTCCAAAGTAAGTGCCTTATCTAAAACAGCCTGAATCATTCCCTGATCTTCACTTACCGGAATAAAAGCACCACTTAATCCTCCTACATAAGAAGAAGCCATTACCCCACCTTTTTTTACCTGATCATTTAATAATGCAAGTGCTGCAGTAGTTCCCGGTGCACCAGCACGTTCTAAGCCCATGACTTCAAAAATTTCTGCAATACTATCCCCAACGGCTGGTGTCGGTGCAAGTGATAAATCAATAATACCAAAGGGAATATGAAGCCGTTTTGATGCTTCTTTTGCTACTAATTGTCCTACTCTTGTAATTTTAAATGCTGTCTTTTTTACAGTATCACAAAGAACACCAAAATCAGCATCTTGAATTTGCGAAAGTGCTGTTTTTACTACTCCCGGTCCACTAACACCTACGTTAATTACAGCATCTGCTTCTGTTACACCATGAAATGCTCCTGCCATAAAAGGATTATCATCTGGTGCATTGCAAAAAACAACAAGTTTTGCACAGCCAAGGCAGTCTTTTTCCTTTGTAAGCCTTGCTGTTTCTTTAATAATCTCTCCAAGCAGCTTTACTGCATCCATATTAAGTCCTGTCTTTGTAGAACCAACATTAACAGAACTACATACTCTCTCTGTACAAGCAAGTGCTTCTGGAATCGAAAGAATCAGATTTTTATCTCCAACAGACATTCCTTTAGAAACAAGTGCTGAAAAACCGCCAATAAAATTAACACCTACCGAATGTGCTGCCTTATCAAGCGTTTTTGCAATTTCCACATAATCTTCTGGCGATTTACAAGCAGCTTCTCCAATCAGTGCTATTGGTGTTATAGAAATTCTTTTATTTACAATTGGGATCCCATATTCCCGTTCAATTGCTCTGCCAACAGGAACTAAATCCTTTGCAAGTCTTGTAATTTTTTCATAAATCTTTTCCATTAATTTCTTTTTATCGGAATCAATACAGTCAAGAAGGCTAATTCCAAGTGTAATCGTTCGTACATCCAGATTTTCCTTCTCAATCATTGTATTTGTTTCAATTACTTCCTTTATATTAATCATAGAAATATAACCCTTTCCTAATTTGCTTAAAGTCTATGCATACTATCAAAAATATCTTCTCTTTGCAATTTAATAATCACACCTGTTTCCTCACCAACTTGTCCCAATTCTTCTTGAATCACATTAAAATCTTTTTCGGCATCATGAATATCTACAATCATCATCATATTAAAAAATCCCTGTACAATTGTTTGAGAAATATCAAGAATATTTACCTTATTATTTGCCAAATAAGTACAAACTTTTGCAATAATCCCCACCCTATCTTTTCCTACTACTGTGATTACTGTCTTTTTCATCATTCCATCCTCCGTTTTTCTTTTTTCTTTATAGAAAAAATTTTTATTTATAAACTACAATCCCTAAATACTAGCATAACAAGATGGCTTTTTTCTATCAGCAACTTGAATTATATATTCTAACGATAAGCCTGTTGTTAATCGTTCCAATTCCTGTTTTACTGTCATATAAGCCAAATCTGGTAGATTATTTTCTTTGCTTAAATGTCCCAAAAAAATATATTTTAACTTTTTTCCAATAAGCTTTGCTAATAACTTTGCTGCATGATCATTGGATAAATGACCCTTATCGCCAAGAATCCGACATTTTAGCTGATAAGGATATGTTCCTGTTTCCAACATACGTTTATCATGATTTGATTCCAATAAAAGCACATCGCAATCTAAAAGATGATGAATGATATATTGATCATACATACCAAGATCAGTTGCAACTCCCATTTTTTTCTTTCCATGACAGAAGGTATAGCAAACAGGGTTTTTCGCATCATGCGAAATATGTACTGGCATAATCTCCATATCTTGAATACAAAATCCCATATCAGGACGCACCTCATGGAACAGGCTATCATCAATCTTACCTACCTGCTTATTTTTCATAATTTCTGCAATTGTTTCTAATGTTGCATAAATCGGAATATGATATTTTCTAGAAAGAACACCAAGACCTTGAATATGATCAGAATGCTCATGCGTCACTAAAATTCCTAAAATATCTTTTGGAGTCATGGCAAGCTTTTTCAGTCCTTCTTCTACTCGTTTTCCACTAATTCCATTATCAATTAAAAGATGTGTTTTATCTGTGCCAACATAAATACAATTTCCACTGCTTCCACTAGCGATACTATACATTTTCATAAATATTATGTTCCTTCCAAACTTATCCAAAAATTTTTCTTATTTAATCATAACTTCATTACGCACTTCATCACTATCAATTGTAATTTGATTTCTTCCATGCTCTTTTGAATAATACATTGCCCAATCGGCTCTATTTAAAAGTTCGCCCGGATTACGACATGTTTCTGGATAAGAAGTAATTCCCGCACTCACTGTAATATGAACAATCTGTCCATTATGTTCTAGTTTCGTTTCTCTCACACTTGTATGAATTACTTCCACTGTTTTATATGCTTCTTCTAATGTCTTATTTGGAAAAACAATAACAAATTCTTCTCCACCATAGCGTCCTGCAAATCCGCCGCAGTCTTGTGCAAACTGATCAGCAAGCGATGCTACTGTTTTAATTACAACATCACCAAATAAATGTCCATATTGATCATTCACATTTTTAAATTTATCTATATCAAATAATGCTACTGATAATGGCTGCTTTGTTAAAATTGCTTCATTCATACATTCATTAAACATCTTTGTCAAATGCCGCCGATTATAAATATTCGTTAATCCATCTTTAATTGCCATTGTTTTCATTTTCATATACATATTTGCATTTGCAATTGCAATTAAAAGCTGTGATACAATATTTTCAAAAAATTGTTTATTATCCTCTGTAAAAAAATCATAATTTGGATAACCAACAAAAAATGCACCAATCCGATCTCCATCTTGCATTAACGGCATAATCATAATTGATCCCATCAAACTTGAATTTAAAAAACCATATCGCTTTTCATCCACATGATTATCATAAAATGTAAATCCATTGTCTACATATGGCTCAAAGCAATGTTCCTGAATGGACTTACCAAGACTATATTCAAACTCCTGATTTAAATGTGTTTTTACTTTATAAAGAATCCTTCTATTTTCCACTGTTCCCGGAAATAATGTAATCGCACAAACATCAACACCAATTTCTTTTTCTACTGACTCGGTAATAATATTCATTAATTTTTCTATTTCCAAAGAAGCAGAAATATATTTCATAATCTGATTTTGTATCTGCATCTGTGCATTAGCACTTGCAATCCTTTTATTTGCAGATTCCAATTTAATTTTTTGTACACCCAGCAGTTCATTTGCTCGTTTTACTTTTTCCTGATTAATTCTAAGTTCTTCATTTGTTTCATTTACACTTTCTATCAATCTACTTTGTGCAAACATCTTTCTTTCCGAACTATTGATTGCCTGCGTAATCAATTCCCCTGCAAAGGCAATCATTAAAATATAAATCAGTCCAATACAAAGATCAGATAATAATGTTTCTCCAATCGATTTTTCTAAAATATTCTGCATTAAGATAAAAGCAACTAATGGAATACTAATTGTTAAAATACAAATAGTACGAAAATATCCATCTAAAAAATCAAAACAAAGAAAATACTCCATAGTAAATAAAAAAAGAAGTAATAGAAAAAAACTATATCGAAACTCATCTTCTGCATTTAACATAAAAAAACAAGCAACCATTCCTTCTAAATACCGCCAGATTAAAAAACCTATTTCTGTATCTTTCTTTAAAGATGATATAACCGTTTCTATAATTAAAAATATAAGCAAAAATAAAGCTGGTATTATCCCCACTGAGGTATTAAAAATAAATCTTTCAAGGAGAAAATAGATAATCATAATTGGAAAAATAACTCTATGCAGCTTCATAAACTGACCTTGAATCTTAATTACCCATTCCTTTTCCATTTATATCCCCCCTATATCTTAATCTTTCCATGAAAGACTAATCACATCTCCATCATGTAGTGGTGTTGTAAATTCTGCTTTGATTCCATTTACTGTCATATCAACACTGCTTCCTCTTGCTGTACTAGTATCAAAAGAATAAAAATCTAAAATATCTACAAAAATATAACTATCTTTATTTTTTAAGACAACTGCCTGTCCATTCACTATAATAGTTATCTCTTTTGATAATACTTTATTTTCTATATCATTTAATGCTATAGAATCTTCTAACTCTTCAGTAAAAATCTGTTCTTCTTTCTCTTTTTGGATATCTTCCCGAACATCTTGTCTGATTTCTTGATCTTTATTTTCTTTATCAACTTCTTCCATGGATTCTTCCAAAAATAATTCTTCTTCTTGTTTATCATCAAATTCCTCTTCTTGTATTTCATCAAATTCATTTTCTTGTGTTGTTTCTTTTGCGGGAAATTTAATATGTTCCTTTTCTCTATTATGATAGCGAACGGAAAACTGCTCATAAATTCTTGTATCTGGCTGTGCTGGTTCATTATTTACGAAAACTCCACTAACAAAAGGTAAATCCATAAAATCCAATACCTGCTGCAGGGTATAATAATTTAATATTTGAATTTCATCCCCATCTTTAATTCCATAAAATTCCGATACAAGCTCTTTATTTGCAATTACAAACTTTGGACAAGAAACTTCCTGCCCATCAAAATGGAATTTTATAACGGCTGCATTATATTCTGGAAGCTCACTAATATCCATATGAGCATCTTCACCAACTGTTGATTCCTGAATAAGAATGACATCATTCATTGATAATTTTGTATTAATTGAAGCTTCCTCACCATTTAATGTAATCACAGCAGCTTCGCCTGCTTTTCCCCGCACCATACGTGTCATGCCATTTAATGTAAACTCAAGACTTTTGCCACGTCTTGGAAATAATGCTTCATTTGGTAATCCTACTTGTACGGCTGCATCTATAATGCTTACCTTTCCATTATCATAAAGCTTGATTCTCTCACCATTAATTCTAATAAAAATAAAATTATTGTTATGTTCATAAAAACTCATACAAATACCGATTGGCGTTACATAAAGAGAATCTTTTTCAAATTCAGTATCAAGAAATTCCACTGTTTGTAAAACTTCTGCACCACGCAATGCGACACGCTGCGGTACTAACCCTAAAAACTCTGCAAGATAACCTACAAATCCCGGTATTTTTCCGCCACCACCAACAACAAAAACAGCACTAACCGATTTATCCCCATTTAATTCTTTAATTTTCTCTGCTACATTTTCTGCAATCATCTTTACAATATCACTTACTGTTTCAATTAATTCCTCTTTTGTCACTGTCATAGGCAGTCCCATAATATCCAAATATTCAATTGTTTCCTGTGTAAGTGCTGCTACTTTCATTTCTTCCGCTGTTTGAAAATCGACAAGATATTTTTTTGCAATACATTCTGTCAATTCATCTCCTGCATATGGAATCATACCATAAGCAATAATACTTCCATCTTTTGTAATTGAAATATCAGAAGTTCCTGCCCCTACATCGACAAGTCCAATATTTAAAAGACGATATTTTTCAGGAATTGCAATATTAATTGCTGCAATTGGCTCTAATGTCAGATTTGCTACAAATAATCCTGCACGTTCTACCGATGCATATAAACCATCAATCACTTCTTCTGGCAAAAATGTTGCTAAAAGATCGGTTTTAATTTTAGAAGCTTTATGACCTTCTAAATTAGAAATCTGATAATCATTCATATAATAGTGAATCACACTATAACCTACACAATAAAACTTATATCCTGAAGTTTCCTCTGATGCTTTTGTATTTCTCATTTCCTCATATGCTTTTTCCACAGCAAGCATTTCAAGGGAATGAATATGTTCTGGTGTAATGACAAGTTCCTTTGAAAACTCCTGCTCTGCTGTCACTGATATGGTACGCAAAACACGTCCAGCGGCTGCAATACAAACATCCGAAAGCTTTTGTTTTAATTTTCTTTCTAGCTGCTCCTTAATATTTTTAATTGTTTCTGCAACCTTTCCAATATCATGAATTTGCCCATCGAGCATAGCTCTAGTTTCATGCTGCTTTGCTGCCATAGCAACAACTTTAAAATCATTTTCCTTTTCCCTATATCCAACAACGCCAACAATACTTCTCGTACCAATATCCAGACCAAATACAAGTTGTTCCGAATAACGGAGAATTGATTCTGCCATAGAAAAAACCCCCAAAATTTATTTTTTCATAAAGAATTTCAAAATAAACGATTCTATCTATATTTTATATCATATTTCTCACTATATTTCCAGCAAAAATTTAATTTGTTGTAAAATTTCAGCAATATCTCCATTATTTTCTAAAACCTTTTTACATTTCTTTCTAAATATCTCATCAGAAAGCTGATTTTTTAAAATAGATGTAATTTTTTCATCACTATAATTTCTAGATGCTTTTAATCGTTTTCTTCGTATTTCCTCTTTTGCTGTAATATACCATAATTCATCACAAATTTTTTCATATCCTGCTTCAATCAGAAGTGCCGATTCAATGAAAAGATAAGAACACTCTCCTTTTTTTCTTTCCTCTGCAATGATATTTGCAAGATATTCCTTTACAAGAGGATGAATAATATGATTTAATGCTTCTAACTGTGATATATCTTTAAATACTTTTTCTGCAAGTTTTTTACGATCAATCTTTCTATTTTCTCTATCTTTTGTATCTTCTAAAATATCCTCTCCAAATTCCATTAAAATCTTTTGATATCCTTCCCTATTTGGCTGCATAAAAAAATGACCAATTTCATCTGCAATCAAAACTTTTGCTCCAAATTCCTTTTCCAATATATGAGCAACTGTTGTTTTTCCGCTGCCAACACTGCCAGTAAGCCCTATAATTTTCATATTTTATCTTTTCTCTCCTTTAATGTGCTTCATACCAATTTTTTCCCTGTGTTACCTCTGCAACAAGAGGAACTAACAATTTGGCGGCACTCTGCATCTCTTTTTGCAAGATTTCCTTTACTTTCTCAATTTCTTCCACAGCAGTTTCTACTAAAAGTTCATCATGAATCTGCAAAAGCAGCCTTGACTTAAAGTTTCCTTCTTTTAATGCTGTATTTACACGATTCATTGCAATTTTAATAATATCCGCTGCTGTTCCCTGAATAGGAGAATTCATTGCTACCCGTTCCCCAAATGATTTTTGCTGAAAATTGCCGGAAGCAAGTTCTGGCACAGGACGTTTTCTTCCAAAAAGCGTCAGGGCATATCCTGTATTTTTTGCATCTTTTACAAGTCCATCCAAAAATTCTTTAATCTTTGGATAAGAAGCAAAATACTGTTCCATATATTCTGCTGCCTCTTTTTTGCTAATATTCAAATCCTGTCCCAATCCAAAAGAACTAATGCCATAAACAATACCAAAATTAACTGCTTTTGCATTTCTCCTCTGTAATGGTGTTACTTCTTCTATTGGCACATGAAATACCTGTGATGCTGTTAGGGCATGAATATCTCTTGCCTGCTTATATGCTTCAATTAAAGATTCATCTCCTGACATATGTGCTAAGACCCGCAATTCAATCTGTGAATAATCGGCATCTAAAAAAATATAACCCTCTTTTGGAATAAATACCTTACGAATCCTTTTTCCAATCTCCATTCTAATTGGAATATTTTGTAAATTTGGTTCAGTGCTGCTAATACGTCCCGTTGCTGTAATTGTCTGATGAAATTTTCCATGGATTCTTCCATCCTTAGAAATAAATGCAGCTAGTCCATCTGCATAGGTTGATTTTAATTTTGTAAGCTGACGATATTCTAATACTTTATCAACAAATGGATATTCCACGCGAAGCTTTTCTAAAATATCTGCTGCCGTAGAATACCCTGTCTTTGTTTTCTTTTCATATGGCAGCTTTAATTTTTCAAATAAAATAGTACCAAGCTGTTTTGGAGAATTAATATTAAATTCTTCTCCAGCCAATTGATAAATATCTTGTTCTAATACAATAATTTTCTTTGAAAGTTCTTGTCCATATTGCTTTAATTCCTCTGCATCTACCAAAATACCACGCTGTTCCATCTCATATAAAGTAAGTTCCAATGGAAGCTCTATTTCTTTATATAAAGAATCCATACCAAGTTCTAATAACTTTTTTTCTAAAGCGGGAAATGCCTGCCAGATAGCATAAGAACATTCTGCTGCATATTCTCGGAATTTCTCTGTTTCTTGCATCGCAAGTTCTAAACTGTTTTTTCCAAAACGCTCTGCATAACTTGCTATTTCTGCCCCATGATAATCTCTTGCAATCTCTTCTATTTCATAACTATCTTTCATTGGATTACATAAATATGCTGCCAGCATTAAATCAAAATTTTGATTACTTACCACACATTCCCTTGAAATATTTGTTTCTTTAAAAAGAGAAAATAATGGTTTTAAACTATGAACAACGACTTTACAGATACTTTCTAATATGGATTTCATTCTTTCTAATAAAAATTGTTTTGTTAAAAACATTTGATCTGATTGCAATACAAATGTTTCCACTCCCCGAGCACTCGCTTCCAAAAAGGTAATGGAAAGTCCAAAAAAACAATTTTTATCCGCAGGAATTACACAGCCTAAATAAAAATTAGGCTTCTTTGCATTTTTTTCTATGCGTGCAAATAGTTTTTCTGCTTCTACTAAATCCTCAATAAAATGAATATTTTTTTGAAATTCCTTTTTTTGTTCTTGTATTTGTTCCTGTGAAAAGCGTTTAAGCATTGACTTAAATTCTAATTGTTTTATGAAAACATAAGCTTCTTTTGTATAAATATTTCCCAATCGACACTCTGGTAAATGATAAGCAATCGGTGTTTCTACATTAATTGTAGCAAGTTCTTTACTTAATTTTGCTAAATCGGTATGTTCTGATAATGCTTTTTTTGCCTTTGGCGGTGTTATTTCTTCTATATGTGCAATTGCATTTTCCACACTTCCAAACTGCACAATAATCTTTGTTGCCGTCTTTTCCCCAATTCCGGGTACACCGGGGATATTATCAGAACTATCCCCCATCAGTCCTTTTAAATCAATAATTTGTACAGGTGTTACCTGATATTTTTCTATCACATCTTTCTCATAATAATCTTCCATTTCCGTTGTACCATGTTTTGTCTTTGGCATACGAATTTTTACCATATCCGTTGCAAGCTGAAGCATATCACGATCACCAGAAATTAAAGATACCTTAATTCCTTTTTGTTCGCTTTGTTTTGCAACTGTTCCTAAAATATCATCTGCTTCATATCCCGGTAATTCCAACCGTATAATTCCCATAGCATCTAATACCTGCTTCAATAATGGAATCTGTTCTCGCAATTCCTCTGGCATTGGCTTTCTTTTTCCTTTATATTCTTGAAACATTTCGTGCCGAAAAGTAGGATGCTTTACATCAAAAGCCACTAAGAGATATTGTGGTTTTTCCTCATCTAAAATTTTAAAAAGAATTTTTAAAAATCCATAAACTGCATTTGTATGCTTTCCCTCCGAATTTGTTAAATCATGGATTCCATAAAATGCTCTATTAATAATACTATTGCCATCAATCAAAACCATTTTTTCTGCTACATCATTCATTTTCTCTGCTTTTTCCATAAATATTCGCTACCCTTTCTGCCATAATAGAATAATAATGATCTTTAATATATTGATCTGCTTTAGAATCTCTTCCATTAAAAAAATATTCCTCTAATTTAAAATTACTTTTTTCCGGTTCTTCTCTTATAATATCAACTGCATAATCAATACCAAGACAAGCAGCAATTAATACAAAAAATAAAATTCGTCTTGTGATTTTATGCCCTTTATAATGATTAATTTTATCTTCGCTTCTTTTTAATTCTTGTTCTAATTCCTCTGTAAAATCCATACTAAGTTCTTCATCATGATCTAATTTCCTCATTCCTGTCACAATGGTATAATAAACTCCTAGTTCCTCTTTGCATTCACTGCAAGTTCTTATATGATGCAAAAATTTTTCTAGTTCTTGTATAGAAAGTCGATCATTAATATATTCCATAATCATAGACTGTACCATAACACAAGTTAATGTTTTTTTTTCTTTTTTTATTTTCAATTTCCTATATCAAGCTCCTCTCTTAAATAATTCAAATACTGCATTGCTTCCATATCTCCATCCTTATTATCTGGATGTAATGCCATAGCCAGTATTTTATAAAATCGTTTCATATGCAATTTATTAAAATCAGTAATCATATGTGCATCTGTGTATTTTTTATGAAACATCTCCGACCATTTTTTTATTTTTTCTTCTTCCTTTTCTTTGCGTTCCTTATATATTTTTTTCCAAATCATTAAAAAATCATGCTGATATTTTTCTGGTACTTGTGTAATACGATACTGGCTTGGATTTTCATAAGGTACTGTTCCACTATAAATTTCTTCTTGTAATTCTCCTTTTTCAAAAAAAATACGATAAGTGTCGCTAAAAAAGCCTCCATCTTTTGCTAGTTCATATTTAATTTTACAAGGTAAATCTAATTCATAAAACATAGTTGTCCTTTTATCCCAAAGTAATTCTTGTCTTTTAGACAAAGTATCAATTTCTTTTTCTATATCTTTTAACTGTCTGTCTAATTCCTTTATCTTCATTTCTGTTATCACCACAGTATTCTCAATTCCTTTCCGGCAATGCCTATTTTTTTACCAACATGACCCTTGTCACTCTTTGTAAGCATGACAAGGTAATACTCATAAATGAGTATTACAAGAAACAAAAAAGTCCTGTAGAATCACTCTACAAGACAATAAATGCAGGAGATGGGACTTGAACCCACACAAGGTTGCCCTCGTCAGATTTTGAGTCTGATGCGTCTGCCATTCCGCCACTCCTGCAAACAAAAAATATATTTCATATAAGAAAATGCTTTTTTATTATATCATATTTTTTTTATTTTGCAAGTATTTTTTTAACTTTTCAACTTTTTTTTAAACAGACAGGTCATAATCACTTTAATGAACATGATCTGCCATGTTTACTTTGCAAACATGGCAAATATCATTATTCCCTAAAGCGAACTTGATTTCCTATTACTAAAATAAATCACAACTTCCTGCTAAACCATTAACAACATAATAAATCTTGCCATCTTCCGGTTTTACATACATTGTAATATCTTTAATTGGAACTGTATTTCCTTCTGCTCTCCATGCCTGTTCTACTTTTGCAATCATTTCTTTTTGTTCAATTTCATTGCCTCTGTATTGTACAACCGTTGTAATTTCCATTTTATTGCTTGTTTTTTCTGTTGTCTTAATTTCTTGTTCTGTCTCTGCCATTTCTGTCTTTCTTCTACGTCTACGTTTTACAGGTTCTGTCTTTTCTTCTTTTTCTGCCTCTGCCATTTCTGCCTTTGTTCTGCGTCTACGCTTTACAGGTTCTGTTTTTTCCTCTATATCTTTTGTCTCTGTTCTTGTTTTTTGCATTTCCTCTGTAACAGCTGTTTTCTTACGACCACGTTTTTGTGATTTTTTCTCCTCTGTAACCTCTGTTTTTACTTCTTCATTTACAGCTGCATTTTTCTTAGGTCTTGCCATTAAAATATCCTCCCTTAAATAATAAATAATTTTTAATTTTTGTAACTGCTTTTTAAATTATTTTTCTACTCTTTTTGTATCATACAACGAATTTCTTATTTTTGCAATGTTTTTTTTGTGTTTTTTTTAAATTTTTTAAAAAAAGCAATTTTATAAAAAAGAATCTCTATTTTTATTTTTAAATTGTTTATATTTACAAATAATAAAAAATGCGTTATGATAAAAATTAAGTCAAGCTTTATTATTAATATAAGCTGACAAAAAATAAAAATTCCAAAAAAATATAGTTTTCAGAAATGGAGGAAAAAATGAAAAATCCTATTGTTACAATTAAAATGAAACATGGAAATGAAATTAAAGTAGAATTATTTCCTGAAATTGCACCAAACACTGTTCGCAATTTTATTGCTCTTGTTTCCAAAGGCTTTTATAATGGTTTAATTTTTCATCGCGTTATTAAAGGTTTTATGATTCAAGGCGGATGTCCAGATGGAACTGGAATGGGTGGCCCGGGATATCATATTAAAGGAGAATTTTCAATAAATGCATTTGAAAATAATTTAAAACATTCCAGAGGAGTTATTTCTATGGCACGTGCACAAGATCCTGATTCTGCTGGCTCTCAATTTTTTATTATGCATCAAGACGCTCCTCATCTTGATGGACAATATGCGGCTTTTGGAAAAGTAATTGAAGGAATGGAAACGGTAGATGCAATTGCAGAAACAAATGTAGATTGGGGCGATAAACCAATCGAAGATCAAATTATGGAAAACGTAACAGTAGAAACATTTGGAGAAGAATTTAAAGAACCAGAAATTATTTAAAAATACTTTTTAAACTTAAATAAACTAAGTCAGGTTCGCAAAGCGAACCTGACAAGAAATACTTGTTTTTTATTTATATTAAAAACAAGTGTCTTTAATTTTTACCACTGTTCATGCTCATATAAATGATTCTTATCCTTTAACAATACAGTTCCAATTCCTTTTGCACTGAATAATTCTAATAAAATTCCATGCTCTGTTCTTCCATCAACAAAATGCACTCTACCTACACCTTGTTCAATTGCATGAACACCTTTTGCAAGCTTTCGCTTCATATGATCACTAATATCGCCTTCTGTAAGTCTTTGTTCC
>CAJTJZ010000043.1:18838-27016 GCA_910576895.1 uncultured Lachnospiraceae bacterium | reverse complement strand
CACATTGAAACAGGAAGATATTTCGTGAGGAATATCACAGTATAGATATATGAGATTTTTATAAATTTGTATATATTTATCGTAGCGGAAGCTGATAATATTGTTCCAGAACTAAATAAGTTAATAGATTTAAGCGATATGTTTTCTTGCAAATTAGACAGTTTGATTAAAGAAGATCTAAGTGCCAGTAATGAAATTTATTCAGAAATCACTATAAAAAAAGTAAAGGCATTTCAAATGGCAAGATATGTAATGCTTACACCAAATCCAGAAAATGATGTAAATGCCTATATAGATAACTGGGCACATCAATCAGGTTTATTAAAATTTCAGCCAAATGCAATGAGAATTGGATGGGATTTTCCATTCGTTCCACCCGAAATGCATACTAGATTTGGTATTCATGGATATGTAGCAGCTTATATTTTGCCAGAAGGATTTAAAACAAACTATCCCGGAGTAGAATTTGCTAATCAAAAAGAAGCTGATTATGCTGTAATCACAATTTATAATCCTTTTATAGCAATCGAACGTATCCGAAATGGATATCAAAAAATATTAACGTTTTTAGAAGCAAATGGATTCTGCGAAAAACCAAAGAAAGATATTTTATCCTGCTTTGAATATGTATATGAAAAAGAAGAAATTGTATGTATGGATATTTATATTCATGTAGAGAGTGTTTCAAAAACAAACAGCTTTACAAACTTCTCATAATAAAAAAAATAAACCCATTCCCACTATCAAAAGATAATGGGAACGGGTTTGTTACATTATATGAAATCCATATTCTTTTTGCTCTAATGGAATCTCTGTTGTATCAATTCTTTCTATGCGAATATAGCTTCCCTGATTTATCATCTTCAGTAAACGATAAATCTGTTCTTGTGTTCCTTGTGCCTCAAGTTCTACTGTACCATCCCATTCATTTCTTACCCAACCAGTAATGCCAAGCCCTCTAGCAACATGACTGGCACGAAAGCGAAAGCCTACGCCTTGTACCGATCCTGAAATCTTCATATGCTTTCTAACTATTTTTCTATCTTCCATTTTTTTCTCCTATTTTATTTCCTACCTAAAATCTCTTAATTTTATCCACATTATACTCCCACTCCTACCATTTAGTCAATCATTCCTCATAATATTGAATCACTTCTTTTGTATATTTCCGTTTCATATCATGTTCTATCTTTCTATTTTGAACTGTTTCAAAAATAATAGAAAAGTCATAATCTGCTGGATATAATTTATCTGCTGCCACATGAAGTTTTACTCTTTTATGATTAATCCATATCTTTTTATCATGTAATTGCACTCTTAAAACACCTTTTTCATTGATTGGTTCGCATACAATTCCAATTTTTTTATCAGGGTAAATCATAACGCTATCTCCAAGTTTATATTTCATACTTAAATTTATGTTATCCTTTTTCTTCTTCTCTTTTGAAATTTTATTATAATTCTTTTTTTCCCATAGAGTATCTTTGGTTTGAAGTTGATTCACCTCAATTTCTATTTCTCTTATCTTATTTGTATTTTCTCCATAAGCAGCTTTCATTGCTATTTTTAACATCTCTTTTGGCATTCCAAGTTTATGAGCAATATAAAAGGCACAACTTTCTCCCGCTTCTCCAATTACCATTTGATAGGTTGGTCGTAGCGTTTCTTTATCAAACATCATTTTTGCATTTATAATATTCTGTGTCTTTTCTGCATACTCTTTTATTTCAGGATAATGTGTTGTAACAAGAAAAATAGCACCACTTTTTCTAAGTTCTTCTAGTATAGCAATGGCAATTCCCATACCTTCTGTTGGATCTGTACCTGAACCAAGTTCATCCATAATGACAAAACTATCCTTATTTACTTCACTTAATACTTCCAATACATTTTTTATATGTGCTGAAAAAGTAGATAAATTCTCTGTCATATTTTGACCATCTCCAATATCACAAAGATAGGAATTACTCATACAAATATTGGCATCTTTACAAGTTACATGCAATCCACATTGTGCCATCATACAATTTAACATAACTGTTTTTATTGCTACTGTTTTTCCTCCTGTATTTGGACCTGTAATAATAATTCCTTGTGCTTTTTCTCCTATTTCAAATTGCAAAGGAACACTGATTTCTTTTTTCATCAAAGGATGTCTAGCATCTTTTAAAAGAATTTTTCGTTCTGTATTTATGGAAGGTTCTGTTGCATCTAATTCCATACTTAATTTCCCTTTTGATAAGATAAAATCTAACTTTTCCATCATAACAATATTTTCTTCCATAATAGGAATAGAGGATGCAACCATAGCAGTTAAAGTATACAAAATACGATATACTTCATTTTCTTCCCTTATTTTAAGCATCTCTAATTCTTCATAATATTTTGCTACACTTGATGGCTCTATAAATAATGTATTTCCCGTAGCTGACTTATCAATCATATGACCTGATATTTTGAATTTACATTCCTTTTTGACTGGTACACAGATTCTGTCATTGCGTAATGTATAATAATGTTCTGCCATACTTTCTTTATTAGAACGTATTATCTGCTCTGCCTTTTGTTTCATTTGTTCCCTACATTTTATCATTTGATTTCTTATTTGGCTAAGTTCTTTGGAAGCATAATCATCCACTGCACCACTTCTTATCTGCTTACCGATTTCCTCTCTCAATTCTTCCATTGCATTTATATTTTCTTCATAATAAGCTAATGGATTTTGATCTATTTTTCCTCTTTTTAAATAATCTTTTAATCGCCTAGTTAGCACTAAAATAGTTTCTATACGTTCTAATTGATATGGCAGGAGACAATCTCCTTTTTGTGCAATTGCTAAAATATCTTTGATTTCTGTAAGATTTTGTAATGGCGGTGTTCCTAGTTTTTCCATTAAATTCCTACTATCTGTAGTATCTCTTAGCTGTTTTTTTAATTCACTTTCATCCAAATAAAAAGATAATCCTTTTATTTTTTCCTTTGCTGCTTCTGTCATTGCCATAGTAAGCCATAATTCTTTTACTTTATCAAATTCTATTTGTTCTTCTATCTTCATTTCTAATTATTCCTTTCTTTTTATCTTTTATCTTTCGCTTATCTGCTTTTTACGCAAATAAAAAAAGACCATAATTACCCTAAACATAGATAATTACCATGGTCTTTATATAAATATAATTTCTCTATTTTTTCAAAAAGACAAAAATAAGCATGACAATATTTATCACTTTTGAAAATAGATACCACAATATTAAGCAGTTATAAGGCGAAAGAAAAATACCGACAATTTTTTTCATTTGTCAGTAAATAGGCAGATCTCTAGTATAAAACTAAAATCAGCCTTGCAATATTTACTTATTTTGCAATTTTCTCCATTATAACAATACTTAACATGCAATACCCTCCTAAAATTTTATTTTTCCTTATTTTATCTTTTAAATTCTTTTTTGTCAAGAATTATATAAAATTTTTACATTTTTTATCGCTATCCTTTCTTTACTTCTACTATACGCTTCTTTACTTCTTCTGCTTCTTCCTTACATAAAATGGTAACTGCAATATTTATTGCTATTTTAGAAATATAAGAACTGCGAAGAAATTCTTTGTCAAATTCTGTTTCCTTTCTCCATTTAAAATGCTCAACTGCCCGATTAAGCTTTGTAAAACAATCCATTAAATCATGAAAATCACAAATAGAATCTAAAATACAATGTCCATATTCTTGCAATTCAAATTCGCAAGTGGAAATTACCTGCATTGACATCCGAAGTTCTCCTGTAATATCAGAAGCCTCTAAAAGAACATCGGGACGCTTCTTTAATGATTCTATAAAATACTGTTTTGCAAGTGAAATATTTTTTTCCTTAAAATAGGCGGCAAGTCTTTCTTTCATCTCCTTTGTTTCTGCTTTTTCTCCAATCATACCAACAAGGCATTCCAATACTTTGCATTTTTGTAGTCGAATCCATACAAGCTGTAAAAATTCCGAAATAAATCCAAAGACACGTTTATGATAATCATCATAAGAGGATACATCCATTTGCTTTTGCATTTCAAAAAAAATAGGAAAGAGCCATGCACAATAGTTATCATAAAGTTTTTTTGATGTTACAAAAATATTGCCAAAATAAGTTTCATTTTCATGTACAAGCTTTTCAAACATAGAATAATCTTGCGGATATAACTTACGAATGACATCTGCTGCCAAATCTAAATCCTTTTGATGGTGTACCTCAGAAAATCCATAATAGTAAGAATGATTTAGTTCCACACGCTTTGTTGTAATGATATCATATGTTTTGAAAAGTTCTCGATATTCCGCTTCTGTAAATACCTTCTCTTGATGATTTACTAAATATCTTCGATAATGACAAGTACCTATATAATCCAGATTATGCACATTTTTCCAGATCCAATAAAGTCCTGTTAATTCACTATAATATGGATTTAGCGTTGAAATATGATCACCTGTATTATCTCCCAAATAACCTAAATCCTTTGATAAGGCACGACCAACATGTAAAGGAACATACATAGAATCCGATGGTATCTCAAATTTTTTATGCGTCATAGTAAAAATTTGTAAAAACATTCTTTTTTCCTCCCAAAGTGAATATATCTTTTATTTTTATAAATACTATTTTCACTGTTTTAAGGCATTAATGGAAGTAATTTTAATTCCCTGATAATAGTGTTTTAAAATTTCTTTCCATTGATATCCTTTTTCTACCATTGTTTTTACACCATTTTGACTCATACCAACCCCATGTCCATAGCCTCCTCCACTAAACTTGTAATTTTTCCCCTTTTTTTCCATACAAAAAAAGCTGCTAGGAAGTAGACTAAGCCCTGAGACAAGACTACCATCTTGTCGTTTAATTTTTGCATTTCCCGGAGAAAATAAACAACGAATATTATATTCTCCATAAACAAAGATAGCCCCCTTGCTATATTTTACTTTAATGCAAGTAACCATTCCTGTAATCGAACGATTTACAAGTTCTATTTCCTCAAAATCTCCTAATTGCTCCTTTTTCTTTTCATAACTATCTTCCTCTTTACTTTCCTTCTTTTTCTTCTCATTTTTTATTATTTCTATCATGGATGGATTTGCAAGCCATCGACTTTCTAAATGTTCCTCAATTGACTCTTGCAATGATTTTTTAGAAATAGAAACTGTCCACCGATACCATGGAAATGCACTATCATATGTCTGACGTGTTTCTTTTTCTAAGAAATTGGTAAAATTTTCTTCTTTGGATAAATCTAATTTTTTTTCTGCTTCTTTTTGCTTAATAAATTGCGGTTTTCCTATAAGATATGTATTGCTATTACTTTCCTTTGTTTTTCCTGCCATTGCTTCTTTGTCTTCTTTTTCCCATGCATCACTAATATTTGCTGTATATCCACAGGAAGTAGAATAATAATAAGCTGTAATCATCTTACCATCCCCTGTGATTGGTACAAGCCCCTTTGTTGCATCTACTGCCTTTTTTGAGTCCTGTGTTTCTGCTATATTATTATAAACTTGATAAGAAGTACTATCATCTACATCTGCATGAAATCCTTCCATAGCACTGCTGCCAAGCTGGCTATAAGCATAACAGCGTGCACAAACTGCTTGCACTTTCAAAGCTTCAATTCCATAAGAAACTGGCATTTCACTTGGTACTACAGCATAAAGATATTCCTCCAATAAAAGTTCATTAATAATAACAATCCCTTGTTTTGTTTTTGTTAATTCTAATGTTCCCCGATAAGAAGGATTTCCGCAAGTACGGCGAATCGAATTAATTTTTATTGTTCCTTTTTTCTTTAGAGTTAAAAGTACTGTTCCCTTTTTTAGCCAAGAAAAAGATTTTTTAAATGTAACTGATTTTCCCGCTTTTAATATCTTTGTTTTTTTAGAATTTCCAACAAGAGATAAAACACAATCCTCCGATGGAACAAGTTTTACACTATCATGATAATATCCTCGATTGCCTGTTGTTTTTAAAAGAACCCGAATCTTTTGGTTTTCTGCTCTATTCTTTTCTTCTTTCTCATTCGATGTTACTTTATTTTTTACTATTGTTTTATTCTTTAATAATACATTATTACTTACCGTTTCATTTTCGTTAAAAACACTATTTTCACTCTCTATTTGATTTGAAACATTATTTTCATCCTCTATTTGTTTGGCTAATTCTTGAGAAATAACTTCTTTTGCATCCTCTTGCTCTGTACTATAATTGTTATTTTGTTCTTCAATTTCTTGAAAAACAGCTTGTCCTTCCTCTACTTGTCCTTCTCTTTTTTCTTCCGTTGTAAGATTTACAATATATTGTACAAAAATAAGAAATAGCACCGCTAATTCCATAAAAAGATACATCTTTTTCCGCTTCAAAAAACCACACCTTTCTATATAATAAGTACTTTTATCTATATTTGAATCAATTGGAATAATGCAATATATGCTTATTTACCATAGATTATTCGCAACTATCCTTCAAAAGATAAGTCATAGAAAGTATAAAAAAAGACAATACAATTGTCAATATTTATTTTTATAGCTTTCTGTTTTGCATTTTTTATCACGTTATAAGATTATTTTATTTTAGAAACTCAAACTCTTTATAGGCTTGACGTTCTTGTTTACCCATGATATCATAACATTATAAGAAATACGCTACTTTATTTATCTATTTATTTACATAGTATTTTCGGAGGTAAAATTTTATTATGAATCCATCTCACTTTTTAGAAAATCTTCCCGTAGCTCCTTTAAAACTTGCTGCTCTTGATAGTGTAACTGCTCTTGGGAAATCTATTGACAAACAAATCGTTTCTTCCAGAAAACAGAAATTAAAAAAATATCCAAAAACACTTTCCACTTCTGGATATGAACAATCTACCTATCTTGCAAAATTTGAACTTCCCCGTTTTGGTACAGGAGAAGCCAAAGGAAGCCTTTTAGAATCTGTTCGTGGAACGGATCTGTTTATTTTATCCGATGTTGTAAACTATAATATTTCCTATTCCATTTATGGTAAAGAAAATCATAAATCACCGGATGATCATTTTCAGGATTTAAAACGTATTATTGGTGCTTGTAGTGGCCATCCACATAGGATCAATGTTATTATGCCATTTTTATATGAAAGCCGTCAACATAGACGCAATAATTTAGAATCCCTTGATTGTGCTCTTGCATTACAGGAGCTTTCTAAAATGGGGGTAAAAAATATCATTACTTTTGATGCACATGATCCAAAAGTACAAAATGCAATTCCACTTTGCGGCTTTGATAATTTTTTTACAACACTTCAATTTTTACGTTCCTTTTTTGATGCTGTAAAAAACGCCATTGTTGATTCAGAACATATGATGATTATTAGTCCAGATGAAGGTGGTATGAATCGTGCTGTTTATTATGCTACCGTTCTTGGACTTGATATTGGAATGTTTTATAAACGGCGTGATTATTCCACGATTGTTAATGGAAAAAATCCCATTGTAGCTCATGAATTTCTTGGAAATTCTGTCAAAGGAAAGGATGTTTTTATTTTAGATGATATGATTGCTTCTGGTGAGAGTATTTTAGATGTTGCCAGTGAATTAAAAAAGCGAAATGCCCATAATATTTATATTGCAGCAACTTATGGCTTATTTACAGAAGGACTTGAAAAATTTGATGATGCATTTCAAAAGGGACTTATTAGCCAGATTTTTACTACAAATCTAACGTATCAGTCCCCAGAACTTTTATCAAAACCATATTATTCTTGTGTTGATTTAAGTAAATATATTGCTTTAATTATTGATACTATTAATCATGATACTTCTGTCACTGATATCACAAATCCAACAGCAAAAATCCAAAAATTGCTGCAAAAACATAAATAAATACTATAACTATCTATATTTATTTGCCTAAAGATAATTTTAAAATTTCTCTATAATTGTTCCCTGCCTTGCACATTCTTCCAATTCCATCATAACACTTGTTTCCAAACCTTCTGGAAAATCAGTATCTGCCAATACAAGTTTGTATTGGCATTCATTTTTATTAAGAATAGAAATCATATTTTTTGTACTATTTACTGCACGTTTCTCTAATGATGTTATTAAATGATTTTCTACTCTAGCATCTAATAAAAATGGTGCTGCATTGTTGCTATAACCATTACAGAGATCAATTAA
>CAJTJZ010000043.1:0-18798 GCA_910576895.1 uncultured Lachnospiraceae bacterium | reverse complement strand
TATCTGCACCAAGTTTTTGACCAATTAAGGACAATCCCTCTGTCACAGTAAATGGATTCTCACTGTCACTAACAATTTTAGAAACAAGATTAATAGAATCCAGCAATTGTTCTTGATATCTGCATACAGGCATAATCATATAACCATTAGAATCTTTCATTACAGGCCATGTTCCAACACTATTGATAGAATTATTAAGAATAAAACCCAAAAAATCAATAAAACTGATACTAACATTATCTTGTACAAATTCAGAAGATATTTGTGCCATATCTATATTTGCATCTACAATTAATATATTTTTCTCTTTATTAGCATCAATGGAAAGATAATCTTTTGCATATTGATAAAGTACATCTACGCGATGCGAATTTTCTACAGAAGAATAAAAAGATACAATCGGTATCCCCGGCAATTCTATTTCTGGTTGTTCTATTTGCTTATAAGCAACCCAATGAAATAAAGGAAGCACTATTTCATCTTCAGTAGCTTTTTTCCCTATTTCCTTTACAATTACTTCCAAATAACCAAGATTATGATCAAAAAGAATGCGTTTCTTTTCTTTATCATATTTTGATTCAAAAAATTCACAAATCCCTTGAAATACTTCTTCCTCTTTTGTATTTGATTTTTTATAAAAAACCACTCTGTCCGTATAAACATCAAAACCTGTAATCGCTTTTGTCAGCATTTGTCTGTTATCTTTTAAATAATGTTCCACATCCAACCCTGTAAAAAAATCATACATAAAATACCTCCTCTTTCTTTCATCGATGACAAGATAATAATTTCTTATATATTTCCTTATTATACCATGAAAGAAAAGAAAGGACAACAATAATTACATTTATTATATTAAACAGTCATGTTTTTCGACCGCCAGTATAAATATCGTTCTGCTGAAACAGCCGCATTTGCTCCATCGGAAGCTGCCGTAATTACCTGCCGCAATGCCTTTGTGCGAACATCCCCGGCTGCAAAAAATCCTTTTGCTGAGGTTTCTCCTGTTTCCTCCGCTATAATATAGCCATAAGGATCAAGCATTACAAGATTTTTTACTGGTTCTGTCATTGGAATCATTCCGGCTGCAATAAAAACGCCAGAAACTTTTATCTTTCTTCCATCTTCTAAACATAATTCCTGAACCATATCTTTTCCAGAAATTGATAATATTTTTGCTTCTAATATAAATTCCACATTCTCTTTTTTTTGTAATTCCTGTACTGTTTTAATCGAACCACGAAATTCCTTTCTTCTGTGTATGATATATACTTTACTACTAATAGAAGATAAATACAGAGCATAATCTAAGGCTGTATTACCACCGCCAACAACAGCCGTTACTTTCCCTTGATAGAAAGCCCCATCACAAGTTGCACAATAAGATACTCCCTTACCTGCAAATTCTTTTTCTCCTAGAATATTAAGATGACGATGAAAAGCACCTGCTGCATAAATAATTGCTTTTGCATTTATACTATCCCCATTTTTAAAAACCGTTTTCCAAATTCCCTCTGAAAATTCAAAATGCTCTGCATAGCCTTCTTTAAATTCCACTCCAAGACAGATTGCGTGTTCTCTAAATTTTTTTCCTAGTGCAAATCCTCGAATATTTGGAAATCCCAAGTAATTATCAATTTCGCTGCTTTCTGCTATTTGCCCAATTCCATATGCTGTTTTTTCTACTACCATTACACTTAAATTGGCTCTTTTTGCATAAATAGCAGCAGATAAACCTGCTGGTCCACTACCAATAATTAGGATATCCAACATAAGATATACCATCTCCTTTCATTTTTGTAAAAGCAAAGAAAAGTCTTACCCATGCAAATGCTCTTTTGGATTTTCATCCTCAAATTCAAAGATACATCGCTCAAATGCATTAATTACATGAGTATCTTGATATTTATCATATCGTTTATGTTCTCTTCCATAAGATAAATGCACATGTCCATGAAGAAAAAATTTTGGTTTGTATTTTTCAATCAATGTCCGAAAAACCTGAAAACCCTGATGGGGCAGATCTCGTCCATCATTTAATTGATAAGCAGGTGCATGCGTTACAAGAATATCAAATCCTCTTTTTCTAAATATTTTAAACTTTAATCTTGCTGCTCTGCGTTTCATTTGCCATTCTGTATACTGATTTGCCCCTGAATTATAACGCATAGAACCGCCAAGTCCTAAAATACGAACTCCTTTATAGACATAAATCTGATCTTCAATACAGATGCAACCATCAGGAGGGATCTTTTGATAGATCCCATCATGGTTTCCACGTACATATAATACAGGTATTTTAGAAAGTGTTACCAAAAACGAAAGATAACGTGGATCTAAATCACCGCAGGAAATAATCAAATCAATCCCCTCCAGCTTGCTCTTATCAAAGTAATCCCATAAGTATTTTGATTCTTCATCTGCAATTGCCAGTATCCTCATTTCTTCAACACTAACCTTCCTTTTTCATAACTCCCTGCTGTTTTAATACAGGTTTTGCTTGTTCTTTTAGTTCTTCTTTCTTTGGAATTGTTCCAATAATATTATCCACTAACCAATCCATAGTCATAATCTCCTCTGGCGATAGACTTTTCTCTGGATCAGGCTGAACAATACCATCTTGGGAATATAATACCCCAGAAAACGGATTAAATTCTCCAGAACTAATGGTTTTCTTTAAAAGTTCTACAAGACGCTTTGTTCCTATTGGCAAATACTGTGAACAAACGACATCAACAACATTTTCTGCCATTCCCCACCAATAACTAATTGCTTTTCCTGTAGAGGAATTATCATCATATTTCCATTTTCCATCCATAATAGTACGAATTAGCTGTTCATAAAATTTTCCCCAATGCCATAATGGCATAGCAAGATTACGTGTATGTCCATAGGACATATGATAAAGACCAAAAAAACGGGAAGCTTCTTCTGGAATCATCATATCTTTTCCAGAAACACAAGAAGCACCGATTTCTTTTACTTTTTCCTCAATATCCACATCTTTTTTTGTAGACCATTCCAAATAAACTTCTGTTCTTGGATTAATCATTTTTGCACCTAATGCAAATGCATTAATATTTGCAATCGTACCATAAATAGGATAATCTGCAATATAACATAAACGATTATTTTCTGCCATTGCTCCTGCAATTGCACCCATCAAAAATTTTGCTTCATGCATTCTGGAATAATATGTACGAATGTAACGATGCGAAACATTTAGTGAGCAATTTAAAATTCTAACTTCCGGATTTGCAATCGCTGCTTTTACACTTGCCTGCACAAAAGAAGGCGTTGTGGTAAAAATTAAATTACAGCCAAAAGAAATAGCATCTTCTATTAGAGCATCAATATTTTCCAATGTTCCATTTTCATAGCTAATAGTATCTACCTCTTCTGAAAATGCCTGTTCTAAATGAAGTCGTCCAAGCTCATGTGCATAGGTCCAAGCAGATGTTCCCGGTGTTTTTTCATAAATAAACGCAACTTTTAATTTTGTTGTTCCTAATGGATGTAAAATACTAAGCAGTGGCTTCTTCTTTTCTTTGTTTGGCTTCATTTTTAAATCAATGCCTTGTTCTTCTTGCAAAAGCACAAATTCTTCCCAACTTTTTGCAACTAACTCTTTTAATTCATTTGTAGTCTTTTCATTTAAACTTCCATATCCATATAATGTAATAAAAGAAAGAAAGGCATCCCCTGTTGTAATTCTTAATTTTCCACCGCCTTTTGCCTGATATTCCGAAGAAAATCTTGTATAAATAGAACTAAATGTTAAAATATCATCTTCTGCCCATACTTCTTCTGGCTGCTTTCCTACTGCCTCCTGCAATTTTTTAAAACTTCCCTCCTGCGAAAACCAAATATAATTAATGGGTGCAAGGCGATAAAAATGAAGAAATTCATAATAAATCTTATTTTGCTTTTCTTCGGTACGTTTTGGTATAATACGAGTAACATTTCCCGGAATGGAAACGACTCCAAAAAACTTCATAACACTAACTCGCTTATTTCCTTCCTCTACATAAAATTTATTCATATATTCATAAGCTTCAATCGGTGTACGGATTCCTTCTTCTATATGACTAGTACTTAACCTTGACCATTTCATAGCAAACTCTGTACCACTATCTAAAATTGGCATAAAATTTCCTGCAAAAGAATTACTTCTTCCCACGGTCTTTGTTCCTACCAACTGCTCTGTAGGAATCTGTACAAGCCCTAATGGTTCTTCAGAATAAGAACCTTTTTCAGGCATAATATCATCTAAAACTTGAAGTGTCGGCTTTTCTCCACGAAGCATTCTTGCCAAATAATCTTTCTTTCCTAATTTATATGCCTTTACATAATCTTCTTTTGCCATAATGACCTCCTGCTGTTGAAAATGTTTGTATAACTATAATCTCTATTACTACTAAAAAAAATAAGACAAATTATTTGCTACTATTATAAAGAAAAATATTAACAAAAAAATTTGCCTTACTATTTTATTTCTTACAATATTTCTTTCTTTTCCATATTACGATAAATAATATCCTCTCTATTTGGTCCATTGGATACCATAGTAATTGGTACTTCCAATTCCTTTTCAATAAACTCAATATAATTCCTACAGTTTTCTGGCAATTCTTCATAGTTTCTAATACCACGAATATCTGTTTTCCAGCCCGGAAGAATTTCATATACTGGCTTTGCTTTTGCAAGACTTGTTGTAGCAGGAAACTCTTTTGTCACCTTGCCATCAATCTCATAACCAACACAAACTGGCAGTTTTTCTAAATATCCAAGAACATCTAATACAGTTAATGCAACACTCGTTGCACCTTGCAATTTACAACCATAACGAGAAGCAACGGCATCAAACCATCCCATCCGTCTTGGACGACCTGTGGTAGCACCAAATTCACCGCTGTCTCCACCACGTTTTCTAAGTTCATCAGCTTCTTTACCAAAAATTTCACTGACAAACTCACCTGCACCAACAGCACTAGAATATGCCTTTACAACAGCTACAATCTTCTTAATCTCATAAGGTGGAATCCCTGCACCAATCGCACCATATGCCGCTAAGGTAGAAGAAGATGTTACCATTGGATAAATACCAAAATCGGGATCTTTTAATGTTCCAAGCTGTCCCTCTAATAAAATCCGTTTTCCCTCTTTTATTGCTTTTTGAATAAAAGCGGAAGTATCACAAACATAAGGTTCTACCATTTCTTTATATTTCCTTAATGTTTGATATAATTCTTCTTCGTTAATCGCAGGCTTTTGATATAAATGCTCTAAAATTACATTTTTTTGAACACACACACGAGCAATTTTATCACGTAATATCTTTTCATCTGCAAATAATTCTGAAACCTGAAATCCAATTTTTGCATATTTATCAGAATAAAATGGTGCAATTCCTGATTTTGTAGAACCAAAAGAGGCTTTCCCCAAACGTTCTTCTTCATATTCATCAAATTTAATATGGTATGGCATTACAAGTTGTGCACGATCTGAAACTAATATTCTTGGCTTTGGCACATTTTTTGCCATAACTTCTTCCATTTCTTTTACTAAATAAGGAATATTTAATGCAACGCCATTTCCGATAATGCAAGTGGTATGATTATAAAACACACCCGATGGCAATAAATGCAATGCAAATTTTCCATAATTATTAATAATGGTATGTCCTGCATTACTTCCACCTTGAAACCGAATAATAATATCCGACTCCTGACTAAGCATATCGGTAATTTTCCCTTTTCCTTCATCACCCCAGTTTGCACCAACAATTGCTGTTACCATATCACCATATCCTCCTGTGAATATATTTATTCTTTTTAGGTTTTCCAAATTATTCCTAAAAGCGGTACTATTATATCATATCTTTTCTTCCTTGTAAAATAATTTTGGAAAATTTTTAGGGAAAATACAACAAAAAAAGTAACTTCTAAATTCAGTTGAGAATTATAAAAAAATATGATAAAATAAGAAAAGAGATAGAAATTTAAAAATACAAAAATCTATGAAAAAGGAGAAAAATTTTATGAAACAATGGATAAGAATATTAAAAAACGGAAGTATCTTACTATTTCTTATGACATTTCTAACCGTATCTTCTGTTCATGCAGAACAAATTCTTATTAATGTAACAGAAGAAGGGGGAAACCAAGAAGTGACTGTAGGAGCTTCTGGAAACTTTCAAGTTCCAGAAACAATCATAAGAGAGGAAACAACGATTCCTGTACAATCAGTTATCTATGAATCCGAAGATCCAGAAATACTCTCTGTTGACGAAAATGGAACTTTTCATGCTTTTATGCCGGGGGAAACTTCTGTTTCCATTTCTGTTTATGGAACATGGGAACAGGCAAGCAATGATAGTGATAATACTTATAATGATAATGGTTTTTATTATGGCTTTCATAAATATGAAGGTACGGATACTTCTTATGATGATTTTGATAGTAATGATTTTTATTCAGATATCTTTAATAATTTTGACAATCAGGACTCTTTCTATGATACAGAAGAAAGTTCCAATTACTTAATTTTTCGTACCTATTATTATTTTACTATTAAACCCGACTTATCTCAAGTAACCTTAAAAAACACTTCACAGACAATTTACCTTACCAATGATTGGTATGAACCAAAATTTACTTTTGAACTTACAAGCGATATAGAACTTAATGACAATAGTTCTGGCATTACTGTTTCTTATGAAGCAAGCAATCCAGATATTTCTATTTATGGTTCTTTAGAACATAATATTATTACATTAATTATGGATAAAATCGGTTCTACAAATGTAACTATTACAATTAATGAACGACAATTTCAAGTTCATATAAAAGCAGTTCTTGTAAGTATTACAAGAAATTCTCTTTTAATGCATGAAAAAGAAACAAAGCAATTAAAAGTAAAAGGAATAAAAGAAAAAATCCATTGGAGTTCTAGTAAACCTAATATTGTAAGTATTTCTTCTTCTGGAAAAATAAAATCAAAAAAGAAAGGAAATGCTGTTATCAAAGCAAGTATTGGAGATATTTCTGTTGGCTGTGCTGTTAGTGTTGTTTCAAAAAATAGGGAAAAAGCCATTAGAACTGGAATCCGTATTGGAAAAAATAATACTTATAGTCAAGCACATAGAATGGAAAAAAATTACTATGATTGCAGTTCCCTTGTATGGAGAGCTTATTCTAAAAATGGAAATAATTTTGGAAATAAAGGCTATGCACCTGTTGCCGCTGATCAAGGAAAATGGTGTGCGAGACATAAACGTCTTGTTAAAGGTGGATTTAGTGATAAAAATATTCGCAATATGAAAATTCATGCAGGTGATTTACTATTTGAAACAGGAGGAAACAACAAACGATATCGTGGTATCTACCATGTGGAAATGATTTCTGGTTATATCTGCTATGGATTTACAGAAAAAGGGAAACCAATTCTTGGAATTACTTGGGTCAATCGACCAATTGATTATTATCCTTATATGGGACAAATGGTAGGAAGACCTTAACAGAAAAGATCAAATTACAAGAAAACAGGACTGTATACTATCACAATCCTGTTTTCTTACTTTCTCTATAAACTATGATTATTTTTTCTTTTTCTTTTTATTAAGTTTATCAAAGAAACTATTTCCCTTTTCTTGTTCTTCTTTATTATCTTCTGCCTGTGTTGATTTTCCTCCATTCATGGCTTGATCAAATTGTCGTAATAATTCTTTTTGTTCTTCATTTAAGCTTGTAGGTACTTGCACTACAAGATTGACATAATGATCTCCACGCACCTGTTTATTTCTAATGGTTGGAATCCCTTTTCCTCGTAACCTTACTTTCGTATCCGTTTGTGTTCCCGGTTTTACCGTATAAAGAACATCACCATCAACGGTTGCAATTCTAATATCGCCGCCAAGTGCTGCTGTTGCATAAGACATTTGTACGGTAGAAAATACATCATAATCTTGCCTTTCAAAGATTGGATGCCTTGATACTAAAACTTCTACTAACAAATCCCCTCTTGGCCCACCATTGATTCCCGGTTCACCTTTTCCACGAATACGAACGCTTTGACCATCATCAATACCTGCTGGAATAGTAACGGTAATTTTCTTCTTTTTACTAATATAACCATTTCCATAACATTTTGGACATTTTTCTTTTACCGTCTTTCCAGTACCATGACAATCAGGACATGTTTGTACATTTCTTACAACACCAAATAAAGACTGTTGTGTAAATACTACCTGCCCTTTTCCACCACACTTTTTACAAGTTTCTGGACTTGTTCCCGGTTTTGCTCCTGTGCCATGACAAGTTTCGCATTCATCTTTTAGATTTAGCTCCATTTCCTTTTCACAACCAGAAACAGACTCCTGAAATGTAATTCTTACACTTGTGCGGATATTTGCTCCCTGCGAAGGACCATTTCTTGACTGCCGTCTACTGCCGCCGCCAAAAATATCTCCAAAGATATCTCCAAAGATATCTCCCATATCCATGCCGCTAAAATCAAAGCCGCCAGCTCCACCAGCTCCACCTTCAAATGCTGCATGGCCAAATTGATCATATTGTCTTCTCTTATCAGGGTCGCTTAAAACGGAATACGCTTCGGAAGCTTCTTTAAATTTTCTCTCTGCTTCTGCATCTCCAGGATTCATATCCGGATGGTACTTTTTTGCAAGAACTCGGTATGCTTTTTTCAATTCGTCATCCGATGCCGTTTTAGAAACACCAAGCACCTCGTAATAATCCCTTTTATCTGCCATAATCTGCACCAATCCTAAACTCTATTATACTATACTTCCCTATAATCACCATCTACAACATCATCGCCATATGGATTATTTCCTGCTCCTGCATCTGTACCTGTAGAACCAGCAGAACCCATATCTGGACCAGCATTACCTGCTGCTTGTGCCTGCTCATAAACTTTTGCAAATACTTGTTGTGCATCTTGCATCAATTTTTCTTTTGCAGACTTAATGCTTTCAATTTCTGTATCTGTCATACTATCTTGATGTGATTTTGCTGTTTCTACTAATTCTTTTAATGTTTTAATATCAGCTTCTACAGTCTCTTTTGCAGAGGCATCTACTTTATCGCCAACTTCATTTAATGCATTTTCTGTTTGGAATACCATAGAATCTGCATCATTTACTGCATCAATCGCTTCTTTCCGCTTTTTATCCTGTGCTTCATATTCTGCTGCTTCTTTTACTGCCTTTTCAATATCTGCATCTGACATATTAGAACCTGCTGTAATTGTAATATGTTGCTCTTTTCCTGTACCAAGATCTTTTGCTGATACATTTACAATACCATTTGCATCAATATCAAAGGTAACTTCAATCTGTGGAACACCACGTCTTGCAGGAGGAATTCCATCTAAACGGAACTGTCCAAGTGACTTATTATCACGTGCAAATTGGCGTTCTCCTTGTAATACATTAATATCTACGGCTGTCTGATTATCTGCTGCTGTAGAGAATACCTGACTTTTCTTTGTAGGAATGGTTGTATTTCTTTCAATTAACTTTGTAGCAACTCCACCCATTGTTTCAATTGATAAAGATAAAGGAGTAACATCCAATAACAGAATATCGCCTGCTCCTGCATCTCCTGCAAGTTTACCACCCTGAACGGAAGCACCAAGTGCAACACACTCATCCGGATTTAATGATTTGGAAGGTTCTTTTCCTGTCAATTGGCGAACTTTATCTTGTACCGCTGGAATACGAGTAGAACCACCTACTAAAAGTACCTGACCAAGTTCAGAACTTGTAATTCCTGCATCTCTTAATGCATTTTGTACTGGTACTGCTGTTCTTTCTACTAAATCATGGGTCAATTCATCAAATTTTGCCCTTGTAAGATTCATATCAAAATGCTTTGGACCTTCTGGTGTTGCTGTAATAAAAGGAAGATTAATATTTGTTGTAGTTGCAGAAGATAATTCTTTCTTTGCTTTTTCTGCTGCTTCCTTTAATCTTTGTAATGCCATTTTATCCGTAGAAAGATCAACGCCTTCCTGCTTTTTAAACTCATCAATCATATATTGAGTTAAAGTATTATCAAAATCATCACCACCTAAGTGTGTATCACCATTTGTTGATAATACTTCAATAACACCATCACCAATTTCAATGATGGAAACATCAAAAGTACCACCGCCTAAGTCATAAACCATGATTTTTTGTTCCCGCTCATTATCAAGACCATAAGCAAGTGCTGCTGCTGTTGGCTCATTAATAATTCTCTTTACTTCAAGACCTGCAATTTTTCCAGCATCTTTTGTAGCTTGACGTTGTGCATCATTAAAATAAGCAGGAACTGTAATAACGGCATCTGCTACTTTTTCACCAAGATAAGATTCAGCATCTGCTTTTAATTTCTGCAAAATCATAGCAGAAATTTCCTGTGGAGAATATTTCTTATCATCAATCGCAACTTTATATTCCTCTCCCATATGTCTTTTAATAGAAGAAATTGTTTTTTCTGCATTTGTTACTGCTTGACGTTTTGCAGGTTCTCCAATCAATCTTTCTCCTGTCTTAGAAAATGCTACAATACTTGGAGTTGTTCTTGCTCCTTCTGTATTTGCAATTACTGTTGGCTTTCCACCTTCCATTACTGCTACACATGAATTTGTTGTACCTAAGTCAATTCCTATAATCTTTCCCATGATCATTTCCTCCTAAAAATAATAAATCTATATGTTATCTTTTATTATACTATTTATTACCTTTTCTTATAAAAAAATTCGATTCCTTAATTTACCACTTTTACCATACTATGTCTTACAACGGTGTCATGATATAAATATCCTTTTTGGAACTCCTCAGAAACAATATTTTCTCCTAGTTCCTCATCCTCCCCATGCATAACTGCATTATGGAAATTTGGATCAAATTCTTTCCCAACGGCTTCAATTGGCTTTACTCCAGCATCCTCTAATACCTTTAAAAACTGCTTATAAATCTGTTCAATTCCCTGAACAAAAGCACCTTCTTTTTCTTCTTCTGATACTGTTCCAAGTCCTCGTTCAAAATTATCAAGAACTGGCAGCATTTTTTCAATAATATCCTTTGCTCCAATTTCAAACATCTGTGTTTTCTCTTTTTCAGAACGCTTCCGGAAGTTTTCAAACTCTGCCATATTTCTCATCAGGCGATCTTGTAGTTCTTCAATCTTTTCATCCTTTTTATCCTTTTTCTTTTTAAAGAATGATTTTTTCTCGGAAGATTTTTCATTTTTTCCTGATGATTGCTTTTCCTCATTTTCCTTTATTTCCTCAGCATTTTCCTGCTCCATAGTTTCTTCTGCAGCCTCTGCAAAATCTTCTTCCATAGACGCTTTTGTTTCAGAATCTTCTATGGAACTATCCTCAACATCAGCAGCATGAATTGCATCCTCTGTTTCTTGTTCCAATTCTTCTGAAACTGCTTTCTTTTCTTCCACTTGATCGGCTCCTCTCTATCTTACTTAAAATGGTCTATCATAAATTTTATTATAATTTTCTTTTAAAAATATTATCCAGCTCTTTCATCAATGTATGCAATGTACTAACGACTCTTTCATAATCCATTCGCTTTGGACCAACAATTCCAATTCTTCCATAAACACCTTCTTCGATTTCATAAGTAGCTGTTACCATGGAACAATCCTGCATTGTGGAAACATGAGCTTCTTCGCCAATATATACTTGAATACCATGATCTTTGCCTTCCTCTTGATTGGATAAATCTTGTATTAGCTCTGTAAGCTTTGATTTTTCCTCAAATGTTTCCAATAGCTTTACTGCTTTTTCCCTATCACCAAGCTCTGGATATTTCAGTATATTTGTTGTACCACTGGTATAAATTTCAAAATCATCTTCTTCCGCTACCGCTTCTGCAACTGCATCTAATATTAAGCTAATGGTTGGTCCATACTCCCCAGATTGTTCTTTAATTTTTTGAAGAACTGCCATATTAATTTCTGTCAAATCAAGTCCCTGCAAAAAAGTATTTAAAACAATATTTAATTTTAAAATGGCTTCTTTTCCCGGCATTTCTTCTAAATGAATAAATTTATTTTTTACAATATTGCCTTCAATAACAATAATTGCTAAAAGTTGATGTTCATCAACATCGGAAAGCTGTATAAACTTTAATGTCTTATGTTTATACTTTGGTTTTGTTACCATTGTTGTATAATTTGTATTTACTGCCAAAAGCCTTGCTATATGCTGCAAAAGTGATTCCATTTTATCCGCTTTTTCTTCCAACTGTTCACGAATATTGTCCATCTCTTGTACTTTATCCTGCATCATAGTATCCACATAAAGCCGATACCCTTTGTCTGAAGGAATCCGTCCTGCTGATGTATGAGGCTGCAAGATATAACCAAGCTCCTCCAAATCCGACATTTCATTCCGAATGGTTGCAGAACTTAAATTTAGGTCGGTGTATTTGGAAATAGTGCGAGAGCCTACCGGTTCACCGGTTTCCAGATAAGTTTGAATAATCGCTTGGAGGATTTTAAGCTTCCTCTCACCAAGCTCCAATGGTATCACCTTCCTTTCATTTTGTTAGCACTCATTGATATGGAGTGCTAACATCTGTACATAAGGTAACACTATCCAATCAGATTGTCAAGAGTTTTTTTTAATTTTTTCCAGAATTGGATAAGATAAAAATAGTAAAATAGATATTTTATAAGATTTATCAGAAGTAATCGTATTTATTCTTACTCTTTTAAAATAAAACCTTGCTTTTTCAAGATAGTCTTTATTTCCTCATCCCAAGCCTGTTCTAATGATTTATCCATAGAAAATTTCTTTAAAGAAATTCCTGTTACTATACTTAATCGCTGTTTCTCATACTTTATATTCAAATAAAGTCCTTGTACATCTTCTGGCAAAAATTCTCCTCTTGCCATTTCTAACATCCGTTCCATTCCATTTTTGTCTTTTGGAAGTCTTAATACAAGACGAAATAACTGTGGTACTTTTTTCCCTTTAATTAACTGATATGCATATTGTTTAAAATTTCGCCATAAAATAAACTCTCCTTGTTCTTTCTTTTCCTGTATTTCCTCTGTATCATACCATTCCAAATACTGTCTTCCATCAATTTTAATATTATAGAATGTTGTAATTTCTCCTTCTACAAGTTCCATAATATCAAGCCATTCCTTTACAAACAGGCTATTCATAAATTCTCCTGTATTTTCAATTTCAAATAAAACCATCTTATTTTCTCCCTTTATAATCTATGTATATTTTTTTTTCTTCAACACATACTATATGCACAACAGACTTTATATTTGTCCTAAATATACTGGCGATCGAAAAACATGAACACTCAGTATACAAAATATATCGACTGTCAAAAAATAATTTATGGAAAAGGAGCGATTCTTATGACATCAACAACTGAAACTTACAAACAAGTAGCAAATCATTGCAGCGAATACACACCAAAATCTAGTACAACAAATTGCAGCAATTCTAATGCAACAAACTGCAGTAATTCAAGTGCAACAAATTGCAGTAATGATTGTAATTGTGAAAGAACCTGCCTAACTTGTGATCATTTTTCTTCTGAAAATCTTTGTGACTTAGACATTTGCAATAAAATTATTCGTGATCATAATCTTGCATAAATTAAGGTAAATGTATACTGACGGTCGAAAAACGTGACCATTCAGTATATAAAATACAAAGATTTCTATTTTACAAAGCTGTATTTATGTTTTTTGACATAAATACAGCTTTTCTACATTTTACATTCTATCTGGTGCTTTGATACCAAGTAAGGAAATACAACAGTTTAAAATTTGCAATGTTAATGTAATGAGTGCAATCCATGAAGACTGTTTTTCTTTTTCTTCTTCTCCAATAATTTTATTTTCATGATAAAATTTATTAAATGCATTTGATAAATCATATAGATATTGACAAACTTTATGTGGTGCATTTTCTTTATAAGCTGCTAGAATCATCTCATGAAACCGCACAAGCACAAGCGATAAATCGGTTTCACTTTGACTATATGCTGAAAGAATTTTTTGCTCTTTTGATTCTTTTTCTATCTCCTTATATTTTGCAAGAATGGATTTAATTCTTACAATCGTATAAAGTAAATATGGCCCTGTTTCCCCTTCAAATGAGGTAAAGCGGTCAATATCAAAAACATAATCTTTAGAAGCCTGATTTGACAAATCTCCATATTTCAGTGCAGCAAGCCCAACAAGCTTTGCCACATTGCGAGCTTCTTCTTCCGACATAGAGCGATTTTCCATAATTTTTTTATAGACTGCTTCATTGATTTCATGAATCAAATGCTCTAATCGCATCACACCACCGCTTCTTGTTTTAAATGGCTTTCCATCTTTCCCATTCATTGTTCCAAAACCTAAAAATGTCAGTTTTGTATCCTTATTTACAAGCCCTGTCTTTTTTGCACAACGGAAAATCTGCTCAAAATACAATTCCTGCCGCTTATCTACCACATAAACAATGGCATTTGGTGAAAATAACTTCATACGTTCTACAATCGTTGCTAAATCTGTTGTATTATATAAAGTAGCTCCATCTGATTTTAAAATCATACAAGGAGGAACTTCTTTTGTATCGGTTTCTTCCTTTACATCAACAACCAATGCTCCTTCACTAAGATAAGCATATCCTTTTTCCTTCATTTCCTCTACCATAGCAGGAATATATTTTTGTGCATCACTTTCTTTTTTCCAAAGCTCAAAACTTACATCAAGATTTTCATAATTCTGCTTTAAATCAGCAATGGAAATATCTAAAATATGATGCCAAAGAGCAAGATAACCTCTATCTCCATGTTGCAATAAATAAGTCGCTGTATGTGCTTCTTCCCTATATTCTTTATGTTCTTTTGCATATGCACTAGCATAAGGATAAATTTCTTCTAATTCTGTAATTGTAAATAATGCTTTTTCTGGATATTCACCCTTATAATCCTTTTGAAAATAAGGAAGTTCTGGCTTACGTTTCTTTAATTCTGTAATAATCAGTCCCATAGGGAGTCCCCAATCTCCTAAATGAACATCACCAATCACTTCATCTCCAACAAAACGGCTAATTCTTTTGATACTTTCTCCAATAATAGCCGAACGCAAATGCCCTACATGAAGCGGTTTTGCCACATTAGGACCACCATAATCAATAATTACTTTTTTTGGTTCTTTTGTTTTTTCAAAACCAAAATTATCTTCTTTTGCCATAGTATTTAAAAATTCTGCTAAATAACTACTTGATAATGTTAAATTAATAAATCCCGGCTTTACTGCTTCTACCATAGAAAACATAGGATTTTTAGAAAGCTGCTCTGCTACTGCCTCTGCAATAAGAATTGGTGCTTTCTTATACTTCTTTGCTGCTGCCAATGCACCATTTGATTGATATTGACAAAGATCTGGCCGATTAGAATGAGAAACCATTGCAAATTCTGCATCAATATGCTCTGCCTGAAATGCCTGTGCTACTTCTTTCTGTATATAAGTTAAAATAGGTTTCATAATTTTTCTCCTTTTTTATTCTATTTCCTTACACATAAAATCGCAATTTATACTGTATTTTAATAAAACCAATAATGTTTCATATCATTTTTTTCTACCTTTGTAAATACAAAACTTGTATCATAGGTATGCAGCATTTTTCCATCTCCTGTATATTCCATAAACACTTTCTTATCAGAACTTCCTGCAATAATATTGCCTTGAAAAACCTGAACACTTCCATATTCAGCCGAAAATGGCAATTCTATTTTCTGTTCTAATCGATACACATTTTCTGTCTGATCATATAAATACTGATAATAATAAGAATTTGCCGCTTTTTTCTTTTTTGTACCTGCAGAATAGGAAGAATAATGAATCGATGGCAGTGTTTTTGAATTGCCATAATTATTATTAAACATATAAAGATAGTATTGTCTTGCTGTTACTTCTTCTTCTGACTCTATCACATTACCATTTTCATCATATTCTGGTGTTAAATCCTGATAAGAACCGCTATTTCCAAAGGTAACCGTATGCTGTCCAAATTGTGCTGTAAATGATCCCGCTTTTTTAGCAAGTTTCTTTTTCTGTCCTGTTCCATTCCATAATACATTCTCACCAAGAATACTTCGAATCGCAGGTTTTTTCTTATTTACATTCTTTACAATAAAAATACTAGATAATTCCCTTGCACTTAAAATTAAAGTAGAACGATCCATACATTGAATCGAATTTAAATCAAGCCAATTTAATCTTGTTTTCTTTTTTACATTTTTTCTTGCTTTTGCTTTTACTGCTTTTAAATAAGTTCCCAAATTAATTTCCTTTAAAATATTACCTGTTTTTAAATCCATTTGAATAATTGTATCATGTATGGAACTTTTCTTTCCTATTTTATCTGCAAGTGCATAAATATGCCCAGAATTATCGTAATCAAATGCTCCATAAAGTTCATAATCTTCCAATGTATATATTTTTCTTACCTGTCCTGTTGGAGATAAAAGTACAAACTGATTTTTACTATAAGGGAAAAATAAACATCCATCTAATTCCTCGATATTGTCTGCACAATTTGATTTTAATGGAATATAACTGCGTAAATAACCAGAATTATCATAAAATAGAAGATAACTTTTCTTCTTATTCTTTACACTATTCCCATAAACAGTATAAAGCCCACTACCAAGCAAAGTTTGATTATACCCTTTTGTCATAGAAAGCTGTGCATCAATATCTTTTGGCAGGGAAGGCACATCAATAGAATAAGTAAGTTGTTTCTTTACTTTTCCACTCTCCCCGCATAAACGAAGTGTAATATAATTTTTTCTGCCCGGAAGCAATCCAATAATTGAATACTCTTGTTCTGTTGTTAAGTTTCCACTGTTATGATTATTTAATGTTCTTGTAAAATCAGGAATTTCCTTACTATCAACGGAAATTGTATAATTTAAAGAATACCCTTCTCTTGTAGGAAAGTAAATATAAAGAGACATTGGCTGTGTTCCATAAGGATTCCATGCAAAAACAGCACGATCAATTCGCCTGCTACCTCGTTTCTTTTCCACTTCTAGCTCTTTATCAATCTTTTTTGTATATGCTGACGTATAAATTTCTGACAAAGAAGCATCCTTAAATGTCATTACATTTTTCTTTTTTCCTGTCAGATATAAAGGAATAATCTCATCTTCCTCTGTAAAAGAAACTTGTTCCACATCTTCTAAAATCATATCAAGTTCTTTTTGTGCTTCTTTTATTTCTCCTTCACTTTGCTGCTCTTTTACTTGATTTAGATACAGCATGACCCCCATAAGTGCTACAAGCATTGCTGTACTAGCAATTACAATAAGTTTTACAATCCCTTTCATATTTCTTCCTCATTTCTTCTCATGGTATTCTAGCAATTATTATAAAACAAATTTCTAACCATAGCTATTATAGCTTATCTTTATTGCTGTTGCAAGTAGCAATCAAAATTTTACAAAAGTCAATTATACCTAATAGAAAAGATAAAGGCATAACCTGTCATTCTTATAAAATAAGCATAACGGGCATACTTACTTTATAAGCGTGACAGGTCTACTTACTTTATAAGTATAACAAGAAAGAACCTCGTCTACTGACGAGGCCTGTCTATCATTTTCTTCTATAATATTGACAAATATTAATAAATTTTTTTATACACCTTGTGCAAGCATAGCATTGACTACTTTTTCAAATCCTGCAATATTAGCACCTGTTACATAATCGCCTTCTTTGCCATATTTCTTAGAAGCTTCATCAATACTATGGAAAATATTTACCATAATTCCTTGAAGTTTGCTATCAACTTCTTTAAAACTCCAACTTAATCTTTCACTATTTTGTGACATTTCCAGTGCTGATGTAGCAACACCGCCAGCATTTGCAGCCTTACCCGGTGCAAATAATACATTATTTTTCTGAAGATATTCGGTAGCTTCTAAAGTCGTTGGCATATTTGCACCCTCTGCTACTGCAAAACATCCATTTGCTACTAATGCTTTTGCATCCTCAATGTCAAGCTCATTTTGTGTTGCACAAGGAAGTGCAATATCACATTTAATTGACCATACGCCTTTTCCTTCATGATACTGTGCACTCTTTCTTGCAGCAGCATATTCTGTTAATCTTGCTCTCTTTACTTCTTTTACTTCTTTTAATAATGCAACATCAATTCCTTCTGGATCATAAATCCAGCCTGTAGAATCAGAACATGTCACTGGCTTTGCACCTAATTGCTGTGCTTTCTGAATTGCATAAATAGCAACATTACCAGCACCAGATACTACAACTGTCTTTCCTTTTATATCTTTTCCATTGCACTTTAACATTTCTTCTGTTAAATATAATAGACCATAACCCGTAGCTTCTGTTCTTGCTAAAGAACCACCATAACTTAAGCCTTTTCCTGTTAAAACACCTTCATATCTGCCTGTAATTTTCTTATATTGACCAAACATATAGCCAATTTCTCTTGCACCTGTACCAATATCACCTGCTGGAACATCGGTATCTGCTCCAATATATTTATGCCATAACTTCTCTATCTGATTTACCCTTTGGATCAAAATCAGAACCACCCTTGCCGCCACCAATTGGAAGCCCTGTTAAGGAGTTTTTGAAAATCTGCTCAAATCCTAAAAATTTAATAATACCAAGATTTACAGATGGATGTAAACGAAGTCCACCCTTATATGGCCCTATACTATTGTTAAACTGTACACGAAAACCTCTATTCACTTGAATCTGTCCCTTATCATCT
>CAJTJZ010000042.1:26793-27028 GCA_910576895.1 uncultured Lachnospiraceae bacterium | reverse complement strand
GCGACAGCTTGTATATTCTATCACTTAGTTTTTACTTTGTCAAGAACTTTTTTTATATTTTTTATTCTTTTTTAGTGACCGTCCAGTTGTGAAATTTTTCTAGTTTCAACAAACTTTTTTGTCTCTATATTGCTTTCTAAGCGACAGCTTGTATAGATTAACAGATTGACTTTTATTTGTCAAGCAGTTTTTTGACTTTTTTACAAAATCTTTCCATTATCTAAACGGAGAAAGA
>CAJTJZ010000042.1:0-26781 GCA_910576895.1 uncultured Lachnospiraceae bacterium | reverse complement strand
TTTGAACCCTCGCGCCGCTATTAACGACCTACTCCCTTTCCAGGGGAGCCCCTTCAGCCTCTTGGGTATTTCTCCAAATAAGTTGAACTTTTCATTAAAATGACATTCATAAAATAAAATATCTTCCATAAAGAAGAAATTGTAAATACCAAATGATAAAATTTTTTTAACGGAGAAGGTGGGATTCGAACCCACGGCCCCTTTCGGAGTCACCGGTTTTCAAGACCGGCTCCTTAAACCACTCGGACACCTCTCCAAACAACGCTCGATTAGTATATCATCTTATTTTCTAACTGTCAAGAGCCAAATTTATTTTTTTTCAAAAAATCTATTGACTTATTCTATCCAATAAACATATAATATGATATCTCCTATTTTGAGATAAAAACTAAATATTTTACCTCGGTATTTGACTGGCAAAATCCAGCAAAACCAGACCGACTTGGCAAGATATGAAAATATAACTACCAGGAGGAAGCTAAATCTTCATTTGGCGATATTAAAAATGATTACAATGGAACACGTATGCAAATCATACAAGATTGCAAAAAGAAATGCAGGATTTAAAGAAGCTCTAAAAGCTCTTTTCCATCAAAAATATGAAGAAATCCTTGCATTAAATGATGTAAGTTTCACAATTCAAGATGGTGAAATGGTGGGATACATAGGCCCAAATGGAGCTGGAAAAAGCTCTACAATTAAAATTCTCAGTGGAATATTAACTATTGATAGTGGCACTGTCCTTGTAAATGGAAAAATTCCTTATAAAGATAGAATTGAGTATGTAAGGGAAATTGGTGTTGTATTTGGACAGCGTTCGCAACTATGGTGGGACGTTCCAGTCATAGATTCCTTTGAATTGTTAAAGGATATCTACTCTATTTCCAACAAACAATATAAACAAAACCTAGAAGAATTAACAGAATTATTAAATTTATCTGAACTATTGCGTTCCCCTGCACGTCAGTTATCTTTGGGGCAAAGGATGCGATGTGAAATTGCGGCATCTCTTTTGCATTGTCCTCGTATTTTATTTTTAGATGAACCAACGATTGGATTAGATGCTGTATCCAAACTTGCTGTTCGAGATTTTATCTTAAAACAAAATCAAATACATGGTACAACTGTCATTCTTACAACACATGATATGCAAGATATTGAAGCTTTAACTAACCGAATTATTCTTATTGGAAAAGGAAAAATCCTTATGGATACTACCATTGAAAATATTAAAAGCAAACATAATAATATTGACGAAACAATAGCAGAACTTTACCATGCCTACAATATTTAGAAATAGTTTCCAAAATAGATTTTTATGTCAATTATACAATATATAAGAAATATATTTGTCAACTGCTTATGACCTAACATTGACAATGCTTTTTATTCATAAAAGGCATTATAAGAGTCAGCACTTTGTGCCTATCAATGAAAAGTATTGCCTATAATGGGTTTCCACCTACGAAAAAAACGAAAGGATTTTATTTATGAAGAAATATCTATCTTTTTTCCAATTAGAATTTACTATGGGACTACAATATCGCATTGCTGCTTTGGCAGGAGTAATTACACAATTTTTTTGGGGATTTATGGAAATTATGATATTTTATGCATTCTATCAGGGAGAGCCTTCTGCATTTCCTATGAGTTTTTCTGCAACTGCTACTTATATATGGCTGCAACAGGCATTTTTTCATTTTTTTATTGTATGGAATATAGATAATGAAATTCTTGACTCCATTGTAACTGGAAATATTGCATATCAATTATGCAGACCAATTAATATTTATAATATGTGGTTCTTTAAAGCAATAGCAAGTAGAGTTTCCAGAACTCTTTTACGATGCTTTCCTATTTTAGTTACTGCACCACTTCTTCCAAGTCCTTATGGTATTTCAGCACCAGCAAGTTGTTTCCATTTTCTTCTTTTTTTGCTAACACTTCTTCTTGGACTTTTAGTTACAGTATCTTTTTGTATGCTTATTTATGTTATGGCCTTTTTTACGATTTCACCACAAGGACTTCGAATTTTATTTAGTTCTATTACTGAGTTTTTTACAGGGGCTATGATTCCTTTGCCATTTTTCCCAGAAAAAATGCAAAAAATTATGGAACTTCTACCCTTTGCTGCTATGCAAAATGTAGCTTTGCGAATTTATAGTGGAAGTATGACAAGTTATGAAATGCAAAAAGCAATCATTCTTCAAATCTTTTGGTTATTTATGCTTATTATGATTGGAAAATTACTTTGCCGTTTTGCAGAAAAGAAAATCACAATACAAGGGAGCTGATTTATTATGAAAAAAATAAAAAATTCTATTCAAATTTATCTGCATTATTTATCGATTACCATCCGATGTATGATGCAATATAAAACATCTTTTTTCCTTACGCTTATCGGACAATTTCTAACATCATTTAGTGCATTTCTTGGAATTTTCTTTATGTTTCAAAGATTTTCTAAAGTAAAGGGATTTACTTATCATGAAGTCCTATTATGTTTTTCTATTGTGCTTTTAGAATTCTCTCTTGCAGAAATGTTTGCCAGAGGATTTGATTCTTTTTCTGTCATTGTAAAAACAGGAGAATTTGATAGAATCCTTGTTCGCCCACAAAATGAAATCATACAAGTGTTAGGCAGCCGTTTTGAACTTACTCGGATTGGCAAAATATTTCAGGCAATTCTTATCTTTATTTATGGGATTTTAAAAAGTGAAGTTGCTTGGAATCTAACAAAAGTAATGACGGTTATTTTTATGCTTATTGGTGGAACAGCCGTTTTTTCTGCACTCTTTTTAATTTATGCCAGCTTATGCTTTTTTACGTTAGATGGCTTGGAATTTATCAATGTATTTACAGACGGTGGCAACGAATTTGGGCGATATCCTATTGGTATTTATGGAAAAAAGGTATTGCTTTTTTCTACTTTTTTTATTCCTTATGCCTTAATACAATATTATCCACTTCTCTATATCTTAGGACGCAGAGAGGGAATTTTATATCCTATCTTACCTTTACTAGCCTGTTGGTTTCTTTTACCAGCGTTTTTGCTTTGGAAATTTGGAGTAAAACATTATCAGTCCAGCGGGTCATAGTTCCTTTGTCTTGTCAATTCATACATCATAATAGAAGCTGCACAACTTACATTAAAAGAAGATGCATATGATTGTTCTGCCATAGGAATTGTACAGGTAATATCACATTTTTCTTTTAATGTTTGGCTCAAACCCATAGTCTCATTTCCAATCATCAGCATAACAGGTGTTGTAAAATCAACTTTATATATAGGTGTCTGTCTATGTGCCGTTGTACCAACTGTTTTAAAACTTGGATAGTTTTTTTTCATTTTCTCTATCAACTCCCAAAGCTTTTGTTGTTCTGAAATTCTAATCACTGGCAAATTAAAAAACGATCCCATAGCAGACACAATAACATCTGGATCATATAAATCAACAGAATGCCCTGTTATAATTAAAAGATCTGCTCCAAGAGCATCACAAGAACGAATTAATGTACCAAGATTTCCTTTATTTGATGGTCTGTCAAATAAAACAAGAAATGGATTCTCTGAAATATAGTGATCTAATACAATATCTTCTCTCATTTCTATCACAGCTAAAAGTTCTGAAGTATCTGTTTTTCCACTTAGTTCTTGCAAAAGTTCTTTCGACAGACAATAATTTTCTTCTGTTTGTACTGTTTTTAATAAATTTTTTGCCCAATCAGAGCAAGCATCCTTTCCAAAAAGAAATGATTTAATATGCCAATTTTTTTCTACTGCTTTATTAATACTACGAACACCTTCTACTAAAAATTCTTTATATTGATATCTTTTCTTACGATTTGTTTTTAACACCTGAAAATGCTGAAAACTATTATTTCTTGTAATAATATTCGTTGTTTTCATAAATAAAATCCTTTCTGTAACTGTAGGTTTTTCCTAAATAATTTGCATATGTATCCTAATTATAGTAGAACTTATAATTATTTTACTTTATAGAAGATTATTTTACATTTCTTTCCAACCACTTTGCAACACCATCATCTTCATTACTGCCTATAATATCGGTTGCAATCTGCTTTAATTCATCCACAGCATTTTCTACTGCATAACATTCATCTGCTACCTGAAACATATCAATATCATTTTTTCCATCTCCAAATACAACTAATTTATCACATTGCAATAATTTTTTTAATTGTAATGCTGCATTTGCTTTTGATGCTTCTTTTGGTAATAATTCTAGCCACTGTTCCTTTGAATAAATATCCCTTTGATAAATTACATGATAGGTTTCCTTATATTTCTCATAAAATGACTTCAATTTTTCTGGTTCATCAATACAGTTAATATAAAATTTATTTCCTATAAGCAGCTCATCTCCTGTCTTTACTGCATGATGTCTTTGATCTCCTTTTCTTGCAGCTAGAAATTGTTTCATTCCTCTGGAACATTTTTCAGGAATATAAGAAAATTTTTCTTGATTATTTATATAAGAATATACAAGAGGATAAATATCATTTTCTATTAATTCCTGAATTACGATATCAATACTAGAATCAAAATAATTTTCCAACAACATTTGATTTGTTATATTATCTAAAATAAAAGTACCATTATAAATAATCAAGGGAAGATGAACATAAATTCCTTCTGCCACTTTTTTTGCTGTAACAAAAGAGCGAGCGGTTGCATAAGAAAAAATCATTCCCTGTTTTGTTAATTTATTAATAATATAATTAGTATAATTCGATGTTCTTTCATTACTTCTAAGCAATGTGCCATCTAAATCTGATACATATAAGGTTTTCATATGATTAATTCTCTCTTTCCCTGCTAAGTAAGTTGCATTATTTTTTACATTTTTTATTGATATTCTTTCATTATATTATAAAAATTTCTTTAAAAATCTTTATAACTAAGAAGATACTTGCTTATTATATCATAAATCAGAAAGTGAAAAAAGTCTTTTTTTATACTTTGGAAAAATTTAGTGACTTTCCTATCTTTTTATGATATAATAATTTTGTTTATAAATAAACGAAAGGATGGAATGCCATGATAAAAATCCGCTGTATTGTAGAACGAATCATTTATCAAAATCCAGAAAATGGATACACTGTTTTAAAAGCAAGAGTAAAAGGATATCGTGACTTAGTCGCTATTGTTGGAAATTTGCTTGATGTAAACGTTGGTTCTGTTCTTTTGATTGATGGTGACTGGAAAATTGATAATAAATATGGCAGACAATTTATGGCACAAAAATGGGAAGAAACACTGCCAGCTACTGTATATGGCATTGAAAAATATCTGGGAAGTGGTCTAATTAAAGGTGTTGGCCCAAAATTTGCAAATCGCATTGTACAAAAATTTGGAATAGATACAATTCAGATTATTGAAAAAAATAGTGATAAACTTTTTGAAATCTCTGGAATTGGGAAAAAACGAGTACAGCTTATTCAGGAAAGCTGGGAACGGCAAAAAGAAATTAAAAATGTGATGCTCTTTTTACAAGAATATAATATTAGTACAAGTTTTGCAGCAAAAATTTATCGACAATATGGAAATAAAAGTATTGAAAAAGTAAAAGAAAATCCCTATTGTTTAGCAGATGATATCTGGGGAATTGGATTTAAAACAGCAGATCAAATTGCAGAACAACTAGGATTTGCAAAAGAATCTTATGTTAGGCTACGCAGTGGTTTAATGTATACTTTAAGCTCCTTAGCAGAGGATGGTCATGTATATGCAAAAAAAGAGCAATTGATTTCTAAAGCTGTTTCTTTATTAGATGTGGAAGAAACTTATCTAATTATGACAATGGATCAGGCTTTAAAAGAGCATGACTTCATTCAAGATGAAGATGCTATTTATCTTCCGCCTTTTTATTATGCAGAAATAGGAACAGCAAATAAACTTCTTCGACTAGCAAAAACATCTGCAAGTAAAACCATTTCAGGTAATATTAATATCCATCAAATTGAACAAACGGTACATATGCATTATGATAAAATTCAGGAAAATGCTATTTGTCAAGCTATGATCTCTAAAGTTATGGTGTTATCTGGCGGCCCGGGAACTGGCAAAACTACAACAACAAAAGGAATTATTACTGCTTATCTTACTTATGGATTAAAAATTTTATTAGCAGCACCTACAGGCAGGGCAGCAAAACGAATGAGTGAAGCAACAGGAATGGAAGCAAAAACAATTCACCGCCTTTTAGAGTGTAAACCACCAGAAGGCTATCAAAGAAATGAAGACCATCCATTAGAGGGTGATGTTCTTATTATTGATGAATGTTCTATGATTGATATTATTTTAATGAATGCTTTATTAAAAGCGATTCCAAAGGGAATGCGATTAATCCTGATTGGTGATATTGATCAACTTCCATCCGTAGGAGCAGGAAATGTATTAAAGGATATTATGGAATCCCATTGTTTTCCAGTAATTCAACTTACCCATATTTTTAGACAAGCACAAAAAAGCCGTATTATCATGAATGCTCATCGTATTAATTCTGGTTATATGCCTGATATTTCGAATGGAAATACAGCCGATTTCTTTTTTATTCAAAAAGAAACAAAAGAAGAAGTGACAGAAGAAATTGTAGATTTAGTGAAGAACCGATTAGCACGTTATTATAAAATCCCTTCTTCGCTTATTCAAGTACTTACTCCAATGCAAAAAGGTATGGTAGGCTCTATTTATCTCAATCTTGCTATGCAGGAAGCTTTAAATCCAGAAGGAATTGGATTGCGGCATAGCGGCTTTCTTTTTCGCCAAAAGGATAAAGTAATGCAAATAAAAAATAATTATGATAAAGAAGTTTTCAATGGTGATATTGGCATTATTGAGCATGTAAATTTAGAAGAACGTACCTTACAAGTCAACTTTGATGGTCGCCTTGTGGAATATGAAGTTACGGAATTAGATGAATTAGTTCTTGCCTATGCGATTACCATTCATAAATCGCAAGGATCGGAATATCCAATTGTCGTAATGCCTATCATTATGAGTCATTATAAAATGCTGCAACGTAATCTGCTTTATACAGGAATTACAAGAGCAAAGCAGATTTTAGTTATTGTTGGAACAAAAAAGGCATTATCTTATTCTGTTCAGAATGCAATTGCAGCAAAAAGAAATACGATGCTTCAAGAAAGACTGATAAAAGACAATCAAGAAAACTAATAAAAACAAAGATAAAGTTTCCTTTTCCCTTTTCATAGAAAACTTTATCTTTATTTTTTATTATTCTAATTCTGTTACCATTCCCATAAATAATGGCAGATTAAAATCGCCTTCTTCATTAAAATCATTGTCTCCAAATGGTGTTTTTGTATCTACAATAAGATAAAGAAATGGTTTATCAAAGGTAATTTCTTTTGCTTCTTCTGTTGGAATAGCACCTGTAGTTTTCATAGAAATATTGGTCGCGGCTGCTGCCTGTGTTCCATCTTCTTTTACTTTTATTTTTACTTTCTGTAATACTTCACTAATATAAAGACTGTTATCTCCATTTTTTGTTGTACTAATTCCGGTAAAGTCTGCCTTTGATGGAGAAAAAGCATCTTCTAATCCCATTTCTATTAAAATATCATTCATTTTTTTTGAATACTGCATTGTAAATTTTGGCAAATGAAGATTGCTATACGTTGCTTCTGCATTTTTAATATAGTTGGAAATCTTCTTTCCTGTTAGCTTTTTTGCTAGTTCTGTTGCTGTTATATCCCCTTTTGGCAAAATGGCAATCATAGAAAGTCGTTCATCATCATAAGGCAAAATAACACCCTCTGCATCTTTACTTTTAAAATAAGAACAATAACTCTTATATTGATTCATAAATTTCGTTTTTGTTTCTTTTCCATTTTCATTTATAAAAGTACGCTGATTGGTCAAAGCAGAATCAAATGGATTCATCCATTTTGCTTTTAAGTAAATAGTATTCATTAAAAGAAGTGCAACATCTTCTTCTAAATTCTCTTTAAACATAGAAGGGATTAATTTTTTTGTTTTTTTCGACACCCATTGATTTATCTTCTGTCTTGCAATATCTGTACTAAGATCTGTCTGAAAAATTTCTGCATCATAATAATTTACCATATTAGAAAGCCAAGAATCATTTGCAGTAAAAAGATCATCTAACCAAATAGAATCTGCTATTGAAAGTTTTGTATTACCAGATATTTTAGCAAAACTCTCTGTCAATTGATGAATCCTTGTTGAAAGCATATTCTTTCCAAGCATAGAATCAAATTGTGTTTTTGTATTTCCTTTTGCTCCATCTGCAACAAGTGCCAATGCTAAGTACGCAGATAAAGGAGAAATCACTGGATTTTCTTCTTTTGAAGAGATTGCTTTTTGAAACATAGAATAACAAAACGTATCAAGTTCTTTCCAATCCAAAAATCCAATATCATCCCATCCAAAATTTTCTATTTTTTTTACCTGTTTACTTAAATTTTTTACTGTTTTCTTTTTAAAATCTTTTTTCCTTAACATATTTTTTTGATATCTCTTATGATCGGTTACTGTTAATTTTTGCGAAATCTTTTTTCTTCCTTTCATTACTCTTGCTGTAATCATTGTCGTTCCACGTTTTCTTGCCACTACTTTTCCACATTTACTGATTTTTGCAATTTCAGGATTACTTGAGTGCCACAGAACAGCTTTACTATCATTATTTACACCAAACACTTTAAAAGTAAATGCATTTCCTACTTCTAATTTTTTTATATTCTGGGAAAAATAGATTTCACTCTTTTTCGCCGCATATCCAAAATTTTTCTGTAATATCGCAAATCCTGCCATAAGGATTGTAAAAAATAATATTGTAGAAATAGTATAAAATATCCTTTTCATCATAAAACCCCCTATTGTTTATACTCATAGTACCAATCTTTCCCCTCAGCCCAAAATCTGATAAATACAATGGATAAATCTTTTTCATCTCCATAAATAAATACACTCTGTTGTGCATTTCCATGTTCTTCTATTACAAGAGATTTTTCTTTAAAAATCAAAGCCATTCCTAATAACTTTTTTCCCTCTACACTACTTTGCAATTTTTCTTCTGCATAATACCAACTTTCCTTCTGTTCCTGATTATAATAAAGATAAGGATAAGTTTTCAATTTCTTTTCCATTGCTTCTTTTGTTATCTTCTTGCTTTCTCCACTGTCATTTTGATCTTCTATATCTGCTTCTTGTTCTTCTTCCTTAAAATCATGTAATGCATTTTGAAAATCAGCATCTGTAATTTCATCTTCACTTTCTGTGGGGGCTTGCACAGATTCTGGCGTTACATTATCTTGTAATACAAAATCATTTTCTGTATCTATTACTATCTCAGCTATTGCGTCCGTAGCTTTCTCTATTGCATCATCATTTGTGTCATCTATTGCTATGTTATTAATCGCTGCATCATTGCCTCCTGTAGTAGTTTCCGCTGTTACTTCTGTATTTTCATCATTTATTTCATCTCTTATAATATTTTCTGGAAAAGTAGTATTTATATCCCTATCATCTATGCTAGTGCTATCTACATTATCATGTTCTGTCCCCTCTGTTTGTATCTCTGATTTTTGATCTTGTTCTGAATTATGATTACCTTTCTCAATATCCTTTGACTTTGTATTATCCTTTTGAGCATCCTTTTCATCTTTCTTTTTTGACTCTATTTTTTCATCTGATTGTTTCTTATCTTTACTTTTTTTCTCTTGTTTTCCCGTTTCTTGCACTGTTTCTTCTATACCTTTCTTTCCGCCAGTTGTACTATGATCACTAAAATTATCCTCTGTTCCTTGATTATCTACTATTTTCTCTTTTATCTTATCCTTTAAGTTATTATCCACTGGATCTTGTTTTGTTTCTTTTTGCACTATCTCTTTTTGATCCATATTATCCTTATCTTTTTCTTCATCTAAAACTTCTTTCTCTTTATTTCCATTATCTAAAACAATTTCTTCCTTATTTTCATCAGAATGATCTTCCAAAACAAAAGCAACATTCTCATGTTTTGACATTTCTTCTTGTTCTGACATCTTTAAAAGTTCAGAAAGATTTGGAAGAACAATAACAAGAATCAAGCAGGCAGCAGCCGTAGCACTATACATAAGCAGCTTTCTTTTCCCTTTTTTCTTTTTCCATATTTTTTGTTTCCACGCTTCTGATAATTCCCATGACCTTTCTGGCCGTAATTGCATTTTCATATGGTCAAAAAATTCTTTTCGTTTTACTTCTTCTTCCTTTTTTTGTTCTCGTTCTATTTTCTCATTTTTTTCTTTTTCCCCATTTTTCCATATAACTTGTTTTTCTTCATATCTTGTATTTTCCTTTAGCTCTGGAAATAATTCCATAAAACGCTTATTATCCACGTCTGCTCCCTCCTTTCCCATCACAATCTACCAGCAGTTCTTTCATCATTTCCCGCCCTCGTGTCAACTGCATCCGCACTGTTCCGGGACGTATTTTTAAAATATCACTGATTTCTTTTACAGACTGCTGTTCAAAATAAAATAAATAAATTACTGTTCGATACTTTTGTGGCAAGGAACGAACGGCTGTATAAACCTCATTTTCCTCTTTTAATTCAAAAGATGTGATAGGCTCTTTCTCTTTTCCTGTACCAGAAAACACTTCTGCTACATCCTCTGTCAAAATATTTCTTTTTTTCCAACTACTTAATAAAGCACGTTTACAGCATATTAATGTTGTTCGAATCAACCATGCCTTTCTATGTTCTTCTTCTCGAAATGCCTGCTGTTTTTGTAAATATATTAAAAAAACCTCTTGATATATATCCTCCGCATCTTCTTTTGTTCTCATATGAGCAACAGCAATTCTATATATCATATCAGAATATGTTTCTATCACTTCTTTCATGCCATCGTCTGTACACAACGACTGCATACTCATTCGTAAATCCCTCCCCTGATCAATCTCTTTTGAATTTTAAGAGCGTAAAAACTGTAAAAAGACAAAGAAACAGCCATAACAGTTTTCTTCATAAAATCTATGTTCGTCAACTTAGGTTCTATAAAGACTGCTCTATTAATAACTCACAGAATATCAAAAAAAAGCCACACAATTTTATTTTTTTTCTTATTTTTATTCTTCATCTTCTTCTATTGTTTTAATTCCTCTTGGATGCACTATCGTAGAAAAAACAATTTGTGTTTGTGTTTCTCCAAATACCTGCAATTTTCCAATAAATAGATCTAATTCCTGTGTACTCATAAAAGCAACTTTAAGCAACATAGAATAGTTTCCTGTAACACAATTGCATTCTAATACATTGGGACAATTAGTAATAAATGGATAAAACTCTCCCTTCTGCTTTGGAGAAATCTCCAGTCCAATATATGCCATAATATGATAACCAAGCTTTTGTTCATCAACAATGGCACAATATCCCTTAATATATCCTTCTCGCTGCAAACGTTCTATTCTTGACGAAACAGCAGGAGAAGATAAGTATACCTGTTCTGCAAGCTGCTTTAAGGAATATCTTGCATTCTCCTGAAGAAGACTAATTAATTTTTTATCTATTTTATCCATAAAAATCCCTCTCTTTTCTTGTTTTCTAGCCAAAAAAAAAGAACATATGGATTACCATATGCCCCGTTGCAAAACTATTATAATACAAAACACTTAAAAATACAAGTCTAAAATCAATTACAATGTTCATGATGAGTACAACCATGATGTTTTTGTTCGCTAAAAGATTCTTCTTCTAAATTATCACTATGTTCTTTATGTTCCTTACAATGTTCTTGTAAACTTTGCTGTAATTCCTCAATAGAATGATTTCTGCACTCATCCATAGTTATATTTTCATCTGTTTTCAATAAATCTTGAATAATCAAATATTTCGCAGGACTTAATTGTTCCTGTTTTGCTTCTTTTTTTATCTCCTCTGTAACAGCTTTAATATCTGTAATTGCATTATGATGATGTTCTCCATTACATTCTTGAATTGATTTTTCTAAACCATCAAGAATACTGCTTTCTTGTTTGCCTTTCTTTGTTTGTACTGTTACTGATAATAATTTATCATTTTGTTTAAAATAGCCTGCAAGTTCCATTGCATCTATTAATAATTTAATAGCATCATTATAATTTTTATTTTGTATTGAAATTTCTTTTAATAATTCTGTTCCATCCTCATTATATGCATTGGAATGAATTACTTTTCCAAAACGATTTAATGTCAATTCTATCGATGGATTAACATCAATATCAATATAAGCACTTGGCAAGATATATATAGCAGAAAAACTAATTCCAAAAAAGAAAACTCCCGTAAAAGCAACATAGGCAATCATACGTTTTAATCGCCTTTTTTTCTGAACTTTCCTTTTTTTAATTTCTTCATATAAATATTCTTTTGTTTTTTCCTTTAATGCATCTTCTGCACAGACTTTTTCAAAAACAGAGAAGATATTATCCTTCAAACAGATCACCTCCTAATTGCTCTTTTAAAGCCTTTCTTGCACGATCCAACCATGTATAAATTGTATTTACTTTTTTATGCATAATTTCTGCAATTTCTACCGCAGAATAACCTTCATAATAAAATAAATATAATACATCTCGATATTTAGATGGCAAACAGAAAATGCAGCTTAACAATTCTCCTTCTGTTTCCTGAATATAAAATGGTTCTAAATCAATATCTTCAATAGAACATACCTTCTTATGAAAAGGACTACGCAGAATATCTTTACAGGCATTAATTGCAACACGAATAAGCCATGCCTTTTCATGAGCATCGCTTTCAAATGTTTTTTCATAAAGGATGTATTTTAAGAATACTTCCTGAAATACATCCTCTACATCTTGATAATTTTTCAAATACATAAAACATATACGGCGAACCATATCTGCATAAAGTGTAACCGCCCGATTTGCCTCTGCTTCGTTTTTCATAACACTTCCTAATTAATGACATGGTAAATAATATTTTCCATGATGCTTATGTTTCTTTGTTGAGGTACATCCATCTACTGTACATGTACTGCATGGAAGATATGTTTTTCCATGATGTTTATGCTTTTTCGTTGAAGTACAATTTTTTACAGTGCATCGACTATAACTTGTACTGTATCCACTATGATGACTTCCTCCATGATGTCCATGTGCAGATACCACCATAGGTGTTGGTCCAACAGCAAGAACCATCATAAGAACTACCATAAGTTTTTTTCCTGTCTTTCTTCCCATTTCACTACCTCCATAAGACTGACTTATTTTTTGTATTAAATTTATGTTTCAATACTAATACGTTTCCTATCATGGAATCCTTTCAGGATTTTAAAAAATTTTTTAAAAAACTTATAAGATAGCTGAAAACACAATGTTTGCCTAAAAATTATAACATATCCTGTAGTAATTGACTAGATATATCTCCTATTTATTAACTAGGTAAGTTAGTCCACCATACTGTATATCTAAAATCTTTTGGTGTAATATTCCAAAATGCTTTATCTGTTATTCCAGTTTTTTCTCCATTTTCTAATACAAGATTTCCATTCATAATATCAATATAATATTGCCGCCATTCTTCTATATGTTGATAACCATAGCTTTCTGCTTTATCTAAATCAATTGGTACTTCTTTTTGTAACCATTGACTTCTATAAGATATCATAAAATGTAAAAATTCATGCACTATGATAGCTGGCGTCCATTCCGATTTTTCAGAAAAATCTGTAATTTGTGTATTACAAAACATATAGCCAGTGCCTTGATAAAATGGATAATGTGTTAGTCCAGCAAATTTTGGCTCTATTGTATTCAAATTTCCCAATGCACCAATATAATCATATTCATCAATATCAATATCATCTTTTATTAGTTCATAAATATAATCTGCTGGTGGGTAAGGTCCATAAATTGTTTCTTCTGTTTTCTCTATTGGTTTATCTATTACCTTAACTTCTACATCTACATTTAATTTCCCATTACTATCTTTATAAGAATCTTCTTTAAACTGCAAAACTGCTTTCTTAATATCTTCAATCTCTTTTTCACTGACTCCGTTTTGTCCAATTATATCCTGACCTGTACTATCTTTCATTGGAATTTTACTATTTTTAAAAATCAAAAAAAGCATTTTCCATTCTGCTGTATCAGGAACTTGATACTCTTTTAGTTCTATCTGATCAAGATACATTTTTCCAACACAAGTATTACAAGTAAATCCATAATTAAAAGAAATTGGCAATTCTGTATTATCACCACTATAAACTAAAAGTTCTATCTTTGTCCAGTCATGATTGCCCATTAAGGTAGGAGAAACAATAAAATCATTATAAGAAATATTTGCTCCTAATTTCTTTTGTTCCTTATTTTCTAGATTTTCTGTCTTTATATATGCAGATGCTACATAATAAGTATTTTGCTTTACAGGAAATTTCTTAATTAAATTAAATGCATTTCTTTTCTCTGTGGAAATACAATAACTGTATTTAGAACCATATGTTTCATCATAATTAATTTCTACCTGTCCATCATTAACCCATGATCCTACTTCAAAACCATCTTTTTCTACTCGTTTACGAGAACTTTCTGGATCTGGCGATTGTACTGTTATTTTACATTGCAATTTTGTATGTTTTACTGTTTTTTTTGTTGTTTTTAATGTTAATGTTACATTAATAGTACAATTGCCTTTTCTTTTTGCTGTTAATTTAATATAAGTAGCTTTATTTTCTGCTTCACAAATTTCTTCCTTATCAGAAAAAACGTTTGAAATCTTCCAATTTTTTTTATTATTTCGAAGTTTTAACTTATAATTATCACCAATATTTAAAATTTTTTCTTTTGTTTTTAATTCCACTGGTTTGGATGCTGATAACACTGTCTCATGTCCTGCCATAAATAAAATGCAAATCATCATCATAAAAATAAAATTTTTTTTCATAAATTACTTCTCCTTTCTATGCCCTGTTATAAGTTTCTATCTATATTGTTCGTATGATTATAACATTTATATAAATAAAATACAAGATTTTTTTAAATTTATATAATTTACAAAATAATCATTGAATTTCCCAATAAAAGGTTATAAAATAAATAAGATGATATTCCTATTGCAACTTATTTATTTACAAATTCAAAAAAATTTCAACTATTTAGGAGGGTTTACTATGATTTACAAAAAATTTCAGGACTTAAATTTATCTGCTTTGGGAATGGGCTGTATGCGTTTGCCTTGTATTGAAAAGAAAGACAGCAAAATTGATGAAGCAGAAACTGCTAAAATGTTAGATTATGCCCTAAAACATGGAGTAAATTATATTGATACTGCATGGGGCTATCATAATGGAAACTCTGAACTTGTTATGGGAAAGCTTTTAAAAAACTATCCAAGGGACAGTTTTTACCTTGCTACAAAATTTCCGGGCTATGATCTTTCTAATATGCCAAAAGTAAAAGAAATTTTTGAAAAACAGCTTAAAAAATGTCAAGTAGACTATTTTGATTTTTATTTATTCCATAATGTCTGTGAAATGAATATCAGAGAATACCTTGATGCAAGTTATGGCATCTATGACTATTTATTAGAACAAAAGAAAAATGGCAGAATCCGCCACCTTGGATTTTCTTGTCATGGAACACTGGAAACATTAAAGCGTTTTCTTGATGCTTATGGAGATTCTATGGAATTTTGTCAAATTCAGTTAAATTGGCTTGACTTTACTTTTCAAGATGCAAAAGCAAAAGTAGAGCTTTTAAATGAACATCATATCCCTATCTGGGTTATGGAGCCTTTACGTGGTGGAAGCCTTGCAAAGCTTCATAAAAATTATGAAGATAAAATGAAACAAATGCGGAAAGAGGAAGAAATTCCAGCATGGGCATTTCGTTTCCTACAATCTATTTCTGGTGTTACAGTTACTCTTTCTGGTATGTCCAATATGGAGCAATTACAACATAATATTGAAACTTTTGAAACTGAAAAACCTCTAAATTCTGAGGAACAAAAACTGCTTTCCGAAATTGCTGCTGAAATGACAAGCAAAAAAACCTTGCCATGTACTGCCTGTCATTATTGTGTAAGCCACTGTCCAAAAGAATTAGATATCCCATATTTATTATCTCTTTATAATGAACATATTTATAGTGACGGGGGATTTCTAGCTCCAATGGCAATGGCTGCAATTCCAAAAGAAAAGCAACCCTTATCTTGTATTGGTTGTGGCAGTTGTGAAAAAGTATGCCCGCAAAATATAAAAATACCACAGGCTATGAAAGATTTTACGGAAAAACTAGCTTCTGCAAAATTTTAAATTCTAATGATACATAAATACTAAGCGGTCAGTTTTTTTGACCGCCAGTATATACCCTAAATCACTACTACCTATTACTTATATCTACTGTCTATTAAAATAGCGGATTCCATCCTTTGGATTAAAATAAGTCCGAAGATAACCATCGGTAGAAACAATTACAAATTCATTTGTTTCTTCCAGATAATAAACATCATCTCCATCTTCTTCCTCTAACTTATGTAATACATTTTCATTTTCAATTACACGATTTGCGGCTAAGAGATAATCTTCTTTATTATCAAAGCCCATTTCCATTCCATGCTTTTCATAATGCTGCTGCCATAATTTTTCAGAACGAAATTCATATGCTATTGTATTTGTATCATCTATCATAGAATCAGAAGAACTAGAATCTTCCAAATCCGTTTTTTTCTTTTGTTCTTCCTCTTTTTCTTGAGCACTTTCTTTTCTTGTTTCTTCTGTTTTTTGCTCATCTAAAAGTGTTTCTTCCTTCTCCTTATTTGAATTATCATCTATAATAGAATTTCCAAAATAACCACCAAATAATAATACAAAAACGGTAAGAAATCCAACAAGAATGGAACGTTTTTTTCCTGTATATTCTGCTTTTTTCATCTATTTTTCCTCTTATCTTATTTTATTTACACATAGACATAATCATTATTTACTGGCTGCATTCCCTGTTCCTTTAAGGCAGCATAAACTTCATCATATGTCCGACTATCAGCAATTTCAAATTGATTATCTCCCTGATCCTTATCAGCAATTTCATCAGAATGACTTCCAATCCCCGTACTAACACTAGAAGAAATTTTTGTAGCCGCAATTTTTGTTACATTATTACGAAAACGCTCACATTCCCTTGTAGAAATTGTAATACTAGCAAATGGCATAAATAAACGATATGCCATAATAACTTGCAGCAATTCCTTTTCATGAACATCTTTTGGATTAATTTTATCATTATTAATAATTGGTCGAAGACGAGGACAGGAAAATGCAATCTCTGCATAAGGATATTTTCTTTGAATTAAATAGGCATGGATTCCCGTTGCAAAGGCATCTTTTCGAAAATCAGCAAGTCCTAGTAAAGCGGCAAAGCCAACACCACGCATTCCGCCCATTAAAGCTCGCTCTTGTGCATTGATTCGATATGGAAAAACTCTTTTATGACCTGCTAAATGAAGCGTTTCATATTTATCAGAATCATATGTTTCCTGAAATACGGTTACATAATCAGCACCACATTGATGCAAATAAGCATATTCATCAGAATTCATTGGATATACCTCAAGTCCTACCATTTTAAAATATTCTCTTGCTATTTTACAGGCTTCTCCAATATAATGTACATCTGACATTTTTCTGCTTTCTCCTGTTAAAATCAAAATCTCCTCTAGTCCTGTTGCCGCAATGGCCTTCATTTCTTTTCTGATTTCATCTTCATTTAATTTTGCTCGCCGAATCTTATTATGGCAGTTAAAACCACAGTAAATACAATAATTCTCGCAATAATTTGCAATATAAATTGGTGTAAACATATAAACGGTATTTCCAAAGTGCTTTCTTGTTTCCAATTGTGCAAGCCTTGCAATTTCTTCTAAAAATGGCTCTGCTGCCGGAGAAAGCAATGCGGCAAAATCTTCTTTTGTGCGGTTTTCATGAGATAGGGCACGTTCTACATCTATCTTTGTATACTTATGATAATCATAAGCATTTCTATATTCCAAAACCTGATCCATAATGGTAGAATTTTCTAAACTCTGCATTCCTTCCATATATTCCATATGGTTTGTTCGCTTTTCTTCCATCTTTTTTCTTTTTCCTTTCTTTTTTCTTTTCTATTCTAAAAATCCTGTTAATGGCGAAGATGCTGCTGCTTCTTTCTCTAAAATTCTACCAAGTCCCGATAAATAAGCTTCCCGTCCTGCCTCAATCGCTTTACGAAATGCCCCTGCCATCATTGGAATATCCCCTGCTGTTGCAATGGCTGTATTTGCCATAATAGCAGCAGCACCAAATTCCATAGCTTCACAAGCTTGCGATGGTGCACCAATACCAGCATCTACAATAATTGGAAGATCAATTTCCTCTACTAAAATTTTAATAAATTCCTTTGTACATAACCCTTTATTTGTACCAATTGGTGCAGCTAATGGCATAACAGAAACAGCACCTGCATTTTGTAAATCTCTTGCAATATTCAAATCCGGATACATATAAGGCATCACAAGAAAGCCTTCTTTTGCAAGCATTTCGGTTGCCTTTACTGTTTCCTGATTATCTGGAAGCAAATATTTTGTATCTCTCATAATCTCCACTTTAATAAAATCACCACAGCCAACTTCTCTTGCAAGCCTTGCAATTCGTACTGCTTCCTCGGCTGTTCTTGCTCCTGAAGTATTTGGAAGCAAGGTTACATTTTCTGGAATATAATCTAAAATATTTCCTGTTCCATTTGTATTTGCACGTCTTACTGCCAATGTAATAATTTCTGCACCTGCATATTCTACGGCTGCCTTGATTAAATCAAGATTATATTTGCCAGAACCCAAAATAAAACGAGAAGAAAATTCATGTCCTCCAAGAATTAATTTATCCTCTTTTTTTTCTTTTTTCATAGCTTGCTCTCCTTTTCTTTTTCTATCAATATGATTATAAAAAGCCAAAAAGCCGCAAAGAAAAACTACACCCGTGGTGGTGTACCCCTTCCTGCGGCTTACTTGCACATTCTTTTCGTATTATAATATGACAGAAATTTTATGTCAAGAAAAATATTCTTATCTAATATGATTAATTTTAATTTTTGCTATTGATAAAATAGTATTTTTATATTACTATTATAAATAGTAGCAAAAGAAACATCGAAACTATATTTTAAAAATAGAAAGGGAGTATTTACAGAATATGGAACAGGTAATAAAACATTTTCAAGAACTAAATAAACATCCACGTCCATCAAATTATGAAACAGAGGTTAGTGATTTTCTTCTTTCTTTTGCACAAAAAAACGGACTTTTAAATGCAAAAGATTCTGCCAATAATGTGATTATAGGAAAAGCAGGACAACATTGTAAGTCTTCTACTCCTGTGATTTTACAAGCACATATGGATATGGTTGCAGCAGCAGATCAAAATTATAATTTTAAAACAAATCCTGTCATTCCTCATATAGAAGGAAATCTTATGACAGGACGTGGCAGCAAAAGAGATGAACAAAACAATACATGGATTGAAACTGATATTCATACAACGCTAGGAGCAGATGATGGCATTGGTATTGCCATTATTATGGAAATCCTTGAAAATCGAGAAATTTCGCATCCACCAATTGTTGCTGTATTTACAACAGGAGAAGAAATTGGTATGCTTGGTGCAAAACAATTGACACGTGATTTTGTAGAAAAAGCATCTCATATGGATTTATCCAATGCTTTTTTAATTAATGTAGATGAAGAACAAGATGGACATTTTGGTTATGGATGTGCGGGAGGAGCTGGTCTTACTTACTCAAAACAATGGGATAAACCAGAATCCTTTATCAAGGATGATTTTGAAGGATATCTTTTCACAATTTATGGATTACAAGGCGGTCATTCTGGAATTGATATTGGAACAGGTCGTGCCAATGCTCACTGTCTTTTAGGAGAAATTCTATATCAAATATCTAAGGAAATTCCTTTTCTCTTATTTGAAATAAAAGGTGGAGATGCTGAAAATGCCATTCCAAAATCTGCAAAAGCAATGCTTGGCATTCCAAAAACATCATTAAAAGCATGGGAAGAAACAGTAGCATCTTTATTCCATAAACAAAAAGAACTCTATAAAACAGTAGAAACAACTATGAACTATTCTCTTACAAAAGAGGAAACTATTTTAAATGGACAACCTCTAAGCAAAGAAGATCAAATACAGCTTCTTACTATGATTCATGAACTTCCAAATGATCAACAAAGCTATATGAAAGTAGAGCAAAAAAATCCAAATGCAGAAAGTACCTTCTATGAAGTAGTGGAAACTTCTTGTAATCTTGGAATCATAGAAATATCATGGAATGCTGAAAAAAAGAAAGGACTGATTCTATTACAAAGTTCTGTAAGAAGTTTCTATGATGATAAACGTGATGATCTTATCGAAAAATTACAAGCTATAGCAGAAAAATATCATTTTGAAACAAAAGCTCATGATAAATATTCTGGCTGGACACAATCAGAAGATTCTAAACTTCGTACTTTATTTGAAGAAACTTACTTTGAACAAAACAAGACAAATGCTTGTGGAGGTTATATTCATGCTGGCTTAGAATGTGGTGTACTAGAAAATGTCTTTGGTCATATTGATATGATTGCTTGCGGTCCAACATTAAAAGATGTTCATACCCCAAGAGAAACTCTATATCTTGATACTGTTCCAAAGACATATAATTTAATTGCAGGTGTACTTAAAAAACTTGCAAAATAAAGAAAAAGATACGTTAAACATGAAGAAAGCTGCTCTAAAGCTCTTTTTAGCTTTGGAACAGCTTTAAAAAAATTCTATTCTTTCACATTTCTTGTACGGTATCTAAATTATAAGGTGTAGACTGATATACATAATAATTTAACCAATTAGAAAAAATTAATTGCCCTGTTGATCTCCATCTTACAATCGGTTCTTTCTTTGGATTATTTTCAGGAAAATAATTTTCAGGTAACGCAATATCTAATCCCTTCTCTACATCTCTAGCATATTCTTTTGCTAAAGTATCTGCATCATATTCTGGATGACAGGTCATAAAAAATTGTCTGCTATCTACTGTTTTAATAATCGAAATACCTGCCTGCTCAGATACTGCCATAGGTTCTAATTTTGGTATTTTCCGAATATCCTCATCATGAAAACAGGTGGCACGAGAATGCGGTGCATAAAAAATATCATCCATGCCACGAAACAATGGAGATGTTTTTTTCTCCATAGTATGTGGAAAAACTCCAAATAACTTTTTATCTAGTGCATATTTTGGAATACCATAATGATAATACAATCCTGCAAAAGCACCCCAGCAACTATGTAATGTAGAATGTACATGTGTTTTTGTCCATTCCATAATATTACAAAGTTCTTTCCAATAGTCTACTTCTTCAAATGGAATAAATTCAAGCGGTGCACCAGTAATAATCATTCCATCAAACTTTCGTTCCTTTACTTGATCAAATGTTGTATAAAAAGATTCCAGATGCCTTGCATCTACATGACGTGGCTGATAGCTTGCTGTTTTTAAAAACTCCACTTGCACTTGTAATGGTGTATTTGATAATTTTCGCAACATTTGTATTTCTGTAATAATCTTCGTTGGCATTAAATTTAAAATGAGAACATTTAATGGACGAATATCTTGATGAATTGCTCGATACTCTGTCATTACAAATATATTTTCACTTTCCAAAACTGCTGTTGCTGGAAGGGAATCTGGTATTTTAATTGGCATAGATGCCACCTCCTCAATTTCATTCTTTTTTCATTTTGTAATTTTTTAATAGAACTTTACTTACTATATCACTTTTTTATTCCTTATGCAAGAAACCAAAAAGAAAAGAACATTTTATCCTTTACTATTCACTATTTACCATCGTAACACCGGAAATTCTACAACAATTAATTTCATAATCGCTCTTATTAAAAGAAATCCAACTGGTCCAAGTAAAACCCCTGCAAAGGAAAATAATTTTAGTCCTGCAAAAATAGAAGCCAGCATAATTGCCGGCTCTACCTGAAGTCTTTCTCCCATTAACTTTGGTTCTAAGAGCTGACGTATCATCTGACACAATGCATATAAAAGAATAAGAATACCAATTTTTTTCCAATCTCTAGAAATTGCTGCAATTATAATCCATGGAAAAAATACAGTTCCACTTCCAAGCACTGGCAAAGCATCTACAATCGCAATTCCAATTCCTGCTAATAAAGCATAAGAATTTCTCATAAAAAAAAGTCCTAAAACACATACAAGAGAAATACAAAAAATAATCACTACTTGTGTTCTTATATATGCAAAACCTGCTCCTGTCAATTCTCGCAATATTTCATGACACTCTCGATAAAAACCACAATGACGATATTGTAAATACCATCGTTCCAAATTTAAAAGTGCCATAAGAGTTAAAAATATAGAAAATAAAAATATAAGTCCGATTTTTCCAGCAGTACCACAAATAGAAACAGCAGATAATGGAATATAGGATAGTTTTTCTTGCCAAAAGCTTCCATTGTCTTGTACTAATAATAATTGCAATTTCTCAAATGTTTCTCCATTAGAAAATCCAAGCAATCCATCACATTGACAACAACATTGATATATCATAGAGGTACACCACTGTTTATAGACATCAATATTCTCCAAAAAACGCCGTATTTGACAAAATAATTGAATCCCTACAAAACAAAGGAAACTACCCAAGATAACCATATAGAAAAAAAATACAAAAATCCGACAGAATTTTGAGGATATAGAAATATGCATTTTTCGACAAAATCTTCTTAAATGCAATGCTGTAGGATAAACTAATCTTGTTAGAATAAATGCAATAATTAAAGGCAAAAATAAAACTACAATATATTTTAAAATAAACCACACAAATATAGATACTAAGAAAAGGCATAATAACCATTTCCATTTTGCCGTTTTTATTCCTTGATTCATGCAACCCATCCTTTTCAAAAATCTGAAAAAGCCTTGTTTCGTTCTTTCTCTTTTTCTTTTTGTTACTTTTTCCAAAAGGCTGCATAACTATACTGGAAAATTTCGTAATCTTATACTCATAAACGAAAAGACTTTCTTTTTTCGTTCCCGAATTTATATTAAGAAATACTCTATTTCTTATCTTAAGATATTTTCAATTTTTTAAATTTTCCTTTGATTGCCAAAAATATCCTCCATAACAATAAAAATGCAAAACTTCCTAACATTGCTCCAAAAGTATCTATCAAAACATCCATAACTTTTCCACTTCTTCCCTCTACAAAAAGCTGATGAAATTCATCGGTACTAGCATAAAGCATCGTAATAAAAATACTTCCAAAACAAATTTTTATTATTACTTTTTTATCAAGAAATTTCCATAACATTTGTTCCGTTTTCTCTTTTTTCTTCCACCATCTCTCTCTCTTTAAATAAAGAGTAGGAATTAAAATTGTCCAAGCAAGCAATGCATATTCCGTCATATGAGCAAGCTTTCTTATCGGTGTATGTATCTTTTCTGCATAAATAGCAAATTCCTCCGAGGAAAATTCAAAACCACGAAGACTTTCTACACCTTGCAGCACTAAATTCACAATCCTACTGCTCTCTGCACTTGATTCTTCTGCTGGCTGAGCAGAAAAACAGAAAATAACAATCATAAATAAGACTGTTGGTAAATACATAAAACTCTGTTGTATCTTTCTCATAGAAAATTTCTTCCTTCCAAAACTTGTATCTATCAAGTAAATTTACTACTTTCTAGTTCTTCTTCTAATAATTCTTTCCAGCTTTTAATATAAATATCTGCATATTCTAAAATAAATTCTTTTTCAAAAGCTGAATGCAAGTCTTCTACTCCAATAGCAAGAAATCCACCTATTTTTGCACCCTCAATCCCCTTTAAAATATCTTCAAAAACAGCACAATTTTCAGGAAATAACCCAATTTTTTCTGCCGCTAAATAATAAATATCGGGAAATCCCTTCCCCCTTGTCACATCTCTTACTGTTACAATTGTATCAAAATAATCAAAAATTCCATTATGTATTAGACATGGTTCAAATAAAGCACTGTCAGAAGCCGTTGCTGCTGCCAAAGAAACATTCTGCTTTTTTAACATTTCCAGATATTCTTTTGCATATGGTTTTAATTTTACCTGTTTTGCATAAGCTTCTCTTGCAAGTTCCTGCCATTCTGCCACAATATCTTCTTCTTTTTCTTTCAATTGAAATTGGTTGATGGTATACTTTGCTGATGCTGAAAATCCAAGTGGTGCAATCGTTCTAATAAAGTCTTCTGGTACTTCCATTCCACGTCTTGCAAAAAAAATGCGATCCACATCGCTCCACACACCCATAGAATCTAAAAGTGTACCATCTAAATCAAAAATTGCTCCTTTAATTTGTTTTAATTTTCTTATATTTTCTATTATTTTATTCATGAATATTCCTATTCCTTCCATTTTCTCTTTATTTTAGAATAAAATATTAAAATTATGATACTATTTCAATTTTTATTACTTTTGCTTGATAAGAAAGAGGATCTCGTTCTCTATAATCAAATAAAAGATTTTGCGATTCCCAAACAGGGTTTCCTATCTGTGCTGTCTTTATTACATTGATAGAAAAATGCTCTATATGCGTCATTGTTACAAGCTGTCTTCTAGAAAATTCTACATAATTTTTTAAATATTTTCGTTCCTTATCTTCTTTTTGATAAAACAATCGAAATTGTTCTTTATCATCACTTTGATCTGGTGCAAATTCTGGTCTTGTTTTACTATTTTCACGCAAATAAACATCATAAGTTAAAAGTTCACAAAAACACTTGCTATTTTCTTTTCCAATCCATTCCTCAAAAAACTCTTTTAATATATCAAATCTTTGAAGCTTTGTATGGTTTTTATCAAAATATCCTTTTTGTTCATAATACTTAGCTAAATTTTTATACATAGAAAAAGCATCCTGAAAATAATGCTCCAAAAATAAAATAGTATAAACAAATTGCCCGCTATTATAATAAACTTCTACCATTTCTTCGATTCCCTTTAATAAAAGAAGATCATCATAAGAAAGCCAATCTGTTCTTAATACTTCATAAGGCGGCTGTTCCTGATAAATAATATGATATTTCTTACTATCTTCTTCCATAGAAGCTCCCTTTAATACTTTTAAAAATCCAAGTTGAAGCTGCTGTGGCTTTATAGCATATACATCATTAAAGGATGTTTGAAATGATGTCAAATCTTCCCAAGGAAGTCCTGCAATTAAATCTAAATGCTGATGAATATTTTTATTTTCTTTTACTCTTTTTACAGCATAAGAAAGCTTTTCAAAATTTGTATTTCTATGAATTGCCTTCATCGTTTTTTCATTTGTTGATTGTACACCAATTTCCAATTGAATTAATCCCGGTCGCATAGTACGAAATATTTGGAAATCTTCCTCCTCTAACAAATCTGCTGTTATTTCAAAATGGAAATTTGTAATACCATTATCATGTTCTAAAAGATAATTCCAAATAAAACGAGAATGCTCCCGATTACAATTAAAGGTTCTATCAACAAATTTTACTTGTGCTACTTTTTTATCAAGAAAAAACTGCAATTCCTGTTTTACTATAGAAAGCGGTCGAAACCGTACTGTTTTTTCAATGGAAGAAAGGCAATAACTACATTGATAAGGACATCCACGACTTGTTTCATAATAGAGAATCCGATTTGTAAAATCAGATAAATCTTTATAAGGAAATACTATCTTTGCCATATCCATAATAGGACGTGGTAGTGTCATTACAATTTCTTCTTTTGAGTTTTTAAAAGCGATTCCCGCAATAGGAAAGAAAGATTCCCCTGCTTTTTCTATATAATATGTAATCAGATCTTGAAATGTTTCTTCCCCTTCCCCAATCATAATACCATCAATAAATGACTTTCTTAAAAGTCCTGTATCTATATTATAAGAAACCTCTGGTCCACCAAGCCATATCTTTACTTTTGGTAATACCTTGCGAATCTCTCTAGCAATGATTTCAACTATAGAAATATTCCAAATATAACAAGAAAAACAAAGAAGATCTGGCTTTTTTTTATAAATTCCTTTTAAAATATCCTCTGATCTATGATTAATGCTAAACTCTATCAATTCTACACAATCTTTATATTTTCCTGCATTTGCTTTTAAACTATAAACAGCCAAATTAGAATGAATATATTTTGCATTAATTGCTGCCAATAAAATCTTCATTATTGCTTCATCTCCTGTCCTTTATTTAATTTATCCTTATAATTATAAGTGTTTAAAATGGAATTGAACTATATCTTTTAAGCAAATATAATAGAACATAAATTTTGTATACTACGATAATTCTTATCTTCTATCCGATTTTTTGCTTGATTTTTATTCTAACATACCATGAAAGCAAGTGCAAGTATACAATCCATAACAATATCTGTATTTATATTAAGCATGAAAATGAACAAAATAAGAAAGATTTTGAAGATGATTATAATAAAAAATTTCTAAAGAATTTAAGGACTTCGAAGGTTTTGAAGATCTTTTTGATTATAGATAAAGGAATAAGAAACGCAAAAGAAAAAGCGGGTGATGGGAATCGAACCCACATATCCAGCTTGGAAGGCTGGTGTTCTACCACTGAACTACACCCGCAAAAAAATCATTCTATTTTCTTTTATAAATCAATGCCCAGAGCAGGAATCGAACCAGCGACACAGGGATTTTCAGTCCCTTGCTCTA
>CAJTJZ010000041.1:23851-27297 GCA_910576895.1 uncultured Lachnospiraceae bacterium | reverse complement strand
GGGCAGCAAAATTTCAACTCACGTACCCCGTGTGGGGTACGACGAAGATGCCAATGCAGTTGCGGCAGATATTTTAAATTTCAACTCACGTACCCCGTGTGGGGTACGACTCAAAGGGCAGGGATGACACAAAAACAGGTAGCAATTTCAACTCACGTACCCCGTGTGGGGTACGACAAAGGGTATCCTGTATTTTATATCAATACTTCCAATTTCAACTCACGTACCCCGTGTGGGGTACGACGTTACATATAAAGAGAAAAAGATTTTAATTAAGATTTCAACTCACGTACCCCGTGTGGGGTACGACTTATTGACATTCTCGTTATTATGAGATATTATAATTTCAACTCACGTACCCCGTGTGGGGTACGACAAATACATAGTTATGCACTATACAGGAAATAAAATTTCAACTCACGTACCCCGTGTGGGGTACGACATATATGTTGAAAATCTTTTGGACATATATCTTTATTTCAACTCACGTACCCCGTGTGGGGTACGACACTTCCATAGGGTTAGGAAATGGAACTATTTCTATTTCAACTCACGTACCCCGTGTGGGGTACGACAGCTGGGTGGGTGGTAAAAAATTACTTAGAAAAATTTCAACTCACGTACCCCGTGTGGGGTACGACTTGACAGCATTTTTAGAGATTCCTGAAACGCATAAATTTCAACTCACGTACCCCGTGTGGGGTACGACCTGGTCCTATGCTTATGGATTTACTGATAGATGATTTCAACTCACGTACCCCGTGTGGGGTACGACGAGCAGTACGGAGCGGATGCATTGGCAAAGATTATTTCAACTCACGTACCCCGTGTGGGGTACGACGGGTCTGTTCGCTTGGAAAAAATGTTTTTTGTAAAATTTCAACTCACGTACCCCGTGTGGGGTACGACGGTAAACAGTGCAAAAGAATGGAAAGAATTTAAATTTCAACTCACGTACCCCGTGTGGGGTACGACACTGATGAACTTTGTCCATAGATATATTTTATAATTTCAACTCACGTACCCCGTGTGGGGTACGACAAACGCATAAAAGCGTAAAAGGAAATATTGACAATTTCAACTCACGTACCCCGTGTGGGGTACGACATATACAGGTTGCCAATACATAGATATCAAGGCATTTCAACTCACGTACCCCGTGTGGGGTACGACAAATGCCTTGTTTATCCTCTGCGTGTTCTTTTCTATTTCAACTCACGTACCCCGTGTGGGGTACGACGGTAGTCATGGAATTTAAAACAGCCAAGGAGAAATTTCAACTCACGTACCCCGTGTGGGGTACGACTGGAAACGGTGTATAAAAAAGTTTCCGAAAATAATTTCAACTCACGTACCCCGTGTGGGGTACGACGTGGAGATACCACTATTTCCGCAGGAGATGTTTTATTTCAACTCACGTACCCCGTGTGGGGTACGACCTAGTTCCTAATCTTAATCACACAGATGTAAAAGATTTCAACTCACGTACCCCGTGTGGGGTACGACCAACAGGGCATGTATTATTTCCTCGGGATACAGATTTCAACTCACGTACCCCGTGTGGGGTACGACTACATAAGCATCTACGCCACTTGCAGTAATCCCATTTCAACTCACGTACCCCGTGTGGGGTACGACCTGACTCCACTCGAATGGTTCTGGGTTAATGGCATTTCAACTCACGTACCCCGTGTGGGGTACGACTTAGAAGCGATAAGAGGCAGATATTCTGGCTTAAATTTCAACTCACGTACCCCGTGTGGGGTACGACATAATCCTTTTCTGATGCGTTTAATATTGCCAGATTTCAACTCACGTACCCCGTGTGGGGTACGACGAAAAACGGATTGTTTGAACTTTTTTGTTTACCCATTTCAACTCACGTACCCCGTGTGGGGTACGACCGGTTTCTGTGATACCTTATTGCCTTGCAACGTATTTCAACTCACGTACCCCGTGTGGGGTACGACTTGCATTAAATCTTGATTTTTCCCACGGATACCATTTCAACTCACGTACCCCGTGTGGGGTACGACGAATATTCAATAATGTATCTAATCCATCAAAAAGATTTCAACTCACGTACCCCGTGTGGGGTACGACAAAATCGTATCTGGAAATTCCCATTTATCCTTACATTTCAACTCACGTACCCCGTGTGGGGTACGACATATCCCCATAATCTATCTCTGGAATAGATGCAGATTTCAACTCACGTACCCCGTGTGGGGTACGACACGGTGTTCCTACTGCTTTTTGCACAATTCTGGGATTTCAACTCACGTACCCCGTGTGGGGTACGACGAATTGCTTCCGGTGTCCACAATCTGTCCATGAAATTTCAACTCACGTACCCCGTGTGGGGTACGACAATAATCTGGCACGATATGTACAATTATTTCTGGATTTCAACTCACGTACCCCGTGTGGGGTACGACATACTCCACATATCTGCATTATTATATGTATTTAATTTCAACTCACGTACCCCGTGTGGGGTACGACCTGTCACGCATTAAATATAACTCTTGTCACGCAAAATTTCAACTCACGTACCCCGTGTGGGGTACGACACCATCGGGAAGTCTAGCATCTGTATAAAAATGATTTCAACTCACGTACCCCGTGTGGGGTACGACTTATAATTGTTGCTGCAATCCTGTTTATAATCCCATTTCAACTCACGTACCCCGTGTGGGGTACGACTATTAGAATACATTGTACTGGCAATTTGCCAAATTTCAACTCACGTACCCCGTGTGGGGTACGACTGTTTTGCGGCTCTCTGTCGCATAAATAATCGTATTTCAACTCACGTACCCCGTGTGGGGTACGACCTGTATCTACAGGCTCTGCCAAGCCGAGTATATAGAATTTCAACTCACGTACCCCGTGTGGGGTACGACCTTCCTCTTGTTTATCTTCACTAAATGGCAGTTATTTCAACTCACGTACCCCGTGTGGGGTACGACAATTGTCGCTGCAATACGATTAATAATTCCTAAAATTTCAACTCACGTACCCCGTGTGGGGTACGACGGGTTACTGTAAGAAAACCATGTGGCAATTGATATTTCAACTCACGTACCCCGTGTGGGGTACGACGAATTACTTCCAGTATCCACAATCTGCCCATGAAATTTCAACTCACGTACCCCGTGTGGGGTACGACTAGCCGCATCGGTATAGGTGCTGCCCACCATGTATTTCAACTCACGTACCCCGTGTGGGGTACGACGATATGATGAAGTAAAAACATTTGTTTCTAATCTGTATTTCAACTCACGTACCCCGTGTGGGGTACGACGGTCAACAAATAATTCCCCTGTGTCATTGCTGTTATTTCAACTCACGTACCCCGTGTGGGGTACGACGTGTGCATTGGCGTAGGAATTATAGATGAATAATATTTCAACTCACGTACCCCGTGTGGGGTACGACATAGG
>CAJTJZ010000041.1:0-23841 GCA_910576895.1 uncultured Lachnospiraceae bacterium | reverse complement strand
AGATTGATGGATGAGAAAAGATATGCGTAATTTCAACTCACGTACCCCGTGTGGGGTACGACCTGTTGTTCTTGTCATACCACCCTTCGGCTTTTGCCATTTCAACTCACGTACCCCGTGTGGGGTACGACCTTACCTTGCCATTTTGAATGATCCGCAAATGGATTTCAACTCACGTACCCCGTGTGGGGTACGACTTAAGACGTTAGGAAAGATTTGCGACCTGTTAGATTTCAACTCACGTACCCCGTGTGGGGTACGACCCACTCTCTGCACTTTTTTTCAATCACTTCGTAAATTTCAACTCACGTACCCCGTGTGGGGTACGACGATATAGCGATGGTTAAAATTGATAGTTTTATGATTTCAACTCACGTACCCCGTGTGGGGTACGACCGCAAGATATGGTATATAAAAAATATATATATACCATATATATAAATTTAAATATGAATATTAAGTAATTTTACACCTTTATTCGTAAAAAACAAACTTTAAAACAATATTTTTCTGCGAACCTACCCAAATTTTTAATATTACTGTAACTTCGCAACATATTTTCAAAACAATAAATTAGTAAAAATAGTTCACACTTATTTAATTAATAATCAATAGATACTATATTATCAATATACCTTCTGGATTATATGTTTCCTTTACTCCAAAATGTTCAATACGATGTTCCCAATTATTTCCTAAATAATAGAAACGAAGGCTATCTTGCTTTACATCAATTAATTGTAGAAGCTTATCTTTAATTTTTAAAAACGTACCATAATCCGTATCAATTTCAAATACAGAATTTTGCACACGTTGTCCATAATTCACACATTCTTTAGCAACTTTGCGTAAACGAGTTTTACCTCCACTGTCTATTGTACTAACATCATAGCTTACCAAAACCATCATAGGTATTTCCTCCAAATTTATTTTTGTAAAAAACATGGGTATTCTTTAATTTCTCCACGAATGTATTTTACAAGTAAAGAACTTTGCACATATGGCAATAATCCAAATGGAATTTTTTCTTTTAAAAATGGATGAAGAATTGTACTTCTGCGTTTTTCTTGCCATGCTGCCAAAACTTTTTTCTTGCCATCTTTTGTTAAAAGCACTGCTCCACTTTCCTGTACATCAAAATCTCTTGCATTAATTTGTTTTAAATTTATCAAAGTCAATACCATTCGTTCTATAATAGCTCTTGCTTCTTCAACTAAATCACATGCAAGACTACTTCTTCCTGAACGCAATACATGATAAAATCCATAACAACTATCAAGACCAACACTTTCTAATGCAGATGCATATGTACTAGTCATAATTGTATATAAATAAGAGAGCATTGCATTTACTTTATCTAACGGAGGACGCTTTGTTCTCTTAATAAGATAAAAGTCTTCTTTCTGTGTCAAAATTAGTTTATCAAATATACTAAAATACTCCTTTGCACAATTTCCTTCGATCCCTCTTAAAGAGTCTATATCCTTTGTTTGATATACTTTATCAATTTCACCTTGAAGATATTTAATACATTGAGTGATTTCATCATTCTCATCTATTTTTGGATAATCTCTAAGAGAACGCTTAATAAGGAAAACTGTATTATGAATTTTAGTGGCAACTGTATTTTGTGCCAAAAAAACTGGTGGATCTGCAAATTGTTCAAACTGTGCTTTTCTAAGAAATATATTTCCCTTTCTCTTTCCCTGAACACGAGCAAGAAATTCACCTTGTGGTGATATAAAATTCAGAGCAATTCCTAAATCAGCACATTTTCCCATAAGTGCAGGTGAACATCCAAGATATGAAAAACAAAAAATCTCTTCTATATTTACAAATGGAAGTCGAAATTTTTCTCCATCGTTATCTTTGCAGACAATATTTTCTCCATCAAGTGTCAGCCAAATTGTTTCATCAATAATATATAATGAATTTAATAATTTTCTCAAGTATCGCCCTCCTTACAACATATTTTTATATATTTCATTTTTTACTGAATACGCACTATCTTTATAAAAGCAAACATCTTTCATAGAACATCCCATACACTTCTGTCCTTTTTTTCGGATTGGTATCTGATGTTTTTTTATTATTTCTCTCATTTCACCCAAAAGTTTTTTTAAAATTTTGTCATAATATTCAAACATACTATCAAATGGCAGACTGATACGTCTTTTTATATCTGAATAATAAATAAAACATTCTGCATTGCTTCCCCATATATAATCAGCACATAATTTTTGTGCAAACACCTGTATTGCATCTGTTTCATGATAATCACAATCTTTGGGAGGTTTTGGCTTATATTCTATAATTTTTACAGCATATAAATCTTGAAGTCCTTGGATCTCGATACCATTTTTATCCTTTATAAACTCAATACAATCAGTTATGCCAAATAAATCATATTCTGGAAGATCATTATACAATGTTATCGAGCTTTTTACTATCTTTTTCTTATTTAAAAAATCATGACTGCCATCATGAACTCTTTTATGCATAATATCAGCTTTTACTACAAATGCATTTTCTTTCCAATCATTATTAATTTCCAATAATCCCCAACGCCTTGGACAATACATATAATGTTGAATCGTACGTATATTTATTGTTGTTTCATTTATATCTATCATAATTTTTCTATAAAAGTAACGCCCTCTGGCATTGCTTTGTTTACTGTAATTGTATAATCTGTAAATTTTCTTGGAACAATAATATTACTATTTTTTTCAACAATAATTTTATCAAAAAGAATATGTGACGAAGCGTTTCCCAAGTGCGATTCATGACGAAATACATAAAGTTTTCTCATACACATTTTTCCTCTTGCAGCACTTCTGTCATGTTCAAACATATTGATAATTGCTTCCCATAAAATTTCCAGATCCTTCTCTGAAAATCCAGTTGTTTTTTGTGCTAATGATGCTGAAATATAACCTTCTGCCCTATAAAGTCCATAATAAATAATACTCTTTTTTCCCATCTCAGAATTACCTGCATTTTCTCTTGTTTCACTTGTCTTTGCCTGACGTGTAATCGTAATATCTTGAGAAAAAACTGGATCAATACTTCTTGCAAAATTAATCTGCACAGGTCCTCTGACTGTACCACATTGATCATCACCAGTACTCATTACAGCTCCAAATGTACGCACATCAAAATAATTTTTACACATATACTGTTGTGCCTTCTGCACATCATCTTTATTTTTTCCTTTTTGTTTTTTCTCAAGATTTAATATATCATAAGCTTCTGTAAATTTTGAATTTAAATTTCTGTCATTTTTGATTAATATATTATACCCTTCTTCCCCTTCTTTTATCAATTCTATATAATTTCTAATTTTACGTTTTAGACAAACATCTGTGACGATACCTAATGCTGTTTCTGGATCAACACTTGGTTGATTGCCCGCATCTGGATCTCCATTTGGATTTCCATTTTCCACATCAAAAAACATAACAAATTCATATCGATTTTTAATTGCATTTTCCATAATGATTCTCCTTATCTACACTTATATTATTATTAGAAGTATATAATGATTGATTTTGTTGATAATAACCAAGAATAAAACGTCCCTGATCTTCAAGACTAAGAACTATTGGAAAAAATGTTCCCATTTCACTCATAATTTCTCCCAAAAGACGTTTATAAAATTTCACTGATTTTTCCTCTAATTTTTTCAAATGATGATTTGATAACTCCAATTTCGGAAATACAGTTGCAGGTTTAGAACAAGCAGATGAAAAATATCCATCTACAATTGTAGTGTTTAATTTTCCCTGTGCCGAATCTTGCTGAATTTTTTCCAACACTGCAAAAAGTCTTCCACAACGATATGCAGTACTTTTTTCTTCTAAATTCAATGCCATTTTTATCTCCTCCTTATTTTTTATTTTTCGATACTTCCGATTAATACATGCCTTAATAATGCCAATACGTGTAAAATTCATCTTGATAAAATGATTTTTTTCTTCATTATGATCTGTCTTAACTCGCTGAATAACAGTGGCAAGCAATTCCTGTGGATAAAAATCTCCATTGCTTGCTGCATGAATAATCCCTGTCATAAGCGGAGGCGGAACAGAATCTTTTGTAGATTTAGGCGATATCAGCTCCTTAGCAATTTTTCCAAATCCGATCATTCCTTGCTCATTTCCTGCTGTCATCATATCAATTTGATGCTGAGTCATATTTTCCATTATCTTTCCAAAACTATCTTTTATCATAAATTTCTGACAAATACGAGAACTATTTGGCGTAAATCCTGCTACATAAAATTCTACTGTATCATGGATATCTAATGCAGAATAATCTACTGATATGCCTGTTTTTATTTTTTTTATAATTTCTTCCAACACTCTATCATCATTACTTTTTGGTGCTTCCTTAAAAAACTGTGAAAATAAATCACATTCTTTTGTATCATTATATTCTAATGCAAAAAACACAAAAACCATATCATTTATAATTGCCCTATGATGAAGGTCATTGACAAGATGATTAAAAGCTGTTGTATATTTTTTCATAGCAATTTCAGAAATACTGCTATTGTATGACTGTGTTTTTCCATACGATTCATAAGCAGATTCTTTCATACCAACTAAAACACAACCTGATGAATTTCCACCAGGAAATTTTATCTTGTCATGGATTCTTGCCGCTGGAAGTTTTTCTCCTAAAATTGGACATATTGCAGTATAAACATCTTCTGATACAGAATTTTTCTTATTTTCTAATAACTGTTTCTGATACTTTTCCATAAATGCAGCATCTTCTTGTGGTGACTTTGTAATGTCACTGTCAAGAACAAAACAAAAATAAGAATTTGCATACTCTTTTCCCAATGCCAGCAAATATTGATTTTCTGTCTGCTGTACAGGAACCCAATTTTCAATAAATTTTCTATAAGCGACACAAATCGGTGAATTTAAATCTTGAAAAAATTCAAGATTTTTTTTTACAAAATCATCATGAGATTTTTTAGCTTTTTCTGTCTTATCATCTGGCGTAAGTTTTCCATCAAAATAATTTAATCCAAAAAGGTATAATGGTCTATGTTCAATAATATTAGAACAAACTGCCGTTTTTTGTGTACGTTCTGGCAAACTAATTTCTTTTGGAACTTTTTTTATTTTTTTCAGTTTTTTTGTAATTGTTCCATCCCTATTTTTTGTTTCCTGAAATATCTCTACTTCATTACGATAATCATTGATTGAGGAAATTTCCCCATTTTCCGTCAAATGAACTTGCCAGCTTACTGGTTGAACATCATATCCATCAGGAATTGTAGATGGTTTCTTTTCATTTTTATAATCGTAATAATCACATAAAGCTTTTATTAGCATATCATTTCTCCCACATATTTTTCAACATCAATAATTCCATCAACCATATATGGATGATAAAAGATAGGATCTGCATCATCTGAAAATTTTGGATTTTCCCAGTCACCATTGATAGGACTGCCACCATCTTTAAATTTCATTCTATACAACATATATCCTAAATCCATAGTTCCTTTAAGTTCTGGTGAAATCTTATAATAATCAAAATCCTCCACCAACGCAATTTTGCTCACTGCAAATTCTTTCATTCCCAAGCATGGCTGTCTGAAACACTGTCCTTTTTCCAATCGACGTTTTAATATATTATAATGTTTTTTTACTCCTTCATCATCTTTCTCTGATTGAAATCCTGTTAAATCAAAGCAAAATTCAATACCATACTTAACATCTCTCAAAAGCATACTGGCACGTTGACTTCGTTCCTCCGATGCAAAAATTTCTGCAGAATTATTTCCTTTCATTTGCATCTTTACTTTTGAAAGAGAAATTTTACTTTTTACTTCATTTCTGCGTACATTCAGAAACCTAATCGGATTAAATACAATAATACGCTGGATACGATATTGTATTGCTGGCTTCCAATAAACTGATTTAATCAATCCTTCTAATGCAGAAGGTGTAGGAACATCATAAGATACACGTTCGACTTTGCTTTCAGGTCGTGTATACAATGCATAATCACCTTCTACTATTATTTTAAATCCATAACTCATTTTTACATCACCTCCTTTAAACAGCTTATCCATAAATCATATCATCATTAAATTCTATATCCAATCCTGTTTCTTCATTATAATATTTCGTATTGTTCAAAACAAACACACCATTACAATCATTAATAATTCCTTTTTCAAATGCAATATTAAATTCACAATTTTCCCACTGATTATATTTTAATGAAACAATATATCTCTGCAGGCTTCTTAAAACAGTTCTATCACCTTCCTTTAAATGCTCAAGTAAACGATTACAATTTTCATCTTGATTAATTATAATTCCTACAGAGGCATCTTTAATCAATTTAAAACTTTTTGCATATGTTTTAAATGGAATTTCACTAAAATTTTTCACCCCCTCAGCTATGCTGTTGCTTTCAATTTGTTTCTCATTGAAAAAAAATATTTCATTATAATATTGCTCAATACATTCCTTAGAAGTAATATCTCCATAAGTTTCAAGCAATTTTTTTGTAGTATTAATACGTATTTCTTTTGATACTTTATCATTATCTCTTTCAAATATAAATACAAATCCTTTTTCTCTTTTTCCCTCACGATTACTTCTTCCGCCTGCTTGCAAAATACTATCCAATCCATTCAATTCACGAAAAACTGCCTCGAAATCTAAATCAATTCCAGCTTCCATTAATGATGTTGAAACAACTGTAATCTGTTTTCCATTATGTAAATCTCTTTTTATTGATTCAATTGTTTTTTCACGATCAATAGGTGTCATAAATGTAGATAAATGATACTTATTTCCACTCACTAGTTGATATAGTTCTTTGGCTGCTTTTTTAGAATTAGTAATAATAAGAGTTTGTTTAAATTCAATCGCTTTCTGAGCAATTGTTTCAAAATCACAGCGTCCTAAAGTAATATACTCTGCTTTCTTGAAATAACGAAAATCAGATGTATTTTTTACTAAATATGAAATACTGCATTCTGGTACATATTTTTCAAATAATTTTGTATAGTCAGGCATTGTTGCAGAAAGAAAAATTGCTTCTGAGTTTAAATATTTTGTAATATAACCAATTCCTCGAATACATGGCTGAAGGCATTCAACCGGCAATGTATGTATTTCATCAAAAACAATCATAGCATTTGCCATATTATGCATTTTTCTCAAGGATGATGTTTTGTAATGACACAAAGATTCAAAAAACTGTACTGCTGTTGTAATAATCATTGGTGCATCCCAATTTTCTGATGCATACTTTAATTTCTCTATAGTTGTCTGATTTTCACTATCACCTTCTTGCTCAAAAGAATAATTAGAATGATGCTGCAATATATCTACGACTTCTCCAAAAATATCATTAAATTCTTTTGCCGTTTGTTCAATAATACCCATATAGGGTATTACATAAATAATACGTTTTTTACTTTTATCAAATAATACTTTATCAAGAGCAATTTTTAAACTACATAAAGTCTTTCCACTGCCTGTAGGCATATTAAGAATACTAATTTTTGTATTTTCTTTAGAATTTTCATATGCTTGTTCTTGAATTCTCGACCTTGCAGCTTGCAAGGCACTACTAGAAGGCATTTTAGATAATTTGTCAGCAAGATATTCTTTGGCTTTCTGAAAATTTGCCTGAAGACCACGCTTAACATCAGATTTACAAAAAGCTTCCGTTTCAATAAAATCTGCATCAACAAGACAAGAAAAAAGATATTTTGTAAAAAAAGCATATAATTCAATAAAATCTTTTTCTGATTTCAAATCTCTAAAATAATTTTTTATTAAATTAAAATCTGGTGTTTCTAATATTATCTCGTCTTTATAATCACTATAATCCCAGTCACCTGTGTATTCTTTTTCTCTTTTTTCAGAAATTCTATAGGACATTGTTCCTTCCAAAAGACCTGCCCCTCCATCTTGTAAGCCTGTATGGTGACATGCAATACAATATTCAATCATTGGAGCAAAACGATCCGTTTTTAAAAATTTTCGATATTCTATCGCACCACAAGCAGAATGTTCAAATTTTCCCTTTCCTCCATTCAATCTATCTTGAAAGGCATTTGCATATTTTCCAATATCATGAGCCATACCAATTGCATGAGCTGCTGACCTAAATACATCAACTGCATTTTGTTCCGCAAGTTTTGCCGTTTTATAAAGATGTTCTTTAATTGTTTGTTTTTCATTAGTATCCTTTTTATGTGCATATTTCTCCATAAATAAATTAGCAAAGAATTTAGACAACAAAAAAAATTGCATCACTTAGTAATCGTCCTTGCATTCTCCTTTTATTGAATTTAAGAATATATCTTATGTTTATGATATCATACATTTCATGAAAATACAATTACTTTTATAAAATGACATTTATTTCTCATTTTCTAATATTTTATATTAAACGGTTAGGCTTTTCTACCATCAGTATCATTTTCTTCCCTTTGCAGCTTTTGAAATAACTTAAGTAAAACAAGGATAGCTGCAATGGAAAGAACAACCTCTGTTAAAAATTGTGCATATGCTAAGCCATATAATGGGAAAAATGTATTTAAAAGAAATAATGCTGGAATTTCCAAAACAATTTTTCTTAAAATCGCAAAAAACAGCGATTTCTTTCCCATACCACAAGCTTGAAATACGCCAACAGCAATAAAATCCATACAAAGAAAAACAAGTCCAAGACAAAACCCCTGTAAAAAACGACTTCCATAAACAATAATTTCCTGTTTTTTCATAAAAAGAGCAATAAAGTAATCTGCCCCAAAATAAAAACTAATGGAAATTACAGTTAAAAACAAAAGTGCAAGTCTTGTAGAAAATAAAAGTGCTTTTTTCATTCGTCTCCAATTTCCGCTTGCATAATTATAACTAATTAATGGCATAATCCCCTGAGAAAATCCAAGAGCTATCTGCATTGGAATCATATTTATTTTTTGTGCAATTCCCATAGCTGCTACTGCATTAGAACCATACGAAGATGTAAAATTATTTAAAACAGTCATACTAGTAACATTTAAAAGATTTTGTATACTTGCTGGAATTCCAACAGTACAAATCCCTGTTAATACTTTCCATATACTCTTTGTATCATACACTTTTTTATTTTCTTTTTCTCTTTCTCTTTTATTCTTCTGATCAGATAAATTTTCTGTTTCCTCTTTTCTATCAACGGACTGAAAGACAGAGAAACGAAGGCATACATAAGTACGATTTCGTTTCTTATATAATAAAATAAAAAAGTAAAGACATGCTGCACAATTAGAAAGAAATGTTGCAAGTCCTGCACCTGCTGCCCCCATATGAAGTCCCCAAGGAAGAATAAAGAAGGGATCTAATATCATATTAAGCAAACAGCCACTCATAGTACCAATACTTGCATGCAAAGAAGCACCCTCTGCCCGCACAAGATATGCCATAACAATATTTAAAATGGCAGGAGCAGCACCAAAAGAAACCGTCCATTTTAAATACTCCGCTGTTGCACTTATTGTCCCTGAATCCGCACCAAGCACTACTAATAAAAATCGTTGAAATATTGTATACATTACTGAAAATAAAATTCCACAAAATAAAGAACAATAAAATCCCATGGCAGAACTTTGATAAACTGTTCTATATTCTTTTTTTCCAAGGGCACGACTCATCATACTGGAAGCACCAACACCAAATAAATTATTGACAGCATTAAATGCTAAAAGCACAGGAGCTGCTAAAGTAACTGCTGCATTTTCAATAGGATCATTAAGAATACCAACAAAATAAGTATCTGCTAAATTATAAATTACCATTACTAAAGAACTGATAATTGTTGGAATTGCAAGTGTCATAACAGCAGATGGAACAGGCTTTTTTTCAAATAATATTATTTTATCATCATTTTCCATAATAATATCCTTTCTTTTTTTATTTTTTTTATTTTCCTATGTATACTAAGAGTTGAAAAAATTAACCTCTTATAAAATACAAAATCCTACTGTTGTCGCTGTATCCATCGCAAATTAGAAAAATTACTCCATTTATTATGAAAATCAACTGCATATAATCCCATAAAAACACCTGTAAATCCACCTGCGACCTCAGAAGATAAATATTTTGTTCTAGCTTTTCCAAGATAATGTAATTTCTTTTTATATCTTACATAAAATTGATACTTCTCCTTATCAGAAATTACTTCTAATATAGCATTTTCTTCTTGTTCTAATGCAAATCTCATAATTATTTGTTCTGCGTCCCCAATATGAATGCGAAGAATCACCCATTTCTCTTTATTTTCTCTTGAAAGAAATAGATCATAATGATGATCTTCATCCATATAAAATGTAACTCCAGCTTCCATTGCTTCTCCATTAATTTCTACGGAGAGATGCGTAAAAAATTCCGATTGTCGTACTCCAATAAAGGTAGGAGAATCTCTATCATTTAATGTTACTTCTGTTCCGCATAAAGAAAGTTCTTTCTCCCAAAAGCGATAGTTTTCCTTTTTATAATCACGAAGATAAGTCCATCTAGGATTTGTCGATATAGAAGAATCAAAAGTAAGATCATACTGATCCTCTTTTTGCAAGTTTCCATCAAAAGCTACCTCCTCCCATTCACAAACAGTACTTGATCCCTTTGCTGAAAACCATCCATCTGCCTGCCACTCAATTTGCTTTAAAAATACTTCTCTTCCAAGATGATGATATGGCTGCCACATACTACTTTGTCGAAATCCCAAACAAACAATATAATCATTTCCATCTGGTCCTTCTATAAGATCTCCATGGCCGATTCCCTGAATACAGCTTTGATTTCCTCCTAAATTTCTATTTGTCAATACGGGATTTTTTTGATAGCCCTCATAAGGACCAAATACATTCTTTGATCTTGCATAAGTAATCATATGTCCATATTCCGTTCCACCTTCTGCTGCCATTAAATAATACCAATCTCCTTTATGATATATATGTGGTGATTCTAAATACCTGCCTCCACTACCAGACCAAATAGGAACTGTTTTTGTTAATTTTTTTCCTGTCTTAATGTCAATTTTACATTGCAGGATACAAGGATTTCCTTTCTCATCCTCTCCATTACTTGTAAAATATACATTTCCTTCATCAAAGAAAAGAGAAGGATCAATGCCTTTTTGTTCTACAAAAATTGGCTCTGACCATTCCCCATAAATATTATCTGTAAAAACATAAAAATTTTTTGAATCTGTATTATTATTCACTACTAGATAAAAGAAACCCTCATAATAACGCAAAGTAGGTGCAAAAATTCCTCCTGAATTTGGCACTTCATGTAATTGTACCTGTGATTTCCTTGTAAGACAATGCCCTATCTGCTTCCAATAAATGAGATCAGTACTTTCAAAAAGCGGTACAGCAGGAAAATATTGGAATGAACTGCAAGCTATATAATATATTCCATTTGCTTTACATATACTTGGATCTGGATAAAATCCCCTAATAATTGGGTTTTGTATTTTCATAACCTATTTTATACCTTATCCTTTCTTTCTTTTTTTTTATAATCATATATCTTTCTATTATACAACAAAATAACAAAAAATACAGCCTAAATTTTATTGTATTTTTCTATTGATTGTAACATTAAAAATACCCTTAAAGTAACAGATTTTTATATTTTATCTATTACTTTAAAGGTATCATATAAAACAAAAAATATTTACTAGCAAAATTGCAATTAACTATTCCAAAATGAAAAAGAACAAGCAGGAACAACAATTGTTTTTCCATCTTCCTTTATACAAATATCATTTCCAAAGGAATAAATTTTTTCTTTTGGCTGTACACTACTTTCAAAAGTAACTTCCTGATCCGATGGATTTATAATAACAAGAATCCTTTCTTCCTCAAAACTTCTTACATAAACAAATGGATATGCATTTTCCTTTGCATAAATAAATTCAATTGTTCCTTTGCTTTGCAAAGCTTTTCTTGATTGACGAATTTCTATTAATCGTTTTATTTCACTTCTAAGAGAATTTTTATCCATCATTTGCTGTTTTGCATTTGGTCTATCTTTATTTTCTTCTTGACGAATATAAAGCATTTCTTTTTTTGCACTGCTAAAACCTGCATTAGTAGAATCATCCCATTGCATTGGAGAACGTGAGCCTGTTCGTTCATATCCTCCTTCTACAGAAGGAATATTTTCAATATAGTTCATACCAATTTCATCACCATAATAAATAAATGGTGCTCCCGGCATAGAAAGAAGAAATGCAAAAGCAAGTTTTAATTTATCTCCTTTGATGGTACGTGCAAGCCTGTCCATATCATGATTTCCTGAAGGGATACACATTAATCCTTTATTTTGTGTTTTTTCCAGATTCTCTTGATATGTTTTTACAAATTCAGCAACATTTCCATTTCCTGCAAAAAAAGGATTTTCACAACGGAATAAATCATTATAATGAGATGGCCCAAAATGAAGAAGAAAATCCATATGAAAACCACCTTGTAAGCTTTTATCAGGTTCTCCCCATTCTGATATCATGGCTGCTTTTGGATATTCTTCATCAAGAAATGCTCTGATATTCTTCCAAACTTCCATTGTTCCTTTGCTATCTTCATCACATTTTACTAAAGAATGTGCCATATCTACTCGAAATCCATCACAGCCCATACCTAACCAAAAACGCATAATATCCTTCATTGCTTCTATGGTTGCTTGTGGTCCTTCTTCCTGTGTTCCCTGCTGCCATTCCTTGTCAGGTTTATAATAACCATAATTTAACGCTGGCTGACTACTGAAAAAATTCACTGCACAGCTTCCATTTCGCTCAGCAATTCCCCGAAGCGAAGCACATCCTGTTGGTTCTTCCCAGACATTATTTGTCCATATATAGCGATCTGTAAACTCATTTCTTTCTGCTTTCATGGATTCTTTAAACCATGGATGTTCTACAGAAGTATGTCCCGGAACAAGATCAAGCAGAATATGCATATCACGAGCATGAACTTCATTAAATAATCGTTTTAAATCTTCATTTGTTCCATATCGTTTGGCCACTTTATAATAGTCGGAAATATCATACCCTGCGTCATGAAATGGAGATTCAAAACAAGGATTCATCCATATTGCTGTACATCCAAGCTCTTTAATATAATCAAGTTTTTCTATAATACCCTGAAAATCACCAATACCATCTGCATTACTGTCCTTAAAAGACTGCGGATATATTTCATAAAATACCGCATTATCAAGCCACTTTGGATTATTACAATTCATAAAAAACACACCTTTCTTATTAATTTTTATTTGTTTTTCTTTCTTCTTATTGATTATTTCCTTGTATTTGATATAATACTACATACAAATTTTTTTTCCACTTAAATAATACTGCTTTTTTGTATTATAGTATTTTTTAGGAGAATATCACTATGCCATCAGAACATTATTATAAAGAAAATCGTGATCATAGTTCAGAGCTTATACCATTTAGCTACTATAAATCACAAATCCCTGACTATTTTCCAAATGTGCCACTACATTGGCATAAAGAATTTGAACTTAATTATATTCTTTCTGGACAAGGAGAATTTATCATAGGAGATGAAAAACTAACTGCGGAAAAAGGAGATATTATTATTATTCCTCCCAATATTCTTCATGCGGTATCTCCGATTGAAACAACGATTCAGCGATATGATACGATTGTTTTTAATCTTGATATGTTATTAGGTATTCATAAAGATCGCAGTTGTCTTGATTTTTTTCTTCCTTTATCGGAACATTCTTTAGGGATTGCTGCAAAAATATCAACAGAACATAATCGATATCAAGAATTAAAAGACTGCATCTTAGAAGTCTTTATCCATGCCAAAAAAAATACAGCAGTCAATGATATCTTTTTAAAATGTGCACTACTGCGTTTTTTTGCTATTCTTGCCCAAAATAATGATTTACAGCCAATCACCAAAAAAGAATCCATTCCTAATGAGTTGATTCGACCTGCAATTACATATATAAATGAACATTTTATGGAGAAAATAACCATTGAACAGCTTGCCAATACAGCTCATATGAGTAAAAGTTATTTTATGGGAACTTTTAAAAAACAAGTTGGAATGGGAGCAATCAATTATATTAATCAACTTCGGATAAAATTTGCTTGCGAACTTTTAAGAAACAAAAATCAAAGTGTTTCTGAAATTGCATTTTCTTGTGGATTTACAAATCTTTCTAATTTTAATCGGCAATTTCGCAGACAAATTGGTATTACACCAAAAGAATATGCAAAATTATATAAGAAAGAAACTAGGAGAATTGAATAAAAAAGAAAAAATGATAGATTCTCCAAATAGAAATGAGGTGAAATATTATGATGAAAATAGAAGAATTAATGGTACAAGGGCTCTCTAAACCATTGGGATTAAGTACAAGAACTCCTACGTTTCGCTATCTTTTAAAAAGTATAGAAAAACATAACTCTTATCAATATCAAAGTGCCTTTCGTTTATTAGCAGCATCAGCAAAAGCCTTCCTAGAACAAGATATTGGGGATTTATGGGATAGTGGAATTCAAAAACAAAAAGAAACATTTGGAATTGTATATCATGGAAAGCCTTTACAGTCAAGACAAAGAGTCTATTGGAAAGTGATTGTTTGGGATCAAGAATATAATTGCAGTACTAGTGATATCTCTTTTTTTGAAATGGGACTTTTAGATCAAACAGACTGGAAGGGATATTGGATTGGACAAGGCGATAAATATTCTGGTAATAAAAGTTCTGCCCCTTTCTTTACAAAGGAATTTTCAATAAAAGATAAAGATGCGATTATAAGAGCACGTCTATATCTTAGTGGATTAGGACTTTATAAAGCAAGTATCAATGGACAGAAACTTTCTAATACATTCTTTGATCCCGGAGAAAGCGATGTAACAAAAACAATTTATTATGTTACTTATGATGTAGAACATAATCTGCAAGAAGGAGCTAATGTATTAAATGTTATTCTTGGAAATGGACAATATACAAATTTTCAAATCAACCCTGTTATGGCAGGCAATGGAACACTTCTTCCAGAGCATAGATATCAAAAAAATGATGGAGGATTTGTAAAACCCGGTATTAGTGGAGATAAAAAATTAATTGCACAACTAGAACTTTTATATAAAAATGGAGAAAGAAAACTTGCCCTTATTTCTGACGAAAGTTGGAAATGGGAAAATAGCCCTACTATTTTTCAAAATTGGTATGGTGGGGAAGATTATGATGCAACACTGGAAATTTCTGATTGTGATATGTCATGTATTGATAGAATAAGCCAAAAAACAGCAAAAAGAATGAAAGCACCTCTTGGAACTTTAACTGCCAGAGAATTTCCACCCATTCAAATTATGGAACGCATTTATCCAAAAGAAATAAAAAAACTTTCTTCCAATCATTATCTTATAAATATGGGAAGAAATGGAGCAGGTTTTCCAGAAATCAGATTACATACAACAAAGCAAATGCGTAATATATGGATAAAATTATATCCAGCAGAACTTTTAAAAGAAGATAATAGTGGTGTAGATCAAGCCTCCTGTACACAAAGCTGGAATGAAACATATCATTGTAAAATTCAAGATGCTTATCGTATCAAAGGAACAGGGCTTGAAATTTGGCATCCCTCCTTTTGTTATCAGGGATTTCAATATTTAGAAATAGAGGGATGGCCAGAAGAATTACAAAAAGACCAGATTTGTTTTTGTATTCTTCGGGCAGATAATAAAAAGAAAGGGAGCTTTTTTTCATCAAATCCTATCTTAAATCAAATCAATACTATGGTGGAACATTCCATTGAAAGCAATATGTTTTTTGCATTTACTGATTGCCCTCAAATAGAAAAGCTTGGCTGGATAGAAACAAGCCATCTTATGTTTCGTTCCTTAGCTGACTCCTATGATATTTATGCATGGATGCGAAAAATTATTTTTGATATCAGAGATGCCCAAATTGATAAAAAACAAGAAAAAATTTTGGGAAATGAACCAGAAGGTTATGTACCTGCCATTATTCCTGAATATCAAAGAATTGTAGGACTGCATCGTGATCCAAATTGGAATGGTGCTTGTATTTTTACTCCTTGGGAATATTATTGTTTTTATGGAGAAAGTATGATATTAAAACAAACCTATCCTATGATGAAAAAATATATTGCCTATTTAACAAAGTATCTAAAAAATAATGTACTTTCTGATTATGCACAAATGGGAGAATGGGGAGAAATTACAGAAAAAACACCAACCGTATTAGTAGCAACTTGTTCTTATTATAGAATGTTATGTATTTTAACAGAAATTTCAGAAATTTTAGGAATAGAAAAAGATAACAGGGAATATAAAAAACAAGCAGAAAAAACAAAACAGGCATTTTTTGAACATAAGCAATGTTATGATAAAGAAACAGGTATTTATGGCAGTGGCAGTGAAGCAAGCTATGGATGCGTACTTTTTAGTAACCTTGTACCAGAAGAAAAAAAACAAATAGTAGTAGAGCAACTTGTAGAAGCTGTAAAACGAAACCATTATCATCTTTCTTCTGGAGAAGTAGGATTAAAACAAGTCTTTGTTTCTTTAGCAGAAAATGGAAGAAATGATATTGTCTATAAAATGATTATGAATAAAACAGCACCAAGTTATCGTTTTTTTGCAGAACAAGGACTAACGACTTTACCAGAATATTGGAACTGTGATGAATTATGGCATGGCATGCAAAGAAGCCGAAACCATGCTATGATGGGGCATGTAAAAGAATGGATAAGCCGATATCTATTAGGCATCAAGCCTTTAGAAGCTGGATTTAAAAAAGTACGGATTCATCCCTATCTTCCTGAAAATATCAAAGAATTAAAAGGCAGCGTCTATTGTCCTTTTGGAACTATTTCTGTTGCCTGTAAACGGGAAGAACACAACGATAATCATATCCTATTAAATATAGATTTACCACCCGGAGTTCAAATGGAGAACGAAAACTATAAATAAAATGGACTGGGACTATCACATGAAAAAACACTATAAGATATCGTAGCGACAGTCCCAGTTCCATTTTTTAACATAATAATAATAAACGTCTTTCAAAACTAAAATCACATTTATAAGTTTTAGAATCAATCATTAACCTTATCTTATCCTTTAATTTACTACTTTTTTATTAAAGAAAAAAATAGTAAGGATACTATGAAAGATAATCATTACGAGAGTTGCAAAGATTGCATAAATATATTCTTTTTTCTCTGTTATATTAGAAATTAAATTAGAAGCATAAAATAAATAAATGGGTAAATATTTTTCTAAAAAAGAAAGCGATTCTATCATTCTATTTAACAACATCAAAAGATAAATACCAAAGCAACTACCAAAAACGCCTATGATAACCATAGTATTTGACGAAAAAATTACAGAAAAAAGAAGAAGCAGTGATAGTAAATAAATTCCAAATAAATAAATACAAAAAGCAGGAAAAAATACAGAAGAAATAATTCCATTATCCCAAAAATATGCATTATATACATAAGTAATTCCATAACAAAGCCAATATAATCCTGTCCATAGAGAACATAATAATATTAATTTCGCAAGGATAATTTTCCATCGCTCTAATCCTTTTGTCAAGATAGAAATTAATGTTCCTTTTTGATATTCCATTGTTAAAATATTACTAAATAAGAAAAAAAAGACAAGAAAAACAATTGGTATATTTTTATAAAACTGTGTCCATGAAGTTATTGCATCTACCTTTACTTCTGTTATAATAATTCCTGTTTCTTTCAGGCTTTCTGACATAATATTCATTAACCATGGTGTCAATTTAGCAATTGCTGGAGACATAATACCAAAAAGAGAAAAAAGAATTACCATAAAAAGCAATTTTCCAGTACGAAAAATTTCCATATATTCCTTTTTTATAAAACCTAATAATCCCCTCATTTCTTGACTACCTCCATAAATAATTCCTCCAATGTTGGTTCTAATCTTTCTATCTTTTGTATCGTAATATTATTTTTTCCTAAAAACAATAACATTGCTTTCATATCTTCTTTTGTATATTTTTTATAATGTAATTGCAATCTTCCTGTTTGTATTCCATTTGGATAGCTTTTTTGAAATAATTCCATATCCTCTAATTGATCAAATTCTATCTCTATTTCTGTATCTTTATAGAGAAAATGCATTTCCTGCATTGTATTTTGTAAAGCAATCTTTCCATCATGCAAGCAGGCAATTTTATCACAAATACGTTCTACATCTGATAAAATATGTGTAGAAAATATAACTGTAGTTTCTTTCTTTATTGAAGATAAAATGTCTAAAATTTCTTTTCTTCCTAATGGATCAAGTGCAGAAGTTGGTTCATCACAAATCAACAGCTTGGGACGATTTAATAAAGCCTGTGCAATACCAAGTCTTTGTTTCATTCCTCTGGAAAATCCTTGTATTTGTTTCTTATTATCTGTAAGTCCTACAAGCTCTAATAACTCCAAAATTCTTTCTTTATATTGCTCTTTTGCCATTCCTGTTATCTGTCCGCAAAGTGTTAAATACTCCTTTGATGTCATAAAACCATAAAATTCAGGAACATCTGGTAAATACCCAATATATTTATTTGTTCTATTTTGTCCATATTCTACTTTCTCTTTACAAACAAAAATTTCACCCTCATCAGGTTTTAGTAATCCAAGAATCATCTTCATTGTTGTTGTTTTTCCTGCACCATTTTGCCCAATAAATCCAAAAATTGTATGCTCTGGAACAGAAAAATTAAGATCAGAAAGCACTTGGTGATTTCCAAATGTTTTTGAAATATGAGAAAGTGTCAATATATTTTCCATTTTCTTTTCTTCCTTATGCATAATAGCAACACCTTTTCTATCCATAAAATTTACACATCTTCAAAACCTATGCATCTTCTTTTCCAAAAAGGAAATAAAGAATTGGTCCAATAAACTGCATACCAAGAATTGCTATAAAAAGCCATAGTATTCTATTTCCATGTTTATAATGCTGATGCGTTAAAATATGTGTAATCGTTACAAAAAGTAAAACAAATTCTGCAATGATAAGCGGAATAAGAAATGGTAAAATTTCTTTTATATTCTCCATAATCTATCTCCTTGTATTATAAGTTTATAGCCAAGTAAAAGAAGCTTATATTATAAATAAATTTTTCAATTTAACTTCCTTTCAATTTTCATCAATGATTTTTTTATATGCTGATATTCCGATTCCTCTTCCAAAATGGCAAAAGCAGGATGTGAAAATACTTGTGCCAAACTATCAAAAACAGTCTTTTTATCTCTTGGTGCATCTATACCAAGTTCTAATCGTTCATACCACTCCTGAATCCGATGAAAATAATTATCACCATGAATTGTTAAATGATCATCTGTTAATAAATAAGTTACATTAGCTGCAAATCGTTTTAATAATTTTAATGCCTGCTGCTTTTCTTTATGCGTGCAAAAAACAATCGCAGCCTGATAGTAAAAAACCGCCATCTGATTTGGATGAAGAAAATCTATCTTATATATTTTTTCTACTTCCAAAATACGGAAAATCGTTTCCTTGCAAAGCTCTAAATTATCATTATGAACTATAAGATAAAAAGAAGCATCTGCAATAAAATTAAGTAAATGCAAAAACATACTGATTTGTGCAAAGCTATCTGCTTCTTGTTTCTTTCCTATAGATAAATAAGCATTAATAAGCATAGTATCACTTTGTTTCGAAAGACGACATGGATTTACTATTTCTTCTAATACAGCAACCGCTTCTTTTGCTTTTCCTATCTGTAAATCAGCAGAAGCCTTTAATATCACTGCATCTTCACAAATACCAATATCTTTACAATTTTCTATAATATGATTACAAAGACTAGAGATCTCTTTTAATACTTCTATGCCTTGTTCCTCACTTTCTGCTAACATAAAATGATTTAGCCAAAGAACACCCATTTGAAAAAGAAAAGGATAACAAGCATAATATTTTTTTACATATTCTCTGCTTTGTTCCATTACTTCTGTAAATGGCATATTTGCAAATGCTGTAGCAAGATCACGATAAATTCTTCTTATTTGTTCTTTTGTTAATTGTGGTTCATACCCCAATAACTCATCTATCGTAATATCAAAAAACGAAGCAAGTTCTGGAAGTAATAAAATATCAGGAAGACTTTGTCCCGTTTCCCATTTTGAAACAGAAGCTTTTGTTACACCAATAAAATCAGCTAACTGCTCTTGTGTTATTTTCTTTTTATGACGAAATTTTATGATATTATCAGAAAAACGAAATGAACTCATTTTCTTCTCCCTCCTTTTCCATCAGTATAAGGGATACAGAAAATAAGTTCAATAGATTAAAACGATACTTTACGATAAAAAATCAACTGTTAGGAAACTTGATTTCCTTTATTTAACATCTAACAACTAAAACCTAACATTCTTTTCTATAAATTAACATTCCATTCCCATAAGGATCATCTTCTGCTCCCAATTCTTCTTTGATAAATTTATAATCATTTTTTTCAAGGACTCTTATGGAAGCATAATTCCCATGCATAACACGTCCGTATAAAATATTGCTTTTAAAAGTTTCTGCTATATACTTTGTCATTGCCATTAAAAGCTCCGTAGCATATCCTTTTCCACTATACTTTTTGCAAATTCCATAACCGATTTCTACCTCTTTTTGATTTCCTTCTATTTCATTTACACCTGTATCCCCTATCAATTCACCTGTACTCTTTAATTCAACAGCTAATACATAGGGTAACTGTTTCTTATTTACACAATCAATATAGAAATTGATTGCCTCTTTTGTTTCTTCCATATCTGCATAACTTTCATTTGGAATCCACTTTTTCACCTCTTTCTCCAAATGGTTTTTATACAAATATGGGACATCGTCAATCTCAAATTTTCTAATCTTCAAATACTCTGTTTCAAACAAGTACTCCATTTTCTATTCCTTTCTATCTTGTATGTTATTTATTTTTATAGAATCTAAAATTTGTAAACTAACGTTTTATAAATATTTCTCCACAAAAGCTAATACCGAATCCAAGGTATCTATTTGTCCAAATGCTCCTTCTTTACAAGAAGTTCCATCACCATGAATCAGCACACTTTTACAACCTGCTGCAATTCCAGCTTTTACATCATTTTCATTATCACCAATCATATAAGATTTGCTTAAATCAATATGAAAGGCCTTAGCAGCTTTTATAAGCATTCCCGGTTTTGGCTTACGACAATCACATTCCACTTTTAATTCCGATACTTCACCTTTATATCCCTTATGTGGATGATGCGGACAATAATAAAGAGCATCTATATATGCACCCTCTAATCCAAGCTTTGTTTCCAGCTTTTTATGCATTTCCTCTAATTGCATAATACTCACTTCGCCTCTTGCAATTACTGGCTGATTTGTTACAACGATACATAAATAACCAGAAGCATTTATTTTTTTCACAGCATCTGTAATGCCATCTATTAACTCAAAATCATCAATATTGCGAAGAAATCCTTTATATTTATTTATCGTACCATCACGATCCAGAAAGATAGCCTTTTGCTTATTAGAAAGATTTTTAGCAGAAATAATTCCAGCTTCAAAATCTCTTACAACAGAATAATATCGTTCTGGTGTTCCCATATCTTTTACATACTCAGGAGAATCATAACAAAACATTTTTTCCGTACCTTGTAATGGTTTTAAAAGCTGACGATCAAGATCTACTTTTATTATTTTTCCATCGAATCCTTTTGTTCCAATTTCTTCTGCTTTTATTTTTACGAAATCAAGAACTTTAGGATCAATAATATGCAAACCAGCATTTACTCTGTTTTTATAAAATTGTGGCCGCTTATCTTCTTTTGTTAGCCATTTTTCAACAACATTATTTTCTTTCGTTATTATAAGCCCGCTATCATATGGATGCGAATTTGGATGTGTAAATAAAGTAACAAGACCTCCTTGTTTTTTATGAAATGCAACCATTCGATTAAAATCTACATCAAATACAGAATCTGCATTAAGAAGTAAAAATGGATCTGTACCTATTTTCTCTTTCAATTTAAAAAGTGCTCCCGCATTTCCAAGAGGTTGTTCTTCTACAAAATATTCAATTTTTACTCCCCATCTGCTTCCATTACCAAAATATTCCTCTATCTTTTCATGAAGATAAGAAACAGTAAAAATAAAATCACAAAACCCTTGATCACGCAAGGAAATCAGTTCTCTCTCAAGAACAGGAATATTATTTATTGGAATTAAAGGTTTTGGAATTTCTGGAAATAACTCTGAAATTCTTGTTCCCTTTCCTCCAGCCATTATAATTGTCAACATAGATATCCCTCCAAAAATACTATTACTAAAAATTTATAAAAATAAAGAATACATAATAAGTCTTAAAATCAAGTATATTATTTTAGCATTTATTTGTATAAATAACAAGTTTATCAATCCTAAAATTTATTTTTATATAAATATTTTATTAATGAAATAATTCCCTGATAATCTCTTTTGCACATTCCTCTGAATTATATATACTTGTATCAACTCGAACACTATACTTAATATTTTTAGCCATAAGATCATACTGTTCCTGTGACTGTGTTTCATATCTATCACCACGAATCCTATTACGCTGTTTACAAATATCCAATGGACAATATACTTCTACAATATCAAGCGGATTATTTTTTAATATTTCCAATAACTGATGATAATGAGGCTTTATTTCTTCTCTGTCCACTAAAATCCCATCAATTAGCACATTCTTCCCCATATCAGAGTATAATTTTGCTGTATGATACATCATAATAATTACTTCACTAAGATATTTCCAATAATTTTCTTGTAAATATTTTTCTCCAATCATTTCCTGAAACAAATCATTAGCAACAACATAAAAAAAGATATCCTCCTGATCTTGAAGTGCTTCAACAATAGACGTTTTACCTGCACTAGTTACACCATTTAAAAAAATAATTCTTCCTTTTTTCATATTTTTATCATTCCTTACTATTCTTTTTTATGTAAGTATATCATAAGCATATTTATTTGTCATTCTCATATGATAATTGAAAAAAACAAGAGAAACCCATTACATAGATTCCTCTCGTTTTATATATTATATATCATTTCTTTTTCATTTCACTTAAAATCCGATAAATACTTTTATCTGAAAGATAATATTTTATAGCCAATTCAGAAACTTTTTCACCTTGTAAAAATAACTTATATATCTCTTGATTTCTTCTTTGTAACTCAAGTTTGTAACTACTACAAGTATTCTTTACTTTCGATACTTTGGGTATATATAAATTTACACCATTTACATATTTTTGAATTTCTTCTATTATTTCTTTTGGCAACACAGCTTTTGCATTTATATAGCTCATATTTTCTCCTTTCAATCATAAATACTGATGAAAAAGAGAAATACTATACAGATATTTTTATAGATCTGTTTATTAACAAAAGATTAAAGATAAACACCTCGCATAAAAGTAAACATTTTATTACACACTCCCTTCATTAAATTTATTTTTTATTGTATCAAAAATTTTCTTTTCCGTCTAGGAATTATTTTAATAAAATACAGCAAATTATTTTTTTCCTTTCACCTAAAATCCTATTATAATAGTTCTGTTTTATCAATATATATCAGAATTTAAAATAACTTGAAATGCACTATTATCTGGATTTACAAATCTTCCCATTTATTACACACTCTTTTCTGAAACTATAATTTTAAATATCATTATTGAAAATTTATAAAAAATAAGTTTTACC
>CAJTJZ010000040.1 GCA_910576895.1 uncultured Lachnospiraceae bacterium | reverse complement strand
AGTCTTTTTATAGCAATTCCGGGGAAACGTGTTGATGGACATGATTTTATTTCTGATGTTTTTCAAAAAGGAGCGATTTGCTGTATTTCAGAACGAATATTAGAAAAACCATTGGGTGCTTATATAAAAGTAGCGTCTTCCTTAGAAGCGATAAAAAAAATTGCAGTATTTTATAGAGAGCAGCTTTCCATTCCTGTTATAGGCATTACAGGAAGTGTTGGAAAAACAAGTACAAAAGAATTGATTGCATCGGTACTTTCTCAAAAATTTTGTGTTTTAAAAACAGATGGAAATTTTAATAATGAGTTAGGACTTCCATTAACTGTATTTCGTATTCGTAAGGAACATCAAATTGCAGTTTTAGAAATGGGAATTAGTGATTTTGGAGAGATGCACAAATTAAGCGAGATTGCAAAACCAGATCTTGCTTTAATTACAAATATTGGGGAATGTCATTTAGAGAAGCTTGGTGATCGTGATGGTGTGTTAAAAGCAAAAACAGAAATTTTTGATTTTTTAGCAAAAGATGGTAGTATTCTTGTAAATGGAGATGATGATAAGCTTGCACAAATAAAGCAAGTAGGAAATCATACCATTTTTCATTTTGGACTTGAAAATGGCTGTGAAATTTATGCAGATCAGATAGAAAACAATGGATTAGAAGGAAGTGTTTGTAAAATTCATTTCGAAGGAGATGCTTTTTTTGTACATATTCCAATTCCGGGTATCCATATGGTACGTAATGCTTTAGCTGCTGCTGCTGTTGGCAGAGTTTTTCATATGACAGTAGAAGAAATAAAAAAAGGAATTGAAACATGGAAACCTGTTTATGGAAGAATGAATAAAATAGAACGAAATGGAAAGACTATCCTTGATGATTCTTATAATGCGAATCCAGTATCTATGAAAGCAGGACTTGATGTTTTAAAATCTTGTAAGGGAAGATGCGTAGCAATTTTAGGAGATATGGGGGAGCTTGGTGATAAAGAAAAGGAATTACATCAAGAAATAGGGAGCTATTGTGCAAAGCTTGGAATTGATGTATTACTTTGTTCAGGAAATTGTAGCTATTATATGGCAGAGGCTGCAATACAAGAAAATAGTAAAATAGAAGTTCATTTTTTTGAAAAAAAATTGGAGATGATTGCAGCACTGCCAGAATTTTTAAGACAAGGAGATACTATTTTAGTCAAAGCTTCTAGGCGAATGGGTTATGAAGAAGTTGTTGCGGCAATATAGAAGGATAGATAGAATAAAAAGGGAAACAGATGATCCTAAAAAACAAGGAAGGATTATTTGCTTGTGAATATAATTCCTAAAAGGAACATAAAAAAAGTAAAAAAATTGTGAATACTGTTGATCTTTTCCGAAAATGCAGGTATAGTAATTATATTTTATATTTGATCGAAAGGCTGGGATATTATGAAGGAAAAGTTTAGACAGTTTATGATAGGAAGATATGGTGCAGATGATCTTGGTAAATTTACTGTAGTTCTTGCAATTATTTTTATTATTTTAAATGTATTCTTCCATCATGGCGTATTTAGTTTTTTTGCTATGTTGACATTATTTGTATGTTATTTTCGGATGTTTTCTAAAAATATTACAAAACGGAGTGCGGAAAATGGAAAATACTTATTTTATCGCCGAAAATATTGGGCCTTTTTTGATAAAAAACGAAGTCAGCTTCTTGATAAGAAAACACATCATATTTATAAATGTCCAAAATGTAAGCAAAAGATTCGTATTCCACGTGGAAAGGGTATGATTGAAATTCGCTGTCCAAAATGCAGCATGATTTTTAAGAAAAAAAGCTGATAAAAAACTTTCCTTGCTATTTTCCTGTTTTTATATTAAAATAGGGTTATGTTTATTAGAACGAAGGCAGTAGATATAGAAAAAGTACAGGAAAGTTAGGACGTGACCGTATGCAAGAAATTAATAGTACACAATATTTTAAAGTGCAAAAAGAGCCAGAAATGCAGGTAGAAGATATGTTAAGGCAGGTTTATGTTGCACTGACAGAAAAGGGATACAATCCAGTGAGTCAGATTGTAGGATATATTATGTCTGGAGATCCAACCTATATCACAAGTCACAAAGGTGCAAGAAGCATGGTAATGAAAGTAGAACGAGATGAAATTATTGAGGAGCTTTTAAGAGATTATATTGAGCGAAATTTAAAATCATAGTTTTTTCTTTTTCTTATAATGCTTTTATTTGCAGATGTGTTATGGATTCTATTGGTGATTAAAAAAAACGGGTTGTTTCTTGTGATGCACACAAATGAAAATGAAAGTTTTTTTCATTTGTAAATATAGGTAGTAAAAAATGTTCGGCAAGGGTTAGAGGTACAAAAGTTATGAGAATTATGGGGCTTGATTATGGCTCTGTGACAGTTGGCGTTGCAATTAGTGATGAGCTTTTGCTGACAGCACAGGGCAAGGAAGTCATCCGCAGAGAAAAAGAAAATAAACTTCGAAAAACGCTAGCAAGACTGGAAACATTGATCAAAGAGTATGAAGTGGAAACGATTGTTTTGGGTTTTCCGAAGAATATGAACAATACGATTGGTGAGCGTGCAGAAAAATCAAAAGAGTTTGCAGTTATGCTGGAGCGCCGGACGGGGCTCCCTGTTGTTTTGTGGGATGAGCGTCTTACAACAGTAAGTGCACATCGTTCCTTAATTGAAGGAAATATGCGAAGAGAACAAAGAAAACAGATCGTGGATGAAATTGCTGCTGTTTTTATCTTGCAGGGATATCTTGATTATCTGTGTCATCAAAAGAATGAAATTTAAGGAAAGAAAGAAAACAATAAGTAAAAAGTAAAACGAAACTATCAATAAAAAATAAGTATAAGAAAACCGAGATAGGTAGGGCAGGGTATGGCAGAAGAAGAAAAGATCACATTAACAGATGAAGATGGAAGTGATTTGTCTTTTTATGTCCTTGAACAGACAAAATTTTTGGGAAATGAATATTTTTTAGTAACAGAAACACCAGAAAGTGATGAGGTTTTTTTATTAAAGGAGTGTATATCGCAAACAGAAGGCTCTATTTATATGTTTGTAGAAGACGAACAGGAGCTTTTGGTAGTTTCTGAGCTATTTGAGGAACTGTTAGAGGATATCGGAATTAAAGTAATGGAGTGAAAAAATTTTACATATGTGCAGAAAAAATATAAAATGGAAAGGCAGGAGGTGCAAATTTTGAAAAACAGAGGGTATTTGGGAAATGGACTTCGTATTATTCCATTAGGTGGTTTAGAACAGATTGGGATGAATATTACAATATTTGAATATCAGGATAGTATTGTTGTTGTCGATTGTGGTTTATCTTTTCCAGCAGATGAAATGCTGGGAATTGATCTTGTCATTCCTGATATTACTTATTTAAAAGAAAATATGGAAAGAATTAAGGGGTTTGTAATTACACATGGACATGAGGATCATATTGGAAGTCTTCCTTATGTGTTAAAGGAAGTCAATGCACCAGTTTATGCAACAAAGCTAACAATTGGTATTATTGAAAATAAATTAAAAGAACATAATATGATGAAAACAACAAAACGCAAGGTGATTAAATATGGGCAGTCAATTAATTTAGGTTGTTTTCGAATTGAGTTTATTAGAACAAACCATAGTATTGCAGATGCAGCCGCACTTGCTATTTATACTCCTGTTGGAATTATTGTGCATACAGGTGATTTTAAAGTGGATTTTACCCCTGTTTATGGAGAAACTATTGATTTACAGCGACTTGGAGAAATTGGAAAAAAAGGGGTACTTGCACTAATGTGTGATAGTACAAATGCAATGAAACCGGGATATACCATGTCAGAACGCACAGTAGGAAAAACTTTTGATAATATTTTTGCAGAACATACGAAACAAAGAATTATTGTGGCAACTTTTGCTTCTAATGTAGATCGAGTACGACAAATTATTACCTATGCTGTAAAATATGGGCGGAAAGTAGTAATTGAAGGACGCAGCATGATTAATATTGTTACAACAGCAATCGAACTTGGATATATTGAGATGCCAGATGATTTAGTGATTGATATTGAACAGATGCGGGATTATCCTGATGAAAAGTTAGTATTGATTACAACAGGTAGTCAAGGAGAAGCAATGGCAGTGCTTTCTAGAATTGCTTCTTCCATGCATAAAAAAATTCAGATTCGTCCGGGAGATGTTGTAATTTTTAGTTCTCGGCCAATTCCGGGAAATGAAAAGTCAGTTTCTAAAGTAATTAATGAATTAACACGCAAGGGAGCTGATGTGATTATGCAAGACACTCATGTTTCTGGCCATGCTTCCGAAGAAGAAATTAAATTAATGTATGCCCTGACAAAACCAAAGTATGCCATTCCTGTTCATGGAGAATATCGTCATCTCTTAGCACAAGGAAAGATTGCAGTTAGTATGGGTGTGCCAAAAGATCATTTGTTTATTTTAAATTCTGGGGATGTATTAGAATTTAATGATACTTACGCAGGTATTGTAGATCATGTACCTGCACAGGGAATTTTAGTAGATGGATTAGGTGTTGGAGATGTTGGTAATATTGTATTGCGTGACAGGCAGCATTTATCAGAAAATGGACTTATTATTGTTGTATTAACACTAGAAAAGTATTCTAATCGGATTCTTTCTGGACCGGATTTAGTATCCAGAGGCTTTGTCTATGTAAGAGAAGCAGAAAATTTAATGGAAGATGCAAAAGATTGTGTAAATGAATCATTAGAACGATGTTTAGATAAAAATGTAACTGATTGGGGAAAAATTAAAATGGTTATTAAAGAAAGTTTAAGTGAATTTATTTGGAAAAAGACAAAAAGAAATCCAATGATATTACCAATTATTATGGAAGTTTTGGTTTAAAGATAAGAATAGAATCGTAAAAATATCAATAGAGGAAGAAGAAATGTTAGAAATAAAATGCAAAGGAGTTGGTTTCTTTATGGGAAATGTTGTAGAAAAAGCGGATGCATTGGCATCTGCAATTGCAGAATCAAAAGAATATAAAGATTATATTAGTTTATTAAAAATAATTCAGGGAGAACCTGATTTATATTCTCATTTTAATGAATATCGCAGAAGAAGCTTTGAAATTCAAGTAAGCAGTGATGTAAATGCTGTAAATCAATTAGAAAATTTACGTTTGGAATTTTCAGAACTTTTAACCAATAGCAAGGTTAGCCGTGTGTTAAGTGCAGAGCAGATATTTTGTAAAATGATGCGGCAAGTAAATGCAAAAATTATGGAAAGTATAGAAGAAATGGATGTTAGTTTTTTATCTTAGTTGGAAGAATAACGTTTATGATAAAAGTAGAAAGTACATTTAAAGGGGGATATTATGTCACGCCAGAAATCAACAGAGGCTAAAGTAGCAGTCAGTATTTTGCGTTTTTTGATGGGGCTGATATTAAATCTTATTTTTTATGCTGCATCGTTTGCTCTTATCTACTATTTGGCTGGACAGGCGTATACATTTGCTTATGAAGTTTTTGGAAGTCAGGTAGTAGATAGTGCTCCCGGAAAAAGTATTACAATAAAAGTAGATAAGGAAGATACTATGCAGGATGTAGCAAAAACTTTAGAACAGCAGGAAATTATTATTAATCAAGCATCTTTTGTAGTACGTGCTATTTTAACAAAAAAGGAGATTCATCCGGGGACTTATACAGTAAATTCATCACAAAGTTATGCAGAAATTTTGGAAATTTTAAATACGGAATGAGGACATTATGGTAGAACAGGAACGCATAGCGGCATATCTTTTTTCATTGGAAAAGGATATGCCTGCTTTTTTAGAAGAACTTGAAAAACAAGCAATCAAAGATCATGTACCGATTATACGAAAATCTACACAGGCAATACTACGGTTTTTAATGGCTTCCTTTCAGCCAGAAAATATTTTAGAAGTTGGAACTGCGGTTGGATTTTCAGGGATTTTTATGATGACCTATCTTTTAAATGATAAGAAAAAATATAGTAAAAATAATAGCGAAAATGATAAGAAAAAATTACATTTAACAACAATAGAAAAAGTTCCCGAAAGAATCAGACAGGCAAAAGAAAATTTTAAAAAAGCAGAACTTTCTGAGTATATTACACTTTTAGAGGGAGAAGCAGAAGAGATTTTACAAAATCTTTTAAAACAGAAAGAAGAAAAAATAGATTTTATACCAAAAGAAGGCTATTCTATGATTTTTATGGATGCAGCAAAAGGGCAATATCTGCATTTCCTGCCAACAGTAAAACAACTTTTAAAAAAGGGTGGATTATTAGTTTCTGATAATGTACTACAAGATGGCACAATTATAGAATCACGTTATAGTATAACAAGACGTGATCGCACGATTCATGAAAGAATGCGAGAATATTTATATCAGCTTTCCCATGATACAGATTTTGAAACAGTCACACTTCCTATGGGAGATGGAGTGACATTAAGTTATAAATATGTAAATTGATGTTAAAAATTAGAAATATTCTTGACAATAGATATAATTTCTTTATGATATAATGTAGTAAAAGAAGAAACGTAAAATATGGAATATATAGATGTAGATATAAATATAAAAGATATAAGGAGAAATTTTTATGGGTGATAAAGAAATATCATCAGCCGTAATCGGGCGGCTTCCCCGTTATTATCGGTATTTAGGTGAACTACGTGAACAAGGTGTAGTACGGATATCCTCCCAAGAATTAAGTGAACAGATGAAAGTAACCGCTTCTCAAATACGACAAGATTTTAATAATTTTGGTGGTTTTGGGCAGCAGGGCTATGGATATAATGTAGAATATCTTTATGAAGAAATCGGAAAAATTTTAGGGCTTACAAAAAAGTATCGAATGATTATTGTAGGTGCTGGACATTTGGGTCAGGCACTTGCAAATCATACAGGATTTGAAAGTAGAGGTTTTATATTAAAAGGAATTTTTGATATTAATCCAAAATTAGATCAAATGACAATTCGTGGAATCCCAATTCAAATGACCGAAAAACTTCCTGAATTTATAAAAGAGCAGGGTGTGGATATTGCAGGAATTACAACACCTTCGGAAGCTGCAAGGGAAATAGCAACACAGCTTTATCAATATGGTGTACGTGGATTCTGGAATTTTGCTAATACGGATTTGCATTTACCAGAAGATGCTGTTGTTGAAAATATGCATTTAGCAGAAAGCTTAATGAGATTATCTTATTCCTTATATAATAATTTTTATCATAAAAAGCTTGATGAAAATCCTTTTTTAGAGGTAATGAAAAAATAGATAGGTAAAAAAACAAAGTAAAAATAAAAGCAGAGGAGATTATTTATAGTATGAAGCAAATTATAACAACGGCACAAGCAAAGGAAATCGATCGTTATAGTATAGAACAACTAGGGATGCAGAGCATTGTGTTAATGGAACGTGCTGCTTTGAAGTTTACAGAACATATGATAGAATGGATAGAATCTAGGAAAAAAGAGAATATTGATTTATCAAAAAGAAAGTTTTTAGTAGTTTGCGGAAGTGGTAATAATGGCGGTGATGGCATGGCAGTTGCCAGAATGTTATCACAAGCAGGCTATGATTGTGCTGTTTTTTTTGCAGGAGAACGAGAAAAAATAACAGAAAGTGTAAAAATTCAATGGAAACTCTTGGAAACACTTTCGATACAGGTTGTGCAGGAATTTGCCCCAGAACCGCAGACAATGATAATTGATGCTTTATTTGGAATAGGACTTTCTAGGGAAGTAACTGGTCATTATGCAAAATTAATTGAAGAAATGAATCATTTTCGCTGTTTTTCTATTGATGTTCCTTCTGGAATGGATGCAGATACAGGACGGGGTATGGCTCATTGTGAAGGAAGTCAAAAAACAGCAGTAAAAGCAGAATTTACAGTTACATTTGGTGCTGTAAAGCCCGGACTGCTTTTAGGAAATGGGCGGCAATATGCAGGAAATGTATTTTCAGAAGAAATTGGATTTCCTATACAGGCAAGGAAGCAATTTCTTTCTGGCTGGCATTTAGAATTATCAGATATACCGAAATTATTGCCAAAACGCAATGAGGATTCTCATAAAGGAAATTATGGGAGAGTTCTTATTTTTGCAGGATCAGAAACAATGCTTGGTGCAGCTTATTATGCTGGAAAAGCAGCCTATCGTATGGGAGCAGGACTAGTAGAGATTGTTACTTGCAGACAAAATATTATAGGGATTGCAGGAATGCTGCCAGCAGCTATTTATACGCCATTTGAAGAATTATTTTTTTGGGATGAGGAAGAAGAAAAAGCAGATAAGGAAGCATTAGAACAAAAAATTTATGCAGCTTCTTCTGTTGTTTTAGGTCCGGGACTTGGAATTTCAGGGCATTCAGAGTGTATTGTCGGTGCAGTTCTTGCTATTTGCAGTCGGATAGGAAAACCATTAATTCTTGATGCAGATGGATTAAATATTCTTTCTATGCATCCAGAATGGCAAAGACTGCTTACAGAAAATATCATATTAACACCACATTTAAAAGAAATGTCACGACTTTGTAAAAAAAGAGTTTCTGAAATTAAAGAAAATATGATAGGTCTTGCAAAGGAATTTTCTCAAAAACACCATAATGCTATTTTATTATTAAAAGATTCTCGTTCTGTTATTACAAATGGAATACAATATTTTATTAATGTATCTGGTAATCATGGAATGGCAGTTGGCGGTTCTGGCGATGTGCTTTCAGGGATTTTAGGCGGACTTATGGCACAGGCAGAAAAAGAAGAAGAAATAGAAAAGATAGGAGAATTTTCGGTTTTTGTGCTTATGGCAAGTCTGGGGGCATTTTTACATGGATTAGCAGGCGATTATGCCAAGGCAAGAAGTAATGCATATTCTATGATGGCAGAGGATATTTTAGATGGAATGAAAGCAATATTAAATGATTAAATAATTTAGAAGGGAAAGTTTTTTATAGTTTTCAATGTCAATCGGGCTGTCCCTTGCGTATAATATCATAGGAAGAAAATCGAGTATTCATTAGAAAGATTTATGCTTGTACGAGTATACACCTAAGATTTATGGCAATACTATTACTATAATAAACGGTTAATCTACATAAATATGTAGTATTTGATAGACTTTATTTATAAAGGCAAAGAAATATTTGATTATGAAAAAAGAAATATTTATGCCTATAAAAAAGTTTGTCAGAAAATGCCATATGCGGGGTGTGTGGACTATGATTATAAGAAGGGGAGATATTTACTATGCAGATTTACGTCCGGTCGTTGGTTCTGAACAAGGTGGTGTACGTCCAGTATTAATTATTCAGAATGATATGGGAAACCGGCATAGTCCTACAGTGATTTGTGCGGCAATTACTTCTAAGATGAATAAAGCAAAGCTGCCAACACATGTAGAGATTAAAGCAGAAGATTATGGAATTGTAAAAGATTCGGTTATTCTTTTAGAACAAGTTAGGACAATTGATAAGAGTCGTTTAAAAGAAAAAGTTTGTCATCTAAACAGTGAAGTATTACAAAAAATTAATAAAGCATTGATGATTAGTTTGTCTTTGTCATAGTATGATATCTAATGTAAGTAAGGCAGTAGCAGTGTTTTCCGGCATTGCTACTATATTTTTATTCTATTTATGTAAGATATTAACAGTAATATCTAATTTCATTAAATGTAGAAGACCAAAATGAAATAATATGGTTACTTTGAGCTTCAATAATCTTAATAATTGTATTCAGCGTTTTTTTTGGTATTTTGGAATTATTATTACATAATAAACATTTACCATGCTTTGTAATCCATATCTTAGTTGCATTTTGTGAAGGAATCCCTTTTGCTACATGGACATGTATAGGTTCTAGCGGACTACCTTCATTCATCCAAAAATATACTGTATATGAACCAATTTTAAAAATTTGCGGCATTTTCGATCCCTCCATCTATTCCTCCCTCTTTTGCAAGTTGGATAATAATATGTGCAAGAGATTCTAGGAGTTCTTGAAAAGTATTTATTTCTAAATCCGAAAAACCGTTAATATTTTCCCATGAGTAATCAGGAAGATAACATACTGCAGAGTGAAAACCCCCATATACAGGTTTTTCAATACATACTTTTACTTTTTCCTTTCCATCTAAATTTAGTAATTCAGAGTGGACAATTTCGGTATTATCATTGAGTGTCATAAATGGATATAACATAGATGTTCTCCTTTAAAACTATGGAATTGTTTTCTAATATTGCTACTAAGAAAGCATAGTCAATTTCCTTGATTCAATTGTTAAATGTATTTTAATATATTAAATATCTATAGTCAATAGTTTGGATTAAATTGTGATTGAAAATAAATATAAAGTATAGTATATTATTTCATAGAACTTTCAAAAAGTAATTTAAAAAATTATTATACAAAAGAGATATTAGAAGAAGTTGCATCTTATGACCCAGTATTCCGGATTGATAGTTGAATTTATAACTACGAAAGAAATTAATTAAACAATGGTTCATGGAATTGTGTGAAAAATTTTACTTTTTGTTCACAGCCTGAACACAAAATGCCGTTATAATTTAGAGTAGAAAGTGAGTAATCACTTTCAAACTCCCACCCTATTATACGCAGGTCTGTGGCGACATGGACCATCTTACGAACAGAGGGCACTCGGCTTTGCCGGGTGTTCTTTGTTTTTTGTTATGCTTGCTTTGCAAAGGTAATTCTTATTATATTAATCTATAGATTTAATGAAGTGAAAGGAAACAAAACTAAAATGAAAATTACTATATTATGTGTAGGAAAAATAAAGGAAACTTATTTTACAATGGCAATAGAGGAATATAGTAAAAGATTAAGTCGCTATTGTAAATTGGAGATAATCGAAGTAGCAGATGAAAAAATACCAGAACATAGTAGTGAAAAGCAGATACAATTAATTAAGGAGAAGGAAGGAGAGAGACTGGAAAAATATAAAAAAGGAAATGCATATCTTTGTGCCTTAGCAATTGAAGGGAAAAAGATGGATTCCCTAGAATTTTCCAAATGGATAGAACAACTTGGAATTAATGGGATAAGTCATCTTGTTTTTGTTATTGGAGGATCGCTGGGATTAGATAAGAAAATATTAGAAAGTTCAGAAGAAAAGATAAGTTTTTCTAAAATGACATTTCCGCATCAACTTATGAGAATTATATTATTAGAACAAGTATATAGAGCATATCGCATTATCAATAAAGAACCTTATCATAAATAAATATAATTATGCAATTTTAGATTGGTTTTTCTGTCGATTTGTGCTATCATAATATTTGATAGGATAGTATAAAATAGAGGGGGAGGATTTTATTTATGAAAAAAAATAAGGTTTATTTTATATCACTTTTTTTAATTCTATTATTTTTTATTCAAATAATAAAGCCAATAATAATATCAGCAGAAAAAGAACAAACAGAAGATTATAATCAATATTCTAATGAAAAGATTTCTTTTGGATTGGGACTTCATACCGATCATACTGTTCCATCGGCAGATAGACCAAAAGGAGTAAAATTAAAAGATTATAATGCTTATTATTATGATATTTATGCAAAGAAAAGAGAAGATCCTGTTGTTTATTTAACTTTTGATTGTGGATATGAGAATGGCTATACAAAAAAAATCTTAAAAACTTTAAAGGAAAAAGAGGTAAAAGCAATTTTTTTTGTAACAGAAGCTTATATAAAAAGTGCACCAAAACTTGTAAAACGAATGAAAAAGGAGGGGCATCTTGTAGGAAATCATACATGTTCTCATCCACAGTTGACAGGCTGTTCTGTTAGCCGAATAAAAAAAGAATTAAATCAATGTGCGAAAACAATGAAAAAATTAACAGGTTATGAAATGGATCAATATATACGTCCACCAGAGGGAGTTTATAGTGTTCGAGTATTAAAAATTTTACAAGATATGGGATATACTACTTTTCTTTGGAGTCTTGCCTATTATGATTATGATACAGAGAAACAGCCGGGAAAAGATTATATAATAAATAAATTTAAAACACATCATTTTAATGGAATGATTCCACTAATTCATGCAATTTCAAAATCAAATACCGAAGCTTTGCCAGAAGTTATTGATTTTTTGAAAGAAGAAGGATATCAATTTGGAACAGTGGATGAAATAGTATCATAAACAAAGAAGAAAGGTGTAACATATGGAGAATTTAAAAAATATTCCAAAACCCGGAGAATTTTATCGTCATTTTAAAGGGAATTTATATCAGATTTTAGCACTTGCAATACATACAGAAACAGAAGAACCACTTGTAATTTATCAAGCATTATATGGAGAATTTCAGGTTTTTGCTCGTCCTCTTGCAATGTTTCAAGAAATTGCAGCAAATGGAAAAAAGCGATTTATAAAAGTTTCTATGAAAAAATCAGAACAGTTATTAAAAGAGAGTCAGAAAAAAGAAGATAGGAAAGAAAATGAAGAACAAGAAGTAGAGGAACTATCTTTTCACTTTAAGAAAAATCAGAATGGGGATTCAAAACAAGAAGATGAGGATATTTATAAACAGATGGAAAAATTTTATGATGCCGATTCCTATGAAGATAAACTTGCTTATCTCCTGCCTTTGCGTGGAAAGCTAAGTGATATTATGATAAGCAATATTGCGGTTTCTCTTGATATTGCTGTTCCAGAAGGTTCAAAAGAAGAACAGTTTCAATCAATTATTTCTTGTTTAAAAACAATGAAAAGATATCAAAGAAGTCGATGGAGATAGTAATTGCCCCCACTATTTATACTGGCGGTCGAAAATATAACCATTCAGTATAAAACGTGGGGCAATAGTGAAAAGAGAAAAATTTTTTGCTTGTGAGTATAATATATTAAAATAATTTATCAAATCGTTCCATAGCTTCGATTGTATTTTCTTTATTTCCAAAGGAGGTTAAACGGAAGAAATTTTTTCCGTTTTCGCCAAAACCTGCACCCGGTGTACCAACGACTTGAATATTATTTAGAAGATAGTCAAAGAATTTCCAAGAGTCACGAGAACCCTCTACTTCTGGACATTCAAACCAAATATAGGGAGAGTGAACACCACCAAAGAAGCGAAATCCTTTTTGTGTAAGACAAGTAGCAATAATTTTTGCATTTTCTTGATAATAGGCAAGATTTTTCTTACACTGTGCCATACCCTCTTTTGTAAATACAGCCGAAGCTCCTTTTTGTACAATATAGGATGTGCCATTAAATTTTGTAGATTGGCGGCGATTCCACATAGCATTTAAAGACATTTCTTTTCCATTAGAAGCAGAAAATACTAAATCATTTGGAACGATAGTATAACCACAGCGTGTACCAGTAAATCCAGCCGTTTTTGATAAAGAGCAAAATTCAATCGCACATTTTTTTGCACCATCTATGGAGAAGATACTTCTTGGAAGTTCTGGATCAGAAATAAAGGCTTCATAAGCACTATCAAATAAGATAATTGCATGATTTTCAAGAGCATATCTTACCCATTCTTGTAATTGAGAACGATTGTATACAGCACCTGTTGGGTTATTTGGAGAACAAAGATAAATAATATCGGCATGTATCGTTTTATCTGGCATTGGAAGAAAGTTATTTTCTATTGTGCCAGCCATATAGGTAATCTGTTTTCCTGCCATAAGATTGGTATCAACATAAACAGGGTAAACGGGATCAGGAACTAAAATAGTATTCTCTTTTGCAAATAAATCGGTAATATTTCCAGTATCACTTTTTGCACCATCGGAAATGAAAATTTCACTAGGATCAATAGAAACATGATGTTCTTTATAGTAATCGGAAATTGCGTTTCTTAGAAAAGCATATCCTTGTTCAGGTCCATATCCTTTAAATGTTTCAGCTCTTGCCATATCATCAACACCATCATGAAGGGATTTAATTACTTCAGAAGATAAAGGAAGCGTAACATCTCCAATACCAAGGCGAATTACTTTTTTATCAGGATTTTCTGCTAGATAGGTATTAACACGATGAGCTATTTCAGAAAAAAGATAGCTTTCTTTTAAAGATTGATAGTTTTCATTTAATTTTGGCATAGTATATGCTCCTTTCAATTGTATTTCTTTCCTTAATATGGATATATAGTATGGTAGCAAATTTAGAAAATGATGTCAATAAAAAATAAAGAGGTATTTTTATCAGTAATTTAAGAAGAAATTCCCAGAAATTTGCAAAAAAATCTCAATATTTTCAAATTGTTCTTGTACAATTCGCATAAAAAGATTATAATATAGTTACTGTATATAGTATCATTTAAACAATATGGATAGTAAGGATTATCCATCAATAAAAGATAGGAGGATTAAGTAAGATGTTACAAGCAAAAAATTACAAATTCTGGTTTTGCACAGGTTCACAAGATTTATATGGGGATGAATGTTTGGCAAATGTTGCAGAGCATTCCAAAAAGATTGTAGAAGCATTAAATGCAAGTGGAAATCTTCCATTTGAAGTAGTGTGGAAACCAACGTTAATTACGAATGCATTGATTCGGCAGACATTTAATGAAGCAAATATTGATGAAGAATGTGCTGGTGTAATTACATGGATGCATACCTTTTCCCCTGCAAAGTCTTGGATTTTGGGATTGAAGGAATTAAGAAAGCCATTACTTCATTTCCATACACAGTTCAATGAAGAAATTCCATATGATACAATTGATATGGACTTTATGAATGAAAATCAAGCGGCTCATGGAGATAGGGAATATGGCCATATCTTTACACGTTTAGAGAAAGAAAGAAAGATTGTAGTAGGACATTGGACAAATGAAAATGTGCAAAAGAGAATTGGTTCTTGGATGCGTACTGCTGTTGGTGTATTAGAATCTTCTCATATTCGTGTAGCACGTGTAGCAGATAATATGAGAAATGTTGCTGTTACAGAAGGGGATAAAGTAGAAGCACAAATTAAATTTGGTTGGGAAGTAGATGCTTATCCAGTAAATGAAATTGCAGAATGGGTTGCTGATGTAAGTGAAGCAGATACCAATGCACTTGTAGAGGAATATTATAGTAAATATGATATTATCTTAGATGGAAGAGAAGAAGCGGAATTTAGAAAGCATGTTGCTGTTCAGGCACAGATTGAACTTGGTTTTGAACGTTTCTTAGAAGCAAAGAATTATCAAGCAATCGTAACACACTTTGGTGATCTTGGTGCATTAAAGCAGCTTCCGGGTTTGGCTATTCAAAGATTGATGGAAAAAGGCTATGGCTTTGGTGCAGAAGGTGACTGGAAAGTTGCTGCTATGGTACGCTTAATGAAGATTATGTCTGCTGGTATCAAAGATGCAAAAGGTACTTCTTTAATGGAAGATTATACTTATAATTTAGTAAAAGGAAAAGAAGGAATTTTACAGGCACATATGTTGGAAGTATGTCCATCGGTTGCTGATGGCAAATCTGCTATTCGTTGCTGTCCACTTTCTATGGGTGATAGAGAAGATCCAGCTCGTCTTATCTTTACAGCAAAGGAAGGACCGGGTGTTGCAACAAGTTTAATTGATTTAGGGAATCGTTTCCGCTTGATTATTAATGCTGTAGATTGTAAAAAGACAGAAAAACCTATGCCAAAGCTTCCAGTTGGTACTGCTTATTGGACACCACAGCCAAACTTTGAAACAGGTGTAGAAGCATGGATTCTTGCCGGTGGTGCACACCATACAGCATTTACTTATGATTTAACGGTAGAGCAGATGGCTGATTGGGCTGCCTTTATGGGAATTGAAAGTGTGATTATTGATAAAGATACAAATATTCGTGACTTTAAGAATGAATTAAGATGGAATTCCATTGCATTTAAGTAAGAATAATTAAAAAAGATTTAAAAATAGGTACAGGCTTTGCTTGTGCCTATTTTTTTCTTGTAACATCTTACGTTTTTCTTACAAATTATGTTTTTTTCAGAAAATATTTGTTATTTTAGCAATAGTGATATATAATGGAAAAGAAAAGAAAAGATACTGCAAGGCAGTATTCCATAGATTTGAGAGTATAGTCTAAGGATACGTCTAGGGATACTCGTAGTATTTTGGCATTCATAGAATGAAGCAAAGATAGGTAGATAGTTTTATTTTATTGGTATGAAAGGTATGGGATGATATGGATCGGAAAGATTTTTCAAATCTGGGAGAGGATATTAAGGAGATTGTTTCCGAGGCAGTCAACAATATGGATTTTAATAAGTTGAGCCAGGATATTAAAAAAACAACAAAAGATGCATTGGAAGAAGCAAAAGCAGGGTTAGAGGCTGGAAAACTGAAAATGCAAAACAGATATGGACAAGCTAGGAAAGTAGCAGATCTGGAAAAGATATATAATGCCGAAGGACAAAATGAGAATTTATCACAAGAGTCACAAAGTGAGCCAAAAACGGAACATAGAATACAGCCGGGAATAGAAAGACCATGGAATAATGAAGCAAAACAGAAAGGAACTTGGCATGGGCAGGCAAGACAGGAACAATCAGGGTCATATCCTGCACCAGATTATCGCTATGGAGGAAAAAATACTTTTTTACAAAAAAGGACAGCTTATTTAGCAAAACATCCGGCTGGTACGATTTCAGGCACTTTAATGGTAGTGTTTGGTTCTATGTTTAGTAGCGGATTTGGAATTACAGCTTTTGTTCTATTTTGTATTATGGTAGCCAATGGATTTTCTGGTGTCTTTCAGGCACTTTTCTTTGGATTTTTTGTAGCAGCCGTTGTTTCTGGTGTATTTGCTTATCGAGGCAATCAAAGAACGCTTCGTGTACGCAGATTTCGGCAGTATGCAAGGATTTTAGGGGATAGAACATTTTGTCAATTAGAGGAGTTGGCTGTACAGATTGGCAGAGATAAACGATTTATTGTTGATGATGTCCGAAAAATGATTGCACAAGGGATGTTTCCACAAGGACATTTAGATGATCAGGAAACTTGTCTTATGATTACAGATGAAAGCTATCAGCAATATCGTATTACCATGGATGAATATCGTAAAAGAGAAGAACAGGAAAGGAGAGCAGTAGAAGCAGTTGCAAAGGAATCGCAATATCAGGAAAATGAGCGAATAAAAAGAGAGAAAAAAGAAAAAAAGAAAAAAGAAAAGGAAACGAAAGATTCTATTTATGATAATGAAGCAATTGATAGAGAACTGTTAAATGCCTATAAAGAAGGTAAAGGTTATTTGGATGAAATCAGTAAAGTAAATAAGGAAATTTCAGAAACGCAAATTTCAAAAAAGGTATCTCATATGGAAGTTGTCATTCGCCGTATTTTTAAACAAGTGCAAACACATCCAGAGCAGCTAGAGGAAATTAGGAGGTTTATGGAATATTATTTGCCAACAACTTTAAAGCTTGTAACAACTTATAGTGAATTTGATGCCCAGCCAGTACAAGGAGAAAATATAAAAAAGGCAAAGCATGAAATTGAAGAAACCTTAGATACCATTAATGAAGCATTTGAAAAATTATTAGATAGTTTATTTGAGGCAGCAGCATTGGATATTTCTACTGATATCTCTGTTATGAATGCTATGCTAACACAAGAAGGACTAAAAAAAGATATCTTTGAATCATAATAAAGAAAGAAAAATAATCTATAGAAAACAAAAATAAGAGAAAGAAGATTAGGGAGGAAAAGAAAAAGATGGAAAACTTTAATGATGAACTGCTTAATTCGTCAGCACCAAAGCTAACTTTTGATCCATTCCCAGAAGAAAAGAAGGAAGCTGCGGTAAAAAAAGAAGAAACAGCATTAAAAGAGGAAGAACCAGTATTTAATGAAAGTATGCTTTCTCTTGAAGAGAGAAAAATGGTAGATGATTTTGCAGCACAGATTGATATTGGAAATGCAACTCTTATTATGCAATATGGTGCTGGTGCACAAAAAAAGATTGCTGATTTTTCAGAAGTGGCACTTGGTAATGTAAGAACAAAAGATTTAGGGGAAGTAGGGGATTTATTAACAAGTGTAGTAAGAGAATTAAGAAGTTTTGATGCAGAAGAAGAAAGCAAAGGGATTCGTGGATTTTTTAAAAAGAATACCGATCGTTTGGCAACAATGAAAGCAAAGTATGATAAGGCAGAAGTAAATGTCAATAAGATTGTAAAAACAATGGAAGGACATCAGATTCAGCTTATGAAAGATTCTGCTATGCTGGACAAAATGTATGAAATTAATAAAAATTATTTAAAAGAGCTGACAATGTATATTTTAGCAGGGAAGAAAAAATTGCAGCAGTTAGAACAGGAGGAACTTCCAAAGCTGATGGAACGTTCTAGGCGTACAGGGGATATGGCAGATGCACAGGCAGTCAATGATTTTAATGCTATTTGTAATCGTTTTGAAAAAAAGCTCCATGACTTAGAATTAACAAGAACAATATCCTTGCAGATGGCACCACAGATTCGTTTAATTCAAAATAATGATATTCAGATGGCAGAGAAAATTCAATCTACTTTAGTCAATACGATTCCGCTTTGGAAAAGCCAGATGGTACTTTCTCTTGGGATTGCTCATTCCGGACAGGCAGCGAGAGCACAAAGAGAAGTAACCGATATGACAAATGAATTATTAAGAAAAAATGCTTCTATGTTAAAGAGTGCTTCTGTGGAAACAGCAAAAGAGGCAGAACGTGGTATTGTAGATATTGAAACATTGAAAATAACAAATGAATCTTTAATTTCAACATTAGATGAGGTAATGAAAATTCAACAAGAAGGAAGAATGAAACGACAAGAAGCAGAAATAGAGCTTGGCAGAATTGAAAATGATCTTAAGAATAAATTATTGGAATTAAGAAAATAGTATTTATTAATATAAAATTAAATGTAATCTTGCTTTTTATTTATTTTGACGAATAAGTTTTGAAGAAAAAATGGATTTTTACAGAAATTTTTCCGATAATTTTTCTGCTTTTTTGTGAAAAATCACGAAAAAATTCTTCTGCGTGGAAAAAAAATGAAAAAATTGAAAAAAAATCTTGTAACTTTATACTAAAAAGTAGTATAATACTTATATGGAATTTGCAATTCGTAAAAAAATAGGAAAGGAAAAAATTACATCATGTTAGAACAGTTAAAAAAAGATGTCTATGATGCAAACATGGAGCTTCAGGAAAAGGGCATGGTTATTTACACATGGGGGAATGTTAGCGGCATAGATCGCGAAAAAAACCTTGTTGTTATTAAACCAAGCGGTGTTTCCTATGATTCCATGAAGGCAGAAGATATGGTTGTTGTAGATTTTGATGGAAATGTTGTAGAGGGACATTACAAACCATCATCCGATACAGCGACTCATATCGTTATGTACAAAACATATCCAGCGATTGGGGGTGTTGTACATACACATTCTACATGGGCTGTTACCTTTGCACAAGCAGGGCTTGCAATTCCTGCCTTTGGTACAACACATGCAGATTATTTTTATGGAGATATTCCATGCACACGTGATTTAACAGCAGAGGAGATTGAGGAAGCATATGAGTTAAATACCGGAAAAGTAATTGTAGAAACAATCGGTGATAGCGATCCTATGGCAATTCCCGGTATTGTTGTAAAGAATCATGGACCATTTGCATGGGGTAAAACACCGGCAGGTTCTGTATATAATGCCGTAGTTATGGATAAAGTAGCAGAAATGGCTTATAAGACCATGACATTAAATCCAAGAGTACCAAGAGTACCACAATATCTTTTGGACAAGCACTATTTCCGTAAACATGGTGCAAATGCATATTATGGACAGGGTTCAGAAGATCATTAGAAACTATTGTTTTTATTATTTGTAATTTATTATTAATTAAATATTTATTTAGGAGGATTTTAAAAATGAAATTTTTTGTTGACACAGCAAATGTAGAGGATATCAGAAAAGCAAATGATATGGGTGTTATCTGTGGTGTTACTACAAACCCATCTTTGATTGCAAAAGAGGGTAGAGATTTCAATGAGGTAATCAAGGAAATCACATCCATTGTTGATGGACCTATCAGTGGTGAAGTAAAGGCAACAACTGTAGATGCTGAAGGTATGATTGCAGAAGGCCGCGAAATTGCAAAGATCCATAAAAATATGGTAGTTAAAATTCCTATGACAGTAGAAGGTTTAAAAGCTGTTAAGGTTCTTTCTGCAGAAGGTATTAAAACAAATGTAACTCTTGTCTTTACAGCAAACCAAGCTTTACTGGCAGCACGTGCTGGTGCAACATATGTATCTCCATTCCTTGGAAGACTTGATGATATTTCACAGCCGGGAATTGATCTTATTAGAACGATTGCACAGATCTTTGAAATTTATGGTATTGAGACAGAAATTATTGCAGCAAGTGTTCGTAATCCAATTCATGTTACAGATTGTGCACTAGCAGGTGCTGATATTGCAACTGTTCCATATTCTGTAATTGCTGGTATGACAAAGCATCCTTTGACAGATCAGGGAATTGAAAAGTTCCAAAAAGATTATAAGGCTGTATTTGGTGAGTAATCTTTATGTATTGTAATATGTAACTGCACTGGAAACCGAAGGGATTGTTGCAAACATAAGTATAATAAGTATTTTTTATGTTTTCCCAACGGAAACAGTTTTTTCATAATAAATATGCTAATTCTAGATAGGCGTATTTAGAAAAAGATAAGAGCAGTTATTATCAGTCTAAGTGAAGAGGCGTAAGCTTCTTATGGAGACACAAAAGACTGAATATAGTGGGGAGGATTTCTCCTGCTATCGGAAGTCCTCTTTGCTATAAGAATTGCTTTTTTATGAATGAGAGCGAATTTAGAATAAAATCATGATAAGAGACAAAGACTAAAAAGGTAAATATTATTATGATTGTATCAGTGAGAAATGGAGATTGAAATGGATAAATTAGAACTTCAAAAAACTGCGAACGAGGTTCGTAAGGGTATTGTTACCGCAGTTCATAGTGCGAAGGCAGGGCATCCGGGTGGTTCTTTGTCAGCAGCAGATATTTTTACTTATTTATATTTTGAAGAAATGAATATTGACCCAAAAGATCCAAAGAAAGCAGATAGAGATCGTTTTGTATTATCAAAAGGACATACAGCACCGGGTCTATATTCTACTTTGGCACAAAGAGGATATTTTCCGGTTGAGGATTTAAAGACACTTCGTCATCTTGGTTCTTATTTACAAGGACATCCAGATATGAAGCATATTCCGGGCGTTGATATGTCTAGTGGTTCTTTAGGACAAGGCATTTCTGCAGCCGTTGGTATGGCATTATCTGCAAAATTAAGTAATGATTCCTATCGTGTTTATACACTTCTTGGAGATGGAGAGATTCAAGAGGGACAAGTTTGGGAAGCTTCTATGTTTGCAGGTGCAAGAAAACTTGATAATTTAGTTGTAATTGTAGATAATAATGGACTTCAAATTGATGGTAAGATTGAGGATGTATGTTCTCCATATCCAATTGATAAGAAGTTTGAGGCATTTAATTTCCATGTAATTAATGTAGATGCCCATGACTATGATGATTTAAAGAAAGCATTTGATGAAGCAAAAGCTACCAAGGGACAGCCAACAGCAATTATTGCACATAGCACAAAAGGAAAAGGCGTTTCTTATATGGAAAATAATGTAGGATGGCATGGAAAAGCTCCAAATGATGAGGAGTATGCTACTGCAATGGCAGATTTGGAGAAAGTAGGTGAAGCATTATGTCAGAAGTAAAGAAAATTGCAACAAGAGTAAGTTATGGTAACGCATTGACCGAATTAGCAGAGGAGTTTCCTAATTTAGTTGTTTTGGATGCTGATCTTGCTGCGGCTACACAAACTGGCATTTTTAAGAAAGCTTATCCAGATCGTCATATTGACTGTGGAATTGCAGAGTGTAATATGGTAGGAATTGCTGCTGGAATTGCTGCCACAGGAAAGATTCCATTTGTTAGCTCTTTTGCTATGTTTGCAGCAGGTCGTGCTTTTGAACAAGTACGTAATGCTGTAGGTTATCCAAAATTAAATGTAAAGATTGGTGCTACCCATGCTGGTATCTCTGTTGGAGAAGATGGTGCATCTCATCAATGTAATGAAGATATTGCTTTAATGCGGACAATTCCGGGCATGGTTGTTTTAAATCCATCGGATGATGTAGAGGCAAAAGCAGCAGTACGTGCAGCATTGGAGCATGAAGGACCTGTTTATTGCAGATTTGGTCGTTTAGCAGCTCCTGTGATTAATGATAATAAGGATTATAAATTTGAATTAGGAAAAGGTGTTGTTCTTCGAGAAGGAAAAGATCTTACGATTGTTGCAACAGGTCTTGAAGTTGGCTATGCCTTAGAAGCTGCTGAAATGCTTGCAAAAGAGGGCGTAGATGCAAAAGTAATTAACATTCATACGATTAAGCCTTTAGATGAAGATTTAATTGTTGCAGCAGCAAAAGAAACAGGAAAGATAGTAACGGTAGAGGAACATTCTGTGATTGGAGGACTGGGAAGTGCAGTATGTGATGTACTTTGTGCAAAAGCTCCAACACCTGTTTTAAAAATTGGAATGCAGGATATGTTTGGTGAATCTGGTCCAGCCGTTGCTTTACTTGAAAAATATAAATTAGATGGTAAAGGAATTTATGAGCAAGTAAAAGCTTGGATTTAAGAAAATAGTAAATAGATAAAAAATCCGTTATATTATTTATTTAATATAGCGGATTTTTTTATCCTTGTCATGCCCATTAAAGTAAATAGAATCCACTTGCAAATAATTTAGGACTATACTATAATTATGATGCAAAAGAGAGAAATTAATTTCTAAAAATACAATCAATATAAGACAAAATAGGAGGATTTTATGAAAAGAAGAATACTTAGTATGATATTTGCAGTAACTGTTATTACTATAACAGCAATAACAGGTTGTAGTAAAGAAAAAGAGATAGATTCCAAAAATGATAATAATGATTTGGTTTCTAAGGAAGATAACCAACAAATAGAAGAAAATAATGAAAAAACACCATCAGAAAATGAAAATGATAGTATTACAATTGGATTTTCGATAGCAGGTTCTTTCGATAATAAGAAAATGATGATAGATTCCATAAGTGATACTTTTACAGAAGAAGGCGGATATACTTTATTTACAGAAGATTCAGGAGAAAATGAAGAACAGCAGTTTACAACAATTCGTGAATTTATGAAAAAAGATATGGATTATATGATTATTGCACCGCTTGGGGAAAGTAAGGAATGGGAGACCGTACTGGAAGAAGCAAAACAAGCAGAGATTCCAGTAATCCTTGTTGGAAATAAAATTGAAGTAGAAGATAATCAGCTTTATACAGCTTGGATAGGCTCTGACTATTTTCAAGAAGGGTATGATGCTGGTGATTGGCTGGAAGAATATCTTAAGCAAAAAGGACATAACAATGAGGAAGAAGTCCAGATTGTAATGGTAAGAGATTCTATAGATTCTATGGCAATCAAAGGAAGATTTGAGGGATTTTTAGAACAAAAACAAATAGCAAAACAAGATCATTGGAACATTTTTGATGATCAAAAAGAATTACAAGAACAAGAAAAGGAAGATGCAGTTTTAGGAATTTCAATAGAAAAAGTACAAGAATTATTAGAGCAAGAAGAAAAAATAGATGCCATAATTTGCGGAAATGATCAAATAGCATTTGAAGTTTTGCAGTTTTTAGATAAGACAGAAAAGACATATGGAGCAGATGGTGAAATTGCAGTTATTTCTTTTGGTGCTTCCAAAGAAGGATTAGAATTTGTAAGAGATGGAAAAATCAATGTAGAAATAGAACAAAACATATCTTATGGTTCTTATGTAGAAGATGTTGTAAAGCGGCTTCGTACAGGAGATGAGATTGATAAAATACAATATGTTATGGAAGATATATTTACAAAGGAAAATGTAGAAGAAAAGCTCACTAGTATGGAAACGCCATAAAATATCAAATAGTATTGGTATGAATAACCATTGTTCTATTATTTTGGCAAAGCTGCAATCTTTGCCAATAATAGTTCTACTGCAATTTGCTCATGGAGTTGTCCAGATTTTATATCATGTTCTAGGGAAAGGCAGGTTTCTAGAAAATATTTTAATTCCTGCTCTGTAAAATGATATGCTTGTTTGCGGTATTTTTTAATAGAAAACGGCGGCACACCAATACGACTTGCCGCTGTTTTATCATCGACTTGCAATGCCTGTGCTTCTTTCATTTGAAGCAAAATATGAAAATGTCTGGAAATTAAAAATAAAATAGATAAAGGTTTTTCACGACTAGATAAAAGATCTTTATACAAATGGAGTGCTGCTGCCATAGATCCATTTATGAAAGAGTCAATCATAGCAAAAATCTGACTAACAACTTGTGTTGTACAGATAGCATCAATATCTTCACGTGTTACAATTTCATTATCACCAGTATAGCTTATAAGTTTTTCCAGTTCTTTTGAAAGCAGTTCCATATTTGTACCACTTTTTTCAAAGAAATAAATAAGGTCGGATTCTCGAATTTTTTTATGTTCTTTCGAAAGCAAAGAAGCAGCCCAAAGTTTTAAATTTTTTTCTTCCATACCATTCATTTCACAGATAGTTCCAATAGAAGCGACTGCTTTATAAAGGCGATTTCGTTTATCTACTTCTTTTTCCACAAAAACAAGAATTGTAGTTTTAGGGAAGTCTTTGATTTGATCAGGAAGTTCACTTTGTGAGCCAAAGAGTCCACTATTTTCTACTAATATAAAACGATAATCGTTGAAAAAAGGAAGCGTTTGTGCAGAAAGTACAAGTTGTGGTATGGAAATTCCATGACCTTCAAAATACGAGTAATTTATATCATTTTCATCTGTTAAGATTGCTTTTTTTAATTGGTTTTTATAAAGTTTTTTTAAATAATCTTCTTGTCCATAAAGAAGATAACAACGTGAAAATTGATGGGATTTAATATGTTCTTTAATTCGTTGCATAAATTTCCTTTCTAAACAATATCGTTTATTGTAAGTTTTACTAGAAAATCTATTGTTACATAAATAAAAAAAGAAGCTGCCCACACCATGGCAGCCTCTTTGATAAGGTCAATATATAAACAAAAAGTGATGATCTTTTTGTCACTAAGCCATCTTGTTTACAGCTAATGTAAGACGGGAAACCTTTCTGGAAGCTGTACGCTTATGATAAATGCCTTTGCTGGAAGCTTTCATAATTTTAATACTAGCAGCCTTTAAAGCATCGGCAGCAGCAGCTTTATCACCTGCTTCGATAGCAGTATAAACTTTTTTAATTGCAGTCTTTACAGAAGACTTTACAGCTTTATTTCTTGCTGCTCTTTTTTCAGCAACAAGGATTCTTTTTTTCGCAGATTTAATATTAGCCAAGATAAACACCTCCATCTGATAAAATTTTCTGATTAGATGTGTTTATTAAAGCCGGACACGGACGTTCTAATAAAACACACGCATATTATGATATCGTAAGTGTGGAAGGTTGTCAATAGAAAAAGTGAAAAAAGATGGGAAAAACTCTTGCAAACTGCGAATAGTATGTTATAATGCAAACTAGTGGTTTTTACGCAATAGCAGAAAAAGAGAGTTTGTTATTGTATAAAAACACTTTGCAAGGATGGAATCACTTGCGATGCTATTGTCTATAAAAAGAAAGATCAAATATAAGGAGGAATTTTTTATGAAACATATTCAATCATTAACAACAAGAAATTTAGAGGAATCTATGAAAAAGGGTGGCTGTGGTGAATGCCAAACATCTTGTCAGTCTGCTTGTAAAACTTCTTGTACGGTAGGAAATCAAAGTTGTGAAAAAATAAATAAGTAAGAAAGAAATTGCAGCAGGCTTAAAATTTTAAACAATTTTTGGAAGTTTAAACAGGAGCAGAATCTGTTCTGCTTTTGTTTAAACTTCCTGTTTCTTGATAGAACAGGGATTGTATCCAATATTGATTATAAATAATATATCTTATATTGTATTAATATAAGAAAGGAGTAGAAATAGTGATACACCAGTATAAAAATAATGGATATAATATTATATTGGATGTAAATAGCGGAAGTGTTCATGTAGTAGATGATTTAGCTTATGATATTATTGCATTATATGAAAAGGAAGAAAAAGAAGCCATTACATTAAAAATGCTTTCTAAATATTCAAATCAAGAGAATCAGGATTTGATAAAAGAACCTGTTACAAGAGAGGCTATTTTAGAAGTTTTTGATGAAATTGAGCAATTAAAGCAAAATAAGACGTTATTTACAGAAGATATTTATAAACAATATCTAACAGATTTTAAAAAAAGGAAAACCGTAGTAAAAGCATTATGCCTTCATATTTCCCATGATTGTAACTTAGCTTGTCCTTATTGTTTTGCGGGACAAGGAGAGTATCAAGGGGATCGGGCATTGATGAGTTTTGAGGTTGGGAAAAAAGCACTTGACTTTTTAATTGCAAATTCTGGAAAGAGAAGAAATCTGGAAGTAGATTTTTTTGGTGGAGAGCCACTGATGAATTTTGAAGTAGTAAAACAACTTGTTGCCTATGGCAGAGAGCAAGAAAAGCTTTATAATAAAAATTTCCGTTTTACATTAACAACAAATGGTGTTTTATTAAATGAAGAAATTATGGAATTTTGCAATAAAGAAATGGGCAATGTAGTGTTAAGCATTGATGGACGAAAAGAAGTTCATGATAAGATGCGTCCATCTCGCAATGGAAAAGGAAGTTATGACTTTATTTTGCCAAAATTTAAAAAATTTGCAGATAGCAGAAATCAGGAAAAGTATTATGTACGTGGAACATTTACGCATTATAATACAGATTTTTCTAAAGATGTCTTAAGTCTTGCAGATCATGGATTTAAACAGATTTCTATAGAGCCAGTAGTATCACCACCAGAAGAACCCTATGCAATTACAGAGGAAGATGTGCCAATTATTTGTGCAGAATATGATAAACTTGCTGTAGAAATGTTAAAAAGGCAAAAAGAGGGTAGAGCATTTCAGTTTTTCCATTTTATGATAGATTTAAGTGGAGGACCATGTGTGGCAAAACGATTGTCAGGTTGTGGTTCTGGTACAGAATATCTAGCTGTTACCCCTTGGGGAGATCTTTACCCATGTCATCAATTTGTTGGAATGACAGAATTTTTGCTTGGAAATGTAGAAACAGGTATTGTAAATATAGATTTGCAGAATGAATTTAAAACTTGTAATGTCTATGCAAAGAAAAAATGTCAAGAATGTTTTGCAAGATATTATTGTAGTGGGGGATGTGCAGCAAATTCTTATCATTTTCATGGAAAGATTAATGATGCTTATGATATTGGATGTGAATTACAAAGAAAGCGAATTGAATGTGCAATTATGATGAAAGCAGCTATGGCAAATCATGTCAGTGCTTGAAATAAAATTTTCTAAATAGGGAATAATAGGAAAAGAAAGAGAACGGTAAGAAATATAATTTAGAAAGGAATAGTCAAGTCAATTACCCATCCCCTAAAGTTTGCAATACTTTTCATTTATGAAAAGCATTG
>CAJTJZ010000039.1 GCA_910576895.1 uncultured Lachnospiraceae bacterium | reverse complement strand
ATTTCTTCCTTTTTTCCTCCATTCTTTGATGATTGACCATAACAAAAAAGGACACTTCTCTAAAATTTTCTTTTAGAAAAATGTCCTTGTTGGTACAAATATTAGAATGTATCCGCACAACGATAAACGTACATGGAAGTATTATTCCGTATTATTCGTTTAAAATTTGTTGCACTTTTGTTGCAGTAGCGTGACCGTAGGTGCTTCAAACCCGCATAAACACTGGCTTTATTTGTCGAGCGACTTCATTGTCGGGAACAATAGCACATCTCGAATTGCAGGTGAGTTTGTCATCATCATTACCATTCGATCGATTCCAAATCCAATACCTCCAGTTGGTGGCATACCAATATTTAATGCATTCAAGAAATCTTCATCTGTATGATTTGCTTCCTCGTCACCTGCCATAAAAGCCTTTTCTTGTGCAGCAAATCGTTCTCTCTGATCAATTGGATCATTAAGTTCCGAATATGCATTTGCCATTTCCCATCCATTCATAAAAAACTCAAACCGTTCTACATAATTTGGATCTTCTGGTTTCTTTTTTGTTAATGGAGAAATTTCAATTGGGTGATCCATCACAAAAGTAGGCTGTATTAAATGTTCCTCTACATATTCTTCAAAAAATAAATTTAAAATATCCCCTTTTCCATGTCTTTCCTCAATATGATGTTCCTCTGCTATTTTTTTCGCATCTTCTGCATTTGCAATTTCATTAAAATCAACATTTGCATATTTTTTTACAGCATCCACCATAGTAATACGTTCAAAAGGCTTTGATAAATCCATTTGATGTTCACCATATTGTAAAATTTCTGATCCTGTTACTTCCTTTGCAACATAACGATACAAATTTTCTGTTAAATCCATCATGCCATAATAATCTGTATATGCCTGATATAATTCCATTAAAGTAAATTCTGGATTATGTCTTGTATCAAGACCTTCATTACGAAATACTCTTCCAATTTCATACACACGTTCTAAACCACCAACAATTAGTCGCTTTAAATATAATTCTAAAGAAATACGGAGTCGTAAATCCTCATTCAATGCATTAAAATGTGTCTCAAATGGTCTTGCTGCTGCACCACCTGCATTTTGTACAAGCATTGGAGTCTCTACTTCCATAAATCCCTCATTATCCAAATAACGGCGAATGCTACTGATTACTTTAGATCGCTTTATAAAAGTATCCTTTACTTCTTGATTCATGATTAAATCAATATAACGTTGCCGATAACGCATATCTGTATCTGTTAGACCATGATATTTTTCTGGCAAAATCTGCAAACTTTTTGATAATAATACAACTTCTTCCGCATGAATTGAGATTTCTCCCGTCTTTGTTTTAAAAACATTTCCTTTTATACCAATAATATCGCCAATATCAAATTTTTTAAAATCCTTATAACTTTCTTCGCCAATATTATCTCTTGCTACATAAGCCTGTATATTTCCTTGTAAATCTTGAATATTACAAAAAGATGCTTTCCCCATCACTCGTTTAAACATCATACGTCCAGCAATGGAAACTTCTTGACTTTCTAATGTATCAAAATGTTCTTTAATCTCCATAGAATGATGTGTTACCTTATATTTTGTAATCTGAAAAGGATCTTTTCCCTCCTTTTGCAATTCTGTCAGCTTTTCTCTACGAACTTTAAGAAGCTGATTTATATCTTGTCCCTTTGTCTGTCCCTGCTGCTTTTCTTCTGCCATTTTCTACCTCCACAATAATAATAAAATAAATTCTATCTATCGTGTTAAATTACATTTCTTCTTTTCATTTCTTAATTAATATTTATTTTTAATCAGCCTTTTGAATTTCTAAAATTTTATATTTTAATACTCCTCCCGGTGTTTCTACTTCTACAATATCACCAACGCTGCCACCAAGCAATGCTTTTCCAACAGGAGATTCATTAGAAATCTTTCCTTTTAAACTATTTGCTTCTGTAGAACCAACCAGTTTATAATCTAGTTCTTCATCAAATTCTAAATCTAAAATTCTAACTTTACATCCCACATTAATTTTTGTATAATCCATTTCATCATCACGTACTACTTCTGCATGTTTCAAAATTTTATCAATTTCTTCAATACGTGCTTCAATATCTCTTTGCTCATCTTTTGCTGCATCATATTCTGCATTTTCCGATAAATCTCCTTGTTCACGTGCTTCCTTAATTTTTTGTGCAATCTCTCTACGCCGATTTACTTTCAAATCCTGCAATTCTTCCTCTAATTGTTTTAAACCAGCATATGTTAAAATATTCTTTTTCTCAGCCATATATCCTCCCAAATTCTTTTTTTCTAAGTACAAATTCTTATTTTTATCAAATTTCTATTCTTTATTTCATAACTGCTTATAAATTAAAATCTATTTACCTTTAATAAAACTAATAAAAAATAAACTTCTACTTTATAATATAAAAATATGATAAGAATTGCACCCGAAAAAAATTTATTTTACTACATTCTCACTATTATATAAGAGTGCCATAAAAAAAGCAATAAAAATTTTTTCCCTTTTTAACTTTCTTTTGCAACAGCATCTCCTATTACAAGCAATATCATTCCTATAAAGATAAAAATATCAGAAATATTAAAAATAATTCTATCAAACCATGCTAGTCCTGTTTCAAAACTAAAATAGTCTACTACATAATGACGAACTGCACGATCATATACATTTCCTGCTGCCCCACCAATTAAAAAAGCTAACCCATATTTTACCAATTTTTTTCCCTTTTTTGGAATTACAAATGCCAAAAAAAAGCAAAGTATTGTCAAAATAATACTAGAAATAGCTAATACCCATCCTGTTTTATGTTTCATAAAATCCATTGCCATACCTGTATTATAATGTTTTTTTAATTTAATTTTCTTTCCAATAATTTGTTTATTCTCTAAATTCTCTCCATAAGTTTCAATATATTTTTTCACAAAAAAATCAGTAATAAAAATACTTGGAGCAATTAGTAATGGCAATAATTTTTCATAAAATCTATTTCTCATCTACATTCCCCCTTATATCAGTAATCTGCAACTTTTGCATTTGTAAATTCTTGTATTTGCTTTTCCCATTCTGCCGCTTCCTCCCATTGTTTATTTTTTTTACAAATTTCTAGTAATCTCTTTCTTGGCAATTCTTGTGATGTATGAATATCTAAAACACTCTCTGTTTCAAAAGCTGCATTATAAAACCATAAATAAGCTTCTGCAATATCTCCAAGTAAAAAATAATATTCTCCAAGTTCACAGCAAATTTCAGAACAAGAACCTACAGCCATAAGTTTTACCACATTTTTAAAAAATATTGAGATATTTCCTTGTAATCTTGCTGCTCTTGCACAAACACAAGCTGCTTCCACTACTTCCTCCTGTGTACGAAATGTCTGCTCTTGCGATAATGAAAAAAATTCCTCTGCATCTAAAAAATCCTGATCACTTCCTGTAATAAATAACTCCATTGCATACATATGATGAAGTTTCTTTGAAAATTCTATTTTTTTATATTCTATTGTTTCTTTTGATTCCTCATTTTGTTCTATTGCTTCCCATAATTCTCCATTTTGTTTAGCTATTTCCAAAAACTTTCTATTTTGTTTTTTCCCCTTATTTTCTTCTAATTCTTTCCATTCCTTCTTTTCTTCTATTGGCAAACCCACACTTCTTCTTGCCGTTTTCCATAAAAGTTTTAAATCCCTTATACCATGTGACGATTGTGGCATATGTAAAATTTCAATATCACTATCAAAAACAACTGGCCAAAGCCTGACTGTTTCATGAATAGGATCTTCCCATACAAATGTCCGTAAACGTTTATAAAGCTTTGGACGATATTCTCGTTCAAAATTTCCTGTTGTATTAAAATTTTTAGAACGATTCAGGTAATACATCTGTACAATTTCAATTTCTGGCAGCATTGCCTGTTTTAACTTTAAAAAACGTTTCTGATTCTCTATATCTAAAACTTCATCTGCATCTGCCGAATAAATATATTCCTTTGTACATTTAGAAAATGCAAAATTTCTGGCAGCAGAAAAATCATCTATCCATACAAAATCAAAAATTTTATCTGTATATTTTTTTGCAATTTCCTTTGTTCGATCTACAGATCCTGTATCTACAATAACAATTTCTTCTGCCAAGTCTTTTAAGGAATTTAGACAACGTGCCAATACATTTTCTTCATTTTTCACAATCATACAAACAGAAACTGTAATCATTCTTTTCTCTCCTGTCTTCTATTTTAATAAACTTTTCAAAGTATCAATAACATATGCTTGTTGCTTGTCTGTTAAATCAAAATATAATGGAAGACTAATTAAATGTTTATATAATTCCTCTGCATTTTTACAATATACATTTTGATATCCATTTCTCTGATAATAAGGAAATGTATAAACAGGAATATAATGAACATTTACTCCAATACCCGCTTCCCGAAGCTTTTCAAAAATCTCTCTGCGACTATGATTTAAAATCTGAATTACATATAAATGCCAAGAATTATCTGTATTATTTAATTGTTTTGGTATTACAATATCAGCACAATCAGAAAATGCTTTATTATACTGTTCTACTAACTTCTTTCTTCTTTCTATAAATTCCCCTAAACGATCCATTTGGCTAATTCCAAGAGCACATTGAATATCAGTAATACGATAATTATATCCAAGTTCTATTTGCTCATAATACCATGGCCCTTTATAATCTTCAGGATCTCTTTTCCATTTTTCTGCTAAACTATTTTCTTCTTTCTGTTTTTTTTCTTCCGTCTTTTCCTGATTTTCCCATTCCATGCCATGTAAAAGATATTTTTCCTCTCTTGTAATTCCATGTGTCCGAAATAATTTTAATTTTTCATATAATTTTTGATCATTTGTCATAATCATGCCGCCTTCACCTGTTGTAATATGCTTTACTGGATGAAAACTAAATATCGTCATATCAGAAATAGAACCAATCTTTTTCCCTTTATAAGAAGCTCCCAGTGCATGAGCTGCATCTTCAATTACAATTAGATTATGTTTTTTTGCAATCTCTAAAATTCTATCTAAATCACAAGGCTGCCCAGTAAAATCCACTGGAATAATTGCTTTTGTCCTATTCGTAATCTTTCGTTCAATATCTTCTGGATCAATATTATAAGTTTCTTTATCAATATCTGCAAATACAGGGCGTGCCTTACAATATAAAATACAATTTGCGGATGCTGCAAATGTAATCGGGCTTGTAATTACTTCATCTCCTTCTGAAATTCCTGCTGCATAGCATGCCGCATGAAGTGCTGCTGTACCATTTGCAATTGCAACTGCATAATTTACTCCTATATAATCTGCAACTTTTTTTTCAAATTCTTCTACCTTTGGCCCTGTTGTTAAAAAATCTGATTTTAAAACATCAATTACTGCTTGAATATCTGCTTCCTTAATTGACTGATGTCCATATGGTATATACATAAATTTGCCATTTCCTTTCAAAATATAATCTTTATATTTCATAGTTTGGTTCTTTTTTCTTTTAGTAATATCTGGTTCTATAATTTCTCATTTAGTATTTTTTTTATTTATATAAATTGGGATGTATTTTCTCTTGTTCCTAAAAAATTATATCTTAAGACTTTCATTTAATTCATTCTATAAAGCATTTGTGTTCTGCATTATTACACTATTTTTTCATTATTTGGTATTTTAATTCAGCAATCTTCCAATCTTCTTCATTATCAATATCTTGAACTTCTGATTCTGGCATAATAATAGGAATGACATTCTCCCATATTTGTCCCTTTGTTTGCATAAAACTTTTTACATTATAACCATAGAACTGTCCACAATCATGATACATTGTTTCTAAATCCTGAGAACGCTTATTTGCATTTTTAGGTTCTTTCATATAGATATATTGTCCATCCCTAATATAAGCTCTTTGCGGAGGATATGAAAAAGGAACTACTGGTAATACTTTCTTTGCATTTTTCTCTTCCAAAATTCTCATTGCCTTTCTTAATTTTTCTTCTGTTACAAATGGAGCCGTAGGATAGATACAACAAATACTATCAAATTCTTTTCCTATATCTCTATAATGTTCAAGAACTTCCATAATTACATCTGCTGTTGATGCAAAATCATCTGCTGCCTTTTTTGAACGAAAAAATGGTACTTTTGCTCCTGCCCTTTTGGCAATCTCCGCAATTTCCTCACTATCTGTTGAAACCATAACTTCATCAAAAATTTCTGCTTTTAGTGCAGCTTCTATGGAATAACATATAATAGGTTTTCCACAAAAATCTTTAATGTTTTTTTTAGGAATTCTCTTACTTCCACCCCTTGCAGTAATAATTGCAATCCTATGTATTAACATAAATAACTCCTGCCTTTCCCTACTGTTTCACTCCAAGTTTATCTGAAATTTTGATGGTATTTTTTCTACCTCACAACACATAACATTTTCATACCAAACAGAATACATAATTAAATATTTTACACACCAGCTTGTTTCCCAAGTTGGTGCTAAAATAATATCATATAATGATTTATCTACAAAATCAGGTATTTTATGTTTCCTAAAATATCCTGCCATTGGTCCTTCTGTAACCATATAAGTTCTTGGAAGAGAGCCACCTAATTTTTTCTTTTTTACATCATAAGTTGGAAGAAGTTTCTCTAATAATTGTTTTGCATATGGTTTTTCTCCATATTGCTCATTTTTATATCTTTCATGAAGTTCTAATGATAAAAATTCTTCCACTACTTTCCTTGCAGAAAATAACGCACTAATTGTTTTTTTAAATACCATTTCTGTCTGTTCCAAAACACTAACACCATTATTAGTAAACCAATACATTAAATGTCCTAGCTGTAAATAGTTATCACTACTTTTATCATATGTATCAAATCCTTTTAAGCGGTTCAAAACATAATCATTTCTTTTCGTTAACTGTTTATCAATCATTGTCTTTCCAAAAATATTTGAAATTTTCTGTACATCCTCCCATCTAGCAATACTACTATTCACATTTGCATAATTATAATTATCGAAAAACGAATATTTTTCTGCCTGTTCTTTTGTATATGGAGTACGCAACTCTAATCCATATACAGCCCCTGCTAATTCAGAAACAAACATATGTTCTTGTTCTACGCATTCTGCTAGAACATGATGAATAATTTGTGCTGTCATATTATATACAGATAGACCATAATGTTTTACTGTCTTAATCATATAACTCATATAATCTTTCATAGAAATATCATAAACAACATGGTTTGCATGTAAAAGCCTGGCTGCTTCTTGTGCATATTCTTTCTCACAAAGAAACTTTGGATATTCATAACTACCACTGATAGAATGCGGATTTCCCATAATAATGTGCGTTAAAGTAGAATCTATTCCTCCTGATTAATGCTTTCTTTTTTCTGCATTTTCTGACAAGCTTCTCTAAGTGAATTTTCTAAAACATCTGCACCTTGTTCTTTTTTTAAATCATATTTTCCCAATTCTAACGTTTGCACTATTTGTACAGAAATCTTATTTTCTTGATAAGATAATAATTCTCCATGCCCCAATCTATAAATATTTTTTATATAAGTTTCTTTACCATAACTATGCTGATATAAAAATACATCACATATTCCTTCTATACAAAGACTTCTTTTAGAAACAGGAAGATAAGATAACATATTAATTATATGGTCTGTAATGATAATATCTCTTTCCACCTCATATCCCTTTTCTAAAATTTTCTGCTCATAATAAAATAATTCATAATGTGATGTAATACTTCGAAATGCAAATATTTCATGTTTTAAATAATTAATCTGAATATAAGAAATTTCTGTTTGATCATTTTCTATGATATTTTCTATTTCCTTACTAAACCCTGTATTTTCATATTTTATTCTAATATTCTTTATTATCTTGATATCAGGAGAAAATAAAATCATCGTTTCCAGCAATTTTCCATCCTTTTGATAATCAATTTTAACTGCATATTGATTTGCAATATCAATCATAACTCAAAACTCCTTTATTCTTAAATATTCCTTTTATAAACTATTTTTCCATCTTTTATAGTAACATCTACTTTAAGTTCCTTTATATCTGAAATTTTTATTTCCATGGGATTCTTATTTACTATAATAAAATCTGCATTTTTTCCAATACAAATACTACCTTTTTTCTTTTCTTCATGATATTGATAAGCTGCATTAATCGTAACTGCTTTTAAAGCTTCATATACTGAGACACATTCCTCCTGATCTAGTAATATTCCATTTCTTGTTTTTCTCTCTACGGCACACCATATGGAATGAAACATATTTGGTTTTGTCACTGGTGTATCCTGATGAAACGTAATACAAACTCCATTCTTTAATGCAGTTCCAACAGGACTAATTTTCATTCCTCTTTCTTTTCCCAAATTTTCCAAATGAATATCTCCCCAATAATAAATATGACCCACAAAAAAAGAAGCTATCATATTTAATTTTGACATTCGTTCTATCTGGTCTTTTCGTTCTGTTTGACAATGTATCATAACTGGACGAAGATCTTGTCCTTTTCCCACTTGTTGAAAAGCTTTTCCATAGCAATTTAAAAATTGTTCACTTGCTGCATCTCCATTACAATGTGCTAAAATTTGTCTTCCTTCAGTTACTGCTTTTTTACAATAATCAAATACCTTTTTATCAGATAACCATGGATACCCTTGTCCCCCTCCTTCCGTTTCATATGGAATAGAAAGCCATGCGGATTTTCCTTGTGGAGAACCATCTAAAATAATTTTATAACCACCTACTCTAAAATGATTCTTATAATTTAAATCCTCATCTGAAATAAAATCTGCTTCTATGTTTGATAAAACAGGATAAGACACTACATCAAGATTTAACAACCCTTGTTTTGCAAAATTTTTCATCATTTCAATTGTTTGAAAAGAAGAAGCACCATCTTGTACTGTAGTAATACCATTTTGTAAATAAAGTGTTTGTATCTTCTTTATTGCTGTAATAATATCCATTTTCATATCATCTGCAAAACCATATTGCAACAGCATCAATGCTGTTTCTTCCATATATCCATCTGGAATATTGGAATTTTTAATTCTTCCAATACGCCCTCCTTCTGGATTTTCTGTTTTTTCTGTAATAGAAAGCCGTTTAAGTCCTATTGAATTTATAACCCCCATATGTCCAGATACATGAAGAATAAAAACGGGTATATCCCTTGAAACAAGATCCAATATATCCTTGTTTGGATGACATTTTTCATATAATACATTTTGATCATATCCAAATCCAATAATCATCTTTTTTGTATTTTTTCTTTTTTCTTCTTTATACGATTTCAATGCAGAAATAATCTGTTCAAATGAAACACATTCTGTCAAATCTGCAAATACTGACATTTGTGCTGCCATAGTAATATGACTATGAGAGTCAATAAATGCAGGCATTAATGTCTTTCCTCTTAAATCATATAATTCTACATTTTTTCCTGCTTTTTCCTGTAATTCATTCAATTTTCCAATCCCAATAATTTTTTCATCCTGTACAAGAACAGCTTGCACTGTTTCTAAATTCTCCATTGTTAAAATTGTTCCGTTATAATATATTGTCTTCATTTTTTTTTCTCCAAAAAGAATAAGTAGGTTTTCCCCATGCATGCATTACCTTTAATATAGCAAGATAAATCACTGTTAATGCAATCAAAATAAAGCTCATTACCTTAATTGATAAATTACCAGCAGCAGTTCCCAAAAGAACCATATAAACAGGCACACAAAATAACATAACATAATTCATCATGCCCAACTCAATTGCTGTTGTTGTTTTTAAAGCTGGATCTACAATTCGAATAAGAGCAATCCCACTTGGTACAGTTCCTGTGCTTGTTCCATATAACCCAAGTGTTCGTTCAAAATCATTTTCATCTCCAAATCGACATCCAAAATAGAGACAAATTACAAGTGTTATTAAAGTAATTATTATCACTTCTGTTATGATTGGTACCAGCCAACCACCTATAACTCTAAATTCTACTGCCATAAAAGAACACACCACAAGAAAATCAGCAGTCCACCCTGTTATTTTTCTCTGCAATGTATTATCTTTTAAAAAACTTATATGTAACTTATTCATAGCCCAACGTACCAAATTTGATGTTATCATACCATTCATAAAAAGCATACCACTTAAAGATGTTCCAAAAAATCCTGGAATTAATGCAAATGCTTTCGATACCCCAACAGCAAGAACATAACAAAGTGCAATTAATCCAAAATGAAAAGTCAATGTTTCAAGATTTCCATTATAAACCGTATCTATTCCTATATATTCTGACTGTTCTTCTTTCCTATAATATCCTCTAGAAATTGATTCATCAATCTTTCCTATATTCTTAGCAAGTTTTTTAGAAATTCCTATTTTAGCCATTGGTACACCTATAAAAAAAGAGGCTAAAAATCCCATTGCAGCAAAAGTCACCCCAAGCATTGCAGCATTTTCCCATCCATACTTTTCATACAACGCACCAAAAGCAGCTGCTTGTCCTGGTCCTTGTGTAAAAGCAAATGGAATCATAGTACCATATATAGAATCCATTTTAAAGTACTTCCCTATTATACTAATAATAATTGCACCTAATATAGGCGTAATTGCATATAAAATACACCATACTAATCCCATGCCAAAACATCCATGGAGTATACTTTTTGTTTTTCTTTGTTTTACAGAATTTTTATCAATATCTGTCAAACCCATTGAAATAAAAGATATTGTAAACAGTTCATTTACAATATGGGTATATGTATTAGAATCAGTTCCAAGATCGAAACCAACATTCATTATTACAGCACCTATAAGTCCTGCAATTACACTTGCAGGTACTAACATTTTCTGAAAAACTAGTATTTTTGCACGCAATAATACTCCAATCAATAGCATAATACCTGCCCACCCAAAACTTATCATTATATTCATTTTTTCTCCATTCTACCAAATAGTCAAATATTTTAATTAAGTAAATAATATATATCACTATGCCGTTTTTAGTCTATTATATAAAAACTTACACGAGATTTCAAAAACTTTTTTATTCATTAAAATAAATTATTTCTAGTTAATATATCTTTATCTTTCCATCATAAAATATCTTTCATTTTTTTATTCTTTAATCATTTTTATTAATTCTTTTTATATTCTTCAAACCAAAATTACGTTCAATCCTTTCTTCAATTTCTTTTTTATTTTTATCCCAATCCTCTTTTGTTAAAACGTAAATAGATGCTGCCTCTTCTCTTCCATTTATATCTTTTACCTTAATTTTTTTTTCAAAAACACATCCCATTTTTTTCTGAAGATTAATATTTCGTTCATTTTTATCAAGGATTGTAGTCTTCATTTTTCCTTGTGGCATCAATTCAAAAATATACTCCAACCGTATATAACTCATAATAATTCCAAAACCTTTTCCTAAATAATTCTCATTAATAATATAAGTTCCAGGTTCAATATAATTTTCATCCCAATAAATTTTCATTGTAATAATTGCTAATGGTTCTTGATGATTTAAAGCTAAAAATACCTTATTATTTTGGCTTTGCTGCAACATTTCTATATAATTCATATGTTCTTCTTCACTTATAATATCATGATTTGTCATATTATTTCGCACAAAATCCTGATTTCTCCAATTCCTTAGCTCATTAATATACTCCGTATCTAAAATATTTTTAAATTTAATATCAATTGTTTCCATGCAAATCTGATTCATACAAAGGCTCTCCTCTCTTAATGAAACGTACTGCTTTTTTCCCTAACAACTGTTCATAATATTTTGGTTTCAAACCATAAGATGGTCTAACAATACAACAATTTTCTTGCGTAAAAATTTCTCCCACTTGGATATCTTCCCGAGCAAAAATAGAACGTCTTGAAATTGCACTATTTTCCTCCTTTTCCGTTCTTTGATAAGTAACTTTTCCACAAATTTTCTTTGCTCTTTTTACACTTTCTACCATTTCTTTATATTCTTCTGGTTCCATAGAAAATACACTATCTGGATTCGGAATAGAACGGCTAAGACAAAAATGCTTTTCAATAATCTGTGCCCCCAATACAATTCCTGTAATATCTGCAAGACTGCCTATAGAATGTTCTGAAAGTCCAACAGGATATCCAAATCGTTGTTTCATATCTATAATTGTCTGCAAATTCATATCTTTTTCGTCTGTAGGATAGACACTACAACATTTTAGTAAAACAATATTATAATTTTTCTGTGATTCAATTGCCGCAACTGCCTCTTCTATTTCCTCTACAGATGCAAGTCCACAAGACAAAATTATAGGTTTTCCTTTTGATGCTACATATGTAAGTAATGGGATATCTACCAGTTCAAATGAAGCAATTTTATAAAATTCAATTCCTATTTTTTCTAAAAAATCTACTGCTGTCTTATCAAAAGGCGAAGATAAAAAATCCAACCCCACTTTTTCACACTGTTCTTTTATTATTGGTTGCCATTCCCATGGAGTATATGCTTCCTTATATAAATCATATCTTTTATGCCCTTTCCATAAACCAGTATTTATTTGAAAATATTCATTATCACAGTCCAATGTTAGTGTATCTGCTGTATACGTCTGAACCTTAAGACAATCTGCTCCTGCTTCTTTTGCTTTTTTAACTATTTCTAATGCATTTTCAATCTTTCCTGCATGATTTGCTGACATTTCAGCAATAAAATATATTTCATCATTTTTTAATTTTTCATATAATTTCATCTAATTTTCCTTTCCATCATATAAAAATCAACATTTATATTTTTTATCCTCTACTACTTTCATATATTAATATTTTTGCCAGCCTTTCGGCTCCCTTTCCATCAATTTTTTTTCTATTACTGTTAGAACGTTTTATACATAATTCCTTATTCATGGCATATCGTAATACTCCGTCCACAATTTTCTTAAGATTCTCTGTAAAATTTTGCCGAACATCTCCTGCAGATTCTGCAAAATTTTGTTCAGAAAACGCTTTTAAAGATAAAAGTTGGTTATCGGCAAATGCAAATACTACTGTTGGTATTCCACAAGCACATAACTCATATAATGTAGAACCAGCCGCTGAAACTGCAATAGAACAATTTTTCATAATTTTTTCTATATTCTGAATATCTTTATAAAAAAATATATTTCTTGTCTTGTCCTTTAATTTATACAGTTTTTCTATTTCTTGTTTTTTATAATATTTGCCTATAATAATATGGTATTCCCATTGTTTACAATCGGATTCTAATAATAATTCAAGCAACGCAGGCATAACCTCATATGGATCTGTTCCACCTGTTGTAATAAAAATCTTTTTTTCATCTCTCATGTATATAGGTTCTATAGAAAACTCTCTGCGAAGTGGTGCAAACTGACACCCAAGAACTAATTTAGTATTTTTTTTATATTGTTCTTGATATCCTAAATGTTTTGCATAAATATGATAATTAATCAAAATATCTACAGGGTATAAAAAATTATTCATTCCTGTTAAATATGCTGTCGTAGTATATTGACGCATTTTTTTTAAATAATTATCCGATATATAGTAAGAATCTATTAAAAGAAGATCTATTTGTTCTGTTTGTATTATATTAATCATACTATTTACTTCTTGATCTAAATCATTCCACATACTGTTCAATTGCAAAACCCTAAAACCATGTTCTCTTACAATTATTGCTGAATCTTCATCTGCGACTAAGAAACAACAAAAGACTCCTTTTTTTTCTAATGCCTCTGCAATAGAACAGCAACGAATAATGTGACCTAACCCCAATACAGGATTACCATCAGCACGGATAAAAATTTTTTTCATACTCTTCCTTTTTTCATTTTTCTAAATTATATTTCTTTTAAAGCTACTCTTAATTGTTCTATACTTAACCATTCCTTATTAGAACCAGAATCATATTCAAATCCTTCCTTAACTAATTTTCCTCCTGGCAATAAATTCTTTTTTAAATTCATCCATTCAAAATTTGGATAAATAATATAATGCTTATCATATTCATAAGTCATACGAGAGTCATCTTTTGTTATCATAACTTCATGAAGTTTTTCACCTTCTCTAATACCAATTTCCTTTATCTCTGCATCTGGCAACATTGCCTTTGCAAGATCAGTGATATAAAAGGATGGAATTTTAGAAATATAAGTCTCACCACCCTTTGATTCTTCAAGTGCCTTAAATACTAACTCCACACCCTGCTCCAATGTAATCCAAAAACGTGTCATTCTTTTATCTGTAATACCTAATGTAATACTACCACTTTCAATAATGTTTCTCCAAATTGGTATCACAGAACCTCTACTACCTGCTACATTTCCATAACGGACAATAGAAAAACAAGTATGTTTACTTCCCCTATAAGCATTTGCTGATTGAAATAACTTATCTGATACTAGTTTTGTACCACCATAAAGATTAATTGGATTCACTGCTTTATCTGTAGATAATGCTACTACCTTTTTTATTCCTCTATCAAGAGCAGCATCAATAACATTTTGTGCACCATGAATATTTGTTTTAATGGCTTCAAACGGATTATACTCGCAAGTTGGAACTTGCTTCATAGCCGCTGCATGAATAACATAATCAACACCATCAAAAGCCCGATAAAGTCTGTCTTTATCACGAACGTCACCAATAAAAAATCTTACTTTTTTTATATCAATCTTATTTTCAAATTCTGTTCTCATTACACTTTGTTTGTATTCATCACGAGAATAAATAATCACTTTTTTAGGTGTATATCGATCAAAAATCATTTGTAAACATTTTTTTCCAAACGATCCTGTTCCTCCTGTAATTAAAATTACTTTATCGTTTAACACTTCTATAACCCTCCATCTTTATAAGATCTATATTTATTTTTTTATTTTTCAGAATAAACGCATAAACGGAAATCATTACAAAAAAGCCGCATTTTTTGTTCAATTTTATATTGTGATTTTGATGAAAAATTATCTAATCACTTATAATAGTAACGTTCTGCTATCGTATTGCCATAAAACCGAAAAAATGTTCTTGTTAATTTTACTAAATATTAATCGAAAATTTGCTCTAATTTCGTTCATGCGTTTATTCTGATTTTCTATTTGAAAATACTTGAATTTCACTTTCAAATATGCTATATTAGATAAATAAAAGAGCAACCGCTCACAAAGTGGTTGACTTTCCTTGGTGTTATATAAGTCTGCCCAGACCTGTCAAGTATAAGGCAGACTTATTTTTTAATTTTTATTTTCTCCATACCTATTTAATTTTTTAAAATGAACTAACTAAAATAATCTTTTTTATTCTCTAAATATTAGTATCTTTATATTTTCCATATTTTGTTGCTACAATTGCATTACCCTCACACATACAACTTATATCACTAATTCTTGGAAATAACAACATACTTTCTTCAGACCATAGGGCATCATCAAATTGAACGACAGGAGTTTTTGATATTGGATCTGCCAATATCATACTTTCATATGTTTTCTTTTTATTTTGCCGAATCACTGTAATACCTGTAGGATTATTGTTATTTAAATTTACTCCCAAAAGACGATGTTCTACTATTTCACATCCCATTTCACAGATTACATCATATAATTTTGTTATATAACCATATTTTTCCATACGTCTACGAGCTTCTTCATTTGCTAAATCATATGCTGGTTCAAATAAAATTAAATATGCATTAGTTATTCTTAACAATTCTTTTAAAATTTTTTCTTCATTTCCGCCATTTGGCTCACATGCATGAACTGTAAATACTATATCACATGCACCATCACATATAGGCATATTCATCATATCACCCATAATTAAATTAACATTTATTTCCTTTATTTTTGAAAATTGCTTTGCAACCATAAGACGGGAAAAAGAAGCATCTAGACCATATATACTTTTTATTTTTTTACTGTTAAGTTTTTCACAAACTGATACTAATGTAGTTGCTTCTCCACAACCTGCTTCAAATAAAACAACATGATCAAGATGATTCAGATATTTTTCTATCACTTGTGTAATTTCATCATAATATTTTTTCCAAACTTCATCATCTTTATGCTTAAAATAATTTTTTACATATACTCCTGCCTGAAAATCATAGCTAATCATAATATCTTCAAATGAATTTTGAGTACGATTATCTTTATTTTTAAGATATTCTATTATATTTTGTTTATTTTTATATATTTCTTTAATCTTTGTTAATAATCCTTTTTCCATACCTTCTCCTTTGTTTCCATTCACCTTCATTAAATTATATTCCTGTTTATAATGCAGAATCTTTTTAACTTCTTTAAATTCTAATTACATAATATAATAAATACTGGTTATCACTACTTTTTGTCCTCAATTTCCAAAATGATTATTCTTTACTCTATTTTAGCATAGCACAAAAAACAAAGAAAATCAATATTATTGTCAAAATCACACTCTTTAAAATAAAATTAAAAATGAAGCTGTCGCTTTATAGATTTTTATTTTTAAAAGCGAAAGCTCCTTATTTTATCATTCAATTTTTAAATTTTTATTGATTCAATAATTGCAATACTGTTTGTGTAGAACTATTTGCATTACTTAACATAGAAGTACCTGCTTGCTGCAAAATATTGGATTTACTAAATTCAACCATTTCATCAGCCATATCAACATCACGAATACGAGATTCTGATGCTTGTAAGTTTTCAGCCGCCGTATCCAAATTAGCGATTGTATGTTCTAATCTATTTTGAACAGCACCTAATTTTGCCCTTTGTGTAGAAACTTTTGTTAATGCCTGATCATATGCTTCAATTGCAAGTGATGCTTTTGCTTGAACAGTAACATCTAAAGCATCTCCATTCTTATTTTCAAGAGTAGCATCACTAACACTAGTAGATGTTTGCACAATACCAAGATCCTGTGCCTTCATACTATTAATACCAAGTGTTACTTCCTGACCTGCGTTTGCTCCTACTTGAAAACGCAAAGGATCTTTTCTATTTTCTACTGGTTTTGATGGCAATGCTTTTTCCATAGCAATTGTAATTGTATCACCTGCTTTTAAGCATCCATACCCCTGTATTCTAAACTCTAGCTCACCAGCAGCATCATTACTATCCGTAACAGCAGATTTATTTTCATATAATCCCTTTGGAATCTTAATAAGCATATCTTTCTCATCGATCTCTACTGTAATTTCATCTTTCCATTGAAGCCCCTGTAATGACTCAAATGAAATATGTGCTCCATCTGAAACTGCCGTACTAGGATAAGTAAGGGGATCAATGCCCTCTGTAATATCCATCTGTATTGTTAAACGAAGTACATCTTCAATAGCACATAAATTAGCAGCTGATGTATTGACAACAGATACAGCTCCTGACTGAAAAGAACCCTCAATTGAAGTTTCACCATCTTTATATTCCTGTTGTCCCTTCTGGCTGCCATCTAAAAGCTTTCTTGTATTAAACTCTGTAGATGTAGCAATTCTATCAACTTCATTTGTAAGCTGTTTAATTTCTTTTTGAATTTGTGTTCTGTCATCATCTGTATTTGTATCATTTGCTGCCTGCACAGCAAGCTCCCTCATACGATGAAGAACATTTTGTGTTTCCTGAAGTGCACCTTCTGCTGTCTGTATAAGAGAAATTGCATCCTCACTGTTTGTAGATGCTTGTGTCAAACCACGAATCTGTCCACGCATCTTTTCAGAAATCGCTAAACCAGCAGCATCATCTGCTGCACGATTAATTCTGTAACCGGAACTTAATTTTTCTGTACTTTTCTTTTGCTTTTCTGTTGTAATACCAAGCTGTCTTGATGCATTCATCGCAGCCATATTGTGTTGAATAACCATCTAAAGTACCTCCTTGTTATCATCGGCCTCCTTGCCTTAATAAAATGCTAACCGCATTTTGTTACTATTAAGTTACTATGTTATCTAATTCTTATAGATAACTTCCATAATATATATCGTACTATTTCTTCAAAAGCTTAATGCAAAATTACATTTTCTCAAAAAAATAATTCTTTTTATGACTTATTTCCTATATTAATTATATCATCTAAAGACTACTTTTTTCCTTTCATCTTTCAATAAACAGTAAACTATTTATTCTTCTATTTAAAAATTCAAATTTTCTTTCTCTATACATAAAATTTCTTGAATCTTTGGTTTTATATCATACAATAAGATATCTGCTAACTCAACATAATCTTTTTTCATATAAGCATTTTGAAGCGGCAATAATTCTTCTGTCATATCCACGGTATAACCAAGTTCCAACATATCCTGTATCATTTTATCAAACATATCAAGAATCTGTAACAAAACACGATCCAATCCATTTTGATCAGGAGAATAGATAATATTAATCAATTCTTCTATTGTCACTAATATTTTTTCACTGATCATCTACTACTACCTCCTGTAATGCTTTTTTCTTAAGAATAAATTCTCGCATAATATCCATTTCTTTTCCTACGGATACAGATGTAATATCAATCAAATACATCAAATTAAGCTGAAGTTCCCAATTCCTTTTTACCGTTTTTGCATTAATTTCATTCCCTATTTTTTTTACATAAATAACTGTTTGTCTAAGAATTTGCTGATAAAATGAATAAGCTTCTTCTGCATTGTGATTAAGAAAATCTAACACTTCATTTCCCTGTTGCATTTCCATAACAGCAGAAACTAATTCTTCATAAGATAAAGTTTCAAAATCGACTTTTTTATATTTCTCAAGAATTCTATAATAATTTACTGCCCTTCTTTGAATATCAAGTAATAAATTAATCATATGATCTATTTTTTCTAAAATTTCTTCATATTTTTTTAATTTATCCTTTTCAGTTACTTGCTGTTCAATAATCATATTTTGCAAATTGATTTCCATAGAACGATTACAATAAGTTGCTATGGCATCTTTTAATGTCATTAACTTTGTTCCATGAATTAAAGCACCACCCTCTGTTGCATCTATAATTGTTCCTTGCATCATTGTACAATCTTCGATATAATGACGAAATAAATTATAGATCATATTTGTTCGTACTTTATCACCATAAATATCCTCTACCCAAATATCCTTTTCTTTCTTTTCTTCTTCTGACAATGTATTTTCTGTACCAAAAGAATCGTTTTGTATTCTATCACTATGCTTTTTTTCACCTGTATATGCTAAATCAAGCCCTGCATAAATTATAGGATCACATCCCGCCCATCTTGCAAAAGCAAGTGCAAGAGTAGCACAAGAATGTCCTGTATTTAATTGAACTTCATTTGGAAACATACTCTGCCACCAACCCTCCAAGCCTAAATAATTCTTTACTATTAAAAATTGTTTTCCCGGAAATTCTTCATGAATATTTGGCCATAATAGAGAAGGAGCAAGTAATACTAAATCTTTATCAAAATTTCTTCCTTTATAAAAAGCATTATAAGTTTCAATTCCACGTTCAATACTTGCAATAGCATCTGGAATAATTCCATGTTCTCGGCAGACTTGATAACTTGCATCACAGGCAATAATCATTGCCTTTCCTTGTGCTGCTTTAATATCATCAATATTCTTATCCAAAGATGGACCAGAAGCTACAATAATGGCAGGGACTCCTTTATATTTTTGCTCTATTTTCCTTCCATCACCAGCTAAAATACAAGTATCAACATTTAAATAATGGTTTCTTAATCCATCTAACATATCTTCCAATGAATTACCTAATGTCATCAACTTTGAAAAAATTCCTTCTCTTACTTTTTTTACAATTTCTGTTGAAAACTCTTTATAAAGATAATAATTTGGAAGAGAAATTACTAAAATATTATGCACTAAATTCAACCATGAACTAGTAAAATACACATTAATTTCTCTATCTAACATTGGTGCATCTCCAACCACAAAGCCAAACTTTGGAGATGAGATGTATTCATGCAGATTATAATTTTTAATACAATAAGCAAAAATATCCAAATTAGGCTCTAAAACAGCAATTTTAGTATTTGAACTTGTTTTATGTAATAAAGTATGCAATACTTCAATATTTGCCATTCCAAAAACAATAATTAAATGATCCCTTGTTGGTTCTACTTCTCTTGTAAGATATTCTGCTTCTTGTTTTGGATTTTTACCAAACGCTCTATATTCCTTTTCCTGATACCGAAAATATAATATATTCTTCTGATACCATACTTCTTTTGACGCAAGGTGCTTTGATATAATTTTTTTGAAATATTCATAATTATTTTTTATTACAGGATTTTGCTTTAATAATGGAATTAAATTCCTTTTCATATAATCTGCCATTTCTTTCTCCTCATAACAGAACCGGTCTCAAACTACGAGACCGGTTCTATAAAAATAATCTATATTCAGCTATTTAATTACTGTAATAAAGACAGTACCGTCTGATTTGCCTGATTTGCTTGAGCCAACATAGATGTACCAGCCTGTTGTAAGATATTATCCTTACTGAACTTCGTCATTTCATCAGCCATATCAGTATCACGAATACGAGATTCTGCAGACTGTAAGTTCTCCTCAGATGTATCCAAATTAGCAATTGTATGCTCTAATCTATTCTGAACAGCACCAAGTTTTGCTCTTTCTGTAGAAACTCTTTGAAGTGCCTGATCATATGCTTCAATAGCTAAGGAAGCTTTTGACTGAGTAGTTACATCTAATGCTTCTCCATTTGATGTTGGAGAATCACTAACACTACCTGTTGTCTTAACAATTCCTAAATCTTTTGCTTTCATACTATTAATAGAAAGATTGATTTCCTGACCTGCATTTGCTCCTACTTGCAGACGTAAACTGGATTTATCACCAATCGTAGGATCTGCTGCTGTACAAGACTGAAGGGAGATTGTAATAACATCTCCTGCTTTTAATTTATCCATACCAGTAAAAGAAATTATAAGCTGATTTTGCCCAACACCTTGTGCTGTAAGTGCAGAAGAAATTTTTGGATAAGTAGTATAATCATTTTTTGTTGCCAAAGCATTCTCAATTGTGATAGAACCCTCCTGAACAGTAACCTGATTAGCGTCAACTAATCCATTTAAACTTTCAATTGTAGCATAATTACCAGAATTTGCACCATCACAAGCTGATGCTACAATTGATCTATTTGGAGCTATACTAGCACCAGAATCTGTACAATCTGCCTGAAGAGTAATACGAATCACATCATTTAGAGCAACTAACTTTGCATCACTTGTTTTTATATTACCAAGTGTTACCATACCATTTGCAAATGTACCTTCTGTAGAACCATTACCATCTTGAGCTGTAACAGCACCTCTTTGAGAACCATCTAATAATTTCTTTGTATTGAACTCAGAAGTTGTAGCAATACGATCAATCTCTTGTGTCAACTGTGTAATTTCCTTTTGAATCTGTGTTCTATCATCATCTGTATTTGTATCATTTCCAGCCTGAACAGCTAACTCACGCATTCTTTGCAGAATGTTCTGTGTCTCTTGAAGAGCACCTTCAGCTGTTTGTACTAAGGAGATACCATCCTCAGCATTTGTGGAAGCTTGAGAAAGACCTCTAATTTGTCCACGCATTTTTTCAGAAATAGCAAGACCTGCTGCATTATCACCTGCACGGTTAATCTTATAACCACTGCTCAATTTTTCTGTAGATTTTGATAAGCTGCCTTGTGTAATGCCTAACTGTCTGTTTGCATTCATAGCATTAATGTTGTGCTGAATAATCATATAAATTCCTCCTTGAATTTACGGTGGCATCCATGCCACTCGGTGAATGATGTTTAAAACATCGACATTTGATGAATTTTGAAATTTTTCTTTTTTTCATCAAACTCTTAAAAAATAGCAACATAAAATCCCTTTGGTGTACGCTCCCATTGAAATTTTATTTTTTGTAATCAAAATTACTCTATTAAAAAAATAAAATTTTGATTACTAATACAGTCATTTCATAAAATTAATTATTTTTTGACTGCTATTCCAGTACAATTGTTTTACCTGTATTATATATCGGTTTGAGTGGAAAATACTTTATAGCTGATTCCATATTTTTTCTTATTTCTTTTTATCCATAAAATAAGATTGGTATGAATTAAAACCTGTCATAGAATTATAATAAGAACCTACCTTTTTTTGACCACTTCGATAAGTTTGTATATTTTTTCTATGATACAATAAATATCGCTGCATAGATAATTTATTACGCTGTTCTAATGCTTGAATAGAAACGCTTAAATCCATAATATGACTAATTAATTTCTTTAACTCTTCTATTTCTTTTTGAAACTGTCCGGGTGATTTCTGTAATGTATCTTTCACTTTTACATAAATCATTTCAAATCCATCATCTAATTCATTTAATGCTTGCAAATATTCTGATTTTCTATCCATACATTGATCTAGCTCTGCTGTTTGATCGGTGGTCTTTTTTAAAAGCTGCTCTTGCCTTCTTGTTTCTTGATAAATTTTCTGCATAATCTTTTGTTTCTTTTCTAAGGTATCCTGAAGAATTTTTAAATAAGTTATTTGCAAATCCATATTATCTCCTTTCTTGTTTTCTTAATATGAAAGAAAGAAAGAATGCCCGGACTATTTTCTTATTCCGGACATTCAAAAAATCATTCCTTCGTTACTTCTTGTGGTTTTTCTATAGTCTTTAAAGGTTCTTTCGCAGCTTTCATTACATCTTTCCAAGTATCCCGCATTCCTCGGATTTGTTTTAAAGCTTCTTCTAATAAACCTCTATCTTTTTTTACATTTCCTTGTGTTAAAACCCAATGAATATAATCATAAACTCGATCAAAATCATTGGCTGTTTCATAGTCAAAATCAAGCGTCATACGAAATTCTACAATGATTTTTTTTGTCTTTGCAACATATTTATTACACTCCTCCAGATTTCCTTTATCCAAAGCCGTAATTGCCATACTACAAAATTTAATTGCACCATCATAAAGCATTAATGTTAGTTCTGCTGGTGATGCTGTATTTACATTATTTTGATGATATAATGTTGCTGCATTTACATTTGTATGTGTGCTTGCCTTTTTTTCTGCACCTAATGACATACGTGCCAGAGGGTTAGGTGACTGGATATTTATCATGTATAACCTCTTTTCTGCACTGCTTTCCTTTTCCGTCTTGTGATGGCAGTGCAGACACAAAACGGCTGTGAAACATTGCTCACTTATTTATGTTTCTTTATATTTTATCTAAAATTTATAAATGAATGAAATAATTAACCATTCGTTCCAAACAAACCACCAAGTGCACTAGATTGTGTTTGTGCCTGACTCATTGCCTTTTCCATTGCAGTAAATTGTTTATAATAGCGATCTTCCTGCTCATTTAACTTTTTCTGTAATGTCTTTAAATCATCTTCATATGTTGAGATTTGAGACTTTAATTCCTTATCATTATAAAATGTCATAGCACTACTAATAGAACTAGCACTCATTTTTTCTGTTAAAGTATCATAAAGATTAGTACACAATTTTGATAATACTGCTTGCACTGCAGAAGGATTTTCCTCTAATGCCTTTTTTAATAGATTATCCTCAGAGGAATAAAGTTCATCATCTTCATCTCCATAAATATGCAATAAACTACCTTCTGTATAATCTGTAGAAGTTCGAATTCCAAAACTTGCAAGGGAATAAGCAACTGGCGAATTATATTCTTTAAAATTACCATCTGCATCTTTCTTTGTTCGATCAATTGCTTCAAAAGTAACACTATCTAGTTTAACACTTGATGACATTGTAGTTCTCATAACACTGATTAAAGAATTTAATGTTGTATCACGGCGAAGCAGAGAATCTTTAATTTTACCTTCCCATTTTTCTACTTCTTCGTCTGTCATCGCTTCTTTCTGTTCTGATGTAAGAACATCATATTTTCTTGCAGATTCTGCATTATATGCTTCATTCATAGCTTTCAGGACTTCATTATATTCTGTAATAAATTCTTTAATACTATTATAAATTTGATCGATATCTGTTGCTACTGTCAACTTTACAGCACCATTTGTAACTGCTTTTAAGTCAAGTGTAATACCATTAACTGTCATAGTATTACTATCTCCTGTCATCTCTGCTCCATTTAATACAATCACAGCATCAGATGCAGCACGAACAGTAACACCATTTTTTCCTCCATCAACTTCTTCTCCTGTAATTTCATCAAGACCAAGAGCTGTTAAAGCACTTGTTGATACTGTAGCATCCTCCTCCAAAGATTTATTATAAATAGAACGCATTTCATCAATCTTAGAAGATAATTCTGTAGAACTTAATCCACTTGTAGAACTAGCAATTCCCTTTACATAAGAAAGCATTTCATCAACATAAATAGACTGTTTTGTTTTCTCTGTTTCATATTCCTCACTTGCTTGTTTATATGCATCTTTAAGTTCCTGCAATTTCTTTTTTGCTTCTTCATTTTTATCACTTTCATCCAAAGCATCAAAAGTTTTTTGATATTCTTCATAATTTTCTTTTGCTTCTTGCTTATTCTCATATACTTTCGACATATCAATCATACTAAAATAATGATCAATGTCTGCTTGTATACTTACATTTTTATCATAATCTACTAAACTATGCACACTTCTTTTTAAAGCATTTGCTGCAGCAGAAACTTTTTCAGAATCTCCAGTTGTCGTAATTGTAAATCCCTGTTTTACACCACTTTCTTTGGAACTAATAAAAAAACGCCCCAATTTTTCATCAAAACTTGCAGAAAGTCCTGCATCTTGACAAGTAGAAACAAAATCTGATATCTTTGTATTATCTTTTATTTCTAGAGTTTTTGTACTTCCTGCCTTATTTTTAATTGTAATAATCATACCTTCTTCTATTCCATCAAAATCAGTCAATAGACTTTTTGATGTAATATTTTTAGAAGAAGCTGATGACTTTAAATTATCCTTTGTAATCTGAGCACCTGTAACATATTGTGCACTTGCAAGAGATTTTATTTCAAGAGAATGACTCCCTGTTGCTGTACTTCCTGTTGCTGTAGCAGAAACAGAGGACTCGTCAGAACTAGTTACTTTCTTTGTTGCATAATTACCTTGCATTTTAATTTTAGATAGTTTTCCAGTGTAAAGAGAATAAATTTTTGTATTTAAGTCCTTCCATTTTTCTTGTTTCCATTCTGTTTTTGTCTTTAGATTTTCTTTTTTGGTCATTTTCATGCTTTGAACGGACATTAACTCCTTTACAAGAGATTCCGTATCCAAGCCAGAAATCAAACCTGACATTCTAATCGCCATAATAGATACCTCCTATCCCCTATCATCAACTACCATGCCAGCTAATTCCCACATTTTTTCTAACATATCAAGACTTTTTTCTGGTGGGATCTCACGAATTACCTCTTTTGTATCCTTATCATATACAGTAATAGATACTCTTTTAGTTGCTTCATGATACTTAAAATTTAATCCTGTTTTGGCATGTTTTAACTCGTTATTTGCATATTCAATCTTTGTTCTTACTTGCTTTTCTGTAGGGTCTTTGCTATTTTGAGCCTCAACATTACCTGATTGATTATTATCAGGGTGCTTACTTTCTACAGCTGTAACAGAATAATTGCTTTGTACAGAAGCGGAACTGCTTTGTGACTCTGATGCTGCTGGCTTTTCTGTACTTACATTTATATTATTTGTTACTGGCACACTTACTGTACTCTTAATTTCAAATGCCATAATCCACACCTCCATTAAAATTCACTTTTTAACTTTATCGGCAAAAAACGTCATATTGTTAATATAAATCTATATTATATAAATAACTTTTTGATGTTTACAGTTTGCTCTTGTTTTCCAATAGATTGTCTGTTTTCTTCTTGTATTTGATTATAAATTTCCTTTCTATAAATCGGAAGATGCCTTGGTGCTGTAATTCCCACTTTTACCTGATCTCCCTTAATTTCAAGAATCGTAAGTTCAATATCTTTACCAATCATAACAGATTCATTCAATTTTCTTGAGAGTGCGAGCATTCATTTGCCCCCTTTCTCTGCTTTAAAATCTCATAAATTTCTTGTTTTACTTTATACTCTTGATTTTCTGCAATTACTTGACATCCCTTTCCTGTAACAACATTAATTACAATTGGAGCTTTAAAATTTGCAGTAATTTTTTCTATCTTTTCAGGAACTGTTACTGTTAGTAAGATTATGAGATCTCCATCTTCAAATATTCCAAGGCTTTCTAAATATTCATCATTTACGGTTGGTTTATAGTTTTCTTCTACTAAAAATGGATTGATTACAGGAAAAGCAAGTTCAGGTACATCTAAGGATTGCAGCCAAGAAATAGAATTTTCTCTTTCTTTTTCAATATCATATAAAATAGCAAATTTTTTATATTCTTCAAATCCCATCATTCCATTGTCAAAGGTAATCACTTTTTTTTCATCTAAATCAACTTCACCAAAATATTTTGTTTTTATTAACATATCCTACCTCTTTCTGCGAATATTTCTCGCCCGATTATAACAAAAATAAACCAAGAACTAGTATTGTTTTTTTATCTTTTTTATTTTTAAAATCATAAAATTTATAGTAGTCTATCATTCTATATTTATTAATATTTATTTTATTAACAGCTTTATTTTTAAATAAAATTCATCAAGGAATTTTTTACAACTTTTGATGCTGCATTTAAAGATGCTTGATAAACATTATTTGCAGAACCTAAATTAATAATTGTTTCTGCTAAGTCAGCATCTTCATTTGTAGTTAATAAATCTGTAAATGTTAATTGCTGATCCTGCATACGACTTTCTGTCAAGTTTAAGCGTACTGCACGGCTTCCGATATCAGCCGTTGCCCGATTAACAATATTTTCCCAAGTGGCAGAAACAGTAATTCCTTTTGAAAAACGCTCTTGCATAATTTTTGTTTTTAATACTTTTTCTGTTTCCATTTGTTCAATCATTTTTTTCAATGCATTGCTTTGTTCTTCTGAAATGCCATCTTCTTCTAACATTTTATTTGCTTGTGCAATTTTTTCCTCTGTTGCTGTCACATCATTTACTGCATCTATAATATCATCTACACTACGTTTCATTGCATTGCCAATACAATCTTTTGCAAGAACATTAACTTGAAGATTTTGTGAAAAACTAACTTCATAATCTATGGTCTGTCCTGCATCACCATATTGAGATAGATTATATTCAATGGTAGTTCCTTCAATTTCTTCGCCTATTTCTCCTTCTTCCCCTGTTTGATTTAATTCCACACTAGTACAATCAAAATAATGTTGTGGTCTTGTATCTCCTTTGGAAAATTGGGATTTTTGATAGGTAACAGAAAAATCATCTGCAAGTCTTACTGTATTGTAAACTTCTGAACCAAAAATAATTTCTCCAGTATCATAGAGAAAATAAATATCACCTTCTTCTGGAGCATAGGCATTTTGATCTGTAGAAAGCATAGAAGTCATACTATAACTTGTAACTTCTGGTTCTTCTTCTGTTCCATTTGTAGTAACAAGTAGTTCTGGATCATCTGCATTTAATAAATCTGTATAAGATAATTGCATACGATAGCATTCTTTTTTTGTTGGTGCTTCTGCAAAAACATTTTGATCTGGATCAGTAGGATCATAAGCACTTAATGCATAAGAGCCTTCTACATAAGTATGCAATGCAATATCTGTAGCAGGAAGATGTTCTGTTATTGTATATTTTAGATGATTACAATCATTATCAAATGTTAGACTTGTGTCTGTTTTAAATCCGGTAAAAACATATCTGCCAGCATAATCACTATTTCCTTCTTGATAAATTTGAGCACAAAGTTCCTCTAAATTTTGAACTACAGAAGTACGATCTTCTGCTGTTAAAGGATCATTTGCCCCCTGCACACAATAAGTATTAATGGAATTATATACATCATCCATTCTTCCTAAAGCAGTTTCTGTTACTTTCATCCAAGATCTAGCATCTGGAATATTTCTTTCATAATATTGCGTAATCTCACTTACACTAGTACGCAATTTTAAAGCACGTACTGCAATAATTGGATCATCCGATGGCCGCTGAATTTTTTTACCTGTGGATTGTTGTTGTTCCAAATCAGAAAGATGATTTTTATTTGCATTAATATTTGATTTCATATTATTTGTCATCATCACATTAGTAACACGCATATTCATTCCCTCATTTCTTTTTATTGATAAACTTATTTTTATACTCACGAGCGAAAAATTTTTCCTTTTTTCGCTCGTGAGTTCGTGCCGACCG
>CAJTJZ010000038.1:19810-29839 GCA_910576895.1 uncultured Lachnospiraceae bacterium | reverse complement strand
TCATTTGAGCCTATTTTTTCGGCTCGGTTTTTCATAGATTACTTGACACTACCATTTTTAATTTTTCCACTTCGCTATAAATTATTGTTTATCTTTATATTTAATCATATCAGTTTTTCCTTCTTTCTATCCAGTTTTGTTATCTTATTAATTATTACATGGTAAAATTATAATCGTTTCAAGCAATTCATAATTACAGTAATCATCATTTCTTTTTCTTCTGGTTTTGATTCTGCAATCATGATTGTTAAGGCAACGAGTGTATGATCATCAATAAGTTTTTCTTCATTTACAAATAGCACTTCATTTTTATCAAGAAAATATAGAAATATTGTAGCTGCTATTCTTTTATTTCCATATCACGTGTTACATTTCTATTTCCCTCTTTTTTAACTGTCGCAAATTTTGCGACAGTTGAATAATCTAATTCTTCTTTTAATGCATTATTAATATGTTTACCAATTGTTTTTATATCTCTATCAAAAAGAGAAGCCATTTGTTGTCTATTTAGCCATACGGTTTCTTGCTGAATTGGTACAGATAAGGTGATTTTTTTATCCTCTGTTTCAAATAATACAAGTTTATTTTTTGACATCTTCGTTTTTTCTCCTATCAAATTCATTTTAGAAAATGACTAGCCAACAACAGTTCTTTGAAGTAGTTTCTGCCATTGATAGAATTTTAAACATTTATTTAAACATACGATTTTTCCTGTATTATACTTCATTTTATTTTTTCCTATTCTTATAAATAATAATTTATTCTTGTATATGCTTTATAATAAGATTTATATTTTCTTCTATAGATTTTGTTCCATCAATTCGTATTATAGGTTGATGTAAAGATTGTACCCATTCTTCTACAGTATTTTCTGCTCTGGATTCAACAAAATCAAAGAAATGTTTTTCCTGCTCATATAAATCCCCACCATATAACATTCTATTACCAAATTTCTGAAAAGAACGATTTTTAACTCGTTGTATCCGAATATCCTTTGGAACATGAATCAATACAACATATTGAAAAAAAGGAGCACTAACTTTGCCATAGTCTCCCTTTACAGAAGCAAAAATAAAGTTTTCATGTGTTTTTATTTCACTAAAAAGAAGTTGTTCCACTTCTTTACGAGTGCGTGGAGAAGCATAGATATAATTAGGATTTGTTTTTGGAAAGTACAATTCTTCATTATCTATAAAATAAAAATGTAATTTTTTTGCTAGAGCTTTTCCAAGTGTACTCTTTCCAGCACCATTTAATCCACATATCATAATTCCTACTCCCATGAATTTTTCACTTCCTTCATAATTTATTATAGTGATATTTCTTATTTTTAAATTTAATTTTAAAATTTTAATATAAATTAAATACAAGCACGAAAAAATTTTCTGTTTTTCGTGCTTGTAAGTATATCAAAAAGCAATATTACTGTCAACTATATAAGGAAAACTATAATTATGAAATAACAAAACAATCGTAATACAAATTAGAAAGATAAGTCTAAATTATGAATACTGTATAACATAACGATAATGGAGCATATCTATGCCTCGATAATGTTTTATCCAAGTATCTGCTATCGTCATACCATTTCTTATAGCTACGTTTTGAGAAGCAATATTCGTATCTCTAATAATAGAACAAACTTTATTTGCCTTTAAAGTTTCAAAAGCATATTTTTTACATGCCCTTGCAGTTTCTATTGCATAACCTTTGTGCCAATATAATCGATTGAAAAGATAACCTATCTCAAGCACTTCTGTCTCTTTCCATGGCTGCATTGTAAGTCCACACTGACCAATCATTTCATCATTCTCTTTTAATATTACTGCCCATAAGCCAAAATTCCATTTCTGATAACGAGAAATTTGTCTATCGAGCCATTCTTGTACTTCGTTATCATTGAAAGCACCTTCATATGCATACATTGTATCTTTATCTTGCAAAATTTTACATAAAGAATCAAAATCTGTTTGACTCATCTCTCTAAGATACATTCTTTCTGTTTGAAATATCATATTTTTCTCCTTGAAAGTATTTAATAATTATTATACTAGCGGTCGAAAAACATGACCGCTCAGTATAATATGATGTGCACGACCGCATAAGGTAGCAAGCCACTTCGTGGCTGCGGTCGGCACGGACTCACGAACGAAAAAAGGAAAAATTTTTCGTTCGTGAGTATAAAATCTATCATTACATGATTTTATATTGTTTTCTCCATAATTACAAGTGTTAATGAGGAAAATTTTTAAGTTTGTTTCACAGGAACCCATAATTCGCAAAACAGATTATTTTCACTATTTTCAAAATATATTTCATAATCAGTGTCATCTGTTTGCATATAGCCTGTTTGTGGAATAAATTCTTTAAAAAACTTCGCCCATGTTTTACCTAAACAATCGCCGTCAGAACCAAAACATTTAAATACCGCATAATCAGCAGGTTCTGTTTCCCAAATAGAATAACCATTCTTAAGAAAATCTTCTAATTTTATCATTTCAGTATCTTTATCAATTATAATACCAATTCCATAATTGAAATAATTCTTGTTATCTTTAATAGGGTTACATAAACCATATAAATCTCTTTTTCCTTTCACACGAAGTAGTTTCATAGGTTCAATCAGGTTTTTTTGAGAACATTCTGCCCAAAAATCAGAAGTACTATGATCATTATCATCATTAATTATTTCATTTGGAAACGATTTTACTAATGCAATAAATTGTTGACTTTCTTTGTGTTCAATTCGGTAATCCATAATACTACCACCTTCCATTATAATTTTTATCACAAGTGGATTAAATAAATGCAATTTTGTGCCTTTTCGTTTTGCCTGTTTTGGAGTTGAACCATGAAATTTTGAAAAAGCCTTAGAAAAACTTTCTGGTGATTCATAACCATACTTATATGCAGCATTAATTACTGATATATCTGTTGTTTGCAATTCTATGGCTGCTAATGTAAGCCTTCGTTTTCTAATATATTCATTTGCTGTCATTCCTACAATAAAGCTGAAAGTTCGATGAAAATTATAGCTTGACATATGTATATTTTTTGCAACCTCAGCATAATTTATATTTTCGCAAATATGTTCTTCTATATAACATATTGCTTGCTGTATAAATTGTATCGACATTTTAATTAATCCTCCTTGTATAAATTAATTATAACTAGTTATGTTTAAAAAATCCTGTTTATGTTTGCACTAATTTGTCTCAAAAAAAAGCCGCACTTTTTCAGTACGACTCCTTTACAAAAATTTAATCAAAGCTCCATTTTAAATCTTTAAGTGGAACTTGGATACTAATTGTTTTAATAATATAGCTTGTTCTGATAATTTTTCACTGGCAGCGGCACTTTCCTCAGCCGTAGCAGAATTTGTTTGCACTACATTAGACACTTGATTCATACCTTGCACAATTTCCTCAATAGAAGCGGCTTGTTTTGTAGAATGGATAGCAATTGCATTAATTTGTTCAGAGACTTCTTTAGATTGTATCACTACCTCTTGTAAAGAATCCGCCATTTTATCTGCAGCTATTGTACCCTCCTGAACAGCCTCCACTGTTTGTTCAATCAATACTTCCGTTTCTTGTGCAGCAAGAGATGATTTTGCAGCAAGATCACGAACTTCATCTGCAACTACAGCAAACCCTTTCCCTGCACTTCCTGCTCGTGCTGCTTCTACAGTAGCATTTAAAGCTAAAATATTAGTCTGAAAAGCAATATCATCAATTGTCTTAATAATTTTAGAAATTTCTGATGACTTTGTGTTAATTTTTCCAATAGTTTCCATCATATTTTGCATCTTTTCATTACTTTCCAATATACTTTTTTCTACTGACTGAGATATTTCATTTGCTTTTTTTGCACCTTTTGCATTCTTTTGAACGACTTCAGATACTTCACTAATTGTAACAGCAAGTTTCTCTACCGCACCAGCCTGCTCTACTGCTCCCTTAGAAAGTGTCTGTGAACCATTAGAAACATATTCTGAACCTATGGCTACTTCTTTAGAAACCATATTAATTTGACCAATTGTATTATTTAAAGAAGTAGAAATATCTTCAAGAGATACTTTAAGTTTACGAAACTCGCCATCATATTCTTGCTCTAATGTAAAGTTCAAATTACCTGCAGCAATCTCTTCCAATTTTTTTGCAATTTCCTCAATATACGTTACATACTCTCTCAAACGTACTGTAGTTCTATTAAAATTATTTGCCAATTCACCAAGTTCATCATTGGCATTATATGAAATGGATTGCTTCAAATTTCCATCTGCAATTTCAGAAGCTACACGATTTAATTCTTTGACTGGCTTTCCAACTAGTTTTCTAACCCAAAAAATTACTAAAATAATTAAAATGAAAACAATAAGCAATACTCTTGGAAACATAGTAAAAAACAAACGGTTAATATCTTTCAAAAGTTCTGCCTGTGGAACATAAGTAACAGCAATCCAATCACTATGTGGAACGGTGGAAATCTCTATATATGTATTATCATAAATAAAAAGACCAGTCTCATCTGATTGAATTTGGTTCGTTATATAATGATATATCCTATCATCCATTTCAGACAAAATCTTACCCATTATCTTTGGATCTTTATGACCAATAATAGTAAAAGTTCTTGTATCTACTAGAAAAATACCACCTGTTTTCTCAATTTGAATATCATTAACAATATCAGAAATAGAGTCAAGATATACATCTGCGGCAACTACACCTTTGATTTCTCCTGAACTATCCATCAAAGCACCAGAAGCCCCAACTACATTAGATTGACTATCTTCATCAAAGTATACATCACCCAAAATAAAATCTTTTGACTCAATCCCATCTTGATACCAAGATTTTTCTAATGCATTATAATCTGATCCGGGTACAAATGTAGTATGATATAAAGAACCATCTGTCAATGCCACATAAATACCTGCTGGATATGCATCATTTAAATTAAACGTATGATGAATATAATCTTGCATTTTATCAATATCCAAATTAAAAAATGAAATAGTATCTCTTTGCTGCTCTAATGCTGTTAAAGTTTTATTTATCCAAGCTTCTGTTTCTTGAATTGTACGTTCCGATGTAGTATGCAGCAAAGTTTCACTTTTTTCTAAAAGAATTTTTGATACATTGGTATATATAACATATAAAAGAATTACAATTGCAACAAATACAAAAGGAATAATCGTCCGAATCATTTTTCTCATTATGCTAATTATTTTTCGATGCTTTTTGTTTTTTGCCATAACTATTCCCCTTTAGAATATATTTAGTAAATATTTCATTTTTTATCCTCTAGTATCAAAAAACAGTGGACGAAATTCATTTATCAATATCTAAACTTTTTAAAAATTCTGTACCTTGATTTATTATTTTTTGGTATCTTTTTGGATTTACACTTTTTAACCACGCAATTTTTCCTGAGATTTCATGTACCGTTTTACTAGATACAGAATTTCCAGAAGCTTTTAATTTTTGTGCATTATAAATAGAAGCTTTTAATATCTTAACCCATTTTTTAGGAACACCAATTTCTTCGTTATTAATTACAATGCCAGTAATATATTGCCTATTGTTTTTTCTTAAAATATGGGTTTTCTCTTTTTTCATATGAAAGCCTTCTGATTCTATCATTTTATTTATACTATTTAAAAAGCTTCCGATAGCAAAATTATGGATATCACCTATATAACTAAAACTCATATCATCTGCATATCTTGTATAAGTAATCCCTAACTTTTTACAGAAACCATTGATTCGCTTATCCATATTTCTGCATATAATATTGGTAATCATAGGGCTTGCTGGAGATCCCTGCGGCAATATTCTTTCCGATGTCTTAATATATTTTGTCTCCCCTTTTATTTCTAGTGGCATTCTTTCACAGTAAGTACAAAGCATGGCAAGTAAAGACGCTATATAACCAGAATAACCAAAGGATTGATATAAACCTCTTACACGTTCAAATGTAATGGTAGGAAAAAAGTTTTCTAAATCAATATTGATTAATAAATCAGGACTTGTATTATGTACCTTTGCATTTGTAAGAACAGATTTTGATTTCACAAATCCATGGGACAAATTAGAAATCTTTACTTTTTGCAAAATTTGATCTAAAATTTGTCTTTGAGCTGTCTTTAATTGTGTTTTTGGTGCAGCTATATGGCGTGTTCCACCGCTTTTCTTTGGAATATCAAAACGATAGTAATTATCAAAGGTAATCACATCTCTATGATATACAAGATAACGTAAACTATTATATTCTATTTGCAGAAATTTCGCAAGTTCCCTGTCCGTTTCTATTACAGGCATCCCATTTTCTTTCAGTTTTTGTACATTCGTTTCTTTTTTTGCCAATAAGTTAGAATAGCCTTTACCAATAAATAGAATATTTTCCGCTTTTCGTTTCTTCCAAGCTTCCGATTTTAATTGTTTTTGCCGTTCTCTCTCTGCTTTTCTTTCTGCTCGCCTAGCTATAGATTCCTTCATAATTTCCTGAGAAACTACCGCACGAATTTTTTCATAATCCCATGTATTTTCATATTCTTTTTTTAAATGAGAAAGCTTTTTTTCAATTTCCTCTTTTTCTTGATAGACATTTGCTATTTTTTCAGAAAGTTTTTGAAATTCATCCAATAACTTTTTCCTGTCCTCAAAATCTTGTTCTGTTTCATTTTGCTGCCGTTCATATGGGGTTGGCAGATGACTAGGCCAAAACCCATATTCCTGCATTTTAAGAAAGGTAAATTCTTTTTTACCCATATTATTTACTAATTTTCTATATTCGCTTGTATCCATTATAATAACATCTCCATAATATCATTAATTTTATATTCTTTTTCATATTCCAAATTTTTTAGTTTTAATAATTTATAAGAAGCGACATAAAGTGCAAGAATATGAGCACATGGATCAGAAAGATTTCTTTCGCCTCTTCTAAATTTTTGACAGCTACAATCTATCTTTGTAATTTGCCCATCCTCGTCAATCACAAGTTCCGTATAGGATACTTTACCGTTTTCCTTATATGTTGTTGTGAATATAAACTCCTGCTTATGCGAATATCTCACCCTCATATTATCAAAGGTAAGTTTACTAATTTTTTGTACATCTATTTCAATATTAGAGACTTGATAAAGTTCTTCTGGAATTGGAGCATTACATAAATGGCGAAAACGAACTTTATTATTAACAATATCAAAATACCCCTCACCTTTTCGAAATAGCATACCAATACCAGCTTTTATCCGCTTGTCCTTCTGTTTTGGAAGATAGGAAGAAATTTCTTCCATAGACAGACACCGCTTATCTTTCAGCAATTTATAAATATCTGAATAACATCCCTGACCAGTAAATCCTGCCATAATATTAAATGCTGTTCCTTTTACCCAGTCATTGGAAGACCAAGAAGAAAAACCAACGGTCATTTGCATTGTACCCATATCAGCACGAATAAATTGCGGCATTCCAAATCCCAACATACGTATATAAAATGCTTCTGATAAAGGAATTAATTTTTCAACTACAAGCCAACGTCTTCTACCCCAAATTTTTTCTTCCCTTCTTTGGTTTCCCTGATAAATAGTATTTAATGTAAGAACTGTTCCAAAAGGTTCAAATATGATTTGCACTTTTTGTTTCGGTTCTAAAATCCATTTCATATAACGAGGGCTTTTTTTCTCTTTATGTTTTCTTAAAAATGCACAAATATCATACATATCAGAAGGAGAAAGCTTAAGTTCAATTCCTGATAATGCCGCAGCAGAAGATACTTGATTAAATCCTTTAATCCATGTTTCAGGCAAATCAATTTTCTTCTCTATATACTCTGGCACAATATCATTATCTATGGTAAAGCCCTCTGGATTGACAGATAAAGTAACATCTGTATAGCTTCGGAATCTTTGCATCTCTTTTTCTAATTTAGCGGAAAAATCAATATTGGTTGTCCCTAATTTTGGTGTCTGCAATAAATCAAATTCATCTATAGAAATAGACAAGCAGCCGTAAATGGATTCATCAAGTGAAAATGCTTCAAAGGAAACTTGATCCTTATGTACTGTAATCACAGGATCTAATACGAACCATAAACTATAATCTCTATCTTTTATAAATTTCCAAAAATCTCGTTCAATTTTATAATAATCCTTCCAAGCATCATATTGATCAAGTTGTTTTTGTAAATTTTTTTGTATATTTAATAAATCATCGATTTCCTTTTTTTTGTGGAGAAGTTCTATATCATAAGAATCCATTTCTTTCTTTAAAGATTCTCTTACCTTTGGCATATATTCTTTATGTCCCTTAATACGCCGTTCAATTTCTTCATCAAGCCATGTAAAATACTCTGTCCTTTCTTTTGATTTCTTTCTCGTATCAGAAACAACAATTTCTCTTAACATAAGCATAGCATCACGAAACAATAAAGGATGTTTTAATTTTCCGCAGAAAGAAACTTTTTCATCACGAGATAAGTCAGGACTTAACCCTAATGTTGTTTGATCACCCACCTGTGTACATCGGGAAGGGCTTGCGTATTGATAATCTACTTTCATAAACTGCTTACCTCCTTCTGAATCTGAGCAAATGTTACCAGTGCTCTTTCAGAATCTATTTTACGATTTGTACTTCCAATATCAAGAAGTATCTGTTCGATTTCTTGTTGCTTTTCAGGATAATATTTTAAAAACAAAGGTATTTCTTGATATACATACTCTTTACTTTTTGAAACTTTATTTGGTAAATAAAGTAATGTTTTTACATAGTAAATATATAAATCTGGGTTTGTTTCTTTTAAATCAGAAAAGGCATATTTTATTTTATTGGAAATATAAGCCTTTACTTCAACACATGGGTGTTCCATCATATGTGCAATAAATCTTGTTGGAATTTTGTTTCCATAAAAATCATCAAGCTTTCTAAGACCATATTGATACGCTCTTTCTATTGGAGAATCTAATAAAATCATATGCATCTTTTCTCTTTTTTCTATTTCCAGACTTTCAAACACAGATTGAGCAATTGTATTCAGATGATATACATTACATTCAAAAAGCAAAAGAAGTGTTGTTTGCCTTTCCATAAGCATCGTCTGTTTCCTGTCTATCATTTCTGTGAGTGTTTTTACAAGTCTTTTCGAACCTGTTTCTAAAATAGACAGAATTAAACTATCTTTAGGAAGTGTATCCTCTTTACATGATTTTAATAAAGAAATGGTATTATATTCTTTCTCTGAAAGTTTATTATATTGCAAATCAATACTTTCCAATGTATCTCTTACTATATCATAGGAGATAGAGAAGATTACCGATTCTGTTATATCAAAAAGAAAATCAGGAATCTTTTTATGGCTTAATAACAAAGGAATAAAATAATGTAATAATTCTTGTTTTTGCTCTGTTGTTGCAATGTCCAATTTATCAGTAGATTTTAACAGTAACTCTATAATTTGTTCTGAAAGTTCTATCTTCTGTTCTAAAAAACGCTCTCTTTTTTCCATAATTGTTTTTAGAAAAACAGTATATTCTTCTATTGTAAAATGATTTATACTGTCTTCTAATACAGAACACCATATATCTATGGTATCTAAAAAAAGAAAATCAGCGATATATTTTGGTGTAAATTTTCCATTTGTTCGTCTAAAGTATTTTTTTGCAGCTTTCCATAATTTTTCTGCATTTGTATTCATTAGGGAAATCATGAGATCTGCATCAAATTCCTGCAATGCTTTCAATTCTTGTACTAGTATTTTTTGAAATAATTTTGCTGTCTTTTCATATGGTATTTTTGAAAGTTCAATTAACTCTTTGATTTCATAAGTGTCCAATCTATGATCTTCATTTGCTTTTTTTAATATTTTATAACAAAATTTATGTACTGCCTGTGCTTTTGCATTTCTTGCTATAAAAATAACATCTGCAAGATATCGATACCATACAGAATGCTCTGCCGCCTGAGCTCCTGTGATTACTGCATTAAAATATCGATTAAAAAAGAAATTAAAAGAAATATCACC
>CAJTJZ010000038.1:7436-19800 GCA_910576895.1 uncultured Lachnospiraceae bacterium | reverse complement strand
AATATCTAAATTATCATGGTCTGTATAACTTATCAGCATTTCACGAGCAGCCGTTATAAATTTTACCTCATCTCCTGCCTGATATTCATCCAGTGTCCTTCTAAGATAACGTACATAATACGTATATGCACTGGTGTTACCACTTCCTTTAAAATAGCAGGTAGTCCTTGGAGCGTCCAAGTAATAAGTTATTTTTCCAATCACATCTGCCATTTCATATGCCTTTGCTGTCTGTATTGTATTTTTAAATGCAATATTATTGATATTTTTTCCATCGGTATAAGTATTTTTTTCATAGAGATTCTCTCTACCAAAAAGATATAAATTATTTTGATAAACATTTGGTTCATTTAAATATTCTTCCAGTTCTTTTCCCTTTAGATTTTTACCGTATAAATTTAAATGCTTAATATGAAAATCCATTTCAGGCAGCGTTTTATAAATAAACTCTTTTTGTTCTTTTAACAACTTTTCATCAAATAGACTGATATATTGATGAATACAGCGTTTCAGTCCTCTATGATATCCTGCATTTGCAAATAATATATCACTGTTATCTATCTGTTTTGCAGTTTCTAATAAAATTGGATTTTTTTCTATGGTAAGTTCTTGAAAAATGCCACAAGCTAACTCTACGCTTGCTGTTTTTAAAAGACATTTATATTCTTCAACAGAAGGCTGCATTTTCATAAATTGGCTAAGATATTTTTTTCTTGTATATATCCTTTCTTTCAAGCACATATTCATAATTAATTCCATATAAGGACTGTCTGCTTTAAAATTAAATAAATCACTAGGGTGTTCGATAAGTTCACAATCTTCAAAATGAACTTGATTTTCTTTTAAATAAGTAATATAATCGCTATAGTTTTTTTTCTTATAATAGTCAAAAACAACCGTCTGATCTATTTTATAAAATTCTTTAATAATATATTTCTTTTCAATATCTACATGTAACTGCCAGTGGTTTTCCTGACTATAATCCCAATATCTATTTGCAGTTTTATAACCTTTACTATAACAAAGTAAATTTTTTGTTTTATAATAATATGTATTTGGAATCGAAGGTAAATGACCATTGATTCCATGAAAAACAGCATAATTTGTATATACTACTGTTGGTTTTAACATATATGCATCTGCATAATAAGAACGAGGAGTATGACCATACATATAAGGCTTTATTTCCCGCTCAATCTCTTGTTTCCCATATAAAATAAGTATACAGGGATTCTTTTTGCTGTCTAAGCCCCAAAGCAATATTTTGCGAGTCGGAGGCTCGTCTAATTTCCAAAGCCGTTGTTGTTCTTCTGCTGTTAAATTCTTCATAATCGCAACTTATTTCCTTTCTATATACTTGCTATTATTTACTACCATTTGCATAAAATTATAATATAATTTTAACATTTTTTCAAGCAATTTGATAAAATTTAAGAAATTTTTGCAAAATATAGTTGACATTTTTGAAATATATGATATGATTTAAGAAAAAGATTAGATTTTCTGGTCTAAATGCTTTGGGGTAGCTCCAAGGTTGTTATATATGAGATATTACACCACAATGTTCTGCGTCACTCGCTCGGTAGTCGACTACGGTGGGTTTTGAAAGTAGCCTGCGGCAAATACCCACCGTAGTCGCACCGAGCTAAAGTGTCAGAACAGAGTATATGTTTTTGTTTGCAGAAAATCTAATCTCTTTTTATGAAAAAACAAATATCTTCTATATCAGCCCAAAAAGGAAATTCTCTGAAAGTTTCTGTATAAAATATCCTGTTTTTAGAAATTTCAAATTATTCTGGCGATAATTCTAAAATCTCTCAGCAAATATTCTTTTTCTTATTTTCAATTTTAATCATTATAGTTTTTTTCCTTTCTTATACAGATAAAAGCAATTCTATGATAAAAAGAAAACAAAACTTTTATCAACACAGAATTGCTTTTGGAAAAAAAATAAATCGACAATCATTGAAGTATTGAGTCAACAAAATTTGATTTTTATTCAGCAGATTTGGATTCATGAGTATCTTCAAATAAACTTACATGATCTGAGCTATCCTCTAGGGCATAATAAGCTTTCCCATCTTCAGGTTTAATATAAATAGAAACTCTACGAATTTGTTTTCTATAACCTTTATCCTTGCAATCTTGTTTCACTTTTTTAACAATTTCCAAAGCAGAAACTTCTTCACCGCCATATTGTATTATGATATCAGATAATAATTGTTCTTCCTTTTTCGGTTGCTTTTTGACAGCCCTAGTTTTTTTGCTTCCAGTAGTTTTTGGCGTTGTTTCCTCAGTCACTTCTGTCTTTTCATTTTTGCCACTTGTTTGTTCCTCATAATTCACAGTATCAGAATCTTGTACATTTTCAGTTTTTGACTCAGCTAAAACTGAATTTTCTTCCATAACTGACTCTGTTTCAGGTTTATCCAGTGTAGTTTTAGTAGTTGAATTTTTTTTCTTTTTTCTTACTTTAGATTCCGTTGATTTTGCAGTTTCTTCTACAGCCGACTTCATCTTAGGTTTATTCAATGTGCTTTCTTCCGTTTTCGTAACGGAAACATTTTTCTTTTCTTCTTCTTTTGCTTTTTTTACTCCTCTAGGCATTTTGTAAACCTCCTTAAATATAATTTTTGTTAATACTAATAGTACAATAATTAAATTTAAATTGCAATACTTTATTTTAATAAATTTATTGCAGTATACATTGAAACATGATAAGATATATAATATTATACAAATTACAAAAGACTTAGATAAGTAATTTATGAAAGGCAGGTACATTGGATTATGAAAAATAGAGTCTTGATTGTGGTAGATTTCCAGAATGATTTTATTACAGGAACTTTAGGTTCTGCAGAGGCTGTAAGTATTGTTCAAACGGTAGTGGAAAAAATTAAAAATTGCAAGGCAGAAGGCTATCAAATTTATGTGACAATGGATACACATCATGAGAACTATAAATTTACTCAGGAAGGGAAATGGTTACCTGTAGAACATTGTAGGGAAAAAGAAGAAGGTTGGCAATTACACCCAGAAGTAAGAGAACTTTTAGCAGATTGTCCTGTTTATAAAAAAGAAACTTTTGGCAGTACAAAACTTGCTTTAGATATAAGGAATCAAAATCCTGATAGCATTGAGTTAATTGGTGTATGTACGGATATCTGCGTAGTATCTAATGCCCTCTTACTAAAAGCTTTTCTTCCAGAAATTCCAATTAGTGTAGATAGTAAGTGCTGTGCAGGTGTTATACCTAAGAAACATAAGGCCGCTTTGGAAACAATGGCATCCTGTCAAATTAAAATTATATAGAGGTTGACTTAACTTGCTTATATGTATTGTCATTTAATGTAGTATTTTTTGCAGAAAGTACAATATATTATATATAACATTGACTTAAGAAAAGAACATCATAGTATTATAGGATTTAAAAAAGGGGCTGTCGCACTAAGAAAAAATGATACAAATATCTTGTATATATTCTGCTTAATGCGACAGCCCCGCTTTACAGTTACAGTCGGTACGAACTCATGAACGAAAAATTCTTCTTTCATGTATTACTTACCCTTCTTATTTAATGTTTATTTTTTATATTTTTCTTTCTTTGTAAATTTTTCAGTATAAAGAGAGAAATAACTAACACAAGTGGAAAAATACAACCTACAAACATTCCCTTTTTTAAGTCATTGTTTGCATTCTGTGTAATAGTACCAACAAATCCCGGTCCAAATGCTCCGCCTAAATCCCCTGCGGTAGCAAGAAGTGCAAACATAGCAGTTCCGCCGCTTGGAAGATATTTAGAACAAATACTAATTGTACCCGGCCACATAATACCAACGGAAAAACCACACATAATACAGCCAATCAGACCTAAAAGGGAACTATTTGATATGGAAGCCAGTAAATAACAAAACAAACACAAACAACCAGAACCAATCATAAATTTCATTAAATCCAATTTATCGCCACTTTTTCCAAAAATAACACGACTAATACCCATAGTTACTGCAAACATACAAGGGCCTATAAGATCTCCTATTGTTTTTGAAAATCCTAAAGCTGATTCTGTATAAGCGGAAGCCCATTGTGCCATAGCAAGTTCCGAAGCTCCAGCACATACCATAAGGATAATGGATATCCAAAATAATGGTACTTGAAGCAAATTGCTTATTTTCATACCTTTCCCATCATCTGTTATATGTTCAATCGGACATATCGCAAAATTATAAATATTGTAAAGAGGTATTAGTGCCCATATATATGCAAGCCATTTCCAATTGCTAATATTAAAAACAGCAAAAAAAATCGTAGATAGCATAATAACGCCTACAGAACCCCAACAATAAAATGAATGTAATAAGCTCATAGTAGCTTCTTTGTGTTCAAAAGGACAAGCTTCTACAATTGGACTGCATAATACTTCAATTAAACCACTTCCAATTGCATATACAATAACACTAATAATAATGCCAGTCAAAGGATTTGGTAAAAAATCAGGTAATAACGCAAGTCCAATCAGTCCAGCGGCTGCACATAATTCCGAAGTCACAACGCATTTTCGGTATCCGATACGATCTACGAAATAAGAGCAAAAAATATCCACAGTCAATTGAGTTAGAAAAAAAACAGTAGATATAAGAGCAATTTTTCCTAATGGAATATGATACTCATTGTGAAATGTTAGAAAGAGCAAAGGGGCAAAATTAGCAGTAATTGCTTGTGTAATAAAACCAAGATAGCAGGCAATTAATGTTTTTTTATAATTTTTAACCATATTAATAATCCTTTTATTCTTTCTCTACTAATTGTAACTTTTCCAATAATGAAAAATACTTTTGCTGATATCTATCTATCTCCGTTTGCTTTTGCTCCTTTAATTCCTGTATTTGTTCTTGATATTTACGCTCAAGATTTAGAACTGTTTTTTCTAATTCTAATTGTGATTGCTGTTTATATTGTTCCAAAACGAAAGACTCGTTTTGTTTTAAATCTGCAATCATATCATGATAAGAGGCTTTGTTTTCTTGTAGTTGTTTTTCTAAATTTTCCCTATTTTTTAGCAATTGATCATATTCTGCCTTAAGACGAAGCAATTCTGCCTTAACATTAGAAAGTTCTTTATTTTCCTGATCTATACTATTTATTTTTTCTTGTAAAGAACTATTTTTCTGTTTTTCTTCAGCACAAGAATTAGTTAATGCTTTATTCAAATTGTCTTTATCCGCAAGCATAGACTGTAAATTAGCTATTTGTGTCACATAATCAGATTCTTTCGAAACAAAAGAATCTTTTAGTTCCGCAATTTTTCTCTCTGAATCTTCTGCTTTTTTAATAGAATCTTCTGTAGATTTTTTGGCAGCCGACAATTGCTCTTGCAATCCTTGTATTGTAACATCTTTTGAATTTAGTAAAGCATCAAATTCTGTACGTACCGTTTCAGTTACATTTTGATTATTCTCTAAACTTACCATATACATATGTGTTAAAATATTTATATATTTTTCAAATTGTTCTATATTTGTTCTTTGATCTGGCAATGCTGATTTACTAGATTGCAGTTCGTAAGTCTCTATCAGTTTTACAAATGCCTCTTGTTGATTACCACCAATCGTTTCCGAAATTTTTCGGATCTTATTTGCTGTTTCTTCATCAATCCGAAATGTCTTTGGTTTTAATATTTTTTCTTCTTCCATAAAAATTTACCTTTCTTAAATAACTGGAGAGTCAAAAGTTCTAGGTTTTCCTACTATATATTATATCTATTTTAAATATAGACCACTATATATTGTATTGATTTTAAGAACTTTTGGCTCTCCAGTTAATAATTATCATAATTCTAACTACTAGAACATATCATCATTTATTCTTTTTCTATTTTTTATATGGAGCATTTATAAGATTTCTTTCATATCCCTGCTGGACAATAACTATTCAATCAATGCCATTTCTTTTTCCATTATTTTAATAGCTCATCTGCTAATGCTTCCATTGCTTTTATCGTATCTTCTTTTACTGTAGATTTAATCGTCACTACTTGATCACAAATTTTTATTTCCTTCATACTATCAAAATATTCTCTCATCTTCTTTGCTGCCATTGGTCCCCAAGAACCATTTTCTATTAAACCAACCGTTCTTTTTTGATAATTCTTATTTTTCAAATGGCAAAGGAAATCCTCCATACATGGGAATAATCCAGCATCATAAGTAGCACAAGCTACTACCATTCTATCATAACGATAAGCATCTTCAATTGCTTCTGCCATATCATCTCTAGAAAGATCAGTAATAACTACCTTTTTTGCTCCTTTTTCTTCTAAAATCTTTGCTAACTGCTTTGCTGCTTTTGCTGTATTTCCATGAATGGAAGCATAAGCAATCAAAATACCTGAATCTTCTGGCTCATAACTACTCCATATCTTATATTTATCAATATAGTATCCAAGATTTTCTTTTAAAATTGGTCCATGTAAAGGACAAATCGTTTGAATATCAAGCGTTGCTGCCTTCTTTAATAAAGCTTGTACCTGCATACCATATTTTCCTACAATATTAATATAATATCTTCTTGCCTCACAAGCCCAATCTTCTTCTATATCTAATGCACCAAACTTTCCAAATCCATCTGCTGAAAACAATACTTTTTCTGATACTTCATATTCTACCATAACTTCTGGCCAGTGAACCATTGGTGCCATAAAAAATTGTAAAGTATGACTTCCAAGAGAAAGTGTATCATTTTCTGCTACTACTACTTTTTTATCCTCTGGTATCTCCATTTCAAAAAATTGCGGTATCATTGCAAATGTTTTTGCATTTCCAACAATTTGCATTTCTGGATATTTTTCTACAATCCGCTGAATATTTGCAGCATGATCTGGCTCCATATGCGAAACAACTAAATAGGATGGTTTTTTTCCATCTAATACTTTTTCTACATTTTCCATCCATTCATCACTTGCACGTATATCTACTGTATCCATAATCGCAATTTTTTCATCAAGAATTACATAAGAATTATAAGAAACACCATTTGGTACAACATATTGACTTTCAAATAAATCAATTGTCTTGTCATCAACACCAACATAAAGAATGGAATCACTAATTGTAATATCTTTTTTCATCATAAATCCTCCTAATACTACCATGCTGCAAAAACAAACATGGAAAGAAATAATAGTAATTATAGTGTCTTAATACTAAAATAAAATAATTATCCTATTTTTCATAACAAGCGTACATCAAACTGACTTATATACCACTGCAAAAATGCCAAAATATTCTTAAATTACTGACGAATTTTAATATGAACTTCCCGCAATTGTTGCTCAGTCACTTCATTTGGTGCACCACACATAAAATCCTGTGCTGTTCCACTCATTGGGAATGGAATTACCTCTCGAATATTTTCTTCCTCTTTTAATAGCATAATCATTCTATCAACACCCGGTGCCATACCTGCATGAGGTGGTGCACCAAATTGAAATGCATGATATAATGCACCAAATTTTTCCTTTAATACTTCTTCATCATACCCTGCTATTTCAAATGCCTTTATCATAATTTTCATATCATGATTTCTAACAGCACCAGAAGAAAGTTCTACACCATTACAAACAATATCATATTGATAAGCAAGAATTTCTAATGGATCTTTTTCTTCTAAAGCTTTTAAACCACCCTGCGGCATAGAAAATGGATTATGTGTAAATCCAATTTTCTTTGTTTCCTCATCAAGTTCATACATAGGAAAATCATTAATATAACAGAACCGATAGGCATTTTTTTCAAGTAAATCAAGACGTTCTCCAAGCTCTGTACGAATCTGTCCAGCATAGAGATTTGCCCTTGTTTCTTTATCTGCAATAAAGAAAATGGTATCCCCTGCAAGCAGTCCTGCTATGTTAGCAAGTTCTGCTTTCTTTTCTTCCGGAATAAATTTATCAATTGGCCCTTTGTAAGATAAATCTTCTAATACTTCCAAATAACCAAGTCCACCCATACCAATGGACTGTGCAAATTTTAGCATTTTTTCATGCTGTCCCTTTGATAATTTTGCATGAACAGGAATTGCTCGTACTGTTTTTCCATGAAATGGTTTAAAGGTACAATTTTGGAAAAACTCTGTTACATCCATAATACGCAATGGATTTCTTAAATCCGGTTTATCTGTACCAAATTCCAACATTGCCTGTTGATAGCTAAAAACAGGGTATGGTGCAGAAGTTACCTGATACCCTTTTGGTGCAAATTTTTCAAAAGTAGCAGAAAGCACTTCTTCACCAACACGAAAAACATCTTCCTGCGTTGCAAAACTCATTTCAAAGTCAAGCTGATAAAATTCTCCCGGAGAACGATCTGCTCTTGCATCTTCATCACGAAAACAAGGTGCAATTTGAAAATATTTATCAAAACCAGATACCATTAAAAGCTGTTTATATTGTTGTGGAGCTTGCGGCAGGGCATAAAATTTTCCTTTATATTTTCTGGAAGGTACAATATAATCTCTTGCACCTTCTGGAGAAGAAGCACAAAGAATTGGCGTTTGAATCTCTAAAAATCCCATTTCTATCATCTTTTCCCGAAGAAATTGAATCACATGAGAACGGAAAATCATGGTATCTTTTATTTTTCGATTTCTTAAGTCAAGATAACGATATTTTAAACGCAAATCCTCTCTTGTTTCTTTTGATGTTGCAATTTCAAATGGAAGCTGTGTATATACTTTTCCTAAAATTTCCACCTTATGTGCTTCCAATTCAATTGTTCCTGTTGGAATCTTTGGATTATAAGTTTCTTCATCACGCTGCTGAACAACACCAGAAATACTAACACAATCTTCTTTATTTAACCCATCTAAAAGATTTGTATCACGCATTACTACCTGCAGCATACCATACATATCTCTAATATCTACAAATGATACACCGCCATGATCGCGAATATTTTCAATCCAACCTGCAATCTTTAATTCCTTTCCAATATCGCTTTCACTAACTTGTAAAAGCGTGCAATCCCTATAGGCTTTACAATCTTTCTCCATTTTCTTTTTCTCTCCTTCCTTTTTCCTAGACAAATAGGTTATTTAGTTTCTTATATTTTTGGAGTGTTAGCAATTCCTTTATTCACTTTTCTTAAAATTTAAGAAAGAAAAAAGCCATCCGCCCCAAACATAGTATGTTCAGGACGAACAGCATTATTTTTTATTTTTTCTCTGTCCGCGGTACCACCTGATTTACTGCAAGCCTTGCAGTCACTCTATGAATCTCTTAAAGACTTTATTTATTATTATGATATATATAATACATCCTACATTTCTCTAAGAAATCCCTGCCAAGTTACGTATGGCTAACGACGCACCTACTAATTTATTACTGAATGTCAATCACCAGTATAAAAAATGTTCAGATTGTAGCTGATAAAGTGTCCTTCACGTCAATTCATTTTGTAGGCTCTCACCATTTCCCACTCTCTGTAAACGATAATTTACGCTACTTTTCTTCGTCCTCGCTTTTATAGTAAGGCAAAGTATACCATACTCTCTATTTTTTGTCAATTGCGAAATCTAATAATTTATTATAAATTTCCTCTGGCATAAGAATCTGCTAACTTTACTAAATATGGTAATCGATTCTTTCCACTCATACAAGTTACAATATCCCTAGCTTCTTCTTGAGAAATACCATAAGAAGTAACAAATAAAGGAGATTTACTACTACCACGAAAAACCTCTGTATTCATTAAATGACAATACTGACACGCTTTCTTTGCAATACCAATCGTAGGAATTTGATAGGTATTGTAAACTGCCTGACCTAAAGAAACTCTTTGTGTACCAAAATCCGCATATCCATCTATTATAATTAAATCTAAGATCTTACAATTTATTTTTTCCAAAATTGCTTGAATGCAAGGAAGTTCTCTTTTATAAAACTGCCCTGACTCATAATTTCCATAATCTGTTACCTTTAGTCGCAAAAATCCACAGCTTTCTTTGGAATCTGTTCTTTCAGCAAAAACCCCAGCAACACACGCTTCTCTTTCTCCATAATCAACATCCATTACAATAATCATATCCTTCTCCTGTTTCTTAACAATTATATAATGTTTTAAAGTAAAAATTAATATCTTTGTATTCCATCTTTAGTAAACCGCTTATGCAATGCAATCTCTGTTAAAATAATTGGAATCAGCATTAAAATCAATTCTATAATTTCAATAACTAAACTATAAAATCCAATTGTATCGATATCCTTCTTTAATACAAAAAGCATAGCAACGATAGTTGCCAATAATAAGATCCAGCCTTCTACTAACCAAATTCTTCCAAAATACAAATGAGCAAAATTCCATGTTTCCATATTTTTGCTAGACATAGAGGTACGATAACCATACCATCTATTGATATATTTTGGTGGTTTTTTGACAAAAATCATTCCAAAAAGAATCATAATAAAAGGAATTAATAAATTAGAAAATAACATAAATATCCAAAAAGCCATACTATCAACTTCTTTCTATTAAATAATATCTTACTTTAAATATAATCCTGCCAGTTTCATATCTTTATCAAATAAAATCGTATAAGTAATACTTGTATTTTCATAAGAAGCATTCAATTGGATAACTCCATAGTTCTTTCCCATCTGTCTTACTTCAGCAACATAGCGATTGCCAAAAGATTGCACTTTTGAGTCAACAGTAAGTCCCAAGTCAGATTTTACTTGATCAATTATTTCTGCCTTTAAAACTTTTTTTACTTTTTGATCTGCATTTTCTTGTAATTTTGTATAATTTCCTGATTCTATTAAATCAATTGTATTTTCAGCTTGCTTTACAATTTCTTCTTCTTTAAAATTTTTACTTTTTTCTATTGGAATAGATTCTGGAATGACCCAATAAAATCCAACGAAAAGAAATACTGCAAGTACACTTAAAATGGATAAAATCTTTTTTCTTTTTCTTCTCTTTTTATATTTTTTTCGTTCTTCCTCTGAAAAGTTACTATTAAATTCTGCTGCAATGTCTATAGCACTTCCCATTCTTTTTTTGATATCTTCTAGCGTTTCCCCATTTTCTTCTGCTGCCAAAATATCCATAGTCAAATCTTTTGTTATTTCTAGTCGTTTTTCTTTTGAACATTCCAACCGTTTTGTAATCTGTTGTATATATTTTTTATATTCCATAGTCTTTCCTACCTTTCTTTTAAAATTGTTTCTACTCCTCCTGAAATCTCCTGCCACAATTTTTCTAAATCAGAAAGTGCTACTTTTCCTTTTTCTGTAATTTGATAATACTTTCTAGGAACTTTTTTTCCTTTTGCCTCACTCCATTTACTTTCTACAAAAGTATCATCTTCCAAACGATATAGAATTGGATACAGTGTTCCTTCCTTTAAAGTAAAACGACCACTGCTTTTTTCTTTTAATTCATTAATAATTTGATACCCATACTTTGCCTCTTGTTCTAAAAGCTTTAAAACAAGCATATCAAAGACTCCCTTTTTCATTTGACTTTCATATTTATCATTCAGGATCATCACCTCTGCTCATATACTTTGTATTGCTAAGTATATGATATAACAAAGATGCAAAAAAATCAAGTTATTTTTACTGTAGATCTATTTATGGTTAGATCTCCATAACAAGAAATCTAACCATAATGTCATTTATCTATATGCAAAATATAGTAAGGAACTATCACAAATTATTTCTTTATAGTTCCTTTATCTTCTAATACGATGAAACTGAGGCTTTAGCGTAATATCCGACATTACAAACCCTTCTCTCTGGCTCAACATAAATTCCACAGTCGCTGCAATTTCCTCTGGCAAAAGATAAGATTCCAATTCCTCTCCTTCCCGAAAATCTGCATGACGATATAAATTGGTTTTTGTCATATCCGGAAAAATAGTCATCACTTTCACACCATATTTGCGTACCTCGTCAAAAAGGCTGTGGGAAAAACTGGCAAGCCCTGCTTTCGTAGCACCATAGGCACAGCCACGAGGGTTAGATCCATTTGCTGTAACAGAAGAAATATTAATCACATAACCTGCATTTTTTTTTAGATGCCGCAAAAGCTGTTGCGTCAAAATTATAGGAACTTCCAAATTTGTCCGCACCATCTCTTTTATCTTCTTTGGATTTAATTCCTCATGAAGCCCATAATAACCCACACCTGCATTATTGATCAAAACACGCACTTGACACTGAGATGTAATCTTTTTTACACAGGTACATAATTCATCAGTTTCCAGCACATCACAGAGTATAGAATGGAACTTTTCTTCTGTAGTATCTACTTTACTAAAATCCCTTCCCAAACCATATACTTCATATCCCATCTCACAAAGTTTCCTA
>CAJTJZ010000038.1:0-7426 GCA_910576895.1 uncultured Lachnospiraceae bacterium | reverse complement strand
CCAGAAGATGCTCCCGTTACAATTGCTGCCTCTGTTCTCATTCTCTCCATCTAAAAATCTTCTCCTTTGATATCTTGCTCTCTAATTTTGTTACTAAAAAACGTTCCATCTCTTCCATCAGCACATCTGGATAATGATAATATCCATCTCCTCTTTGGAAAGGAAACCAGACTACAGCCGAATCTGGCTCTTGCTTTCTCATTTTTTTTAGATAGTCTTGCGAAATCCGAAAACTCCCTACACTAACATCTATGACTTTATTCCAATCAATGCTGGTACACACCTGCGTCAGCATATCTCCATAATGCTTTTCCCATTTGGGCAGATAAATCATAGGATCAAAGCAGAGCCGAACAAGACACCCTGCCCGAATCACTTCTTTAATGCAAAAAATACGCTTCTGCAAAGAAGGTGTGTAATGCTCATAAGCTTCTATTACTGCCTGTGGCGATAGGGTAAAAGCATAAATGGCATTCGAAACCGGTCTGACATTCTTAAAATAGGTCTGACTTACACATTTTGTTCGTATCTCTATCTTCAGATCTTTATGCTTTTCAGCAAACAAACACCACTGCCTGACATATCCTAAAATCTCTTCCAAAGCCAATAAATCTGTATCATAAGAAATACAAAGATAAAGTGGATGCACATTTAACATTCTCTCTACTTCCGCAAATATCTCCTCCAGATTCACAAACACTACAATATTGCTAGAAGGATACATTCCCTTCAAATAACAATACTCGCAATCAAATACACAATTCATCATACAGGATGTATAATAAAAATGTGGATTTCCAAAACTCTGACATACAGGAGCACCCTTATACAGCAAGTTCCCTTGTTTCGCTGCCAAAATCAGATTTTGGGAATTATGCTGCAAAGAAATATTTTGTTTGCTCCGACAGAATACATCTTTGTAATGACCAATTTCAATTACACTTGCCGATGGAAATTGTGCCAGAATGTTCTGTGTACGTGAATGATTCCGTATCCGTTTTTCCACATAAATATGGGAAAAAAATGGATTAAAATAATCTCTTTTTAACTTCTTCAAAACGTAGTTTCCCTTCTCTTTTATCCCGACAGGGTAGCAATCCCTCTCGATACATATCCTGTATTACAGAAACATAGTCTATGCCTGCCAGTTCCCAATAATGTATATGATTTTTCAGGGAATCTTCCATTACTTTGGAGCAATGCAGATCATGACAAAGCCTTGTAAGCTGTGTTTTCTCCTGCCAAAATGCAGTTTCCCTTTTCTGACTTTTCTGTGTTACTACAGAAATCATCTCAATAATACGAAATAAAATATCCCAATTGCTTTCCATGCAGTGTTTCACATTTTCCCCAGAAACCTCTTGTGCTGTTTCTGCATTAGATATCAGTTTCAAAAACATCATTTGATGGGGAGCAAAAAAATAAGAACCTGCCTGATAAATCGCCGCCGCTTCCATATCATAAAGATTGTCACTGATACTTTCTGTCTGCATTCCTGTCACAATAGTTTCTTCTGGCAATCCATGACGGTATAAAAGATCTGGATAAAAGGTTTTATTACTTGCCTGCTCAATTATTTTATTGCACACAAAAATCCCTTCTTTCCCTGTCTGCTGGTTGCAGACACCAATATTTAGAAGGAAATCTTCCTCTTTGGGCTGGTATGCAGTGCATATACTACTCACTGCAACAGCAGCCGCAATTTCACCAACACCAGTAATTGTCAAACGAATGCCGGACTTTTCCTGATAAAATTCCTGAAATCTTATATTTGCCAGATTTTTCTCCAAATAGTAGTTTTTAATAAAAAGATCCGCTTCACAATATAAAGCAGTAAACAAATAAATCATCTGTATGCCTATTTCCTTTCTGACAATCAAATGTATCTAATAATTATAAATTTTCAGACTATCTATAAACAAAATAAAAAATTTTCATAAATTTAATCCTTTCGATTAAAGAAACTATCTACTAATTTTTAGTATTCTAGCTTCTTTTATTCTTATCTTACTACAGAAAACATTAAATTATTAAAATCTGGAAATGCCGTTGTCATTCCTTTTTCTATTATGGTAAGTCCATTGGATTCTATTTCCTTTTCAAATGTTTTAAATGATACCATTCTACATGATGTTCCAGCAACCATCATTTTTCCTGATTTATGCTCTCTTTCCTGAAGATAAAATGCATTACTAATATCACTTTGCATTTCCATAATACCATCGCCCATTGTACAAATTAATGCAATTCCATCTTTTGTTAAATGCTCTTTTATAAATTGATAAAATTTATTTCTATCTTCATCTAAAACAAACATATGAATTACAGCTATGGAATAAATAAAATCATATTTCTCTTGATGTTTTTCCCTAATACAATCGAAAACGGAAAAATGCTCTTTATATAAAGGAAAAAGATTTTTACAATATTGTATCGCTTCTTTTGAAATATCTGTTGCCAAAAGATGATATCCTCTTTCCAATAATTCTTTAGAATCCCTTCCCTCTCCACAACCAATTTCAAGTATACTACTAAAAGGATGTATTTTATATTTTTTTATAGTATCTAATACAATAGGAGAACTTTTATCACTTAACCAACTTACTCCTTTTGAATGAGCTACTTTATATCGCTCATCATAAGCTTCATAATATTTTTTTATAGAAATTCACCTCCCGATAAGTATATAGTAATGTACATAAAAGTATTTGTCAACAAAGATACACACATTTGCTCTGGCAAGTAACTTTTTAACAGCTTTTTATGTTTTGTTTCAAACTTTGTCAAATAGCAAGAATAATGAAAAAATATAAAATGCTTTGTGTTATCATATCCCATTGAAATCCCATACAAATAGACTATAATGCCTAAAAAAAGCATAAGAAAGAACAAAAAAGGAGAGATAAAATGCAAGAACAGACAATACAGATTGTTTCACAAGCTATTTATTATATTGAAGAACATTTGTATAAAAAAATAAATTTAGATATCGTAGCATTGGCACTTCATTATTCTAAATATCATCTGCATCACATTTTTACAAAAACTATTGGTTTCACTATCCACACTTATGTAAAAAGGCGAAAACTTACAGAAGCAGCAAAACTTTTAGTATTTTCTAAAAAACCGATTATTGAAATTGCTTTGATAAGTGGATATGAAAGTCAGCAAGCATTTACTGATATTTTTAAGGCAATGTATAAAACTTCCCCTGCACAATTTCGAAAAGCGAAAAACTTTTATCCATTACAGCTTGCAATTTATCCAAAAGAGAATCTTATAAAAATAGATTTAGCAAAAAACAAAATAAGATTTGCTACATTTTCAGATATCGATGACTGGATGGAACTAGTAAACCTTACCATTGACGGCTATCCATGTTTAAATAAAAATGAATATATCGCAACTCTGCATCAATATATTGCTGATAAAAAAGCTTTTATTTTACAAGATAATAATATAACAATCGGTATCATGGGATTTTCACCTAATATAGGAAGTATTGATTTTTTATCTATCCATCCACAATATCGACATTTTAATATTACAAAATTATTCCTTGATAAACTAAGAAATGAATTACTTTATGGAAAAAAGATCACTTTAACAACATATCGTGCAGGCGATAAAGCAGATACAGGCTACCGAAAAGAATATTGCCGTCTTGGTTTTATAGAATCCGAACTGCTTGTAGAATATGGATATCCAACGCAGCGTTTTGTACTTTTTCCATAAACAAATAGAAAACAAAAAAGGAGAAATAAAAAATGACAGAACCACAGAAAAATCCATTAGCCAAAAATTTTACTGCCATATCTCTTATCAAGTTTGCTTTACCAAGTATGGTTATGATGCTATTTATGGGATTATACACCATTATAGATACTATTTTCATTGCCAGATTTATTCATACAAATGCATTATCATCTATCAATATTGTCTGTCCTGTTATAAATCTAATTGTAGGTCTCGGAACAATGCTTGCAACAGGTAGCAGTGCAATTATTGCAAAAAAAATGGGAAACAAAAAACTGGAGGAAGCTAAAAGTAATTTTACCTTCATTATTATAACAGGACTTGTTATTGGTATTATAATTACTGTAATAGGGTTTCTTTTTTTGGATGAAATTATCTATGGACTTGGTGCAAGTACTGTTCTATTTCCATATTGTAAAGATTATTTGAGTATACAACTTATTTTTGCTGTTTTTAACATTATGCAGGTCTTATACCAAAATCTACTTGTAACAGCAGGCAAACCAACTTTAGGTTTGTTACTTGCTATTCTAGCAGGAACAGTCAACATTATTTTTGATTATATTTTTATTGTTTTATTACAAATAGGAATCAAAGGTGCTGCTATTGGAACAGGGATTGGATATCTGATACCAACAATTATTGGTACAATATTTTTTCTAACAAAAAAAAGTGAACTACATTTTTGTATACCTAAAATAGATATTTCTGTTTTACGAAAGAGCTGTTCTAATGGTGCATCTGAAATGGTAAGCCAGTGTTCAACTGCTATAACTACATTTTTATTTAATATAACAATGATGAAACTCTTAGGGGAAGATGGCGTAGCAGCAATTACAGCTATTATATATTCACAGTTTCTTTTAACAACTCTCTATATTGGTTTTTCTATGGGAATAGCTCCTATTATAAGCTATAACTATGGAAGCGGAAATATAAAAAGATTAAAAAAAATTGTTCGTATTTGTTTCTACTTTATAACAGGAATTTCCATATTCGTATTTCTGTTTTCTATGTTTTATAGGAAAAATATCGCAAGAATATTTGCAGGAAATAATAAAAATGTTTTTGAAATTATAAAAATGGGATTTTCTATTTTTTCCTTCAGTTTTTTATTTTCTGGATACAATATTTTTGCTTCCTCCTTATTGACAGCATTATCTAATGGAAAATTATCTGCAATAATATCTTTTTTAAGAACATTTGGATTTATTACAATTTTTCTTTTGATTTTACCTAAATTTTTAAAAGCAACAGGCATATGGCTGGCAGTCCCATTTGCAGAACTTCTTACACTTATGTTAGTGATATCTTTATACTGGCAGTCAAAAAACTGACTGCTCAGTATAAAATTCTAGCTCCCTAACTGCAATCTTTAAATTATTTCAACGAATGGAATTTCACAAGATAATAACTGCATATTTTTAGTGGATAATTTTTTTATAAGTTTCTTTTTGATATTTCCATTTTTAATTTTATCCTCGCTTAGACTATCTAAGTAATTTTGCATTTCTTTTTCAAAGGTCAGTAAAGTAGTATCCCTTTCTGATACTGTTAAAAGTTCTGGAAAGTTAATAGAATAATGAACTTGCAAATCTACAAAACAGTTAAAATCATATACAATGTCCCCGTCTTGATCTAGGTAGCTGCAAGGTCTGCTCCTTTTTGATATTCCTGCAAAAAATGTAAATTCTTCCCCCGTATGTTCACAATATAATTCATGAGATGAAAATTTCATTGTTGTTGTAAAAAAATCATAGTTTTCGTCATCGGAAGATATAAAATTTATCACATCAGCTTCTGCTGCAAGGAACTCTGTCAATTCATCGGGTGTTGAAGCAAGCATTGCATTAAAATCGGCTATGCTCTGCTGTCCGTAGTTCTTGGTTTTATATGCAATTAGCTTTGTATAGGAAGCAGAAGCATTAAGGGAAACATTAGAAGATAGAACGGTTAAACCTGCCTCGCTTATTGGTGTTGCATTTTGATTTATAGCAGCATCATTATCTTCTCCTGTCTGTACAGAAACATTATTTTGTTTAAGCAAAGCCTGTCCTGCACATCCTGTTAATACATTGATTGTTAAAAAAGTAGTAAAAATAATTGGTAAATATTTCTTCATAATAAAAACTCCTCTCTTTCTATTTATTCTTTTTTGTTACAGCTTTAGAATATCATTTCCACTTGAACCATATTAGGTGACTTATTCCCTTTCGTCCATGCATTCAAAATGGACTTGCTCTTTATTGATAGTGATTATTATACGATCTGTGCTATATGTTGCCGCAAATTCATCTAACCGTTTCAATATATCACCTTCACTCATTTTCAATGCACTTTCAACGTCCATATCATTCCAAAATTTTTGTACAGCGTTTATCATGTCCTTAATTTGTTCGTCACGCTCACTGACTGTAACGGAATTTTTATCTGTAATGCTATATGAAAATTGATAGTACAAATCACATAATGCAGAATTTCCATTTGCTTCTATTTCTTTTGTTGGAAGTTGTTCAGCACATACAGGGGGTTCTTCTATTCTACCGTTATATTGGCTTTGAACATATTTTGCATTCTCCTTTCCAGATAGATAAACAGCCCATTTTACAAAAGAAATATCATCATCACTTAAAGTTATCTGAAAATCATTACATGAAATATCTTCGTAAATTCGTTCCATTCTGTCATAACTCTTATTAGCCCATTCCAAAAGAAGCAAGTTAAAATCAGCTATATTCATGTTTTGATAGTTGGGTATTTTCAAAACAAGCAATGAATTATAATCTTCTTCTGTACCGTTTGGATATTCTCGGTTAGTCTTTTCTGTCTGCGTACTTTGTTGATTATGGATATTTTCATTCATTTTAGATAACGGTAAATAAGAATACTCTACGGAAATTTGCAGTTTATCTGTACTCAATTTTCTTGTTAGAGTTTCTATTTCTGCACTTATCTGTTCTTTCATAAATGTTTCGCTTTGTAGCTGCTCACTTGTTTTATCATGCAATATTTTCTGTAATCCATTTAACATTTCTAATCGTGTAGTATTATATTCCCGAACAGTAAGGATGTCTGCATTTTTAATGGTAAGAGTATAGGAAAATTCCAACATAGCATTATCGAAAGCATTGGGATAGCCAGTCATTGCATACCCGTCAAAATCTCTTGTTTGCCATTTTTCCGCAGTAAGTGGGGTCAGAATATAAAATATAAATGCTGCAATTTCATTCGTATCTTTTAATTCGTAAAGTATATCGCTTTGGGAAAAGCGTTCCAATAAATTATCATAATCTTTAGTGTCTCTTAATTCCCAAACACGATTTTGATAATCTGATACCGTCATATCTTCATATGCATTAAATTGTAAATTCAACAGTTTTTGATATTCCTCTTTACTAAAAGAATTATCTGGCATTTCCTCCTGTTCAAAAGTAGCGATAGGGGAATTGGCATACCCTGTAAACGCACTCATAGTTAAAAGGGGTGCAAGAATAATTATTAAGTATTTCTTCATAGTAGAATCTCCTTTCTGTTACCCTTTCTGCTATCCTTTCTGGGTACAGTTAAAGAATACCATCCTAACTTGAATCTATTTTAAATTAAATATGTTTTTTATGTGAAGAATAAATATAAGTGCTAAAACTGTACGGAAACGATAACACCTTGAAGA
>CAJTJZ010000037.1 GCA_910576895.1 uncultured Lachnospiraceae bacterium | reverse complement strand
TGTATTTTAAACTACTTTATGTTATGCAGAATCGGAAAGAGAACAATTTTATCAGTATGTACAATCTATTAACTCTTTGGATTTTGATCCTGCAAATGTGATTAATATCTGTACAGGCAAAAAATTAAAATTAATTAAGAAAGCAGAAAGGATAGGTATGAGCAATATTATGGGTTTACTTCTTGAGGATTATAAAGAACAAGGAACAGTAACAGGCACTTTACTAACACTATCAAAATATGGAAATTAAAAAAATGAAGAATTAATTGAGGCTGCTGTTACAATTTGCGGTAATGATTATCAGTTTGTAAAAGCTATATATGAGGAATTATTGTAGAAAGGGAAATTGAGATAGATTTCAGAGCATAAATATAGTTTTAAAAGCTGGGTAGCAATCCAAGGGATGCTTTCCAGCTTTTTTCATATGTTTCAGTCAAAGTTAATATAAGTTTATGAAACAAATTTTATAAATATAGAAAATTAAGAAGATTCTTTTTCATTTTCCAAAAATTTAGATATTGAGTGAATATATTCAATAATAATAGGATGATAGCAGCTTGGAATCTGTTCAAGTTCTACCATAATTTGAGAATCTGTATTTACTTCATAACCAAATAGAAGATAATCAGCACTAACTTGATGAATGCTGCAAATTCTATGTAAAATTTCTTGAGACATTGACTTTTTACCATTTTCTATCTCAGAAAGAAAGGGAACAGAGATATCAATAGATTCTGCAAATTGCATTTGGCTAAAGTCAAGACTGATACGAAGTTTACGGATTCTTTGACCAATTTCATATTTGTTGTAAATAAGTTTTTCCATAAGTGACCTCATTTCTGCGAATGTATTTCGCTAATTATGTTTTTATTTTTGTCGTTGTTTTATACACTTCTCCTGCTGAACTAATAGTATGCTATTTCCAACAATTAAAAAATAAATAGATAACTATGAAAATTTTCGTATTGTGAAATTTTGGAAAAAATTAGCGAAAAAAGTGATACTATTGTAGGGTATAATTAAGATTGTGGCAGAACAAAAGGAATTATTTTTAAGTTTTGACAAATCCTTTTATATTATATATAATTTAATTACAAAAAAAATAGGAAAAGGAGGTTGATTTTTATGAAGCTTCAAGGTGTTTCATCTTTATCATTATTTCAAACAGATTATATGGCACTTTCTAGTGGTAGTAAGATAAATAGTGCCGCTGATAATGCAGCAGGTTTGGCAATTTCCAATAAGCTTCAGGCACAGTCCAATGGGTTATCGGTAGCTTCTTCTAATGCAAAAGCTGGGCAAGATATGTTGCGTGTAGCGGATGGTGCACTTGCTACAATGCAAGATTCCCTTCAAAGGATTCGGGAATTAAGTGTAAAGGCAGGAAATGGAATTTATACTGCTTCTGATTTAAAATCAATCCAGCAGGAAATTGATGGATTAAAGCAGGATATTCAGGGGGCAGCAAAAGGAACGAACTTTAATACAAAAAAGTTATTGGACGGAAGTACAGCCGATCTTAATTTAGCTGTGAATCCACAAGGAAACGGCAGAAAAATTCAAATGGCAGATACAACATTAGAAACACTTGGTATTGCAGATTATGATATCACAAATCATATTGATTTTCAAGCAATTGATCGTGCAATTGAAATGGTTAGTGAGGCACGTGGCAGCATGGGGGCACAATCCAATGCTCTTGATTATACAATCAATGTAAATGATATTACAAGAATAAATACAGTAAGTTCTATTAGTAAGATAACAGATACTGATTATGCAGAAGAAATAACAGAACAAAAGAAAAACCAAGTTGTTGATCAGTATAAAATTTTTACTCAAAAGGCACAGATGCAAAACCAGTCAGCAGTTTTAAAGTTATTTACTTAAAATAGTATTAATTATCAATACAATAAATAATATTTATGATGAAAGGAAATAGGGTGGAAACCTTAATAAAAAATAATCATGAAAAAAGAAAAAAGAAATTCATTTTCAGGCTCAATAGGATTTGTTTTGGCAGCAGCAGGAAGTGCCGTAGGACTTGGGAATATTTGGCGGTTTCCATATCTAGCAGCAAAAGATGGAGGCGGTTTATATCTTGTAATATATCTAATTCTTGCAATTACCTTTGGTTTTACACTTTTAACTACGGAAATTGCGATTGGAAGAAAAACAAAGCAAAGCCCATTGACGGCATATAGTAAAATAAAGCAGGGATGGGGATTGCTTGGCATGATTGCTTGTCTTGTACCAGTCATTATTATGCCATATTATTGTGTTATTGGAGGATGGGTAGTAAAATATTTTATTGCTTTTTTAACAGGAGATGGAGGCAATGCTGCTGCCGATGGATATTTTACAGATTTTATTAGCGGAGAGATACAACCAATTGTACTTATGATGATTTTCTTATTTATTGTAGCGTTTATTATTTTCCGTGGAGTAAATAATGGAATTGAATCTTCTTCTAAAATTATTATGCCAATATTGCTTCTATTAGTAATTGGAATTGCTATTTTTTCTTTGACGATTCATTATACAGATGATACTGGAACAAGAACAGGTATGGAAGGTTTTTTTATTTATATTGTTCCAAGTTTTAAAGGAATGACAGTAAAAGGGTTTTTTACTGTATTATTGGATGCTATGGGGCAGTTATTCTTTAGTCTTAGTGTTGCTATGGGAATTATGATTGCTTATGGTTCTTATGTTAGGGATGATGCAAATCTTGTAAAGTCAATTAATCAGATTGAAATATTTGATACAGCCGTTGCTTTTTTGGCAGGTGTTATGATTATTCCAGCAGTCTACACTTTTATGGGAAAAGAAGGTATGGCAGCATCAGGACCAAGCTTAATGTTTATTTCTTTGCCAAAGGTTTTTGCAGCTATGGGAAAAGCTGGAACAGTCATTGGCTGCTTGTTCTTTGCTATGGTATTATTTGCAGCATTAACGAGTGCAGTTTCTGTTATGGAAGCAGTTGTATCAAGTCTTATGGATAAGTTTCATATGTCTCGTATAAAAGCAGCTACTTTGGAAACTATTATTGCATTAGCAGGAGGAATTCTTGTATGTCTTGGCTATAATCGGCTTTATTTTGATATTACACTTCCAAATGGAGCACATGCACAGATATTAGATATTATGGATTATATTAGTAATAATTGTTTTATGCCATTAGTAGCGATTGGAACTTGTATTTTAATAGGCTGGGTTGTGAAGCCAAAAATCATCATTGATGAAGTAGAAAAAACAGGTTGTAAATTTGGCAGAAAAAAGCTATATCTTATTATGTTACAATATATTGCACCTGTGCTATTAGTTATTTTATTATTAAAATCATTAGGAATTTTGACTATAATCTAAATCTTATGATTGAATGTTAGAAAAACAAAAAAAGGAATCTTTTGATTGTATGGGATACGATTAAGAGATTCTTTTTTTATAAAAGATTTTTTCTAATGATTATTGCCTTGCAAGATAGATTATGTTATGATTTATCATATCGTAAACTATAAAATGAAAGCTGATGCAAAAAAGACTTGCAAGTTAGAATAAGATCCAGTATAATAAAACTATTGTTTTGCATCCGTAGCGTAGTGGATAACGCAGTGGCTTCCGAAGCCAAAGATCGGGGGTTCAAATCCCTTCGGATGCATTCATATTTTGTAGTAAAAGTGACAAGAGAAAAAAGAAAGGAAAATTATATGGCAGAAATTGATTTAAAGTCTATAGTAGAGATATTAAAAGAAAAAATAAAGGATTTTAAGGAAACAGATATTACAAAGCATATAGAAGAAAAGAAATATGAGCTTGCTCTTGTTCTTCCTGTAGCACAGCAGTTTGAGGGTGGCAACATGGAAGAATGGAAATCATTTTTAGACCATGCAGCAGAGAATGCGATTAAAATTGCAGTAGTAAGTCGTGAAGATGTGGAAGCATTGATTCTTGGCGAGCGTGTTAGACTTGGATTTGAAGATGATACCATTATATTCTTTATTGACAATAAACTTGTAAAGCGTATTGATAATATTACAGAGAAAGTATTAAATACACAGATTCCGCAACTTCAAGATGCAACGCTTTTAGCAATTACAATGTTTGCTGTTTGTGGGCTTCAGGAATTTTATACAATGCGTGAACCATTTATTGATTGGATGGGACGTGTAGCAAAAAAAATTGGAATGGAAAGTTTTGATTCTGAACGTGCTATGAGTGTGTTAAAAGAATTTCAGGCACAAGACGCTTTTGATTACAGTTATCTTCTTTATGGAGGCGGACAAAATAGAGAAGGTCAGAATATTAAAGTGTTTGGTGGGTTATTTGGATTTAATCATCATTGTATACGCTGTAATGGAAGTGGTATTGATCTTCTGGATTATTTTGATAAGGAAGAATATGAACAGAGAGAGAATTTTACCATTATGTATTGGATGGGAATTTTAGCACTTGTTGGAAATGGATGTTTTGTTGATGAACATACTGTTATTATGCGTTTGCAGCCAAATATGCCAGCAGTTCCACTTGTAGTTCAAGATAATATACTTGAAGATTTAGAAGTATTTGAAGATAATTTATGTACAGTCGTTTAATTATTGCTTGTAATCATCACAAAAAATTTCCTATAAAGCAAAAAATGGACAGTGATAAGCTGTCCATTTTTGTATTTCTTATTTACTATAGCAGAAATTATAATTAGTTGTTCCTAGTTTTTTATAAATTATGTAAGTTTTAAAATATTATTTACTGCATCAAGAACTTGTGCATCTTTATATGGTTTTGCAATAAAATCGGTAGCTCCTGCTTGAATAGCAGCGGCAATTTTTTTCTGTTGTCCCATAGCGGAACACATAATAATTTTAGCTTCGGAATTAATTTTTCTGATTTCTCGCACAGCGGAAATGCCATCAAGTACAGGCATAACAATGTTCATAATAACTAAATCAGGAAGCTGTTCCTTATAGACTTCGATTGCTTGTTCTCCGTTTCCTGCTTCAAACAGTTCATGACCGGAGGAAGTTAAAATCCGTACCATATTTTTACGGACAAAAAGAGCGTCATCTGCAATTAATATTTTAGCCATAAAAACTCCCCCTTTTAAGAAAAAAGATAGTATAGTTTGACAGGCACGAAGTGCCTGTTGGAATCTTTATGATTCCATCTATTTTTGCAGTCTTAAAGACTGTGTTTTGTACTTATTATAGCCTATTTTTAAGGATGTGTCTATCATTGAATGAAAAAATCTTATGGTTTCTTATGTTTTATAAATGATATAGATAAAATGGTGTTTATTTTACAATTAAGATAATGGTATTAGGATCAATTGTATATAAGATACAGAATTTATTGATTTTTATTATCTATTTTGATAAAATGACAATTGACAAATAATATAATAAAAAAGAAAGGTAAGGTATGCTATGTGGACAAGAGAAGAATTAAAATCAAATGCAAAGATGATATTAAAGAGAACCTATTGGATGGGATTTGTTGCCTGTTTGATTTTTGCTTTTTTGTGTAATGGAAGTTCCTTGGGAAATACATTGTCAAGGAGAAATAGAGAGGGAATAAATATGGAAGATTTCTTTTCAACAGAGGTACTTTCCCCAGAAATTTTTTCTATGATAACAGGAGTATTGGGAATTTTTGCAGCAGTTTCTGTTGTCTATTCCATTTTTATTGCATATCCGGTGATTGTTGGAAAAAATAGATTTTTTATGGCAAGCCGAGAGCAAGATCCAGAACTTCGTAATATTTTTCATGCATTTACAAGTGGCTCTTATTTTAATGTGATGAAATCAATGTTTCTTATGGAGCTTTATACAGGATTATGGGGATTACTATTTGTAATTCCCGGAATTATTAAGCATTATGAATATTTTTTTGTACCATATCTTTTATCAGAGAATCCAGCAATGGAAACAAAACGAGCCTTTGAGCTAAGTAAGGAAATGAGTAATGGCAGGAAATGGGATATTTTTGTTATGGAATTGTCTTTTTTTGGTTGGTATTTATTGGGAGCTCTTTGCTGTGGTATTGGTGTTTTCTTTGTATCGCCATATTATGAAGCATCAATGGCGGAATTATATGCTGCTTCCAGAGCATATGTATTGCAAAATGGAATTGCAGGAACTATAGAACTTTTTGGATATCGAAATTAGTATTTTGAAAAAAGATATTAATAGAAAATATTGGTAAAGGTAAAAACAAGTTATTGTTTATAGAGGAATGGGGTATGAAATGGAAGGAAATACAAATACTGATAAAGTAATATCTATCAGAAAAGAAACACAAGAAAAGGGAATACGTATCAATAAATATTTAAGTGATGTTGGCATTTGTTCCAGAAGGCAGGCAGATCAGTTTATTTTGGATGGAAAAGTTATGATTGATAGTCATAGGGCACAAATGGGGGAACGGGTGTTTTCAGAACAGAAGATTATTTGTTGTGGCAAGGAAGTTATAAAATCAGAAGAAAGTAAAGTGCTTCTTGCTTTTAATAAACCAAAGGGGATTGTTTGTACTACAAGCAGTCGTGAGAAGAATAATATTATTGATTATATTGGTTATGAAAAAAGGATTTTTCCAATTGGAAGATTAGATAAGGATTCGGAAGGATTAATTTTATTAACAAATGAAGGAATGCTTTCTGATCAGATTTTAAGAGGCAGTCATTATCATGAAAAGGAATATGTCGTGACATTAAATAAAGACATTACAGATGTTGATTTGCAGAAAATGAGGGAAGGTATTCCCATTCTTGATACGGTAACACGTCCTTGTGAAGTTTACCGCCTAAAATCAAATGTTTTTCGCATGATATTAACGCAGGGATTAAATCGGCAGATTCGCCGTATGTGTGAATATCTTGGTTATCGAGTTGTCTATTTAAAAAGAATCCGTATTATGAATATTATGTTAGATAATATTCCAAAAGGAAAATATCGAGAAGTAACAAAAGAGGAATTGCAGGAATTAAAGAATATGCTGACAGTAAATGGAAAGCAAGAAAAAAAACAAGCAAAAAATAGACAAAGCAAGGATAGAAAGCAAAACAAGGAAACTATAAAAAACGAAAAAAAGCAGAAAAAGGGAAGGATATGGATAATAGAAAAATAACACGTCAAAAGGAACTTGGAACACTTTTAAATAAAGCAGCAAAAGCATATTATCAGGGTATGGATGAAATTATGGATAATCTGGAATATGACAGGCTTTATGATGAATTATTAGCATTGGAAAAAGAAACAGGGACAGTATTTTCAGATAGTCCTACAAGTCATGTTGGATATGAAGTTTTAAGTGAATTGCCAAAGGAACGCCATGAACGTCCTATGTTATCTCTTGATAAAACAACAGAACCTGAAACATTAAAAGAATGGTTAGGGGAGCAGATAGGGCTTTTATCTTGGAAATTAGATGGACTTACCATTGTGCTCACATATCAAAATGGGGAGCTGAAAAAAGCAGTCACACGTGGGAATGGGGAAATTGGTGAAGTCATTACAGGAAATGCTCGTGTTTTTCAGAACATTCCCCTTAAAATTCCATATCAAGGCGAATTGATTTTACGTGGAGAAGCTGTTATTTCTTATTCAGAATTTGAACGTATTAATCGAGAAATGTCTTATATATCAAATTCGGCAAAGGAAGATAGTTCACAAGAATTATTACAAGAAACAGAAAAACAGAGGATAGAAGATAAGAATATAGAAGATCAAGAAATAGCAGAAAATGAGAAAGAAAGTAGTAGGATAACAAGATATAAAAATCCAAGAAATCTTTGTAGTGGTACTGTCCGTCAATTAAATAATGAAATTACAGCACAAAGAAATGTATCTTTTTATGCATTTGCTTTAGTAAAGGCAGATGGAATTGATTTTAAAAATAGCAGAAAAGAACAGTTTCTTTGGCTTTCTTCTCAAGGGTTTGATGTTGTAGAATATCAAATGGTAGATAAAGAGAATATTTTAGAAGTAATTCAGGATTTTTCTAAAAAAATTGAAGGAAATGAATTTCCATCGGATGGACTTGTACTATTACTTAATGATATTGCTTATGGACAATCCCTAGGACGTACTGCAAAATTTCCAAGAGATTCCATTGCTTTTAAATGGAAAGATGGTGCGACTTGTTCCTAGACAAAATAACAAAACTAGGCTCTCTCAGAAATGAGAAGAGAACTGATAATTTTAAGAGTAGAATGATAGGGTAACGCCTTGAAATGCTCTCCCTAATACTCCGACATGCCTGCAAAGAAAACTTTGCTAGAAGCAATTCGATAAGGTATGAAGCTCGGTAAAGTCAACTGAAAGTAACCGTAAACTAAGTAATAAACGAAAGCTATTCAGAGGTGAGTGGTGTTACTGATAGGTTGGGGGTCTATAAAATACTCATGGTTAGAATGTTTTTTATGAAACTGACGAACTGGCGAATGAAAGAGTCTAAAGCCATAGTGTGTAGAAATGCACATACATTTACATGGTCAGTGTGGTGGAGTAAAAATCGTCTTTATGAAACACCATAATATGTTACAGGCATATTCAAGCTGACAGGCTCATAGCTAAGAACCTAAAAGTATATGTAAAGATAAAATTATCGGAACAAGGAAAGGCATCAAACAGGTAAAACTGTAAACTGACGAAGAACAATAAGCAGTTGAATTGATGCTGAAAAGTAGTGGTCGAACCAAGGAAAGTCTTGTAATGAGACTGGAGGAATGGCCACAAGTCGTTTATTTATAATTAAGGTTATACTTGCCCTATTATTAGGATTTCGGGTATGACAAAAAGAAGTCGCCCCTATTAAGGAGGTGATGCCTAATGCCAATGAAGCAAATATAACTTCAAATGGTGGGCATTTAATAACTAATTAATATAAAATAAACGATGGAACGCCGTATGCGGTGAAAGTCGCATGTACGGTGTGGAGTGGGGGAAAAGTCGGAAACATAAGAAACAGTAGACTTACCTATCACTATAAACAGCCGAAACAATTTTGCGTGAAATGGAATGGAGTGCATCAAGGACAGGGCTAATTAATCCAGTTGCTATTTTTGATCCCGTAGAATTAGAGGGAACAAGTGTTAGTCGTGCTAGTGTTCATAATATTAGTATTGTAGAAAATTTAGAACTTAATATTGGAGATACGATTTGTGTTTATAAAGCGAATATGATTATTCCACAAATCGCAGAAAATTTAACAAGAAGTGGAAATTTGAAAATACCAAAACAATGTCCTGTTTGTGGGCAAAAGACCGAGATTCGTAGTGAAAATAATGCAAAAGTCTTATTTTGCAAAAATCCAAATTGTCAGGCAAAAAAAATAAAATCATTTACCTTATTTGTTAGTAGAGATGCTATGAATATAGAGGGGCTTTCAGAAGCGACTTTAGAAAAATTAGTCGATCTTGGTATTGTAAAAGAACCTGCGGATTTATTTCATCTTTCCCGTTATAAAGATATGATTATCTCTATGGAAGGATTTGGTGAAAAATCTTATGAAAATTTAATCACTGCCGTAGAAAATGTAAGAGAAATAGAAATGTATCGTTTTCTTTATAGTCTTGGCATTCCTAATATTGGTATTTCTAATGCAAAGCTTATTTGTCGTGAATTTGATAATGATTTTTCAAAGATTCGTGCTGCTACACAAGAAGAATTGACAGAAATTGCTGGAGTGGGTGCTGTAATAGCAGAAGCTTTTTATCAGTTTTTCCATGATAAAACAAAAAATGAAATAACCGATCATCTTTTAAAGGAAATTACATTTCGACAAGAGGAAAAAGTTTCTAAGCCGCAAAAACTTTCTGGCAAAATATTTGTAATTACTGGTTCTTTGGAAAAATATACAAATCGTAAAGAATTAAAAGATTTCATTGAATCTCTTGGCGGTAAAGTAACAGGAAGTGTTACAGGAAAAACAAATTATTTAATTAATAATCATGCTGCTAGTGCTTCTGCAAAAAATAAAAAAGCAAAAGAGCTTGGAGTTGAAATTATTACGGAGGAGCAATTTCAGAAAATGATAGAAACAGATGAAAACTAATGGGAATGCATGGAATTTTTATCATTAGTATAGAAAAAAGTATCGTTTTTTAGGAGGTTTTTAACAGTTAAAGAAAGACTATAAAAAGTTATAAATATGCTATTGACTTTTATAATTAAGAGTGTTCTAATATGTATAGAGGTGATAAAATGAAATATTACACTATACATGAAATGACAGAAATTCTTGGAGTAACGGCACAGACTTTAAGAAACTGGGATAAATCAGGAAAGCTGAAACCGCATCATACAAGTCCTAACGGTTATCGTTATTATTCAGAAGATGACCTGAATCAAATATTGAATAAACCTGTAAAAAAGCAAGGGAAAACAATAGGTTACTGTCGTGTTAGTTCTCCGAAACAGAAAGACGATTTGGAACGGCAGAAAGAGAATATGAGAATCTATCTGCTTGCACAGGGGAAACCGTTTGAGATTATTTCGGATATAGGCTCGGGAATAAATTATAAGCGGAAAGGGCTGCAGGAATTGATAAAAGGCATGGCAAACAGAAGTATTTCAAAAGTAGTTGTACTTTATAAGGACAGACTGACAAGATTTGGTTTTGAACTGATTGAGTACATCGCTGAATTGTATGATTGTGAAATTGAAATTGTGGATACGACCGAAAGAACGGAACAGGAAGAACTTACAGAAGATTTGATACAGATTATGACTGTATTCAGTTGTAAATTACAGGGGAAACGTGCAAACAAGGCAAGGAAGATGATAAAGGAGCTTACAGAAAATGATGAAAACCATAAAAGTAATGCTCTGTCCGAATAATAGGCAGAAAACAAAGCTGTTTGCCTGTGCAGGTACTACAAGATTTGTATATAACTGGGCATTAGGCTATGAAAAGAAGAATTATGAAGCAGGAAATAAATTCCTTTCTGATGGTGATTTACGGAAAATCCTTACTGTTATGAAATCAGAGAAAGAATATCAATGGCTGAATGATTACAGCAATAATATTCCGAAACAGGCAATCAAAGATGCTGTAAGGGCATATCAGAATTTTTTCAAAGGAATTGCAGAATTCCCGAAATTCAAGAGCAGAAAAAAGTCCAAACCATCCTTTTATATGGATACATCTAAAATCAGCTTTACTTCTACCTATGTAAAATTGGAAAAGCTGACAACAAGTAAAAAGAGGAACAAACAGAAGTTCAATTTTGTGAAGTTGTCAGAGCCTGACAGAATACCAGTCCATGCGAAGTATTCCAATCCAAGAATTACGTTTGACGGTTTGAACTGGTGGATTTCGGTGGGTATTGAAAGCGGAGAGAATACAGAACAGCCAACAAATCAGGGAATTGGAATTGACATTGGTATCAAAGATTTAGCAATCTGTTCTGATACTAATGTTTATAAAAATATCAACAAGACCACAAAAGTCAGAAAACTAAAGAAGAAAAAGCGTAGATTGCAACGCAGAGTAGCAAAGAAATACTCAAAAAACAGGAAAGGAGAATGTTACTGTAAAACACGCAATATTATAAAAAGTGAAAAGAAACTTTTAAAAATTACCCATAGACTGACAAATATTCGTCATAATTACCTGCACCAGACTACTTCTGAAATAATAAACCGAAAACCAAAGTTTATTGTTCTGGAAGACCTGAATGTCAGGGGTATGATGAAGAACAGACACTTAGCCAGAGCAGTACAGGAACAATGTTTTTATGAATTTTACAGGCAGATACAGTATAAATGCAGTTGGAATAAGATTGAGTTTATAACGGCTGACAGATATTATCCGTCAAGTAAATTATGTTCCTGTTGCGGATATGTGAAGAAAGATTTGAAACTTTTTGACAGAATTTATCATTGTCCTGAATGCGGACTGACAATTGACAGAGATTTTCAGGCGAGTGTCAACTTAATGCGATATGGATTAACAGCATAATTAAAATAAATGCTGTTAATATGTACCGGTACGTTAGTCGGGAATTTACGCCTTCGGAGTGTCATACCAAACGTGAGTAGATTTTATCAAAAGCGGACACGTTGAACAAGGAATGAAACATAAAAGTCTATTTATAACTTTTTATAAGTTTTCAGTAACGGGAAGCTTATGTGTACGGCAATAACGTATCAAACAAAAGATACTTATTTTGGACGAACGTTAGATTATGATTTTTCTTATGGAGAGGATATAGTAATTATGCCACGTAATTTTCTATTTCCTTTTCATAATAAGGATTTTATAAATAAAAAAAATTATGCTATGATTGGTATGGCACATCTTGCAGAAAATGTACCATTATTTCATGAAGCTGTCAATGAAAAAGGGCTCGGTATTGCAGGTTTAAACTTTGTAGGAAATGCTTATTATAGTAAAGAAAAAATAGAAGGAAAAGATAATGTGGCAACATTTGAATTAATACCATGGATTTTAACAAGATGTGCTACGGTAGCTGAAACAAGAAAATTGTTAAAGAATATGAATCTTATAGATAGAGCTTTTAATGAGAAACTGCCAGTAGCTACACTTCATTGGATCATTGCTGATCGAAAGGAAACAATTACATTAGAGGTAGTTAAGGATGGTATTAAGATTTATGAAAATCCTGTAGGAGTTTTAACAAATAATCCACCTTTTAAGGAACAAATGTTTCAATTAAATAATTATATGCATCTTTCTGCAAAAGATCCAAAAAATTGCTTTTCTGATAAGCTTTCTTTGCAAAAATATAGTCGTGGTATGGGTGCATTAGGGCTTCCGGGAGATTTATCTTCACAGTCTCGGTTTATTCGAGCTGCTTTTGTAAAAATGAATGCTGTTTCTTTAGAATCCGAAATAGAAAGTGTCAATCAGTTTTTTCATATTTTAGGTTCTGTTGAACAGCAGAGGGGATGTTGTGATGTTGGAGATGGAAAGTATGAAATTACAATTTATACTTCATGTTATAATATGAATCAAGGAATTTTTTACTATACAACTTATGAAAATCATCAGATTACAGCAGTTTCTATGTATCGGGAAGAATTAGACAGCGATCAAATTATAAGCTATCCATTAATACAAAAAGAGCAGATAAAAATGCAAAATTAGAATAAAAATTAAGAAAATGGAGGAAAGGAAGAAAAAAATGGAATTATTTGAGTATTTTCAAAGTATTATTGATCAAGATAGTTGTCCGATTGTTATTTGTAATTTAGAACATACAATTCTTTATATGAATCCTACGGCTATTACAAGATATGCAAAACGTGGGGGAGAGAAGCTTGTGGGAAAGAATCTTTTGGATTGTCATAAGAAACAATCAAAAGAACAGATTCAAAAAGTTCTTTTATGGTTTCAGGAAAGTAAGGAGCATAATAGAATCTATACATTTTATAATAAAAAAGAAAATAAAGATGTCTATATCATAGCACTTCGGGATAAAACGGGAACATTGATTGGCTATTATGAAAAACATGAATATAGGACAAAGGAAACAAAAGAATATTATCATTATTAAGAGGAAATACCATTGAAAACAATTTGTTTTTTTTCAGGGGATATTACAAGAGCAGGTGGTACAGAACGAGTTTCTACCATGATAGCAAATAAGCTTGTATATGAAAAAGAAACTCGTATTCTTTTCTTAAGTCTAGTAGAACAATCAAGAACATTATTTTTTCCTCTTAATAAGGCAATTAAGCATTATGTACTTGGGAAGAAATGGATAAATCCGGGACTGGGATATTTAAAAATAATTCCAAAATTACGGCAATTTTTAAGGCAGCAAAGTGTTGATATTATTATTGATATTGATATTGTACTTGATATTTTATCAATACCAGCAGCAAAGGGGTTAAAAACAAAAATTATTTCTTGGGAGCATTTTAATTATGAGTATGAGAAAATGTCATTTTATCGGTATTCTATTTTAAAATATTCGGTGAAAAGGACAGATTATATTATTACATTAACAGAAAGCGATAAAAGAGCTTATCAGGAAAAATTAAATAGAAAAAAAAATATTTCTGCCATTTATAATCCAATGATAGAACTGTCTAAATTATCAAAGATAGATAAGACAGATAAGACAAAAACGAAAGAAAAGTGGTTAGTGACAATAGGGCATTTAATTAAAAGAAAAGGAATGGATTATTTAGCGAAAACGGCTTCCCTAGTTTTGAAAAAACATAGAAACTGGAAATGGATTGTGATAGGAGAAGGGGAAGAACGTTTTTTTTTAGAACAGATTATAGAAAAAGAAAAATTGCAAGAACAGTTGATTTTAACAGGGCAGATAAAGAATGTGAATTTTTATCTGGAAAGAGCACAGATTTATGTTATGACTTCTCGTATTGAGGGATTTCCAATGTGTCTTTTAGAAGCAAAAGCATTTCATCTTCCAAGCGTTAGCTTTTGTATTAAAACTGGACCAGATGAAATAATTGAGAATGGGAAAAATGGTTATTTAATTCCTGCCTTTGATTGTAAAAAGATGGCAGAAAAGATAGAATTCTTAATAGAAAATGAACCATTAAGAAAGGAATTTTCTGAGAATACTTGGAATAATATATCAAAATTTCAGATGAATATTATTTTAAATGCTTGGAATAAGGTATTAGGAACTGTTTATAAAGAAATAAAATAGAAATAAGAAAAAAAAGTGCATATGAATAATTCGCCATTTTTTACAGATACTACTACAACTACAAAAAAGATTAAAAAAGCTTTAAAATAAGGAAATTTAAATGACCGATATTTGTCGGTTCTAAGAAGCTATGCCAAATAAGATGTTTAAAGGCAATGAGAAATGGAGGAATTATAATATGAAAGCAACTGGTATTGTACGCCGTATTGATGATCTTGGGCGTGTCGTGATTCCAAAAGAAATACGCCGTACACTGCGTATTCGTGAGGGTGATCCATTAGAGATTTTTACCGATCGCGAAGGTGAAATTATTTTAAAGAAATATTCTCCTATTGGAGAATTAACGCAATTTGCAAAGCAATATGCAGATTCTCTTTCACAGACAACAGGTCATACCGTTTGTATTACCGATAGAGATCAACTGATTGCTGTATCAGGAGGTAAGAAAGATATCTTAATGAAACCAATTAGTAAAGATCTGGAAGATGTGATTACAGAAAGAGAGAGTGTATTAGCTTCTCGCAATGAAAAAAATTTTATTAAAATAACAAATGAGGCAGAGGATTATAAACAGGAGGTAATTACACCAATTATTAGTGAAGGAGATGTCATTGGATCAGTAATTATTTTAACAAGAGAACCAAAGGAAGGATTTGGTGAAGTAGAAGCAAAATTAGCTGCATCGGCAGCAGGCTTCCTTGGAAAACAGATGGAACAATGAAGGAAATAGAGTATTAATTATATGAATTTATAAAAATATTTCTGGGAAATTTAAAAATGAATAAAATCCTTGTAAAAAACTGTTAAAAAATCTTGACAAAGGGGTTTGTTAAGTTTATAAAGTATGTTGTAGTATTGTTCCTTGATACTGAATATGTTTTTGAAGGTAATGTATCTGGGATTTATAACATCAATTTTTAGAGGAGGATTTTATCCATGAACAAGTCAGAATTAGTAGCAGCAATTGCGGAGAAGTCAGAATTATCTAAGAAGGATGCGGAGAAGGCATTAAAGGCATTTTCTGATGTGGTATCTGAAGAACTGGCAAAGGGCGGCAAGGTGCAGTTGGTTGGATTTGGTACATTTGAAGTTTCAGAACGAGCTGCAAGAGAGGGCAGAAATCCTCATACAAATGAGCCGATGACGATTGCTGCTTCTAAAACACCAAAGTTCAAAGCAGGGAAAGCTTTAAAGGATTTAGTAAATGCATAACCCGGGCTTGTAGTGAAGACTTGTCAAATGACAGGTCATTTCAAAAGAGCATCTGTTTTATAGCAGATGTTCTTTTCTTCTATGATGAAAGGAAAGGGTGAAAATGATTATGAGGTTAGATAAATATTTAAAGGTTTCACGTATTATTAAGCGGCGTACTGTTGCAAATGAAGCCTGTACAGTCGGGAGAGTTACCGTGAATGGAAAAGTAGCAAAGGCATCACAGGAAATTAAAGTTGGAGATATTATTGAAGTTGGTTTTGGAAATAAACAAGTAAAAGCAGAAGTATTAAGTACACAAGAAACTGTAAAAAAAGAAAATGCAAAAGAGATGTTTCAGTATTTATAAAAAAGAAAAAATTGAGATTCTAAGCTTGGATTATAATTTTGAGTCATATTGCGAAAGAATTTTCCATACAATCTAAAAGACAGGCAAATAGTAGGTATTCATGTTCTTTGCCGAAAAAGAGATACAAAAATACAAGAAAGGCAGGGATTTGTATGGAAGATCGGCAGACAGGGACTTCAGTACACAGATTAAGTTTAAATGGCAGAAAAAAGGCATTAGTGACAGGAGTAAAAGATGTGCTTTCCTTTGATGCAAATGAGGTATTGTTAGAAACAGATATGGGAATTTTAATGTTACGGGGTGATGATCTTCATGTGAATCGTTTATCACTTGAAAAGGGTGAGGTAGATATTGAAGGACACGTAGATAGCATGAATTATTCAGATACAGGAACACTAGGCACAAAAGAAGGATCTTTTTTCGGGCGGATATTCCGTTAGGAAACATCGCATAAAAAAAAGAAAGGAAGGAAGGATGCCTATGCCTGTGTTCATTCCGGGGGAGGCAATATTTTTTTTATATTCTATGTTATATGGAGCTGCTTTTTTTTGTGTCTATGATATTTTGCGTTGTGTTCGCAGAGTATTTGTACATAATGTATTTTGGATTGCAGCAGAAGATCTTGCTTTCTGGATGGCTGCTGGAATTTTGCTGTTTTTAATGGTATTTGAAAAAAACAGTGGGACATATCGAAGCTGTTTCTTTTTTGGAATTTCTACAGGGCTGCTTTTATGGTATTTTTTATTTGATCATCTTGTTTTAAAAGGGCTTACTTGGATTTTAAACTTGCTTCGGCGAATGGTACATAAAATTTTATATTTTCTTAGTAAGCCAGCATCGTTTTTAGGACGTAGATGTTGTTGGACATTTCGTTTTTTAAAAAGAAAACAGAAGAAAATGGTAAAATTTTTTGGAAACCGCTTGAAAAAGTATGTAAGAATCGTTAAAATAAGTAGTAAGAAATAAAAGAATACAAAAAGAGATTGAAAAAAACAAGAAATGATAAAAATAGGAGGTCTCAATGAAAAAAGTAAAAAAACGGAAAAGAAGTAATAAAAGGAAATTTTTAATTGGTGGCTTCTTATTTTTAGTAGCTGGTTCGGCAGCAGCATATCAAAGCTATCGGACAGGAAAAACATTAGATGATTATGAGAGCAAAATGAAAGAACTAGATGAGAAAATGAAAGAAGAACAAGAACGGACAGCAGAAATTGAAGATTATAGGGATTATGTAAAAACAGATCAATATGTGGAAGAAGTTGCAAGAGATAAGCTGGGGCTTGTATATAAGGATGAGGTTTTATTAAAGGCAAAGGAAGAAGAATAACAAGTTTATGTCCATTTTCAGTAAATATGATAGAAAAAGGAATCCCAAGTCTGGGATTCTTTGTAATTTTAAGAATAAAGATAAAAAAAATCCATATGCATCTTTCCTTTGACAAATTTCGCATTTCCTATATTTTATAATATCGCTGGTAGAAGCAAACAATTCCAATATAAAGTTAAAGGAATGGAGATTATATTATGAAAGAATGGGGAGGACTTGCAATTGCAGGGGAACGAATAGAAGAAATTTCTAGCAGCCTTCAAAAGCTTTCCAATTGTTTCTTGCGGGATTTTCAGATACAGAAAAAGCTTTCAGAAAAGCAAAAGGAGCAGATTTTTGACAATATATGTGCAACGCTTTGTTATGGCTGTGAACAGGAAAAACGATGTCATGCATATTATTCTTATGATAATTTTTCCGCTATTATGAAGCTTTTAAAAGATTCTGAACAATATCCACAAGAACAAACTACAATGGAATGTGAATTGGCTGATATCAATAATAGCACCGATAAGAATATGACTATAACAGAAGAATCTTTAGAGGAAAATAAAGAACAATTGGAAGTGGACAAGGCACAAGAATTTTTAAAGCGATGTATTCATTTAGAGGATTTTATGTATACTGCAACAGAGGAGTTTATTGCGGCAGAACAACAATTGCAAATGCGGAATCGTATGGCTGAAGTGCGGATGTTAGCAGGCGGGCAATTAAAGGAACTTTCTTCTGTTTTAAAAAATTTTTCGCAAGCAATTTATAGAGGAAAGAATATAGAATATGAGTATTATGGAAAACTTGCAGCAGAATTAAGAAGGCATCATATGGAAATGGAAGATGCTGTTTTTTTAGAAGATCAGAATGGAATGTTACAAATTTTAGTTACGGTACGTTCAAAATGGAACGGCTGTGTTGCAGCAAAAGAAGTGGCAGAACTTGCAGGACGTGCCATTGGAAAAAAGATGCGGTTAGAAGGAAATGGAACGAAACTGCTTACCGATCACTATGAAGTGATTCGATTATCACAAGATGCACAGTTTAAAATTTTTACTGGAATAGCAAGAACCGTAAAGGCAGGAAATACAATCTCTGGTGATACTTTTTCTATCAAAGAATTGCCAGATGCGAAAACAGCATGCATGCTTTCTGATGGTATGGGAAGCGGTGTTATGGCACAACAGGAAAGTTGTATGGTAATTGAACTTTTAGAGGAGTTTTTAGAAGCAGGTTTTTCTGTACAGGCAGCAATGCGAATGGTAAATACTTTATTTTTAACAGATATGCAAAATCCTTCTGCAGTAACAGCAGATATTTCTTTATTAAATTTATATAATGGTATAGTTACCTTTTATAAAGCAGGAGCAGCACCCTCTTATTTAAAACGGGGGAGTACGATTATTACTATTGAGGAAAGTATGCTTCCAGCGGGAATGTTTGCTATAGAGGAACTTGAGCCAAAAGTACATAAGCTTTATCAGGGTGATTTTTTAATTATGATGACAGATGGTGTTTTAGAAGCACTTCATGCGGAAAATAAAGATCAAATGATGAAGGGTTATTTGTCTATGCTATCAGTAAGAAGTCCGCAAGAAATGGCAGACAGGATTTTAAATTTTGCTATCGATCATGAGGAGGATGGTCTACATGATGATATGACAGTATTAGTAATTGCAGTTTATGAAAATCAGCGGAAACGTCATTTTCGCTTAAAACGTTAAAAAAAGAAGGATAGAAATGGATTTTTGTTATACATTTGAAAAAACAGTAAAGAATTATATAGAGAAATATCAAATGATATCAAAGAAGGAACATATACTAGTAGGAGTTTCTGGCGGAGCGGATTCCTTATGCTTATTGCAGGTCTTGCATTGTTTTTCAAAAAAAGAGAAGTGGAAATTAACAGCAGTGCATATTCATCATGGCATTCGTGGAAAAGAAGCAGATAAAGATGAGGAATTTGTAAAGGAATTTTGTGAAAAATGGAAGATTCCTTGTATTGCTTATCATTGTCAAGTACCTTTAGAAGCAAAGCTTACAAAGGAGGGGGAAGAAGAAACAGCAAGAAGATTGCGATATCAAGCATTTGCGGAAGCAAAACGTACACTTCATGCAGATAAAATTGCATTAGCTCATCATAAAGATGATCAGGCAGAAACAATGTTATTTCATCTGATACGTGGCAGTAGCTTTCAGGGACTTTGTGGTATGCAGCCAGTTAATGAAGATAAGATCCGTCCCTTTTTATGTGTAGAAAGAAAGGAAATTTGTCGTTATCTTAAAGAAAAGGAAATTTCTTATCGAACGGATTTTAGTAATTTTTCAGAGAAATATGCAAGAAATAAACTTCGCCTTAGCGTATTTCCATTATTAGAACAAATAAATGCAAAGGCAGCTTGTCATATGGCAGAAACAGCAGAGCAAATGTTAGAAGCAGAGCATTATTTAAAAGAACAGACAGGGGCAGCACTAGAAAGGCTTGGCTTATGTCATAATGGAATCTGGCAGGAAGAATCGTTTTATATAGAAAAAGAAGCTTATGAACAAGAAGCTTCTTTTATTAGAAAAAGAGTTCTTTATGAAGCTATTTGTAAACTTGCAGGCAGCAAAAAAGATATTGAGGAATGTCATATCATAGAATTTGATAAACTTTTTTCAAAACAATCAGGAAAAAAAATAGAACTTCCTTATCATCTTTTCGCAAAAAGAGATTTTTTTGGAGTTCGATTGGAAAAAATAGAAAAAGAACCATTCAATGAAAATAGTATAAGTTTTTCACTTTTTTCTGAGCAGGAAAGAGCATATATTGAACAGATGAGAAAGTATCATCCAGAGAAATTTCCCTTAACAGGTGAAAAAGAATTATCAGAACAAGTAGGAAAAATTACTTGGAAGCTATGTTTTTTTGAAAAAAATGTGATAATTCCGAAAAATAACTATACGAAATGGTTCGATTATGATAAAATATCTACGGCTCTATTCCGTACCCGTAGAGCAGGAGACTGGTTTATACTGGACGCTTTCGGCAAACATAAAAAATTGAAGCAATATTTTATTCATGAAAAAATTCCAAAGGAAGAAAGAGAACATGTTCTTTTGCTTGCAAATGGAAGCCATATTATTTGGATTATCGGAGGACGTATCAGTGAAGAATATAAGGTTGGGGAAGTTACACAGATGGTACTGGAACTACAATTTTCCAGAAAAGACAGGAGGCGAATAAAGTGAAAAGACAGATGAGGGGCATAGGTATTTATTTAGTATTTCTTGCTATTGTAATTGCGGCAATTTATATGTCTTCTATGATTACATCATCATCACAGACATATAATCAGGAAAAGTTTTTAAAAAGCTTAGAGCAGGGAACGATTACTTATGTCAGGATTTATCCGGGTTCGGCGGGAACGTCAGGACGAGTCGTAGCAACATTTGAAAATGATAATGAAACAGAATTTTATGTTTCCAGCGTTTCGGCAATAGAAGAAAAACTGGATGAAGTAGGCTTTGAAAGATATACAGTACACAAAGCAGAGGGTGCAGGAATTTTTGTTACAATTTTACCGTATTTATTTGGACTTATTGTAATTTTTCTGCTATTTACATTTCTTTCAGGACAAAATGCAGCCGGCGGCGGAAATTCTCGTATGATGAATTTTGGAAAAAGCCGGGCAGTTATGACAACAAAAGAACAAAATAGTGTGACTTTTCAAGAGGTAGCAGGGCTTCAGGAGGAAAAAGAGGAATTAGAAGAAATTGTGGATTTTTTGCGAAATCCAAAAAAATATCTTCATGTTGGTGCAAGGATTCCAAAAGGAATCTTATTAGAAGGACCTCCGGGAACAGGAAAAACATTACTTGCAAAAGCAGTTGCCGGAGAAGCTGGTGTACCATTTTTTAGTATTTCTGGATCTGACTTTGTAGAAATGTTTGTTGGTGTAGGTGCTTCTCGTGTAAGAGATTTATTTGAAGAAGCAACAAGAAATGCTCCATGTATTATTTTTATTGATGAAATTGATGCAGTTGCAAGACGGCGTGGTACGGGACTTGGCGGCGGTCATGATGAGCGTGAACAAACATTAAATCAATTACTTGTAGAAATGGATGGTTTTGGTGTCAATGAAGGAATTATTGTAATGGCAGCAACAAATCGTGTTGATATTTTAGATCCTGCAATTTTACGTCCGGGGCGTTTTGATCGTAAAGTTATGGTAGGAAGGCCAGATGTACGTGGAAGACAAGAGATTTTAAATGTTCATTGCAAAGATAAACCACTTTCTGATGATATTAATTTGGAACAGATTGCTCAAACAACGGCAGGCTTTACAGGAGCAGATCTTGAAAATCTTATGAATGAGGCAGCAATTAGTGCTGCGAGAGCCGACAGAAAATGCATTATCAATGAAGATGTGAAAAAATCCTTTATAAAAGTAGGGATTGGTACAGAAAAGCGAAGCAGGATTATTTCTGATAAAGAAAAAAAGATTACAGCTTATCATGAAGCAGGTCATGCAATTCTCTTTCATGTCTTGCCAGATGTTGGTCCTGTTTATACCGTTTCTGTTATTCCAACAGGAACAGGAGCAGCAGGTTATACCATGCCTTTGCCAGAAAAAGATGAAATGTTTAATACAAAAGGCCGTATGGAACAAGATATTATTGTAAGTCTTGGTGGACGTATTGCAGAAGAAATGATTTTTGATGATATTACAACAGGAGCTTCGCAGGATATTAAAGTTGCTACTCGCAGAGCAAGAGATATGGTAACAAAATATGGGTTCTCAGATTCTATTGGACTTATTTGTTATGCAGATGATGATGATGAAGTATTTATTGGGAAAGATATGGCGAAAACAAGAAGCTATAGTGAGAAAATAGCCAATGAGATTGACGAGGAAGTAAAGAAAATTGTCAATGAATGTTATCTGCGTGCAAAAGAGATATTAAATGGAAATATTGATGTTTTGCATCGTTGTGCAAAATTATTAATTGAAAAAGAAAGAATTACAAAAGAGGAATTTGAAGCACTTTTTGAGAATTGATAGGTAAAATGGCAGAATACAAAAAAGAAAAGGAATTTTGTAGTATTTTCGGGATTTTGATATAAGGTTTGGGGTATCTTGGTAAAGGGTCTGTCAAATCTTACAAAGGAAATGGAAAAATAAAAAAATGTTTGTGCAGACTTTTTCCTTGTTTACTGCTATACTAATAACCGTAAACCCCAATACATTATATAGTTTTTGCTACACCCCATAAGTAACAAAAATACCTTCTCCAAAAAGAGGACAGCATTCGGAAGCTGTCTTCTTTTTTTTGTTCTTCTTAAGAAACAATTGCAGATATCAAAAAAATGTTGTATACTATACTTGGGAACGTTATCAAAAAAATAGGATGCTTATTATGTTTATGAAAATATAACAAGTGCATTAACATTGATTTATCGTTCTGTGATTTGATTAAACAAGAGAAAGGAAGATTTTGGTGGGTAATTTAATTCAGATCAGTCAAATGTCGGACTGGGAAAAGCGGCATATGTATATTGAGAATATGACACCGCTTCTGAATAGGAGCGCTCTGTTCTCGGATGGAACAAAAGAGTATCGGTTCCCGCCTGAACCAATGCCATTTGATGAAGTAACAATCCGTTTTCGAACAGCACTTGGCAATGTGGATAGTGTCTGTCTTATAGCGAATGGGGAAAAATATGAGATGGAGAAGGCAGAGAGTGATACCTTATTTGACTATTATAAAGCAGTGCTTCCTTTAAAAGAAACACAAGTTTCTTATTATTTTGAAATCTATGCAGGAGCTGTAAAATGCTTTTTTGATAAAAAAGGTGTACAAACAGAGCCTCCGGGAAATTATAATTTTATCATTAGTCCGGGTTTTCAAACACCAGATTGGGCAAAGGGAGCTGTGATTTATCAAATTTATGTAGATCGTTTTTATAAAGGCGATTCTACAAATAGTGTAGAAACAGATGAATATAGTTATATTGGTGAACATGTAGAAAAAGTAATCGATTGGAATAAATATCCTGCACAAATGGGTGTTCGTGAATTTTATGGCGGTGATCTTGCTGGTGTCTATAAGAAGCTTGATTATTTGCAAGAGCTTGGTGTTGAAGTTATTTATTTTAATCCAATTTTTGTTTCTCCTTCTAACCATAAATATGATATTCAAGATTATGATTATATTGATCCGCACTTTGGAAAGATTGTAAAAGATGAAGGGGAGCTTTTAGCACCGGGGGATCAAGATAATGCTCATGCAAGCCGCTATAAATGTCGTATTACAAATAAGGAAAATTTAGAGGCAAGTAATCAGTTTTTTAGTGAGTTGGTGGCAGAAATTCATCGCCGAGGAATGCGTGTTATTTTAGATGGTGTTTTTAATCATTGTGGTTCTTATAATAAATGGATGGATAGAGAACGCATTTATGAAAATGAAAGCGGATATGAAAAAGGTGCTTATATTTCAGGAGATAGTCCTTATCGTTCTTTTTTTAAGTTTCGTGAAGAAGCATGGCCTTATAATGATAAATATGATGGCTGGTGGGGACATGATACTTTGCCAAAATTAAATTATGAGGAAAGTCAAAAGCTGCATGATTACATTTTAAATATTGGAAAAAAATGGGTTTCCGAGCCATATAATGTGGATGGATGGCGACTTGATGTGGCTGCCGATTTAGGGCATTCTAATGAATATAATCATCATTTTTGGAAAGAGTTTAGAAAAGCAGTAAAAGAGGCAAATCCAGAAGCAATTATTTTAGCAGAACATTATGGTGATTCTTCTTTTTGGCTGCAAGGAGATGAATGGGATACTGTTATGAACTATGATGCTTTTATGGAGCCAGTAACGTGGTTTTTAACAGGAGTAGATAAACATAGTGATGAATTTCGTGGGGATATGATGGGAAACAGCAGGGCATTTTGGGATGCCATGAATCATTTTATGTCTCGTTTTAATACACAATCCCTACAAGTAGCAATGAATGAACTTTCCAATCATGATCACTCCCGTTTTCTAACAAGAACAAATTATAGAGTTGGGCGTACATCTTCGTTAGGACCGCAGGCAGCTTCTGAAAATCTGCATTATGGCTTAATGAGAGCTGCTGTATTAATTCAAATGACTTGGCCGGGAGCACCGACGGTATATTATGGAGATGAAGCAGGACTGACAGGATGGACAGATCCAGATAATCGGCGTACTTATCCATGGGGACATGAAGATAAGGAAATGTTAGCACTTCACAAAGAATTGATTCGTATTCATAAAGATTATAATGCAATTAAAACAGGCTCTTTGATTTATCTTGGAGGAGAACAGAACTTTATTAGTTATGGACGATTTGATAAAAAAGATAAATTAGTCATTGCAGTCAATCGTTCCGAAACAGAAATCCAAGTAGATATTCCAGTATGGCAGATTGGAATTACAGATGAGGAAAGATTATGCACTTTAATTACGACAACTGCAGATGGCTTTTCCTTACAGGCGAATATGTATCAGGCAGTAGGAGGATTTTTACATTTAATGCTTGGAGGAATGAGTGCTGTTATTGTTAAAAATATTGTCTGTTAGAAATTATTTAGAATTTAGAAATACCTTGTGAATTTTTTATAAATCGGATTGATAATAAAGAAAAAGCAATATAGAAGTATAATTATGATATCTATCCTTATACTTCTATATTGCTTTGTTATGGAAATTAAGAAATATCTTGCATTTGCTATTGTTAGCTTCCTTTAGAAACTAGTAAGGATTTAATGAAATTTTGCTGCTTCATTTTGAAGTTCACCCACAATTTTATCAACGCCATTAATTTCTTGCTGGATAGATTCCATATTTTGTACAAAAGAATTAACATTAGAAGAAACATTATTAATATCTTCTGCATTTTCTGTAACAGCATTAGAAATACTATCAAGTGATCCAATCATTACATTTGTTGTATCGGATAAAAGCTGTGCCTTACTTGAAAAGTCATCCATAATATCTTTCACATAATTGGCATCTTCACTATATTTTGCACCAGAATTTACAAAGCTTTCATAATCTCCAAGAATGGTTGTATTAATATAATTTAAAATCTTCTTTGAAGAATCTGCTAAATGCAGAACAGCCTCTGTAACAAGATGGTTGATATTTTGAATGTTATTTGCAGTTTGCCTACTGACATCGGCAAGTTCTCTAATTTCATCTGCTACAACAGCAAAGCCTTTTCCAGCATCACCGGCACGAGCTGCTTCAATGGAGGCATTTAATGCAAGAAGATTTGTCTGGCTTGCAATACTTAAAATTTCATCGGTTAGTTCATTGACTTGTTCTACTTTATGGCTTTCTTGAATCGCTTGTTCTAGCTCTGTACTAATTTGTGTCACCATACCATCGGTAGCACTTTTATTTGCAACAGCATTTTCCATTAATTGTTCTGCACGCTGTTTCATTTCAATAGAATATTCAAGCATATGATCACTGCTAGAAGAAATTGTATTTGTATGATTTCCAATTTCAACTGTATTGTCATTTAAAGATACAAGCGTTTCAGAAATTTGATCCATACTAATAGCAAGACGATTGACATTATCAGAAATGCCAGCAGAGCGATCACTTGCTTCGTTAATATTGGAAGATACGCCAGATACTGCATTATTTAATAATTCTGATTCTGTTACAATTTGTTCAATGACTCCTTGTAAAGTTTCAATAAAAAGATTGACACCAGTCACTAATGCACCAACTTCATCATTGGCTTTCATTGGAATCCGTCTTGTTAAATCTGCTTTGCCAGCTTTAATATCATTCATAATTAATGTTAAAGAAGCAACTGCCTTTGCAAGAGGTGAAGTGACATTTAAAAGTGTAAGAATAATAATTAAAAGTGCCAAGACAATAATGACAATAATAACAGTAATTGCAATAAATAAAGAAGTTTCATATTGTTTTTCTTGATTTGCAATTGCAGTGTCTACTTCATTAAGACGATTATCACGAAAAGTCTTGATTTGTTTTTCCATACCAGATGCCGTATCTGATAACGTTCCCCATGCAACAGAAAGTGCCTGATCGGAAGCTTCTTGAGCAAGGTAATTAAAGTCTTCTTGTGTAATAGCAGTTTCTTTTGTAGTTGCCTCTATTTCTGCTTGCGTTTCATAGCGAGAACTTGCTGTTCGTCCTGCTCGTTTTGCTTCATTTCCTAATTGTTTATAAGTATAAGCATCATGATTTAGACCAACACAAGAATTATAGCCTGCAATATAAGCATCATATTTCATCATAAATGTTTTGAACATAGATTGTTCCTTTTGATCGGTGAGCCCTTTTTCCAAAGTTTCAAGATAAGAACTAGTTTCCGTTTGAAGTGTTTCCATTTCCAGTTCTAATAGGTTCATACGGTCGATTGTTAGAGCACAGCTATGGGAATACAAGATTTTTTGTAAAGCTTGAAAATTGCGGTTGACAGTTTCAATTACTAAAACGCTTTGAATACAATCTTCACTGATATGCTCGCTGGATTCATTAATCTTTGTAATATTGTATGTATTTAAAGCAAGTGCTGCAATAGATGTAATAGAAAGCAATATAATAAAAGAAAAGATAGTAGTTTTAATGCTTTTTTTTCTCATTTTTTTCGTGGCTTTCTTTTTTGTTTTTATGTTCTTATTTTCTACGGAATTTTTCGGCTCTTTTGGTAAAGTATTTTTTTTTGTGCTTTTTGCCGATTTATCCGCTTGTTTTTTTTGGAATTTCATAGAAATCCCCTCCTTTCATTTCGCTCTCATAGAAGCATATAGGAATTATACATGATTATAAAAAAAAATTCAATCAATTTCTTGTAGAAAATAGCTAAAAAAAATAAAAAAAGCCCTTGACAAAAGGGAAAAAATAATGTATAATAAAAACATCAAAAAAAATTGAGAGGAGGAGATTCCAATGACAACATAACAGTTACAAAAGAAATAAAGACAGATGGGGCGAATCAATAGAAACTACCGGCAGAAGATATGAAGTATAAGGTGGCAGATAGATTGTATGTATTTACTCGTAATTATGAAAGTGGTAGAGCAGCCAAGATATTTAGATCCTTATAAAAGATTATAGAAAGAAAGCATAGAATTTACCAATAGTTAGTTGATTAGTGTGCATACTGACAGGGAACGGAACCTGAGCAGTTTTATATAAAAGGCTGTATAGAACGACCCGTCTGATAGATAATTGGAAGAACACAAGAATCAAAGAAGGAGGTACAGTCCAATGGGCAGGTAAATCTTAATCGCATTTTAAAGAAAGAGAGGTATGGAAAAGCAGTAGGATATGGATAGAAAATTGAAAAACTCAGCAGTAGCTGAAAAGTAAAGGCGGATATCATTTCACAGTCGATGGTATCCGCTTTTTTTATTTCTTGTGTATTTTTCCTAAATGTGGTAAAATAAAAAAATGTATTCTGAGTGGCAAGGATATTTAAGAAATAATGAAAAAATAATAGAGAGCGATATTTCAGGTGATACTATGACAAAACAGGAATTTAAAGAACTTTCACAATCGAAAATTATTTTACTAGATGGAGCAACAGGTTCTAATCTTCAAAAGCGTGGTATGACAGCAGGGGTTTGTCCAGAAAAATGGATATTAGAGAATCCAGAAATTTTTATACAATTACAAAAAGAATATATAGAAGCAGGAACAGATATTTTATATGCACCAACATTTTCAGCAAATCGATTAAAACTTTCGGAATATGGTTTGGAATCGCAAGTATATGAAATCAATACTTCTTTAATTGCATTATCGAAAAAGGCAATCGAAGCTTCTGTAAATCAAACAACAAAGAAAAAAGTATTTCTTGCTGGTGATGTAACAATGACAGGAGAACAGTTAGAGCCAATTGGAAATTTACAATTGGAAGAATTGATTACAATTTATAAAGAACAAATAAATGCAATGTTACAGGCAGGGATTGATTTATTTATTGTAGAAACCATGATGAGTTTACAGGAATGTCGTGCAGCAGTCCTTGCAATAAAAGAAACTTGTGACCTGCCTATTATGGTGACATTATCATTTCAAGAAGATAATAGAACTTTATATGGTACAGATTCATTAACGGCTGCAATTGTTTTAGAAAAACTTGGTGTTGATGCAGTAGGAGTCAATTGTTCCACAGGACCAGAAAAGATGTGTGAAATCATTGCAAGGATGAAAGAATATACTTCGATTCCACTAATTGCAAAACCAAATGCAGGTTTGCCAAAGCTTATTAATGGAATTACAGAATATGATATGCAGCCAAAGGAATTTGCTGAAGGAATCGAAAAACTTTTAGAACAAGGAGCTTCGATTGTTGGCGGCTGTTGCGGTACAACAAAAGAGCATATTTCTTGTATCGCAGAAAAATTATTACAATACAATAGCATACAAAAGAGAAAAGAAAATTCTAAAAAATCGTTATCCTATCGTTTTTTAACAACAGAAACAAAAACAGTAAAAATTCTTTTAGATGGAAGATTTTTAATTGTAGGAGAACGAATTAATCCAACAGGAAAAAAGGCATTGCAGGCAGAATTAAAAGAGGGAAAGCTTTCCATTGTAAGAAAGATGGCAGAAGAACAAAAAGAGTATGGAGCAGATATTCTTGATATCAATATGGGAATGAATGGCATTGATGAAAAGGAAATGATGCTTAAGGTAATAAAAGAAGTGACAAGAATTGTAAATTTGCCACTATGTATTGATTCTAGTCATATTGATATTATAGAAGCGGCACTTCGTATTTATCCGGGAAGGGCACTAATAAACTCTATATCACTAGAAAAGGGAAAATTGGAAAAGCTGCTTCCCATTGCAAAAAAATATGGAGCTATGTTTATTCTTTTACCATTGTCCGATGAGGGTTTACCAAAAAATTTAAAAGAAAAAAAGGAAATTATCCATAAAATAGTCGATAGAGCCATTTCGCTTGGTATGGAAAAAGAGGATATTATTGTAGATGGGCTTGTAACAACGGTTGGAGCAAATAAAAATGCAGCATTGGAAACACTGGAAACGATACGTTATTGTAAAGAGGAGTTAGGACTTGCAACGATTTGTGGACTTTCTAATATATCCTTTGGACTGCCGGAACGTACTTATGTAAATGCTACCTTTCTTGCACTTGCGATTCAGGCAGGACTTACGCTTGCCATTGCCAATCCATCACAGGATCTTTTGATGAATGCTGCTTTTGCTGCTGATTTACTGATGGCAAAACAAGATTCTGATAAGCAATATATTGAGCGAGTTGTAAATTATCCAATTACAATAGTAAAAGGAAAAAATGTACAAACCATAACAAAAGAGCCACAGCAAGTACTTTACAAAGAGAATCAAAAGGAAGCAGAAGCCTGTGCTATCTTTACAGAAGTTATAAAAGGAAATAAAACAACAATTTTAGAAAAAGTAAAAGAGGAGCTAAAACAGGGAACAGAAGCTTCTTCTATTTTAGATACCATGTTAATTCCAGCTATTAATCATGTTGGTGATTTATTTGATAAGAAAAAATATTTTCTGCCGCAATTAATTGCAAGTGCAGAAACGATGGAGCTTGCAATTCAATATTTAGAACCATTTTTGCAGTCGGGAAAAGAGAAAAAAGCATTGGGAACAATTGTAATCGCTACTGTCAAAGGCGATATTCATGATATTGGAAAAAATCTTGTTGTGTTAATGTTAAAAAATTATGGTTATCATGTGATTGATCTTGGAAAAGATGTAGAAGCAGAGAAAATTGTAGAAACTGCAAAAAAAGAACATGCGGATATTATTGGTCTTTCTGCGTTAATGACAACCACCATGATGGAAATGAAACAGGTGGTAAAGCTTGTAAAGGAATCGGGACTTCATACAAAAGTAATTATTGGAGGTGCAG
>CAJTJZ010000036.1 GCA_910576895.1 uncultured Lachnospiraceae bacterium | reverse complement strand
TTAAGAAAACTACCAGTTTCAGAATATGTCATTCTTTATTTATTAGAGAGATCCTGCTTAAGTTGACGACATTGCCCGTTTGACGGGTGGTTCTGATTATTTTTTAGTATATTCTTTTCTTAAGCGTTCAATAGCAGAACGGATAGGAGCAACTTCTGCTTCTAGCAGCTTTTTATATTCCTCTGATGAAAGATTTCTTGTTTTTTCGGAATGTTCCACCCTGATTGCATGGATTTCGTCATTTGTGAGTGTGATATTATTTTCCATAAATTAGAACCCTCCTAACATCATAGTCGGTGAAAAAATGTTTACTTGTGGCAAGAGTAATGTAAGATTAATTGCATTTACAGCATTTATTGTTTTTGGATTGACAAAATGTTTGAAGTTCCAACTTATGATGTAATGGCAGCCGTTCAAAGCCGCAGTTGCAATATGCGTCAAATCGTCAATACTTTTTTCTTTTAATACGCCGTTTTGTAAATAAATGTTTGCAAGTTCCCGTTCTTCGTCTGCAACCTGTACTTCTGTATAATGCAGTTGTGAAAGTTCATGTAGCAAATAGGAAAGCTTTTGTGTATTACATCGTGACAATTCTGTAAGGACAAGGCTGGAAATAACGATTTCCACGTCTTTTCGTACTTTAAATTGTTTCCACAATTCTCTTGTTTCCCACATTTTTTCTGGTACATCTTCCTGCTGTAAATGGCTGATTATAGAAGTATCCAGATATATTTTTAATTTTCTCATTTATATATCACCTACTTTATCAATATGTGGTTTTTATTTTTCTTGAATTTACATTAAATTATAACATACTTTTGTTTGAAATGGTATCTTTTTTAAATTAAAATTGTGAAAGAATTTTTTTAAGGAAATTGTAAGGACTTTTCATAAAAAAAAGTGTATACTAGATAAGATATTGGAAAAAAGGGGGTTTTTTATTGAAAAATTCTTTGATAATAGCAATATTTTCCATTATAATAGCAATATTTTCACTTACAGCGTGTGGAAAGGAAAAAAAGGAAATAATTTCCAAACAGATAGAAAAGGAAGATAGTTATCAACCAACATATCAAACGCTTTCTTTAGAAATGGAAGCTATTTCCAGTGCTGTGATAAAAGAGGAAAGAATTTATTTATATGGAAATAAATGGGTAGAAGATGAAAATGAGAAAGAAATGGGCGGAAAGAGTTACTTATATCTGGCTAGTATGAAAAAAGATGGAAGTGATTTAAAGGAAAAAAGATTGGAGGGATTAAGGAAAAAGGAAGCAGTTCTTTCTCTTGTTGTAGATAATAGAAATCAACTTTATATTGTAACACAGGAATATAAAAGGGATCGAAAAACAAAAACGGAAGGAGAAATTTATCGTTTTCATCTAGTAGAGGAAGAAGGCAATTTAGGAACAGTGATAGAATTAAAAAGAAAGAAAAAAGAGCAATATGAACTTACGACTAGAAATTTTACCTTTCTTTCTGATAAGCTTTATGTTCTTTCGAATACAAAAATGTATTGTTTTAATCAAAAAGGAAAGATAGAACATGTTTATGATGCTAAGGAATCTCTTGGGGAATGGTTATTTTCTTCTGCAGATGGAAAATTATATCTTTGCGGATGGATGGAAGATGGAGAAAGTGGAAGAAATAGGATTCGAGAATTTGATTTAGAAACGGAAACATTTTGTGATCCTATGGATTTTGGAGATTATACTTTAAATGAATTTACGATTTTAAGAGGAGAAGGCAGTGAAATCTTTCTTAATGATAGAAAAAATATTTATCGGTATAATTTAGCAAATGGAGAAATCAAGACAGAGCTTACTTGGCTAAATGCAGATTTAGATGGGGAAGATGGTGTGCGTGCCTATTTTCCATTAAAAGATGGAACGATCCTTGTAATTACAAGAGATGATAGTGAAGATGCAAAAATAGAATTGATTACTTTTCAAAAGGTAGAAGCTTCTAAGAGAAAGGAAAAGAAAACACTTCTTTATGCAGGAATTACGATGGAATATCCTATGAAGAAGAAAATTTTGGAATTTAATAAAAAAAATCAAGAATATCGGATAGAAACGAAAGACTATTCTATATATGATGATCCAGCAAAACAATTAAGTCTTGATATTATTTCTGGAAAAGTGCCAGATATTTTAGATATTACTTGGCTTTCGAAAGAACAATTAATAAAAAAAGGACTTTTCCTTGATTTATATGATTTTATGGAAAAAGATAAAGAAATAAAGAAAGAAGATTTTATTCCTTCTGTTTTAAAAACATTAGAAAATGATGGAAAGCTTTATTTCCTGCCATCTAGTTTTCAGTTAAAAGGACTTGTTAGCAGTAAAAAATTGATGAAAGATAAAGAGAGCTGGACAATTAGTGAAATGATAGATAGGTACGAGGCAATGCCAGAAAATCGTGTTTTTATGCAATATGCAGATAGAGAATGGATTGGAAGTGGTATCATTCGTGCTTGCATTAATGATTATATTGATTGGGAAACAGGAAATGTAAATTTTCAAACAGATGAGATTATAAAATTAATAGAATTTTCTAATCAATTTCCAAGTGTACAAGAAGCTGATTATAGTCAGATGGAAGATAAACAAATATTAATTGAGGAAGGACGGCTTTTTTTAGAACCATGGTATTTATCGCAGCCAGCCGATATTTTGGAATATACAAAACAATATCAAAAACAGGGCGGCTATACAGTGTTAAGTTATCCTTCTAATAGTGAAAATAAAAAACTTGATATGGTAATTTATGATAATGATAGTATCTTAACAATTACAAAACAATGTGAGTATACAGAGGGAGCATGGGAGTTTGTACGTCAATTTCTTACATATGAATATCAAAAAGAAAAGTTTCATTATAATTTTCCAACAAGGAAAGATGTACTAGAGAAAAAGTTAAAAGCAATGCAGGCAACAAAGCCTTATACAGACGAAGATGGTATGGAAATCTTACCGCTTGATAGTGGATATGGTTTTGAAAGACCACTAAATAAGAAAGAAATTAAACAGATTCGTTCTTTTATTGATCGGATTGGCGGAATTGCAACTTCTTATCATGATATGGTAAATGAAACAATTGCTCAAATTTTAGAAGAAGAATTGGAAGCTTTTTATGCAGGAGATAAAACAGCAGAAGAAGCAGCGAAAATTATAGAAAATAGAGTTGGGCTTTATATAAGTGAAAGTTCCTAAAAGCTGAAAAAATTTATATAGAAAAAAATTATATCAAAAAAGTTTAAAAAGAAAGGGAGAAAAATTTTATGAAAAAGAAACAAGGAAAACAATTTTTAATTAATGTCTTTTTATTTGCAATGGCGATATTGTTTACTGCCTGTGGTAAGAGTGCAACGGAGGTTTCTAAAACAAATGCAAGAAGTGAATATCTTTATCAGCCAACTTATCAATCCATTGAAATAAAAATGGATTATATTCAAAGTGCTTGCAAAAAAGAAGATCGAATCTATATGTATGGAAGTACATGGGAAGAAGCAAAAGAAAAAAATGGAGAGGGAAGAAGTATTTATTACATAGCAAGTTGTAATATCGATGGAAGTGATTTACAGGAAAAAGAAATCAAAGGATTAAAGGATAATGAATATGTTATGTCGCTTGCCGTAGATGATAAGGACCAGCTTCTTTTTATGACGCAGGAATATGAATATAATGAAGAAACAGGGGAAGATAAACAATATTATCGTATTCATAGATTAAATCAGAAAGGAAAGATAGAAGATACTGTAGAATTAAAAAAGGATAAAAAAGATTCTGATGAGTATTTTTATCTTGATTCAAACTGCGTTGTCTTTTTAGATGGAATGATTTATATTGGTATGGATAAAAAGATTTATAGCTTTGATGAAAAAGGAAAAGCAGGAAAAAGTTATGAGATAGAAGAAGATATGTATATTCAAAAGCTGATTTTATCTGCAGAAGGAAAGCTTTATACTTATGGTTGGTTAAATGAAGGTGATAGCGGAAAACAAGTTTTCATAGAATTTAAGCCAAAAGAAGAAAAATTTGGTGATCCCATTGATTTAGGAGAATATAATATTTATGGTCAATCAATGCGTTTATCGGAAAGTGGTAAAGTTTTTGTAAATGATGGCAATAATATTTATTCAGTGGATTTATCTAATGGAAAATTAACAACAGAATTAAATTGGATTAATAGTGATGTGGATGGGGATAGTGTTCGAGAATGCTTTCCATTAGAGGATGGAAAAATACTGGCAATTAGTACAAATTATCAACAAAGTACACAAAAAAATATAACAGAGATTGTAATATTAAATAAAATAAAAGCTTCGGAAATAAAAGAAAAGAAAGTTCTTATTTATGCTGGTGCTAGTATGGATTATTCTGTAAAAGAAAAAATTCTTTCTTTTAATAAAACAAATGAAAATTATCGAATTGAGGTAAGGGATTATTCTGGTTATGATGATTCAGCAAGAAAATTAAATTTAGATATTACTTCTGGTAAAGTGCCAGATATTTTAGATGTAAGTTATGGCATTTCCAAAGATGCTTTGGTAAAAAAAGGATTATTTCTTGACATATATCCTTTTATGGAACAAGATAAAGAAATAAAAAAAGAGGATTTTATTCCTTCTGTTTTAAGTACAATGGAAGTAGAAGAAAAGCTTTATTTCTTGCCATATAGTTTTAATATTCAAGGATTGATTTCAGGGAAAAAAATGATTGGTGATAGGGAAGGCTGGACAGTAAAAGAAATGATGGAAATGTATAAAGCGATGCCAAAGGGAAGCGTTTTTATGACAGATATGTCAAGAGAAGGATTTTGTTATAATATGATTACAAGACAATTAAATGAATATATTGATTGGAATACTGGTAAGGTAGATTTTAATAATGATGATTTTATAGAATTAGTCGAGTTTTCAAAGAGTCTTCCAAAAGAGGAAGAGCTTAAATATGATGACGATATGACAGTATTAAGAAATGAAGGAAAATTATTTTTAGAGTCGTTTTATTTACAAGATCCTGTAGATATTATCGGATATGAGAAAACATATAAAAAACAAAAAGGATATCAAATCTTAAGTTATCCATCAAGTGATAAAAGTAATCAATTATCTATGGGCGGACTTGGCAGTATGCTCGCAATTACAAAACAATGTAAAGAAACAGAGGGAGCATGGGAATTTATTCGTCAGTTTTTTACTTATGATTTTCAAAAGACGGAAGTTAATTATTGTTTCCCAGTTCGCAAGGATATGTTAGAAAGAAGGCTAAAACAAGTACAAGCAACAAAAAGCTATAAAGAGGAAGATGGAACAAAGGTAAATACTATTATAGAAGAATATGGATATGATAGGGCACTTACAAAAGAAGAAGCAGAAATGATTCGTTCTATAGTAGAACGAATTGGAACTTGTAGTTCTTATGATACTGCAACGGACGAAATTGGAGAAATTATTAATGAAGAACTTCAGGCATTTTATACAGGAGATAAAACAGCAAAAGAAGCAGCAGAAATTATTCAAAGCAGAGCAAAAATCTATGTAAGTGAAAATTCGTAAATCGTTTTCGTTTTTTTCTGTGATGTTTCTTTCTGGAAATGTAAGGTTTTTGTAAGAATTTCGTAAGGACTTCTTAATAAGAAACGATCTATAATAGGCAAGAAAGATCACAGTATCTTTTAAAAGAGGATGATAATTGGTTATAATACCAAAAAAGAAAGGGTGAAAAATTTTTATGAGAAAAAGGTTATGGAAAAAGCCGTTGGCGGCATTGATGCTTTCCACTGCTTTGGCGATGACATTGACTGCTTGTGGGGAGGATAAAAAGGAAACTGCTTCCAAAGAAGTGAAAAGTGAGTATATTTATCAATCATCTTTTCAAACAGTTGATATTGGAATTGACGGTATTGATAATGCTTGTATGAAAGATGGACGTGTGTATTTATATGGAAGTCAATGGGTAGAAGATAAGAAAGATAAAGAAGGCGGCGGAAAGACACATAATTATTTTATTACTTGTAATGTAGATGGCAGTGATGTGCAAAAAACGGAGTTAAAGGGATTAAAAGAGAATGAGTATTCTAATATGTTTGTATTAGATGAAGATGGACAGTTTCGTCTCTTGACACAATGTTATGAATATAATGAGAAAACACAGGAAAGTAAGGAATCTTATTTTGTACATACTTTAAATGAAAAAGGAAAAATTACAGATACTATAGAATTAAAAAGAGATAAAAAGAAATCAAATGAAGATGATTATTTTTATTTAGATCGTTCCAGAGTGGTTTTTTTAGATGGAAAAGTTTATGCAGCTATGGATACAAAAATTTATACTTTTGATGAAAAAGGAAAAGCTGGAAAAACTTATGAAAATGAAGGCGGTAATTATATTCAATGTCTGATGAAATCTGCAGAAGGAAAGCTTTATGTTTATGGTTGGATCAATCAGGGAGAGGAAAGTAAAAATGTTCTTCGTGAATTTGATCCAGAAACAGGAAAGTTTGGCGATTCTGTTGATTTTGGTGAATATAATATTTATAATTTATCTGTTTATCCAGCAGAAGGAAGCAATGTTTATATCAATGATGGAAATAATATCTATACGGTTGATTTAGCTAATGGTAAATTAAAAACAGAGTTAAATTGGTTAAATAGTGATATTGATGGAGAAAGGATTCGGGCTTATTTCCCATTAGAAGAGGGAAAATTTCTTGTTGTTGATACAAGTTATGATGAGACGACACAAAAAAGCTCCACAGAATTTATAACATTAAATAAGGTAAAAGCTTCCGAAGTAAAACAAAAAGAAGTTCTTACATATGCAAGTGCTTATATAGATTATGATATTAAAGGAAAATTCATTTCTTTTAATAAAACAAATGAAAAATATAGAATTGAAGTAAAAGATTATTCTGCTTATTCAGAACCATCAAAGCAGCTTAATATGGATATTACATCAGGAAAAATTCCAGATATTCTTGATTTAAGACAGATTTCTAAAGATCAGCTTATTAAAAAGGGAGTGCTTACCGATTTATATCCATTTATGGAAAAAAGTGAGGAAGTAAAAAAGGAAGATTTTATTCCTTCTGTTTTAAGTACATTAGAAAATGATGGAAAACTTTATTTCCTGCCATATAGTTTTGCTCCACAGGCATTGATTGCAGGAAAAAAAGTTGTAGGTGATATTGAAGGCTGGACAGTAGAAGAAATGATAGACTTATACAAGAAGATGCCAGAGGGAAGTCTATTTATGGAATATATGACAAGAGAATGGTTTGTTTCTAATATTGTAAATAGTCAGTTGTCAGAATATGTAAATTGGTCCACAGGAGAAGTAAAATTTGATACCGATGATTTTATAAAATTAATTGAATTTTCTAGTGAATTTCCAAGTCAGGAGAATATGAAGTATGATAATCAGGACAGTATGCCAACCTTAGTCAAAAAAGGGAAATTATTTTTAAATAGCTTGTATCTGTATCAGCCATCAGAAATTGAAATGTATACAAAGCTTTATAAGAAACAAAAGGGATATAGTATTTTAAGTTATCCATCCAGTGATAAGAATAATAAGCTTGCTATAAGCTTAAATGGCTGTGCACTGGCAATTACAAATCAATGTAAGAATAAAGAGGGAGCATGGGAATTTATTAGTCAGTTTTTAACTTATGAGTTTCAAAAAAATACAACAAGATATAATGGGCTTCCAACAAGGAAAGATGCTTTAGAGAAAATTTTAGAGTATGCACAAGCAACAGAGCAATATACAGATGAAGATGGTACAGAGGTTTATCCAATTGATTCTAGCTATGGATATGATGATTATACGGTACAAATGGGGCCTCTTAGTGAGGAAGAAATTACAGTAATTCGTTCTATAATTGATCGAATTGGAATTTGTAATTCTTATGATACAGTAAGTGAAGAAATTATGAATATTATTCAGGAAGAATTAAAGGCATATTATGCAGGGGATAAGGCGGCAAAAGATACCGCAGATGTGATTCAAAGTAGAGTAAAACTTTATGTAAGCGAAAATTCGTAAGATAATTTTCTTTCTGTCAAAAAATAGCTGCCAATAAGCTTTTATCATTTGGTGGCTATTTTTTATATATTTTTTTTCTAATGTTATTGGCAAAATTTTGTTGACAAGCTATAGGAAAATCGCTATAATAGTACGAGTGCGAATGGGAACAGGAACAGGCAAAGGAGGCAGCGTATGATTCTTCATTTAGAACCTGTCCTTTCAGGAAAGATAGGCACAATACGAAAAGAAGTTTTATTAGAAAGCGATAAACTTTCAAACAATCGTTTTTATGAAGCAAAAGATGATATTTCCTATATACTTGCAAACAATCAAAAGTTCATAGAGTTTTTTCTTTCTTATAAGAAGGAAAAAACTGTAGTAGTGGAAGCAAATGTTGATTTAATTTGTAAAACGTTTTGCAGTAGATGTTTAAAACCTACAGAATTTCCACTATCTTTTAAGATTGCAAGGGAAATTGATTTTAATTTGACAGAAGAACAGCGTAGAGAAGCAATGGATGAAATGGATTTTATTCATGGTTTTGATCTTGATACAGAGCATTTGCTTCAAGAGGAAATTATGCTGAATCTTCCCATGCAGATTTTATGTAAAGAAGATTGCAAAGGCTTATGTCCTATTTGTGGTATTGACCGCAATAAAAAAGTATGCCATTGTGATAATATGCCAAAAGATCCAAGAATGGCAATGATTGCAGAGCTTTTTCGGCAAAGTATAAAAGAAGATATGCCAGAAAGCGATAGTAAGGAGGTGTAATTTTTATGTCAATCTGTCCAAAGAATAAACATTCCAAAGCTAGGAGAGATAAGCATAGAGCACATTGGAAAATGAAAGTGCCAAATATGGTAAAATGCAGTAAGTGCGGTGCTTTGATGCTTTCCCATAGAGTTTGTAAGTCTTGTGGTTCTTATAATAAGCGTGAAGTAATTGCACAGGATTAATTTATTGTGAAAAAGATGATAAAACAGGGGTTTCGGAATATGCCGAGACCCTTTTTTAAATATATATCATTGTTAATAGATCAATGGAAAATAAATCAATGATGATAGGTTTTAGAAAGGATGAAAGAGGATGAAAAAAGAAGATCTTTTAAGAATTGGAGTAATTTCAAGTACACATGGTATTCATGGTGAAGTTAAAGTATTTCCAACAACAGATTATCCAGAGCAATTTGAGGAACTAGAATCTGTTTTTTTAGATAATGATAATACATTACTGCCTATGGAAATAGAAAATGTTCGCTATTTTAAGGATAAGATCATTTTAAAATTTAAGAACTATGATAATATTAATGAAATAGAGTGCTATAAAGGAAAGGATTTATTGATTACAAGACAGCAGGCAGTTCCTTTAGAAGAAGGAGAATATTTTATTTCTGATTTAATTGGAAGTCGTGTAGTAACAGATAATGGCAGAGAACTTGGTGAGCTTTTTGATGTCTTGGAAACAGGAGCAAATCATGTATTTCTTGTGAAAAAACAAGATGGAAAGGAATTGCTTCTTCCTTATATTCCAGATTGTGTATTGGAAATTGATATAGAAAATAAACTTGTAACAGTGCATATGATGGAAGGATTAGAATAATATGGATTTTTATGTATTGACTTTATTTCCAGAGATGATTAAACAGGGAATGAATACAAGTATAACAGGGCGTGCCTTAGAAAAGGGACTATTGCGGCTTTTTCCAATGAATATCCGAGATTTTGCTAAGAATAAGCATTTTCGAGTAGATGATTATCCTTATGGTGGAGGTGCTGGACTTGTAATGCAGCCAGAACCAGTGTATTATGCCTATCAGGAAGCATGTAATCAAATAAAAAGACAAAATGGCAAAGAAAAAAAGCCAAGAGTTATTTATGTAACACCACAAGGACAATTGTTTCATCAGTCGATAGCAAAAGAACTGGCAAAAGAAGAAGAACTTATTTTTCTTTGCGGGCATTATGAAGGAATTGATGAGCGTGTTTTAGAGGAGATTGTAACCGATCATGTTTCCATAGGTGATTATATTTTAACAGGAGGAGAGCTGCCTGCTATGGTAATGATGGATTGTATTTCCAGATTAATTCCAAATGTTTTACATAATAAAGAATCGGTAGAAACAGAATCTTTGGAAGGAAATCTTTTGGAATATCCACAATATACAAGACCTGAAGTCTTTCATGGAAAGAAAGTTCCTTCTGTACTTTTATCAGGACATCATGCAAATATTGAAACATGGCGTTATAACTTATCCATAGAAAGAACAAAAGAACGAAGGCCAGATTTATTTGAAAAGTATGTAAAGGAGCAAAAATAATTTGCAATTCCTATCTATAATATGGTATGGTTATTTGTGAAAAATGCATAAAATAAATAAGGAGGGTTCTTTATGCTGGCAGTAAACCATATTTACAAAAAATTTGTAAGAAATGAAAAAAAAGAAAAAAAGACAGAGTTTTATGCGGTACAAGATGTTTCTTTTAAAGTAGAGCCGGGAGAAATTTTAGGGCTGCTTGGTCCAAATGGAGCAGGAAAAACAACGCTTCTTCGGATTGCAGGGCTTTTAATGAAGCCAACAAAAGGAGAAGTTTTTTTAGAAAAAGAAGTAGGAAATGATATAGTAGAAGGAGCAGAAAAAGCAGTAAATAATGCAATAGGAGCAGAAAAGGAAAAATTAAAGCAATATATAGGCTATCTTTCTGGTAATACAAAGTTATATGGAAGATTTAGTATTCGAGAGATTCTTCAAATGCTTGGCGAAGTTTATGGTATGACAAAAGAAGAAATTAAACAAAAAACAGAAAAAATTATTCAGGTTTTAAATTTAGAATCTTTTGTGGATAATCGAATAGAAAAATTATCAACAGGACAGACACAAAGAGCCAATATTGCAAGGTGTCTTTTACATGATCCACTTGTATATATTTTTGATGAACCGACATTGGGACTTGATATTATTAGCAGTGCAGCAATTATTGATTTTATGAAAGAGGAAAAGAAACGGGGAAAATCTGTTATTTATTCTACACATTATATGGAAGAAGCAGAGTTTTTATGTGATAGAATCCTTATGATGTTTGAAGGAAATATTATTGCAGAGGGAACGCCAAAAGAATTAAAAGAGCTTACGAAAACAACAAATTTAAGAGATTGTTTTATGAAATTGATGAAAGAGAGAGAAGAAAAGAAAGAGGGTGGAATACTTGCAGATTAAAAAAATTATTTCTTTATATAAAAAGGAAATTAGAGATGTACTGCGTGATAAAAAGACAATTTTAATGATGGTAGTTGTACCTTTAATTTTATATCCCTTGATTATGTTTGGTACAATTCAAGTAATGAGTATGATTGAAAGTGATGGAGAAACGGTAACTTATCATGTTGGTATTGGATTTGAAACATTGGCAGAGAAATTTTCTGAGGTATTAAAAGAAGATCCCGGAGAGCTTGAGTATAAATTTAAAATAGTTGGATTAGAAGAAGCAGAAACAATGGATAAAAGAGTGGATTCCATAAAAGAGTTAGAAACCATGCTTTCTAATGGAGAATTAGATGCTTACATTACTATGGAGAAAGAAGGAACAGAGGATGTAGGTTTTACTATTCATTATTTATCTTCTAATCAAAATTCTCGAAAAGCGGCAGATATGCTAGAAGAAGAATTGGCTATTTTTAAAGAAAAAGTGCAGCAGCAGTATTGGAGAGAAACAATCAGTTCTATGGCTATTCCAATAGAAGATGGAGAAGAAACGAAATCAAAAGAAACAAAATTAGAAGAATCTATGATTCTTTATCCTATGGATGTTCAATATGAAGATAAGGCAAGTGCAGAAGAATCGGTTGGCAGTATTCTTGGATCAATGCTTCCATTTTTATTAGTGATTAGTTTATTAATGGGTGCAATTTATCCTGCTATTGATGTAACAGCAGGAGAGCGAGAACGTGGTACATTAGAAACTATGCTGACACTTCCTATTACGAATATGGAATTGCTTGCAGGAAAGTTTTTAGCCGTAGCTACCATTGCTTTAGTATCAGCGATTTTAAACCTTGTTTCTATGAGTTTTATGGGGATATATTTATATCAATCTATGGCAATTCTTGGAGAAGAAGCGATTTCTATGGATATTACGAGTTTTCTCCCTATTTTCTTTGTTGTATTTTTATGTGTATTAACTTTTGCATTACTGCTTAGTGCACTTTCTATGTGCTTTTGTTCTTTTGCACGCAGTTTTAAAGAAGCAAATAATTATATTACACCATTAATGCTAATTGTTATGTTGGCAAGTTATGTAGGATTTATTCCAAATGTAGAATTGACAACAACAACAGCAGTGATTCCTGTTGTAAATATTAGTTTACTTATTAGAGATATTTTCCATTTTTCTTTAAATTATTCTTTGATTGCAATGGTATTATTAAGTAATATTATTTATTCTCTATTAGCGATTTTTCTTTTAGGAAGAATTTATGATAGTGAACAAATTTTATTTAATACAGAAACAGGGGGATTTCGATTACTGGAAAGTAGAAAGAATATGGAAAAGGGAGGAATCCCTTCAAAAGCAGATGCAATTCTTGTGATTTCCGTTGTTCTTTTATTATTTTTATATTTTGGAAGTCTATTACAAATGAAATTTTTGTTAAATGGAGTGATGTTATCAGAATTTTTAATTGCAGGTATTGTAATTCTTGCAGCATTTTATGCAAAAAATGATATAAAAGCGGTATTTTCTTTACAAATGCCATCATTACATGCTTTAGCTGGTTCTATTTTATTGATTTTTGGCGGATATTTGCTTGCAATTGTAATTGCAATGATATTATCACAAGTCATGCCGGGAAGTAGCCAAGTAGTAAATGAAACCTTTGGGGTGATTTTAGATGATATTAGTTTTTGGCAGGCGGCACTTATTATTGCGGGAATTGGACCAATTTGTGAAGAAATTGTATTTCGTGGATATTTATTTTCTGGTTTGCGATCAAAAGGAAATGTTATCTTTGCTATTATATGTTCTTCCCTTATTTTTGGTATTTATCATATGAGCTTATTAAAATTATTTACAACAACATTTTTAGGAATCTTACTTTGTTTTGCATTAGAATGTTCTGGAAGTATTTTTATTTCCATGTTAATGCATATTCTTAATAATGCTTTTTCCGTTATTGTTATGTTTTATGGAGATACCATTGGAAACTATATTCCATTTCTTATGAAAGAAAAAATAAGTATAGGGGAAGGGGTTTTTATTACAATAATAGGAATTTTATTTACTGGAATAGGAGGCTATATCTTATATCAAAATAGAAGAAATATAAAGTATATAAAAGTAAAAAATAATTAACAAAAAATCCCAAGAAATCTTTCTCATAAATTCCCTTTTCGGTGCAATACTAGTTTTAGTAGTGACGCATAATTTTTGTGAAAGAATTGGTTAAAATAATAAAGGATCAGCAGACACTTAGTTTAGCAATTCTTTTGCACTCGCAAAGCGAGCAGGCCATGTAATGCTTTTATGAATAAAAGTATTACATGATTTGCCTGTCAAGGCGTAACTATAAAAAATAATTTTGCAACATGAAAGGAATGCAAGTATTCTTTTCCAGATATAAGCTTGTGCTGCGGCATATATCTGTTTTAACAAATGCGGCACAGAAATGAGGGAAGATTTATGAAAAAGAAGTTTTTTGCAGGATTGTGTGTATTTGTTCTTAGCATTTCCGTACTTACCGGCTGTGGCAATGATGATGGAACAGCAAATAATTCTGCTACAAATGGTAATGAAAATAATACAGATGATAAAGACAAAAATGGCACAGTCGCTGATAGAGGCGACAATGATAATTTAGGTGATGACACAGATAATAGAGACGATAATACAGTGAATGACAACAGTACAATAGGAGATAATAATACTGGAAATGGTACGATGGGAAATTCAGGTACTGGAAATAATACTGCTGGAAATACCGATACTGGAAATGCTGTAGATGATATTGCAAATGGAGCTGCCGATGTAGTAGATGATGCAGCAAATGCGGTTGGCGATATTGGAAATGATATTGCGGATGGAGTTGATGACTTAACCGATGGAAATGAAAATAATACAGGAACTGCTGGAAGTGCTGGAAATCGTACAGGAAATAATATAACAGGAAATACAAATGATAATTTAGAAGATGATACTATAAAAGATACAACAAATGATACGATAAGAGATGATGATAATACAGTAAATGGAACAAATAAAACAAATAAAAATACAAAAAAGAATACAGTAAATAAAAATAATAATACAAACAATAAAAGAAATAATAAAACAAAAAATAAAACAACAAATACAAATCGTTAGTTATTGTTATTGCACCTGTAAAATTGAGGTTTCAAAAAGGAAAAGAGCTATTTGTACAGGATCGTCAGCGATTTGCTGCGATCCTGTTTCTTACTTTTATAGGAAATTTTTTGATTTTTATGAATATTGTTTTGTTTTAATATAATCCATAAGTTCAAAACCATGATTTTTATGGGCTTTAAATAAAGTTCCTACATTTTTTCCAGCTAATACATCTTCTAAAATATGGATATCTTTTCCATTTACAATTACCATATCAGCACCCGAATCGGTTGCAATTCTTGCGGCTGAGATTTTTGTTGTCATACCGCCAGTTCCAAGACTTGTAGCAGATTCTTTTCCCATATTGCAGATAGTTTCATCAATTTTTCCAACAATACTAATAAAAGATGCTTCAGGATTTTTGGTAGGATCATCTGTATAGAGACCATCAATATCAGATAATAAAATTAATAAATCTGCATGAATTAATGCTGCAACTAATGCAGAAAGTGTATCATTATCTCCAAATTCAATTTCATCTGTAGAAACAGTATCATTTTCATTTACAATAGGAATAATATGCATTTGTAAAAGTTCCCGAAAGGTATTTTGTGCATTTTCTCTGCTGATATCATTTAGCATAGTATACTTTGTTATTAAAACTTGAGCAAGTGTTTGATTATATTCAGAAAATAATTTTTGGTATACCATCATAAGTTTTGCTTGTCCTACTGCAGCACATGCTTGTTTTAAAGATTTTTCCGTTGGTTTTGTTTTTAAACCTAATGCTTTTCTGCCTACAGCAATTGCCCCAGAAGAAACTAATACAAGTTCTTTTCCTTGATTTGTTAAATCTGTTAAGATTCGGATTAATTTTTCTAATTTTCCTAAATTTAATGCCCCTGTTTTTTCATGAGTAATTGTGGAAGAACCAAGTTTAATTACAATTCGTTGCTTCTTTTTTAATAGTTCTCTGCTATTCATAATTTTTTATTTTATATTCCTTTCTTTTTAATATGATATTGGTTGATAATTTGATGCAATTGCTTCATAAATTCGTATTCCATCCATTGCTGCGGAAGTAATTCCACCTGCATATCCTGCACCCTCTCCACAAGGATAAAGTCCTTTGATATTGCTTTCAAAATTTTCATTTCGCAGGATTCTAATTGGAGAAGAAGTTCTTGTTTCTACACCAGAAAAGATTGCTTCTGGATTTCCATAGCCCGGTATTTTTTTATCAAAAGCCTCCATTCCCTTTAAAAGAGAAGTAATAATATATTCTGGCAAACAGTCACGTAAATCTGCAAATTCATAATTTCCTTTGATATCAGGCTGAATTGCACCAAAACCTTTAGAAACTTTTCCTTCTCGTAAATCACCATAAAGCTGAATAGGAATTTTTCCATTTCCTGCTAAAAAAGCTGCCCGTTCCCAGTTTCTTTGAAATTCTACGCCAGAAAGTACATCGATACTTTTATTTTCAGCGTTTTTAGCAAATGGTTTCCCTTGCGAATTTTTTTCTGTATGGCATAAAAGAAAATCTTTAGGTGTCACTGTAGTAATTAATGCACTATTTGCATTTTTTCCATTTCTTGCATAATTGCTCATTCCATTTACTGTTATCATTCCATGCTCTGAAGAAGCATTTACAACATAGCCACCGGGACACATACAAAAAGAGTAAATACTTCTTTCCCCCAAGGTATGTGTTAATTTATAATCTGCCGCAGGCAAATATTTTGCAGCTTTCCCATATTGTGACTGATTAATAAATTCCTGTGGATGTTCAACACGTACACCAATGGCAAATGGTTTTGGTAAGAGCTCAACTTGTTTTTGTTTTAAAAGAGAAAAGGTATCTCTAGAACTATGCCCAATCGCTAATATAAGCACTTCACATGGAAACTGTTTTCCATTTGCTGTGATAGAAGTAATTGTTCCATTTTCAATTTGAATATCTGTCATTTTTGTATGAAAATAAATAGTTGCTCCAAGTTCTTGCATTCTTTTTCTCATATTTTTTACAATATTGCAAAGCTTGTCAGTACCAATATGAGGTTTGTTTTTATATAAAATATCAGAAGGAGCACCATAGGTTACAAATAATTCTAATACAAGGCGATTTCTGCCAATAGTATCTTTTACCATAGTATTTAATTTTCCATCAGAAAAAGTACCAGCTCCACCCTCACCAAATTGAACATTAGAGGAAAGATTAAGTGTATTTGTTTTCCAAAAGGTTTCTACTGCTATTTTTCGTTCTTCTACATTGCCGCCTTGTTCTAAAATAATTGGTTGATAACCTGCTTGCGATAACATCATTCCAAGAAATAACCCAGCAGGACCCATACCAACAATCATAGGCCGATGTTTTAGTTTTTTTTCTCCACATGGTTGAAAATGATATGTTTTTTCGGGTATTTTAGAAATTTCTGGAAGAAACTCACATAGTTTTTCCTCTTTTTCTTTTGAAAATTTGACTTTAACTGAATAACTATAATGAACTTGTTCCTTTTTTCTGGCATCAATTGATTTTTTTGCAATTTCTAGTTTCTTGATTTCTTTTATAGAAATATCTAATTTTTCTTTTTTTTTCTTAATTTCTTTCGTTAGTTTTTTTATGGTCAGTTTTTTTAATTGCAGTAGTTCATCTTCTCCTTTAAAGTCGGATTCTACATTTATTTTTAACTGATTTATTTGTATCATTTTCTTTTTCCTTCCATAATGAATTCTTTCTATATCAAATAAAGTAACAATATTTATTTTGCAGCAGCCATACCAGCCAGATATCCACTTGCCCATGCCCAATGTAGATTATAGCCTCCGCAGATTCCAACAATATCTATTAATTCTCCAGTAAAATATAATCCAGAAACTAATTTTGATTCCATTGTTTGGGGAGAAATTTCTTTTGTACAAACACCGCCAGAAGCTGCTTGTGCATGTTCAAAACCAGTATAACCTATAATTGGAATTTCAAAAGCCTGTATAACCTGTACTAATTCTTCTAATTTTTTTTCTTCAATAGATTGCAGTGGCATCGTTTCTTGTTGATTCTTTTTTTGTTTTCCAAAAACTTTGATAAGAATTAATTTGGAAAGTTTTTCTGGAAGAATACCAGAAAGTGCTAATAATATTGGCTTCAAAGGCTCTTGCAATGACTGCTTTTTTAAAAAATCCAGAAAAATAGAATAAAAAGAAGAGGAAACATTATCTTTTTTTAATTCTTTTGGAAAAAAGTTAAGAACAGCCGTTATTATAGTTCCTTTTTCTAATAATCGAACAGTTGGTATACTTAATTGAAATACTGGAATACCAGAAATACCATAACTTGTTATTTGTAATTCTCCATGTTCCTTTCCTATCAATTGTTTTTTTTCTTTTTCACAATATATGGAAATTTCAGCAAGTATTCTTATATTTCCTATTTTATTCCAATTGGGATAGGAAGTTTTCAGCCCACAAAGAGCTGGAAGTACAGGAATTATAGTATGTCCCATTTGTTTAGCAAGCAATAAACCAGATGCAGAACCCCCTAATTGTGGTGCTGCCATATTTCCACAAGATAAAATAACTTTTTTTGCTTGATATTGATATTTATTTTCTAAAGTAACAAAAAAGATAGTTCCTTTCTTTTTTAATTCTGTAACACGACAGCTATATTTACAAAGAATATTTTTTGTTCTATTTTTTACACGAAATAAAAGGGCTTCTTTTACAAGCTCTGCTTGACCAGATAAGGGATAATAATATCCATTTTTTTGCGTTGTATAAATACCAGATTCTTTAAAAAATGCAATTGCTTTTTCAGGAGGAAATATATGTAGTGCATAATCTAAAAAATCAGTTTCTTCTCCTTGAAAGAAGGCTTCTTTTTTCATATTTATATTTGTAAAATTACATTTTCCATTTCCGGTAGCTGCCAGTTTTCTGCCTGCTATTTCTTGTTGCTCTAATAAAAGAACTTTTTTTCCTTGTTCTGCTGCTGTAATAGCAGCCATAATTCCCGAAGCACCGCCGCCAATAATAGCGATATCAATGATATCTATTTGATGATTATTTTTCTTCATTTTTTAGTCCTTATATTTTATAGATTATGTTATAAATTATTTTTTAAAAATATTTATATTAATTATAGCATGGCTTTTCTAACAGTTCAACCTGATTATTTCATAGCTTTTCTAAAGGGATTTTAAATTTTAGGAAAATTTTCCATTTGTATAGTTACGATTGCGATGGTTAGAAGTCTTGTAGTATAATTTTTTATATTTTGCTTTTCTTTTGAAGATTTTTAGAGTATAATAAGAAATCGTGTTGATTGATTAGAAATTTTAGCAGGACAGTAAGGGGGATTTTTTATGGTGAAAAAACGAGTTGCTTTTTTTACCCTTGGCTGTAAAGTAAATTCTTATGAAACAGATGCTATGCAAAAACTTTTTAAAGATGCAGGATATGAAATTGTAGCATTTTGTGAAGAAGCAGAAGTTTATATTATTAATACTTGTACAGTAACCAATATTGCAGATAGAAAATCAAGGCAGATGCTTCATAGAGCAAGAAAATTGCATCCCTTGGCAGTTATTGTTGCAGTAGGCTGTTATGTACAAGTGGCACAAAAAGCAGTGGCTGCTGATTTTGCTGTTGATATTGTTGTTGGTAATAATAAAAAAGCAGAAATTGTTACCATTGTAGAAAGCTATCAAAAGGAACAAAGCCTATCTTTAACAGAAAAAGCAAAAGCTTATATAAAAGATATTAGTTTGCAGTCAGAAAAGTATGAATCTCTTTTTATTTCAGATGCAGGAGAACGCACACGTGCTTCAATTAAAATACAAGATGGTTGCAATCAATTTTGTTCCTATTGTATTATCCCTTATGCAAGAGGACGTATTCGCAGTCGTGACTTGTCAGATATTGTAAAAGAAGTGACAGGGCTTGCCTTAGCAGGTTATCAAGAAATTGTGCTAACAGGTATTCATCTTTCTTCTTATGGAATGGATTTTGTAAAAAATGGCGAAAAGCAAGAGGTACTTTTAGGAAATGTTATAGAGGAAGTATCAAAAATAGAAGGAATCAAACGGATTCGTCTTGGTTCATTAGAACCGAATATTATTACAGAGGAATTTATAAAACCACTTGTAGATAATGAAAAATTTTGCCCACATTTTCATCTTTCGCTGCAAAGTGGGTGTAATGAAACACTAAAGCGAATGAATCGGCATTATACAACAGAAGAATATCTGGAAAAATGCAAATTATTGCGAAAATATTTTTCTTTGCCTGCAATTACAACTGATGTGATTGTAGGATTTCCGGGAGAAACACAAGAAGAATTTGAATTAAGTTATAATTTTTTAAAACAAGCCGCATTTTCACAGATGCATATTTTTCCTTATTCAAAACGGCATGGAACAAAGGCAGAACATATGATAAATCAGGTTTCAGAAGAAACAAAAAAAAGGAGAAGCGAAGCATTGCTTGCATTAGAGCAGGAGATGCGTCATAAGTATCAAGATCAATTTATTGGAAAGAAACAGCAAGTTTTATTAGAAGAAAAAATAGAATGGAATGGAAGTTCTTATTGGGTAGGACATACCATGCGATATATAAAAATTGCACTTATTTCTTCTAATATAGATTCTAATATGACTTCTAGTATCATAACGGCTGCTTCTAAACAGGAAAATAGATCGAACCAGCTTATCACAGGAACAGTAACCGGAAGGCTAGGGGAAGATTTATTATTGATAAATATAGAATAAAGAAAGGAAACTGTTATGAAAAGTTACATGACAAGATTTACATTTTTGCTTTTATTACCAATAGTATCTTTATTGATTGCAATAAAAGCATTTGCAGCAGTAGAAACAATTGATGATTTACCGGGAACAAAAATTGGTGTGCAAATGGGAACAACAGGAGATACTTATGCAAAAGATGAGTATGAAGGTGATGAAGCAGGTACAAGAATTGAACGTTTTAACAAAGGAAATGATGCGATTCAAGCATTGAAACAAAAAAAGGTAGATTGTGTCATTATTGATGAACAGCCAGCAAAGGCATTTGTAGAAAAAAATGGGGAACTAAAAATTTTAGAAGAGGAGTTTGCAGAAGAAGAATATGCGATTTGTATATCAAAAGATAATACAGAATTAAAAGAAAAAATTAATGAAATTCTTAGTTCACTAAAAGAAGAAGGAATTTTAGATCAAATTATTCGTAATTATATTGGAGATGATACCAAGGGCAAATTTCCTTATGAGTCACCAGAAGGAGTACAACGCACCAATGGTACTTTGGTAATGGCAACCAATGCTTATTTCCGCCCTTATGAATATTTTGAAAATAATGAAATTACAGGAATTGATGTTGATATTGTACGTGCAATTTGTGATCGTTTAGGAATGGAATTAAAAATTGATAATATGGAATTTGATTCTATTATTACAGCAGTACAATCTGGCAAGGCGGATCTTGGTGCTGCTGGTATGACAGTGACAGAGGAACGTTTAAAAAATATTGACTTTACAGATACATATACATTAGCAAAACAGGTAATTATTGTTTTAGATGATACGGCAAAAAATGTAAAAAAGCTAAGTTTATCCGAGAAGTTTCATCAAAATTTTATTCAAAATAATCGTTGGAGATATCTTACAGATGGACTTGCGAATACAATTATTATTACGATATTTGCAGCACTTCTTGGAATTATCTTAGGCTTTCTTGTTGCAATTATTCGATCAAGTCATGAAAAGAATGGTTCGTTTGCCTTTCTTGATATGCTTTGCAGATTGTATTTAACGGTCATTCGTGGTACACCTGTTATGATTCAGCTATTAATTATTTTTTACATTATTTTTGGATCTGTAGATATCAATAAAATTTTAGTAGCAGTGATTGCATTTGGATTAAATTCTGGGGCTTATGTGGCAGAAATTGTTCGTGGTGGTATTCTTTCGATTGATCAGGGACAATTTGAAGCAGGACGCAGCCTTGGACTTAATTTTGCACAAACAATGCAATTTATTATTATACCACAGGCATTTAAAAGTGTTTTACCAGCATTAGCAAATGAAGCAATTGTATTATTAAAGGAAACTTCTATTTGTGGTTATATTGGACTGACAGATTTAACGCGTGGCGGTGATATTATCCGAAGCGATACCTATGAGGCATTTATGCCATTAATTGCTGTTGCCGTTATTTATTTAATTATTGTAGTTGTGCTAACAAAATGTGTAGGGAAACTGGAAAGGAGATTAAAAGTTAATGAGCGATAAGGCAGCACAGGGAAAAGTATTACTGGAAATTAGAAATATGACAAAAGCTTATGGAGATCATATTGTATTGGAAAATATTAATATTGATGTTCATCAGGGAGAAGTGATTGCAATTATTGGACCATCTGGTTGTGGAAAATCAACCTTTTTGCGGTCAATTAATTTATTAGAAGTGCCAACGGCTGGAACGATTTCCTTTGAGGGAACAAATATTACGGATAAATCGGTAAATATCAATAAAGTACGCCAAAAAATTGGTATGGTATTTCAACAATTTAATCTATTTCCTAATATGACAATTCAGGAAAATATTATGTTAGCACCTGTAAAGCTTGGATTAATGTCAAAGTCGGAAGCGGAAAAAGAAGCAAAGACATTATTAGAGCGTGTAGGATTATCAGAAAAAGCAAATGTGTATCCAGCAATGCTTTCTGGCGGGCAAAAACAAAGAATTGCGATTGCACGTTCTCTTGCTATGAAACCAGATATTATGTTATTTGATGAACCGACTTCTGCACTTGATCCAGAAATGGTAGGAGAAGTATTAAATTTAATGAAAAGGCTTGCCAGTTCTGGTATGACGATGCTAGTAGTAACACATGAAATGGGATTTGCAAAAGAGGTTGCTAGTCGTGTGTTATTCTTTGATGAAAAAATAATAAAAGAAGAAGGAACGCCAGCAGAGGTTTTTGGAAATCCGAAAGCACAACGGCTTCGAGATTTCTTACAAAAAGTATTAGTATAATCAAAATAATGGAGAGCTTATGAAACAGTTAGTAAAAAATACAATGCCATATTTTAAGAAGTATATTCCGCTTCATATCTTAGGATATCTTCTTGGTTTTATTCATATGATTGTTCTTTTAATTGAGCCCCAAATCTTGGCATTGCTAGTGGATAGGGTGATTAATCCAGCCTTTGGACAAGAACCCGTAGATAATTCTAGTTTTTTTAATTTTGTAATTGCAGATATTTCAAAAGAGGATTACTGGGCAGTATTTTTTCGCTTAAGCATTGTATTTCTAATGACATTAGTTATATTTTTTGTGTCTTTTTATGTTCATTGGCATATGTCGCATTGGATTGGCATAAAAAGTGAACGGGAACTTCGCAGAGATGCACTTGATAAAATTAATCATGCCAGTACAAATCTTTTAAATGAATATTCTGCTGGGGAACTGATGACAATTGCAAATCAAGATCCTTTAACTTTAAAGACACTTTACGTTGATTTTATTCCTCGTCTTTTAAATCCGATTTTTTATATTACGATATCAGCAATTTATTTATTTCGGTTAAATGGTATTTTAATGATTTTTCCAGTAATAACAGGTTGTTTATTTGTTATTGTAACAAGAAATTATATTCGTGATAGTAAAAAGTTTTATGATCAGTCATGGAGTAGAAATGCCAGTTTAAATACGGAAATTCAGGAAAGTATTTATGGGATTCGGACAATTAAGGCTTATGCGAAAGAGGAGTATCAGCATTCCATTTTTGCAAAGAAAAATGAAGCACTTCGTGACACTTCTTTTGCATTTGGAGATTTTCGAGCAAAATTTTCGATGGAATTTTCTGTGATTCAAAATACACTTTATATTATCAGTATGGCATTTGGTATTTTTTTATCGATTCATATGAATATGACAAATGGAGAGTTTACTAGTTTCTTATCTTATTTAATGACAATTGCAAGACAATTTATTGCAATTTCCAATAATTTAGGGGAAATTCAAGGAAGTGTTGTAAGCAGTCAGCGTTTTTTTGGTTTTTTAAATAGAAAAGATACGATTTTAGATTCTTATGGAACAAAAGAAATTTTATCGGGAGAAATGGTTCAAAAGCAAATGATTGGAAAACAAACCGTAAGAAAACAAGAACCACATATTCGTCTGGAACATGTTAGTGTTTTTGCAGAAGATAGCACAGATACTATAAGTGATCAGCCGATGGAACAAAAGAAAAAGGCAATGCTTTTATGGGATATTAATTTAGATATTCCTTATGGGAAAAAAATTGGTATTATGGGAAAGACAGGTAGTGGAAAAACCGTTCTTTTAAAAACAATTCAAGCAGGGCTTGAATATCATCAAGGGAAAATTAGTTTGAATCATGTAGAAATTCATCAATATAAGAAAGAGGAGATTACAAGACAATTTGGTTATGCCATGCAGGAAACCTTTCTGTTCTCTAATACAATTGAAGCAAATATTGCCTTTTATGATCCTTATGCAGATAGCAAAGAAATTCATCGCTGTGGAAAACTTGCAGAAGTAGATGAATTTGCGGATCGCTTGCCAGATGGCTATGCAACGATTGTTGGAGAAAAAGGATTTGGTCTTTCTGGTGGACAAAAACAGCGTGTTTCTATTGCACGTGCCATGATGAAAAATGCTCCTATTTTAGTATTAGATGATTGTACAAGTGCCTTAGATCTTGAAACAGAAAGAAAGATTTTTGGAAATATGAAAGAATATATAGGGGATAAAACACTTTTAATTGCAACCCATCGTGTGAGTGCCGTAAAAGATTTGGATGAGATTATTTTTATGGAGGATGGAAAAATTAAAGAACGTGGTACACATGAAGAATTGCTTCGCCTTGGTGGAAGCTATGCAGATATTTGTAAAAGACAAGCAGGAAATGAGGTGCTGATGGATGAGTAGTAAACGTAATCTCTATTTTGAAGATGAAATGGTTGTTAGAAAGTTCAGTATGGAGATGCTTGGAAAACTGCTTTCTTATGGAAAAAAATATACAAAGACCTATGTTATGGTTTTTGCTTTTTTAATAGCAAATAGTATTCTTTCCATGATTCCATCGGTACTAAATATGTATATTATTAATAAAGTATTGCCAAAAAATGATATCTTAAGACCGAATTTTCAAACAGCAGCGATTATCATTCTTTCTGTTTGGACAGCCGTATTAATTGGGCAGATTATTACTGCCTATATTAATAGTATTACAACGATGCGGTTAGGAAATCAGATTGTTTGCGAACTTCGGGACGATATGTTTAAAAAATTGATGGAACTTGGATTTGATTATTATGATAATCGTCCAACAGGGAAGATTTTAGTGCGAATTACAAGCTATGCAGATGAAATTTCTCAAATTTTTATTAATCAATTAACAACGATTATTGTCAATTTTTTTACCGTTATTTTTACAATTATTATGATTTGTATTTTGGAAATTCATTTGGCACTTTGCGTTTTTGTCGTAGAAATTCCATTACTTGCACTGGCTGTATTTTTAATGCGAATGCTTCAAAAAAAGACAAGAATTTCCAAAAATAAAAATAGTAATCGAACCGCTTTTGTTGCAGAAGATATTAGCGGTGTTGATGTTATTCATGCATTTAATCGTGAAGACTTAAATGATACGATTATTTATGATTTAATTGATCAATGTACCCATGCCTTTATGCAGGAAACACATTATCGAGAAGCTGTATTTCCACTGGCACATGGTGGGATTCGACTGATTTGTATTGTTGTGATTTATGGTGTATCCCTTTATATGATTACAAACAATCCTATGACAACCTTGACGCTTGGGCTTGTTGTTAGTTTAACCACCTATGTACAACAGTTTGCTGATGCTTTATTTAATCTTTGCCAGCTTTTGCAAAATATTACAACACTGACAACCAATATGGAGCGTATTTTTGAATTGCTTTTAGAAGAACCTTCGATTACAGATAAAAAAGATGCGAAAGTCTTACAAAAAGTACAAGGACAAGTAAGCTTTGAACATGTTTCCTTTTCCTATATAGAAGGAACACCAATTTTAGAAGATGTAAATTTTAAAGTAAATCCCGGAGAGATGATTGCATTAGTTGGCCCAACAGGAGGCGGAAAGACAACGATTGTCAGCCTTTTAAGCCGATTTTATGATGTGCAGTCTGGTAGAATTTTAATTGATGGGCATGATATTTCTAAAGTAACAACCAACTCGCTGCGTTCTCAGATTGGTGTTATGATGCAGGATACTTTTTTATTTAGCAGGGAAGTAATAGAAAATATTCGTTTTTCCAGACCCGATGCAACGGATGAAGAATGTATGAAGGCGGCTTGTGCCGTGTCAGCAGATGAATTTATTAGAAAGCTACCAAATGGCTATCATACCGTACTAACACATCAAGGAGCAGAATTATCGGGTGGACAAAGACAGCTTTTATCTTTTGCAAGACTTGTGTTAGCAGATCCAAAAATTATTATCTTAGATGAGGCAACAAGTAATATTGATTCTGAAACAGAAGCAAAAATTCAGGAAATGCTTCATACGGTGTTAAAAGGAAGAACAAGCTTTGTAATCGCACATAGGCTTGGAACAATTAAAAATGCAGATAAGATTTTATATGTCTGTGATAGAAATATTGCAGAAAGCGGCAATCATAGAGAATTGATTCAAAGAAAAGGAAAGTATTATGAACTTTTAAAAAGGCAGTAGATATATTGATAAACGATAGGCTTCTAAGGAGTAAATATGATAAATGTAAATTTTGTTGATTATATGCGACAAGAAGTGTCGAAGCATGAGATTTTAAGACCCTATGGCAGCGGCGATTATTTGTTTTTATATTTTCCTGTACCAATGAAATTTTGTAAAGATAAGGAATATATAATTACTGAAAAACATGCTTGTATATTATTTGCTCCGAAAGATGCCCACAGTTTTTGTGGTAATCCTGATTTTATAAATACTTTTATTCATTTTAATGTATCTGAAAATGAAGTTGAGAAATTTCACATTACAACCAACCAACTTTTTTATCCATCAGGTTTTCAAAAAATGAACGAAACAGCACTTGATATAAAAAATGAAATACTTATGGGCGGAGAACTTTATAAGGAAATAATAAATGCAAAGATGCTTGAGCTATTGGTATTGATAAAGAGGGGATTTTCATCTATAAAAACGGATATAGTAAAAGAGCAATTTGAGAAATTCAGATATGAAATGCTTTCTGATTGTTCAAAAAATATATCAATATCGAAAATGTCTTCTGAGCTTGGTATGAGCAGAACAGCATTTTATAAATATTATAAAGAATATTTTAATTCATCACCGAAACAAGATATTTTGAAGATGCGTATGGAGAAGGCTATGGTGTTGCTTACAAATCAAAGAAAAACAGTTTCTTCTGTAGCAGAGGAAGTGGGATTTGCAAATACGGAACATTTTATTCGATATTATAAAAAATATTTTGGCAAATCACCACGAAAGGGAACTACGAACAAAACATCAATATAACAGGACATTATATCATTGTAAAATCAACTTCTTAATAGTAAAATTTGTATATCAAATATATAAGGAGTTGATTTTTATGTATAGGGAAGAACATCCAAATCCTCAATTTTATCGAAAGGAATGGAAAAATCTTAATGGTGAATGGGACTTTGAATGGGATTTTGGTGACAGCGGCAAAGAACGCAAATTATATGAAAACGATAAGTTTAGCAAGAAAATAACAGTGCCATTTTGTCCTGAAAGCAAATTATCAAATATAGAATACAAAGATTTTATGAACTGTGTCTGGTATAGGAGAAAATTTGATATTTTAGAAAGATGGAAGACTACGGGCAGAGTTTTTATTCATTTTGGTGCAGTAGACTATAAGGCAACAGTATATATAAATAAAAAAGAAGTTGGGATTCATGTTGGAGGGTATACTTCGTTTAAGTTTGATATAACAGATTATATAAATAGTGGTACAAATGTTGTTTGTTTATGTGCAGAGGATAATAATCGACAAGGATTTCAGCCATGTGGCAAGCAGGCAAACAAATATGCTTCCTCGGGTTGTGATTATACACGAACAACAGGCATATGGCAGACAGTATGGCTGGAACATACACCAGACAATTATATTGAGAATTTTCGATTTTATCCTGATGTTAAAAACGGCAGATTTTTATTTGATGTAAGTACATATGGCTCGGAACAATTAAATATAGTAGTGTCTTATAATGGAAAGCAGATGGGAAATATAAACCTTACATCTGATGCCAATGTGATAAAAGGGGAAATACAGCTTTTAGAAAAACATTTGTGGGAGCTTGGGAATGGAAAACTATATGATGTTGAACTTCAATATGGTGAGGATATTGTGAAAAGTTATTTCGGTTTAAGGGAAGTAAAAATGGAAGGATTTAAGTTTCTTCTTAATGGAAGATCAGTGTTCCAGCGTCTTGTACTTGACCAAGGATTTTATCAAGATGGAATTTATACAGCTCCATCAGAAGAAGATTTAATAAAAGATATACAGCTTTCTATAGATGCAGGTTTTAATGGTGCAAGACTACATGAAAAAGTATTTGAACCAAGGTTTTTATATCATTGTGATAAAATGGGATATATGGTATGGAGTGAATTTCCAAATTGGGGGTTGAATATTTCGTGTCCTGAAATACTTCCATCCTATATCAGTCAATGGAGGGAAGTTATGGAACGTGATTTTAATCACCCTTCTATTATTGGTTGGTGTCCATTTAATGAAACTTGGGATTATCAGGGAAAAAGGCAGTGGAATGAGCTGATTTCAACAATTTATTATATGACAAAAGCAATGGATTATACACGTCCATGTATTGATACAAGTGGGCATTATCATGTTGTTACGGATATTTTTGATATCCATGATTATGAGCAAGATTGTAAAATTTTTGCAGATAAATTTAAAAATTTATCAAAAGGTAAAATAGAAAACTTTGCAAATGATCGACAGACATATAAAGGAGAACCTGTATTTGTAAGTGAATATGGTGGTATTAGTCGTGCTTCTGATAATGTAAAAGGTTGGGGTTATGGAACGTCACCAGAAAATGATAAAGAATTTATGGAACGTTATCAGGGATTAACTTTTTCCCTTTTAGATAATCCGTTTATTTTTGGTTTTTGCTATACACAGCTTTATGATATAGAACAAGAAGTAAATGGTCTTTATACATATGCACGTGAACCAAAGTTTGATATAAATCGAATAAAAGCGGTAAATACAAAAAAAGCTGCAATAGAAGAAAAGGATTTGGAGATAAAGTAATATAGAAATATTTGAATGATTGAATGGTTTGTAGTATTATAATGATAATAAAGTATAAAAATTTCATTATAAAGAAACATTGCTTCCATTTGATGTAGACAATTATTATGAAGAAGGAATTTGGGAAACAAGATTGGATACAGATGGAACTTCTTTTATAGAAAATAAAAGAACAAAAGAATTGATAGATTATAGTGATATTCCAAAAGATATAATTACAAATTATAATGATTGTATTTCACAGTGCTTTGATGTAAAAAATGGTATGATTTATCTTGCTAATCGTACAGGTGTATATCGAAAAAGAGAAGATAAAAAATATGTATGGGAACGATTAATGAAGCCAGAGGATAGTGTATACTTGAATGAAAATTATACTTTAACAGATATTACTGTTGTAAATGATTATCAATTTTATTTAATGTTTTTACTTGGTGATGATGATGAAACAGCAAGTATTTTAGCACAGTATGATAAAAAAGAAGTATCTTAAGTAGAAAATTGCAACAGATAGAGGATAAGCCAAGCTTTGAGAGGAAAGGAGAAAAGAAGATTGCAGATAGAATACAAAAAGAAAGCAGTAAAATATATAAATTCTTGTGATAAAGATACTAAAAATCGATTAAAAATTGCAATCGAAAAATTACCGTTTGGAGATATTAAAAAATTAGCAGGATTTGAAAATGAATATCGTTTAAGAGTTGGCGATTTAAGGGTACTTTTTACAAAAGAAAATAATATAATAACAATCAATGATATATTGCCAAGAGGACAAGCATATAATAAGATTTAGGAGGTGATAGCATGAGCAGAGAAGCAATCAAAAATCTTGTTGACATGATACCAGAAAAAGATATTGATACAATTTATAAAGTATTAATTAGGTTTATTCCTGAAGAAGAACCGCTTCCAGATGAAATAGAGGCAATTATGGAAGCAAAAGCGGATACAAGTCCAACAGTTTTACATGATGCTATTAATTGGAGTTAAAGTAAAAATAAATGATCATCAATTTTATTTAATGTTTTTACTTGGTGATGATGAAACAGCAAGCATTTTAGCACAGTATGATAAAAAAGAAGTATCTTAAGTAGAAAATTGATAAGAACAAAAATTTTTACTTGCATTCTGTAAAAAGATCTGTTAGAATAGGGAAGTTGTATGAATTTGGTAAGGAGGTGCTAAGATGGCTAAATGTGCTATTTGTGATAAAGGTGCTCATTTTGGAATTAAAGTGAGTCATTCACATAGAAGAAGCAATAGAATGTGGAAGTCAAATATCAAATCAGTAAAAGTAAAGGTAAATGGTGCAACAAAGAAAATGTATGTTTGTACAAGATGTTTGAAATCAGGTAAAGTAGAACGTGCTTAGAAAAAATATTTCATTACTTCTATATTTTTGCAAAAAAAACTAACATGATATGGGATTTGATAAATTCCATATCATGTTAGTTTTTTCTTTTGTTTAAGAAATACTTTCTTAGGTTTTAACAACTACAGAACAGTTTATACCCAAGCAGCAGGCAAATGAGGATAATTAATATGGCAATTACTGCATTATCTATAAAAAACATTATCGTCATTCCAATGGCTATCCAAAATAAGCCAAATCCAATCAACCGTTTTCCCAATATAAAGAAGATCTTATTTTCCTTATATTAATTTGCCATTTATGACATCCTATTATAAGATATGCAGCTTTTTTTCTTTTGTTGCTAAGAAGTTATAGCAGTATTTTAAGTATAGAAAAACACCCCAAAACTTTGGCTAGCGTAGGGTGGTATTCTATCTTCTCTTAATTGGTCAACCACTTTGTAAGTGGTTGTTTCCTTTTTTTCTGTTTTTACTATATTATATCCAAAATTATTTTTCAAGGAATTTCTGAAATTTTATGAAAAACTCTTGTCAAAAACAGATCTTTATGGTATTATTTTAGCAATTTGGGGAAATCTGTAGATTTTATAAGTACAGACAGAATGTTAAAGAAAAGATACAGATACATTACAAGAAACAATAGTTATCTTCGGATGGGCGGGGGCTTTGCCTCTTTTTTTTTGCAAAAAAATGGAAAAAATAGTAGAAACTAGAAAGGAGCAATAGAAAAAATATATGAAAGCATATTTAATACTTGAAGATGGAACAGTATTTATTGGCAGCAGCATTGGAGCACAAAGGGAAGTGATTAGTGAAATTGTATTTAATACTTCTATGACAGGTTATTTGGAGGTGCTGACAGATCCAAGTTATGCAGGACAGGCGGTTACTATGACCTATCCTTTGATTGGAAATTATGGAGTTTGTTATCAGGATATGGAATCAAAACAGGCATGGCCAGATGGTTTTCTTGTAAGAGAACTTTCCAGATGTTCTAGTAATTTTCGGAAAGAAGATGATTTGGAAACATTTTTAATTACATGTAATATCCCGGGAATTGCAGGAATTGATACACGTGCCTTAACAAAGCGTTTACGAGAAAAAGGAACAATGAATGGTATGATTACGACAAAAGAATTTAAAAACTTAGAAGAAGTTTTACCATTAATAAAAGCATATACTCCAAGGGATGTTGTTCGCAAAGTGACTTGTAAAGAAAAAAAGATTTTAATACCCGGTGATTTTGATACAGAAAAAACAGAAATAAAGAAAAAAGTGGCTTTGCTTGATTTGGGAACAAAACATAATATTGCACGTTCTCTGCTTCGGCGAGGATGTCAGGTAATTATTTATCCTGCAAATACAAAAGCAGAAGAAATTTTAAAAGAAAAGCCAGATGGTATTATGCTTTCCAATGGACCGGGAGATCCAAAAGAATGTGTGGAAATTATTGAGGAAATAAAAAAATTATGTGAAAGCTTTGTACCAATGTTTGCCATTTGCCTTGGGCATCAATTAGTGGCACTTGCTCATCATGCAGATACTTATAAAATGAAATATGGGCATCGAGGTGTAAATCATCCTGTAAAGGATTTGGAAACAGGAAGGGTTTATTTATCTTCACAAAATCATGGATATGTTGTTGATAAAGAAACATTAGATGAAAAAATAGCAAAAGTAAGTTTTTGTAATGTAAATGATGGAACAATAGAGGGAATTAAGTATTGTGGAAAAAAGATTTTTACGGTTCAATTTCATCCAGAGGCATGTGCAGGACCACAAGATACTGCCTTTTTATTTGATAAATTTATTGCAATGCTTTAAAAGATGTATAAAACATCTTTTCATTTGTGAGTATAAATATAAAATATAATTGGATAAAAGCAGAATGGAGGAAAAAAATGCCTAGAAAGCAAGAAATAAAAAAAGTATTAGTGATTGGTTCTGGTCCTATTGTAATTGGACAGGCAGCGGAATTTGATTATGCAGGAACACAAGCATGCCGTTCTTTAAAAGAAGAAGGTGTGGAAGTTGTATTAATTAATTCCAATCCAGCAACGATTATGACAGATAAAGATATTGCAGATCATGTTTATATTGAGCCTTTAACACTTGATATGGTAAAACGTGTCATTTTAAAGGAAAGACCAGATAGTGTACTTCCTACGCTTGGTGGTCAGGCAGGGTTAAATATTGGTATGGAATTAGAGGAATGTGGCTTTTTAAAAGAGCAAAATATCCGTCTGATTGGTACAACAAGTCTTACAATTAAAAAGGCAGAAGATCGTCTGGAATTTAAAAATACAATGGAACGTATTGGTGAGCCAATTGCAGCAAGTACTGTTGTTACAGAAATAGAAGATGCAGTTGCTTTTGCAAAGGAAATTGGTTATCCTGTTGTGATTCGTCCAGCTTATACTTTGGGAGGAAGTGGCGGCGGTATTGCAAATAATCAAGAAGAATTAGAGGATATTTGTGCAAATGGACTTCGTTTAAGTCGTGTAGGGCAATGTTTAATTGAACGCTGTATTGCAGGCTGGAAAGAAATCGAATATGAAGTGATGCGTGACAGTGCTGGAAATTGTATTACTGTCTGCAATATGGAAAATATCGATCCTGTTGGTGTGCATACAGGGGACAGCATTGTAGTAGCACCTTCTCAAACACTTGCAGATAAGGAATATCAGATGCTTCGTACTTCTGCATTTAATATTATTACAGAATTAAATATTACAGGAGGCTGTAATGTGCAATATGCTCTAAAACCGGATAGTTTTGAATATTGTGTCATTGAAGTAAATCCACGTGTTAGCCGTTCTTCTGCACTGGCATCAAAAGCAACGGGATATCCTATTGCAAAAGTAGCAGCAAAAATTGCACTTGGTTATACTTTAGATGAAATAAAAAATGCAATTACAAAGAAAACATATGCAAGCTTTGAACCAGCACTTGATTATTGTGTTGTAAAAATTCCTCGCTTGCCATTTGATAAATTTCTTATGGCAAAGCGTACTCTAACGACACAAATGAAAGCGACAGGGGAAGTTATGAGCATTTGTACAAATTTTGAAGGAGCTTTGATGAAGGCACTTCGTTCCCTAGAGCAGCATATCGATAGTTTAGAAAGTTTTGGGGCTTATCAGGGCTTTGATAAAGAAATGATGTTAGAGGAGCTTTGCAAGGTTGATGATCGCCGCATTTTTGCAATTGCAGAAGCATTGCGTATGGGAATTTCTATAGAAGAAATTCATGAAATTACAAGAATTGATCTTTGGTTTCTTGATAAAATTGCAATTTTAACAGAAATGGAAGAAAGACTTCGAAGGGAAGAATTGACAGAAGAATTATTAAAAGAAGCAAAAAGAATGGAGTTTCCAGATCTTGTGATTGCCAGAATGACAGGAAAGAAAGAAATAGAAATTAAACAAATGCGGGAACATTTTCATATTATGGCGGTATTTAAAATGGTAGATACTTGTGCAGCGGAATTTGCAGCTTCTACCCCATATTATTATTCCTGCTTTGGCAGTGAAAATGAAGTGTCAAAGGAAAAAACAAGAAAACGTATTATGGTTCTTGGCTCAGGGCCTATTCGGATAGGACAGGGAATTGAATTTGATTATTGTTCCGTACATAGTGTTTGGGCATTTTCAAAGAAAGGCTATGAAACAATTATTGTAAATAATAATCCAGAAACCGTTAGTACCGATTTTGATATTGCAGATAAACTATATTTTGAACCATTAACACCAGAAGATGTAGAAAATATTGTTCGCCTTGAACAGCCAGATGGTGCTGTTGTGCAGTTTGGCGGGCAGACAGCCATTAAATTAACACAGGCCTTAATGGAAATGGGGGTAAAAATTCTTGGAACAAGTGCAAGGGATGTAGATGCTGCTGAGGATAGAGAACTATTCGATGAGATTTTGGAAGAATGCTGTATTCCACGACCAGCAGGAAAAACAGTATTTACAACAAAAGAAGCATTACAGGCAGCAAATACGCTTGGCTATCCTGTATTAATACGTCCTTCTTATGTACTTGGCGGAC
>CAJTJZ010000035.1:16862-34918 GCA_910576895.1 uncultured Lachnospiraceae bacterium | reverse complement strand
GCTTTCGTACTACTCAGCTTATCCTTTCAGATTACTGTTTGAGTCGTACAGCTTTAGGGATTAAAAGCATTTAACGTTGAGTTTGCACCGTTCGCACGGTACAAAAGGTATTCGTTTCAATAAATTTTTATATATTTGTATATATTTTTACAAATTTATCGTAACTGTTTAGTTACCCATCTTGATATTGTCTGACGAGAAACAGACATCATTTCGGCTAACTGTTCTTGCGTAATCTTTTTTTGCTTTCTTAAAAATTGAATATTTTTTCCTAAATTCATAATCATTCTCCTTTATGTATTTAATTGATAAAGTTGTAAATTTACTATGCTATTCAATATAGCAAGATAATCAAGGAGAAACCACCACGCTAAAAATGCAGTTTCAGCAGATAGTGTCAACCAGAATGTTACATTACTATTTTTTGGTGAAAAAGTAAAGAAATCGTAAGAAAATCTTAAGGAATTTTGGAAGAAATCATAGTATAATAAAACAATCTATACTACATTTGATTTAGAAAATAGAATATTAAAAGAAAGGAGCAAAAGTATGTCAAAAAGAATATCTAGCTTTATAGTTTGTTTTTTCTTGTTGTTAAGTTGCACAATAGCTATTAGCATAAAAATAAATGCAGCAGAAAAAATTTCTTGGGATAAGTCAGAAAAAACAGAAGTAGTGGATGGAAATAACCGATATTTGACTTATTTTTCATCAAACGGGAAGTATAGCTGGATTTATAAAATAGAACAAGTGGAAGAAAAAGAAATGGAAAGTTTAGAACTTCCAGAAACAATAGAAGGAGCAATCGTAAAAAAGATAGGCTATGAAGATAAAAGTGATAGTGATGATGTAAGAAATCTATTGGGAGTGATTGTAGAACCATATCATAATATCGATGGTAGTGATGTAATGCCAAAAGGAATTAAAAAAGTTTCGATTCCATCAACAGTAACGGAAATATGTGGTACTGCCTTTTGCGGATTTTATAATTTGGAGGAAATTGAAATTCCAGATGAGGTAACAACTCTAAAGTATGCTTTATTTTACGGCTGTTCTAGTTTAAAGAGGATTGTTTTGCCAAAAAAACTAGAAAAAATAGAAAATGATGTTTTTAGAAAATGTAAAAATTTAAAGGAGTTTTCTATTTCTAAAGATAGTAAAAAATATTGCTGTGTAGATAATTTGTTATTGTCAAAGGATAAAAAAAGCTTTATCAAAGCACCCACAGGATTAAAAAAAGTTTCGATTCCATCAACAGTAACAAAGATTGCAAGGGATGCATTTCTTGATACTAATGTTAAAAAGGTTTTTATTCCAGAAAGTGTTACTTCTTTTCAAAAAAACAGTTTAAGTGGAAAGAAAATACAAGAAATTTTGATAAGTCCGGATAATAAATTGTATGCAGTAGAAGAAGATTGCATTTATAAGAAAAAAAATGGGGAATTAATTGCAATTATTAATAGGGGAGATATAATAAGATTACCAAAACAGGTACGCATTCTTACAAATCGTGTTTCTACCATAGGAAAAGATATTGAAAATTTAATTATTCCAAAAACAGTAAAGGAATTAAGAAAAAATTGTTTTCATTATGGGATTCGCTTAAAAACAGAAGCAACGATATATTTTGAAGCATCAACTCCGCCAAAAATGGAAAAGGGAAGTTGTGCAGTGTTTGCAACTTATTTTGTACCAGAAAAAAGTTTACAAAAATATAAAAAACGTTATCATAAAGTAGAAAAGCTTCCAGAAGGAGAAAAGGAATATACGATATTTGTAGGTTATTAATAGGATAGAAAGAGAGGAGAAAAAAATGAAAAAATTAGTATGTTTTTGTAAAATATTTGCTTTTTTGATGATATACTTTATTTCATTTAAGGTACAGGCAAAAAAAATAGAAGCAAGTCCTATTAAGGTAGAAGTTTATTTTGTTTTAGAACCAGCCGACTATGGTTCGGCTGAAAGATTAATAACACCATCTTCTCTTTGTTATCTGGGAAAATCAGCAACACTTCTTTGCCCAGATGGAAAAGAAATAGTAGATACTATTTCAGAAGAAAATAAAGATAATAGAATAAAATGGAGAAAAGAAATAAGAAATGATGGTGTTTATGAAGGCTATGAGGGAAATTATTGTTTTGAACTTGGAGATAGTAAAGATTTATCAAAGATTGTGCTAGGAACATATACCTTAACAAAATTTGATTGCCCTGAAGGTTATGAGGTTGATGAAGTAAGAGATGCCTATGATAATTATCAAAAAAGTATTTCGATTACACAGGAAGAAATGCAATATTTATCAGAATATTTTAAGCTTTACGGAGAAGGATATCTCTATCCTATTTATATTCCATTAAAACCAAAGGGAACAGTTTCTAATTATTATGAGTTGCCGCCAAAAGCGGAATTGGAAATAGAAATGGGAAGTGTCTATCGTAAAAAGAAATATTTAGGAACAACAACACTTTATACAAAGGGAAATTGGACAAATCAATTTTGGTATGCAGAAAAAGAAGATGGGGAATGGAAAAAATTGTCATGGGAAAATCAGTATTGTTTTTTTAGCAGTTATGATGAATTAGAACATGGTAAGGAATATTATGTTAAGGTACGTCATGGAAAATATATAGATGGAGAGACCGTTTATGGAGAATTTAGTGATCCTGTAAAGATTACTGTATTAAAATCCATTGTATCTGCATATGTTCCTAAAATTCAAATAATAAAAAATGGAAATGGTAAAAAACAAATCTTAAAGATTACTGGAAATAAAGGACGAAATTTCCATACAATGCTTTATTATTCTTCTAAAAAAGATGGAAAATATCGATTTATTTTGGGTTCTTATCTGGGAAAAACAGATTTTTCTAAGATAAAAGAATTAAAAAAAGGAAAAACATGGTATGTAAAAGCAAGATTTTGTAATTCCGATAGCCTTGATAGTGTAGTAACTTATGGAGATTTTTGTAAACCAAAGAAGCTTAAGGTAAAGTAAAGTGAAAATTTAACATAATTATTGTGATTTCTGTCAAGAACTGTTGTTTTTTTTAAAGGATTCTTATGCAATTTGTGAAACTTTGTATAGAAATGATAAAATATTTGAAAAAAGGACGTAAAAGTGATAAGCTGATATCATTATTGTTGGCTTCTGTCAATAAAGAAAGATATCAGCTTTTTGATAATTGTCAATGGAGCGATTATAGAGTATAATAAATCTTTGTCAAGAGATTTTGATGGATAAGCCATATAATAATTATAAAGTAAGGATTTTATAGAATGGGGTGTAAACATGGATTTAAGTAAGATTTTAGAGGTTTGCAAGGAGGTTTCCATAAAAGCAGGACTTGCGATTATGGAGGTTTATAATTCCTGTACGGATATGCAGGTAGAATATAAGGAAGGAGATATGCCACTGACAGCTGCAGATAAAGCAAGCAATCAGTTGATTGTTACTCGTCTTTTATCGGAATTTCCTGAAATTGCTATGCTTTCTGAGGAAGAAAAAGACAATAAGGAACGATTACAAAAAGAGTATTGCTTTATTGTTGATCCTTTGGATGGCACAAAAGAATTTATAAAAAGAAATGGACAGTTTACCGTCAATATTGCACTTTCTTATCAACATAAAAGCATTCTTGGTGTTATTTATGTACCTGCAACAGAAGAACTTTATTATGCCTTAAAGGGACAGGGTGCATTTTTAAGAACGAGAGATGGAAAAGAAAAACGTCTTTTTGTATCAAAAAGAACAAAGGATTTGCGTTTTGTTATGAGTAATTCGCATGGATGTGAACAAATGGACAGACTCTTGGAAAAATACCATGTAACAAATTTTGTGAAAGTAGGCAGTTCTTTAAAAGGTTGTATGGTAGCACGAGGAGATGCCGAGGTTTATTATCGTTATAATCCAACGATGGAATGGGATACAGCAGCCATGCAATGTATTGCAGAAGAAGCAGGTGCTATTTTTATGCAAATGGATGATACAGAAATGCTTTACAATCGAGAAGATAGTTTAAATGCAAAGGGATTTTATATTATTAATTGCATAGAGAATAAGATGACATTATAAGCTTTGGCTTGTATTATTGGCAGAATTAAAGGAGTGGCGTTTATGAAGAAATTTTTATGGGCGTTTATTGGAGCTATGTGTATGTTAGTAATTGGAGGTGTTGCACTTCTTGTTGTTTATATTCAGAATAATGATAGATTTTTTTCAGGAACAACAATCAATAGTATTGACTGCACAAGTAAAACAGTGACACAAGTAGAAACAGAACTTTTATCTACAATTGAAGGAGGAGAAATTGAAATTACAGGACGCGGAGGACTAGAAACATCGTTTTCTTTTGATGATCTTGGCATTACGTATAGTTTTGGAGATCAGATAAGCGATGCATTTTCTGATAGTCGTTCTCTTGGAAATTTATTCCGTTCTAAAGATTATTCTCTTGATTATGCAATGAAAATTGATGATAAAACAATAAAAAATTGTATGAAATCAGTTTTAGATTCACAGACAATTATAGATTCTAAAGATGCAAAAATAGTTTTTAGCGAAAAAACTGGAAAATATAAGATTAAAAAAGAAGTATATGGAAACTATTTTAATATAGAAGATGCTGCTGAGCTTGTAAAGAAGTCATTACAAGAAGGAGAATCAAGCATTAATTTAGAGTCTTGTTATTTAGATTCCCCACAAGTATTAAGTGATGATGAGGGACTTTTAAAAAGGGTAGAAGAATTAAATAAATATATGATAAACATTACATTTGATTTTAGTGATCGTAAGGAAGTTATTTCATCTGCTATGATTCAGGATTGGATTCATGTAGAAGAAAATGGAAATGTTACTTATGATGAAGAAGCCATGCGTTCTTATTTACAAGAAATTTCTAAAACTTATGATACTTATGGAAAAGAAAGAAAAATTAAAGTTAGTGGTGGAAGTTATGGTTGGATGATTCATAATGGTGGTACAATTGAGAGAATAATAGAAACAATTAAGGCTGGAGAAGATGCAGTGATTGAGCCTGTTTATTCTTTTTCTGGTTATGTTCGTGATAAAGATGATATTGGTGATAGCTATATTGAAATTAGTTTAAAAGAACAGCATGTATGGGTTTATATTGATGGTGAAGAAAAAGTAAGTACCGATTGTGTTACAGGAAATTCTAGCAAAGGTCATGATACGCCAACAGGTATTTATCCAATTAATTATCTAGAAAGAGATGCTACTTTAAATGGAGAAAATTATTCTTCTCCTGTATCTTATTGGATGCCATTTAATGGAAATATTGGACTCCATGATGCTTCTTGGCGGAGCAGTTTTGGAGGGAATATTTATAAATACAGTGGTTCTCATGGTTGTGTGAATTTACCATCTAGTGCAGCCGAAAAGATTTTTGGTATGATTAAACCGGGAATGCCAGTCATTGTATATGATAAGTAATCAAGGTGCTGAGAAGTAAAACAAATTAAATAAAAAAAGTTATTGGGGATAAAACGTATGATGAGAAAAATAATGGTATTATTGTTTGGACTATGTCTTATGATGCTTGGATGCAGTCTGCCGTTTAATGGGGATGGGAATACGAAAAAGCCAATAGAAGAAATTGAGAAAAAAAAGGAGGATAACAAAAATTCTGATTCTACACAAAAGAAAACAGTGCAAGAGCGTGCCTTAGTATTTCGTTATGAAGAAACCGATCAGGCAACCATTCTTGGAAAATCACAGGAAATTTTAGAAAGTATGACGATAGATGAAAAAATTGGACAGATGTTTATGGTCAATTTAGAACTGTTAGATACATCTAAAGGAAGTTATTATGAATTTCGTAAATGTACAAAGAAAATGAAACAGTCATTAGCTGAAAATCCACCGGGGGGCTTTGTTTTATTTTCCAGAAATATTGAAACAAGAGATCAAGTATTAAAGTTAATTGCAAATTTACAGGATGCAAGTAAATATCCATTATTTGCAGCAGTAGATGAAGAAGGCGGCGATGTTGCTAGAATTGGAGGAAATCCCAATATGGGAACAACCGCATTTCCCTCTATGCAAGAGGTAGGGGAAACAGGCGATACTGACTATGCACAAGAAATTGGGGAAACCATTGGAAATGATATTTCTGCACTTGGTTTTAATGTGGATTTTGCACCTGTTGCCGATATTAATACTTCTGCTTTAAATGAGGAAATTGGAAATCGTTCCTTTGGTGATGATACAAAACTTGTATCCAATATGGTAAGAAGTTTTGTAAAGGGAATACAGGCAGCCAATGTGAGTGCAACATTAAAGCATTTTCCGGGACAGGGAAGTTCTACAGGAAATACACATCATAGTGCAGTTAATCTTGATAAGGATATTGATAATTTGCGGAAAATTGACTTTAAGCCATTTGAAGCTGGAATGAAAGCAGGTGCTGATTTTATTATGGTTTCCCATGTTTCCATTAGTCGTGTTACAGAAGATACAAAACCAGCTTCTATGTCGGAAATTGTAATGGACAGTATTCTTAGAACAGAATTTTCTTTTCAAGGTGTTATTATAACAGATGCTATGGATATGGCAGGAATTACATCAAATTATTCAGCAAGCGAAGCAGCACTTTATGCAATTTTGGCTGGTGCAGATATTGTATTAATGCCACAAAATTATGAAGAAGCCATAGGGGAAATCAAAAAAGCAGTAGAAGAAGGAACGATTTTAGAAGAAAGAATTAATGCATCGGTATTAAGGATTTTACAAGTAAAAGTAAGAAGAGGCTTATTATAAAAGATTTTAATAATTAGTTCCTGAAATAAGGAGAATTTAAGTATGAAACAAAAAGATGCAAGAAATTTATCTCTAGTTATGGATTTTTATGAATTGACTATGAGTCATGGATATTTTTGTGATAATAGAGAAAATAGTAGTAAAAGAGTTGTTTTTGATGTTTTTTATCGAAGAAATCCCGATGAGGGTGGATATGCTATTTTTGCTGGATTACAGCAAGTGATTGAATATATTGAGAATTTGCAGTTTGATATAGAAGATATTGCATATCTTCGTGAGCAAGGGATTTTTGAAGAAGAATTTTTACAATATTTACAAGAGTTTCAATTTCATGGTGATATTTATGCGTTTCCAGAGGGAACAATTATGTATCCTAATGAACCGATTGTAACGATTGTTGCACCTTTGATTGATGCACAGCTTATAGAAACGGCATTACTTTTACAAATAAATCATCAATCACTAATTGCTACAAAAACAAGCCGTATTGTTTATGCAGCACAAGGAAGAAGTATTTCTGATTTTGGTGCAAGGCGTGCTCATAATGCAGACGCTGCTGTTTATGGTGCAAGAGCTGCTTATATTGGAGGAGCAGATAGTACAGCAACGGTATTAGCAGGGAAAGCATTTGATATTCCTGTTTCTGGCACAATGGCTCATAGTTGGGTTATGTATTATGAGGATGAATATACAGCATTTAAAAAATATGCACAAAGATATCCAAAAGCTTGTACCTTGCTTGTAGATACGTATGATGTATTAAAAAGCGGAGTTATAAATGCAATTAAAGTAGCAAAGGAAGTATTAGAACCACAGGGACAAAGGCTCAAAGGAATTCGTATTGACAGCGGAGATTTATCTTATTTATCAAAAAAAGCTAGAATTATGTTAGATAAAGAGGGTTTGACAGATTGTAAAATTATTGCTTCGAATAGTTTAGATGAAATTACGATTTCTTCTTTAATTCATCAGGGAGCTAAAATTGATTTTTTTGGTGTTGGAGAACGTTTAATTACAGCAAGAAGTGAACCTGTTTTTGGTGCTGTATATAAATTGGCAGCAGTAGAAGAAGAAACTACCTTTAGTCCACGTATTAAAGTATCGGAAAATGTAGAAAAAGTAACCAATCCCGGATTTAAGCGTGTTTATAGAGTTTATAATGAAGATGGAAGATCGATTGCAGATTTAATTGCAAAATATGATGAAAACGTAAGTCTTGAAAATCCATTTCGCTATGTTGATCCAACAACACCTTGGCGACAGAGATTTTTTGAGGGTTGTACAATTAAGGAATTGCAAGTTCCTATTTTTAAAAATGGAAAATTAATATATAAAGAACCATCACTTGATGATATTAGGGCATATGTGCAATCGCAACTGCAAAATGAAGTATGGAGTGAAGAACAACGTTTTGAAAATCCGCATAAACATTATTTGGATTTTACACCAGATTATTATGATATGAAAATGGAAATGTTGTATAAATTGCAAAAGTAATTATTTATAAATAATAAAAAAACGATGATTAGTATAAGCTATGGCTATGTTATTGAATGCATAACCATAGTTTTATTTTTGTTTAAAATATGTTAAAAATGCATATAGTTTGTGTATAATTATTATTGTATTTTTGTGAAATGTAATTCATTATAATAAAAAGTAATAAAAATGATGCAAAAGAAAAGGAGGAGATATTTTTGAAGAAAAAAAGTATGATCTGTCTTATGTTTTTTTTAACAGTGCTTTTTCATGGGTGCAGTATGAAAGGTAGTGGAAGTAAGCAGCCATTGCAGGAAACACAAAAACAGGATAGCGTAGAACAGGAAGAACAAAAAGAAGACGATGACTCTATGCCTGACTTATCTGAAATTATTCCAGAGGAAACCGTTACTCTTGATGTTTATTCCCAACTTAGCGGTTACCAAGGGGAACAAAAAGGTTGGTTTGCACAGATTCTATTAGATAAATTTAATGTAAAGCTAAATTTTACATTTGATGGAAGTGAAGATTTTTATGAGCGACAAGTGGAAAGCGGCGATTTAGGAGATATTATTATTTTTGGAACAGATTCGGATCAATATCGTGCAGCAATTCGTGATGGTTTTTTATTAGATTGGGAAAAAGATGGAGTATTAGAAACCTATGGAAGCTATATAAAATCGCATATGGAAAAGGCACTGGAAAAAAATAGAAAAATTTCTAATGGTCATGTTTATGGTTTTGGTTATGATGTAGCAACAGAGAGTGGGGAATATGGGGACTTTGATTATCATCCAGATATTCGCTGGGATTTATATGAACAAATTGGTAAACCAGAAGTAACAGAACTAGAGGATTATGTAGAAGTTTTAAAACGGATGAAAGAAATTTGTCCCACTTCCGATTCTGGAAAAGAAACGTATGGTGTTTCACTATTTAGTGATTGGGATGGCGATATGATGATGTTTGCAAAGTCTACTTGTACCAATTTTTTTGGTATGGATGAGTTTGGTGTTGGACTATATCGTGTGAGTGATGGCAGTTTTGAAGGATGTCTGCAAAAAGATGGCAGTTATTTGCGGGTACTGCGTTTTTATAATCAATTATATCGAAATGATTTACTTGATCCAGAGTCAAGAACACAAGGATATGAGGGATGTACGGAAGATTATCAAGATGGGGCTGCTTTTTTTTGTATCTTTGGATGGCTTGCAGCATCACAATATAATTCTGTAAATCATACAGCAGATGGAAAAATGATGCTTCCATTGGCAGCAAAAAATCAAAATACACTTGTTTATAGATTAAATGAAAATGGAGGAAATCGTTTATGGACAATTGGTGCAAAAACAGAGTATCCACAGCTTGTTATGGCAGTTATGAATTGGCTTTGTACACCAGAAGGCTATTTAACTATGCAATATGGTCCAAAAGGCATTGGCTGGGATTATGATCTTGAGAAAAATACTTGTTTACTTGCACCTAGTTATCAGGCACAAACAGGAGAAACGGTAGAGATGCCAGAAGATTCTGGATTTACTGGTACTTGGCAAGATGGTATTCCACAATTTAATAATACAATCTGGACATTAAATACAAGAAATCCTGAATCAAATGGTCAAACCTATCAATACTCGTCATGGCCAAATGTGATTCATCGGAATGTCAATGAAATAGAAAAGCGATGGCGAGAGGAAAATAATGTAGAAACAGTGAGAGAGTATTTATCTAATTTTCAATATTCTATTTCAAAGCCACATATTCTGCAAGCTCAAAACCAGAAGAACTTGGAAAAGCATGGGGTAGTGTGACAGAAATTATACGAAATGGCTCTTGGGATGCTATTTTTGCTGAAACAGAAGAAGAATTTGAAAAGAAAGTAGAAAAAATGCGGGAAGATGCAGAAGTTGCTGGTTATGAAGATTGCAGGGCGTGGTGTGTACAGGAGGCAGAGCTACGAAGAACTTCCGAAGAATCATAAGAAATCGTGCGGAAAAGAAGATGATCCGCACGCCGCCGCAAGAACGCCTCCGGCGTTCTTGCATTATAAAAGAATGAATTGGGGGTACATGATGGAAACAGAAAAAAAGAAATCGAAAGTAAAAATTGGCATTATTATGAAATTGATTGGAATGTCAGTATTACCTGTCATTTTACTTGGTATTATTTTAACGCTTTATGGGCAGGCAAATTTAAGAAAAGGTTTAAAGGATCAAATTTATGAGGGATTAAAAAGTGTTGCATTAGCAGTACAAGGAGCATATGATGCTGCTGGAAATGGTGATTTTATTATGTTGGAATCTGGCAATGTTATTAAAGGAACGTTTGTAGTTAGTGGCAATTATAGTCTTGTAGATAAATTAAGCAAGGATTCTGGAATTGATGTTTCACTATATTATGGCAGTAGAACAGTGGTTACTTCTTTAATGGATGGAGAAGAACGGTTGATGGAAGAAAGTGTTCGTGAAGAAGTAGAAAAGACAGTATTAAATCAGGGAAACGATTATTTTTCAGAAAATATTGAACTTGCAGGAGAACATTATTATGGATATTATATGCCAGTATCTTCCGAAGATGGTTCGATTCTTGGCATGATTTTTACAGGAAAAAAGAGTGATGAAGTAAATGCAGCACTGACTTCCGATGCAGTGAAAATGAGTTTATTAAGTATTGTTGTTATTTTAGCAGCACTTCTTTTTACACTGATTATGGCAGTATCTATAGCAAGGGCATTAAAACATACCATTACATTATTTAGTAAAGTAGCCAATGGTAATTTATCAGAACAAAAGGAAGGAATCGCAGAAAAGCGAAGGGATGAAATTGGTGCTATGCTTCGTGGTATTACAAAATTGCGTGCTTCTCTGCGAGATATTATAGGAAGTATTCAATATTCTACAAATGTACTGACAGAAACAGCCAATGAATTAGAACAGGCAGCAGCTTTAACAAGTGAAGATTCTGATAAAGTGGACAGAGCAATTACGGAAATTTCCAATGGGGCAACATCACAAGCGGGAGAAACAGAAGAAGCAATGGCAGATATTGAAAAAATGGGTAGTATTATTAGTGAAATGACAGAGGATATTTCTGTTATGACAGGGATTACAAATAATATGGGAAAAGCAGGAAATGAAGTGAATCGAATTTTAACAGAATTATCAAAGTATACAGAAAAAACAACACAGGCAGTCAATATGATTGCACAACAAATACAAACAACAAATGCTTCCGCACAAAAAATACAAAAGGCAGTGGAAATGATTACTTCGATTGCAGAAGAAACCAATCTGCTTTCTTTAAATGCCTCTATTGAAGCAGCAAGAGCGGGAGAGCAGGGGCGTGGCTTTGCCATTGTAGCAATTCAAATTCAAAAACTTGCAGAGCAATCCAGTGTTTCGGCACAGCAAATTGGACAAGTGATTGAAGAATTATTACATGATGCAGAAACAACAGTAAATACTATGGGACAAGTCGTTGATATTGTAGATAGTCAAAAGAAAAAGCTTGTGGAAACAGATACAAAATTTGAAATAGTCAATAAGGGGATTCAGGAATCATTAGGAAAAATGGAATGTATTCGAGATAAATCAGGAGTGCTTGATAATTCCAGAAGTCAGATGGTAACGATGATTGCATCGTTATCTGCAATATCAGAAGAAAATGCTGCTGCTAGTGAAGAAACAGCAGCATCTACCGCAGAGCTAAATGAGCGTGTAAAACAGATAACAAGGGAAGCAGTCAGATTAAAGAAACTTTCTGTAGAATTAAAAAAGCAAATTGGAATTTTTCAGATGACATGAGATAGATACATTATTATCAAAATCTTGTTTTATCTTGTAATATATGGTAAAATGTTTATAATCAGTATAGAAGAGTTTTTTTATGCTGATTATAAACTTTTTTTTACTTTTTAAGTGGTAGCTTAAAAAAATAAGGTAGAAAATATAGTATTTAGGGGATGATTATTATAAAAGAAAAATTATTTGCTGGAAAAATACAACCACTTAGTAAGGATTTTCCTGCTGTACAGGTAGAACGCACTAATCATATGAATTTGCTGCGTATTATGGACGATGGACTTTGTATGGTAAATAAAGATACTTTAATTACAGAACTTCCCAATCATTATAAAATTGTTGATATGGAAGATCATGAAGTAAAACCAACAGGAAAGTTTTTTATCTGCGTGGAATCTATCGATCCTTATTATTTTGTAATAGATTTACCTATAGATTTAATAAAATAGAGGAGAAAAAATTTTATGCTTGTGCCAAATTATTATGAAAATTTACAAATTCTTCACAAAAATACGATGCCAAATCGATCTTATTATATTCCAGCTTCTATGCCAATGAAAGATCCTGTATTAGAAAGGGAAAGTTCGGATCGTTTTCTTTTGCTTTCAGGTGAATGGAAATTTCGCTATTTGGAAAGTATTTATGATGTAAAAGAAACTTTTTATAGAGATGGGTTTTCTACAGAACAATTTGATACAATTAAAGTTCCGGGAGTATGGCAGATGTCTGGATATGGCAGACATCAATATACCAATGTTCGTTATCCTTTTCCACTTGATCCGCCTTATGTGCCGCATGAGAATCCTTGCGGTGAATATGTGTATACTTTTGAATATCATCAGGATAAAAAAGCACCAAAGGCATTTTTAAATTTTGAAGGTGTGGATTCCTGTTTTTATGTTTGGGTAAATGGTATTTTTGTGGGATATAGTCAAGTATCGCATGCAACAAGTGAATTTGATATTACAGAAATGCTAAGGGAAGGAAAAAATACATTAGCTGTTTTAGTGCTAAAGTATTGTGATGGAAGTTATCTAGAAGATCAAGATAAGTTTCGTATGAGTGGAATTTTTCGTGATGTTTATATTCTATTAAGACCAAACGAGGGAATTTTTGATTATTTTATAAAAGCAATTCCAGAAATAGAAAAAGAGGGAAGAAAAACAAAGAAGCAAAAAGGAAGATTAGAGATTACATTTGAATATAGAGAACAAAAACTTCCTGTTTTTGTAAAATTATTTGATGCCAGAGGAGAAAAAATTGCAGAAGTACAAGCAGTGGAAAAAGCAGTGCTTGATTTGGATTCTGTCAGGCTATGGAATGCAGAAGATCCTTATTTATATACGCTTGTATTAGAGACAAAAGGAGAAGTCATTACCGATTATGTAGGATTTCGTGAAATTCATATAGAACAGGGAGTTTTATTTCTTAATGGCAAAAAGATAAAATTTCATGGGGTGAATCGTCATGATAGTGATCCAAAAACAGGATTTGTTATTAGTTTAGAACAAATAGTGAAAGACTTAACATTGATGAAAGAGCATAATATCAATGCTATTCGCACAAGTCATTATCCAAATGCACCAAGATTTTATCAATTATATGATCGCTTTGGGTTTTATATTATTGATGAAGCAGATAATGAAAGTCATGGAGCAGGAGAGTTTTATTGTTCGGAATTAGAACAGAAAAATAGATTACAGTATTGGAATGAATTAATTGCAGATAATCCTGCATTTATAGAAGCTACGGTGGATAGAACAAAACGTTGTGTGATTAGAGATAAAAATCGTCCAAGTGTTATTATTTGGTCTATGGGAAATGAATGTGCTTATGGCTGCACATTTGAAGAAGCTTTAAAATGGACAAAAGAATATGATAATACAAGAATAACACATTATGAAAGTGCTCGTTATATATCAAAGAAACGAAAATATGATTACAGTAATTTAGATACCTATAGTCGAATGTATCCTTCTCTTGAAGAAATTCATGCTTATTTTAAAGAAGATGGAACAAAGCCTTTTGTATTATGTGAATACTGTCACGCCATGGGAAATGGACCGGGCGATTTAGAGGATTATTTTCAAATAATACAACAGTATGATGGAGCTTGTGGTGGTTTTGTTTGGGAATGGTGTGATCATGCCATTGATATGGGAAAAACAATCGAAGGAAAACAGAAATATGCCTATGGTGGTGATCATGGAGAATATCCGCATGATGGCAATTTTTGTATGGATGGACTTGTATACCCGGATCGCAGACCACATACAGGTTTAATGGAATTTAAAAATGTCTATCGTCCTGTTCGTGTTGTAGAATTTCATCAGGAAAGAAAAGAACTGGTTTTTAAAAATTATATGGATTTTGTAAATCTGAAAGATTATGTAACGATAGGATATGAAGTAATTCTTGATGGAATGGTAGAGGAGTCGGGGATTGTTTTTGATGTAGTAGAAATGAAAAAAACTTGTTTTCTTGATATTCCACCACAAAAGAAACGAGCTGTCATTATTCCATTTCATATTCCAGAAAAGGGAAAATGTTTTCTAAAAATTACTTATTATTTAAAGACAGCAACAGCGTTATTGCCTGCTGGTTTTATTCTTGGATTTGAGGAGGTTTTTGTAAAAACGAAGGAAGAAAAAAATCAAATAGCAAAAGAATTGCTTATAACAAGCAGTGAAACGTTGGATAGTTCCCAATTTGAAATAAAGGAAGAAGATCGATGGATAGTCATTACAACATCGGAATTTTGTTATACTTATGATAAATTAAAAGGTGTCTTTGCGGAAATGAATTATAAGAATCAAACGTTATTAGAAAAACCAATGGAATATAATATTTGGAGAGCACCAACAGATAATGATAATACAATCAAAAAAGAGTGGCAATTAGCACAATATGACCGTATTGTTACAAGAGCTTATGGAACAAGAATATTGCATGGACCAAATAAGATAAAGTTGGAAACAACGCTTTCTATTGCTGCTGTTTTTATTCAGAAAATTTTAGATATCAAAGCTTATTGGACTATTTTTACTGATGGAACAATCGATATCGAACTTATTGTAAAAAAACAGAAAGAATTTCCATTTCTTCCAAGATTTGGACTTCGTATGTTTTTGCCAAAGGCAATGTCAGAAGTGACTTATTGTGGACTTGGACCAGTGGAAAGCTATATAGATAAGAGATGGGCTTCTTATCATGGATTATTTCATACTGAAGTAAGAAATATGCATGAGGATTATATTTATCCACAAGAAAATGGGAGTCATTATGACTGTGATTATGTAATTGTATCAAATGAAAGAGTTTCTTTAACAGCAGTAAGTGAAAAGACATTTTCTTTTCATGCCTCTGTTTATACACAGGAAGAATTAACGGAAAAATTGCATAATTATGAATTGGAAGAATCGCCTTATACCATACTTTGTCTTGATTATCGGCAAAGTGGTATTGGTTCTAATAGCTGTGGACCACAATTACTTGAAAAATATCAATTAAAAGAAGAAAATTTTTCTTTTGGAATGCGATTAAAAATAAATAAAGTTATGATTTAAAAAAGGAAGTCAAAAAAATGTATAAAGAAATAGATTTGAATAAAATAAAATTAGAGTTAGAACCGCCACAGGAAGAGCCAAATAGACAATATTATTTTATAGCAAAGTGTAAAGAAAAGGTAAAAGAATGGGAAAATCATCTTGGATATCAGCCAAAATGTTGTGTGATAACATTTGGCTGTCAAATGAATGCAAGAGATTCTGAAAAAATTCGTGGTATTTTAAATAAGATTGGGTTTGAAGATACCGAACTTGAGGAAGAAGCAGAGTTTATTCTCTATAATACTTGTACGGTACGAGAAAATGCAAATTTGAAAGTATATGGAAGGCTTGGAAAATGTAAGCATAGAAAAGAGCAGGGAAAGAAAATGTGCATTGCTCTCTGTGGATGTATGATGCAAGAACCGAACGTTGTGGAAAAATTAAAGTCTTCTTATTCCTTTGTAGATATTATTTTTGGAACACATAATATTTTTAAATTGGCAGAGCTTTTTTATATCTATCTGGAAGAAAATAATTTTTTGGGTAAAAAAGGGCAAAAGGAACAAAAGCATAAAATGATTATTGATATTTGGAAAGATACCAATTTAATTGTGGAGGAACTTCCAGAAAAGCGAAAATATTCTTTTAAAAGCAGTGTAAATATTATGTTTGGCTGTAATAACTTTTGCAGCTATTGTATTGTGCCTTATGTACGAGGCAGAGAGCGAAGTCGTAAGCCAGAGGATATTATAAGAGAAATTGAAGCTCAGGTGGCAAATAATGTAAAGGAAGTTATGTTACTTGGACAAAATGTAAATTCCTATGGAAAAAATTTGGAAAAGCCAATAAGTTTTGCGGAACTTTTACAGAAAATAGAACAAATTGAAGGATTAGAAAGAATCCGTTTTATGACAAGCCATCCAAAAGATCTTTCCGATGAATTAATTCAGGTTATGGCAAAATCAAAGAAAATTTGTCGTCATCTTCATTTGCCGGTACAATCAGGAAGTTCTCGCTTATTAGAACTTATGAATCGTCATTATAATAAGGAACAGTATTTACAGCTTGTAGATAAGATTAAAAAAGCAATGCCGGGAATTGCATTAACAACCGATATTATTGTAGGTTTTCCGGGAGAAACAGAGGAAGATTTTGAAGAAACCATGGATGTTGTCAGACAGGCAGAGTATGCAAATGCATTTACATTTCTTTATTCCAAACGAACAGGAACAAAAGCAGCAGCAATGGAAAATCAAGTACCACAGGAAATTGTAAAGGATCGTTTTGATCGTTTATTAAAATTGGTACAAGAAAAAGCAGAGAAATTTGCACAAAAAGATGTTGGAAGTGTGAAAGAAGTGCTTGTAGAGGAAGTAAATCGTCATGACTGCTCGCTTTTAACAGGACGTTTAAGTAATAATATCTTAGTGCATTTTCCCGGCAAAAAGGAAATGGTAGGACAGTTTGTAAATGTTGTATTACAGGAATGTAAAGGTTTTTATTATTATGGACATAAGATAGATTAACAATGTGGAGGAAGGGTAATGCAGTAATGTTGGAATTATCAAAAGAGCAGATTCGGCGGCTTGCAATTGATGACAGCACATATAATCGTGGTGTTCGTTATTATAAATCAAAAGCAGTTACCAATGTTACTTGGTCAAAAGGACTTCGCCAGTATCAGGCAATCGTTCATGGGGGAAATGATTATAGGGTAACGATACGTTTAAATAATGATGGAGATGATTTTCATTATAATTGTAATTGTCCTGCGAAAGTTAAATATCAAGGTGCTTGTAAGCATGTGATTGCTATGCTCTTATTTTTATCAGATTATTTGCGTATGACAAAAGAAAAGCCGCAGGATAAAGAAGATATGGCAGCTTTTCGGATTAATCATTATTTTGAAAAACATGAGGAACTTCCTGTTTATGGGGAAACGTTTGATATTGCAGTAACATTTTATTTAACCGAGAATATGCAACAAAAATTAAAACAAGGGGATATTTTTGCACAGGCATCGATTCAGGTAGGAGCAGGAAAATTATATAGAATCCAAAATCTTAAAAAATTTTTAGAGGGTTTATCAAAGAAACAAGAAATTAAGATAGGAAAACGCTTTTGCTATATTCCAGAAGAAAGCAGTTTTACAAGAAATGCAGCAGAAATTTTAGAATTTTTACAGGAGATTTATGAAATTCAAGAAGGAGATGGAAAATCTTATTTTTCTAGATTGTTTTCAAAAGCTCAAGTATCTTTAACAGAACCTATGTTTGCAAGATTAATGAAAATTATGGAGGGGCAGCAGTTTACGTTAGAACTTTTGCATGAAGATGGAACGATAGATTCTTTCGAGCATATTACATTTTGGCAAGGGAATCCAAAAGTTTCTTTTGAAATTTTAGAGACGGAAGAGGAACTTTATGTAACTTATAAAGAAAAATCAGATTT
>CAJTJZ010000035.1:0-16847 GCA_910576895.1 uncultured Lachnospiraceae bacterium | reverse complement strand
CAGGAAATAAGCATTATTTTTTTAATGGAGAAACGATTTTTTTTCCTACCAAACAATTTTTAAAAACATTTTTGCCGTTTTATTCGGAACTTCAAAAACAAGAAACGATTTTATTTCGTGGGCAACATAAGGAGCGTTTTATTTCTAACGTTTTAATTCACTTATATGAGCAAATGGAATTAACACTTCCAGAAACATTAAAGGATCGCTATATTAGAGAAACACTGGCAGCAAGATGTTATTTGGAACGAGAAGGAATTGATATTAGTTTAAAGCTGGAATTTCATTATGGTGTTCATAAAATTAATCCGCTTTTGCCCTATGAAGGCGGTTTTCTTGTTATTCGGGAAAAAGAAAAAGAACAAGAACTTTTAAATTTTATTGGACAACTTTCCTTTTTTCCATATAGGGATAGATTTATATTACGAAAGGAAGAAAAGATTTACTTTTTTTTAACAGAGGGTTGTAAAGAGTTATCAAGATATTGTGATGTATTTTATGAAGATTCTATTCGTAGTCTTAAATGTAATGCAACCTTACAGTATCATACTTATTTACGTATCAATAAGGAACAAAATCTTCTTGAAATGCAGTTTGCGAGTGATGAATTGGAAGCAGATGATTTGCGAGAATTATTTTATTCCATAAAAGTTAAAAAGAAATTTCATCGATTAAAAAATGGAAATTTTATTAATCTTGCAGATGAAGATGTTGGGGAATTACAAAATTTTTTAGAATCATTAAATGTATCATGGCAGGAGATAAAAAATAACACGATTTTAGTAAAAAAACAGCAAGCATTTTACCTTGATAGTATTATATTGGGAGAAAATGTAGAAAAATCTCCTGATTTTTGCCAGTATATTCAAGGCCTGTTAGCACCAGAAAAAAAAGAAGAACTGCCAAAAATTCCAAAAATAATTACAGCAAAGCTGCGGGAATATCAAAGGGAAGGGTTTGCATGGTTAAAAAGATTAGCAAGGTATTCCCTTGGAGGAATTTTAGCAGATGATATGGGACTTGGAAAAACATTACAAGCTATTACTTATATTTGTGATAGAATGGAATTGTTTGAACCAGAAGAAGAACAGAAAATGCTTTTTTTAATTGTATGTCCAACTTCTCTTGTTTATAATTGGAAAGAAGAATTTGAGCGTTTTGCACCAAAAGTTGTAACAAAAATTGTGGAAGGTATTCCACAGGAGCGAAAAGCAGTTTTGGAAAGTCTTGAAAACAAAGAGGTGGTAATTACTTCTTATCCGCTTGTGCGAAGAGATATTGAGGCATATCATACCATTTCTTTTGATACCATGTTTCTTGATGAAGCACAATATATTAAAAATCCCGGTTCATTAAGTGCTCGTATGGTAAAACAGATTTCTGCTTTGCATAGATTTGCATTAACTGGTACACCAATTGAAAATTCCTTAGGGGAACTTTGGTCTATTTTTAATTTTATTATGCCAGATTATTTACCAAAATATTCCAAATTTCAGAGATTATATGAAAAACCAATTGTAGGAGAAAAAGATGAAAAAGCACTTCATGATTTGGAAAAGCATATTCAGCCATTTTTACTTCGTAGAATGAAAAAAGAGGTTCTTCATGAACTTCCAGATAAAATTGAAATGAAATATAATGCAGAGATGACAGAAAAACAAAAAAAACTTTATCAATCTTATCTTATTACATTAAAAGAACAAATTTATGGAAATCAAGAAGAAGAAATACCTATTTGGCAAGTGCAGGAAATGCCAATAGAATTAATAGAACAGAAAGAATTACCGGGGATGCCAAATAGAATGATGGTTTTATCAGCATTAACAAGACTGCGGCAAATTTGCTGTCATCCATCTTCCTTTTTAGAAAATTATGATGGGGGCAGTGGTAAATATAATTTATTAATGGAAGAACTTTTGCCTGATTTGCTGGCTGGAGGACATCGAATATTAATTTTTTCTCAGTTTACTTCTATGTTAGAATTAATTGCAGAAGGTTTAAAAAAGCAAAATATGACTTATTATCGTTTAGATGGTGCAACAAAAGTATCAGAAAGAAAACGTCAGGTAGAAGAATTTAATCTAGGAGGCCGTCCTATTTTTTTGATTTCTTTAAAGGCAGGCGGTACAGGGCTTAATTTAACAGGTGCAGATACGGTTATTCATTTTGATCCTTGGTGGAATCCAGCCGTAGAGGAACAGGCAGAGGACAGAGCTTATCGGATTGGACAAAAGAAAAATGTTCAAGTAATTCGTTTGATTACGCAGGGAACAATTGAAGAAAAAATTTATGAAATGCAAAAACAGAAACAGGAACTTACGGATACGGTGATTTCTGCAAAAGATATCAAAGAATTATTTGCAATAACAGGAGAATCATTAGGCATTAATTCCTAATTTCTAAAGAATTGTATATTTTAGTGGAAAAATTGTAATATTTTTGGTATATTGATAACAATTATTGTAGAGATTTTAAAGAATTATTTCTAGGTTATTTACAAAAGATAGAATCGTTTTATATTGAGTGGTCAGTTTTTTTTGACTGTAGTATAAGTACCAATGCTTAATAGGGATTATGGCACAGAAATGGGGTTAATCATGTATAGAAATTCTAAAAATAGTATTTTAAAGCACTCAGATTTTATGTTTCTTGATGCAATTTGTATTTTATTATCTTATGTTATTGCATATGTTCTTCGTCATGGGCATAGTTATGCAAATATTTTGCAAGAATATTATGAAACAGGCCTATGGCTTTTGGCGTTTCATTTTATTACTGTCTTTTTTGAAAAATCTTATAAAAGTATTCTTCGCCGAGATATGATGGAGGAAATACAGGCAGTTGTAAAACATAATATGGTAATGTATATTTTATTGGTTATTTATATTTTCCTTGTAAAACATACAAGCTTTTTTTCCAGAACGGTATTTGCTTATTGTGTATTAATTTCAAGTCTTTTGATGGTTTTTGTTAGAAGTATATGGAGAGCGATTCTTTTAAGAAGATATCAGGATGCAAGACATTTACCTTTTATGTATGTTTTAACAACAACAAGGCAGTTAGCAGAGGAATTTATATTAGCTTCTAGAGAAAGGGGATTTCGTGGTTATCATTTAAAGGGGATTGTCTTACTTCAAAAGGAAAATGCAGTAAGAGAACCGGTTGGTTCTGTTCCAGTAACAATTGGTACAGAAGAATTTTTAGAATATGCTCGTGTAAATATTGTCGATTCTGTTATGATATATATGAGAGAAATTGATGATAGTACTATTGATTTTGTTTATCAGCTTATGTCTATGGGAATTACAGTGCATTTTAATTTAGAGGGTATGATAGAACAGCTTCCAGAAGGAATTATTGGAAGAATGGGTGGATTTACTGTTATGACATCTAGTCAGAGATTTGCATCGGAAGGAGAACTTTTTTTAAAAAGGGTTATGGATATTTGTGGATCTTTGGTAGGATTATTAATTACAGGAATTGCATTTCTTTTTGTAGCACCTATTATTTATATGCAGTCGCCGGGACCGATTTTCTTTTCTCAGGAACGTGTTGGAAAAAATGGAAGAAAATTTCGCATCTATAAATTTCGTTCTATGTATATGGATGCAGAAGAACGGAAAAAAGAACTAATGGCACAAAATAAAATGCAAGGTCTTATGTTTAAAATGGATAATGATCCACGTATTTTCCCATTTGGACATTTTATTAGAAAGACATCCATTGATGAATTACCACAATTTTATAATATTTTAAAGGGAGATATGAGTTTAGTAGGAACGCGTCCGCCAACAGTAGATGAATATGAACAATATGAATTTCGTCATAAAGTAAGGCTTTCTATTAAACCGGGATTAACAGGAATGTGGCAGGTCAGCGGAAGAAGTGATATTACAGATTTTGATGAAGTTGTGGCATTAGATGAAAAATATGTATCAGAATGGTCAATTTGGTTAGATATTAAAATTATTTTAAAAACAATAGAAGTTGTGCTTTTAAGCAGAGGGGCAAAGTAAAAAAATATAGAAAAAGCAGCAGATAGCAAAAAAATTTCAAAACTATAAAAATTGGAGGAATCTTATTATGCAGAAATGGCAAAGAATATTGTATCAGCCAAATCTTCCACTTGGAGAACATGGCGAAAGAGTTACTGCTTGTAAAGAACATAGAGAATTATCAAAGCAAGCAGCAAAAGAAGGGATGGTTTTATTAAAAAATGAAAATCAAATACTTCCATTAAAAAAGGGGACAAGACTTGCCTTATTTGGAAAAGGAACATTTGATTATGTAAAAGGTGGCGGCGGAAGCGGAGATGTAACTGTTTCTTATACAAAAAATTTATATGATGGTTTTTTGGAACTTTCTGATTATGTGCAGATTTATGAAGAATTAGCTGATTTTTATCGAGAAGATGTAGCGAAAAAATATCAAGAGAAGATAGAACCGGGAATGCTTGCAGAACCAGAACTTTCAGAGGAATTATATAAAAATGCTAGAAACTTTACAGATACTGCTGTGATTTCTATTTGTCGTTTTTCAGGAGAAGGCTGGGATCGCAAAAGCGAATATGAAAAGGAAAATCTAGAAAAGAAAGAAAGCGAAAATAAGGAAATACAAAAAGGGAGAGAATCTTTTCCTAATGGTGATTTTTATTTAACAAAAACAGAACAAGTTTTAGTGGAAAAAGTAATGGAGTATTTTCCTAACATTATTATTGTTTTAAATGTTGGTGGTATGGTGGATACAAGCTGGTTTTTTCAAAATGATAAAATTTCTTCTGTACTTCTTGCATGGCAAAGTGGTGTCGAAGGGGGAAGTGCAGCAGCAGAACTACTTTGTGGGATAGGAAATCCATGTGGTAAATTATCAGATACTTTTGCAAAAAGCTTACATGATTATCCTTCTTCTTATAATTTTCATGAATCGGATGATTATGTAAATTATACAGATGATATTTATATTGGCTATCGTTATTTTGAAACGATTCCAAAAGCAGAAAAAAAAGTAAATTATCCCTTTGGATTTGGACTTTCTTATACAAATTTTGAACAGAAGATTATTTTAGTAAAACAGAAAGAAGAAGATACCCTTCTCATTCGTGTACAGATCTTAAATGTTGGAGAGGTAGCGGGAAAGGAAGTTGTACAAGTTTATGGAAGTGGCTCTGCTTCTATTCTTGGAAGACCAAAGAAAGTATTATTAGCATTTAAAAAGACAAGACTTTTAATGCCGGGAGAGATGCAAACCATAACGCTTACCATTCATTTTCATGATATGGCCAGCTATGATGATTTGGGAAAAATTCAAAAGTCGGCTTATATTTTAGAAAAGGGAGAATATCTTTTCTTTGTGGGAAATTCGGTGCGAAATACAGAAATGTTAGATTTTACTTATTTTGTAGAAGAAAATAAAATTTGCAGACAGCTTACCGAAAAACTAGCACCAACATCATTAAAAGAAAGAATGCTTGCAGATGGAAGTTTTGAGACTTTGCCAACAACAAAGCTGGTAGATACCGATGCATGTGAGCTAGAAAAGATGGCAAAAGAGCCGCTGGATGGATTAACACCTTCTTATCGAGCTCTTTCAGGTGTTTTTTTATGGAGTTGTGCATATAAAGAAGGAATCCGTCCATTTTCTGAGGTAGCAGAAGGAAAATTATCTATGGATGATTTCTTAAAGCAAATGACAGATGAAGAAATCGCACATTTATTAGGCGGACAGCCAAATACAGGAGTTGCAAATACATTTGGAATTGGAAATATGCCAGAATATGGTATTCCTAATGTAATGACAGGAGATGGACCTGCTGGACTTCGTATTGAGAAAAAATGTGGAGTAAATACAACCGCATGGCCTTGTGCAACAGCACTTGCATGTACTTGGAATGAAGATCTTGTTTTTCTTGTAGGACAGGCAGGAGCAAAAGAAGTAAAGGAGAATCATCTTGGTGTTTGGCTTACGCCAGCAGTGAATCTTCATCGAAGCCCATTATGTGGCAGAAATTTTGAATATTATTCCGAAGATCCGCTGCTTTCTGGAAAAATAGGAGCTGCACTTGTAAAAGGGATTCAGTCAAAACATATTGGGGCAACAGTAAAGCATTTTGCATTAAATAATAAAGAAACAAATCGTAAAAATAGTGATTCTCGTGTATCAGAAAGGGCTGCAAGAGAACTTTATTTACGGGCATTTGAAATAATTGTAAAAGAAGCAAAGCCTTGGTGTATTATGACAAGTTATAATATTATTAATGGTGTTCGAGCATCGGAAAATAAAGAGTTAATTCAAGGAATTTTAAGGGAAGAATGGGGCTTTGAAGGAATGGTAACTTCCGATTGGTGGACACTTGGAGAACATTATAAAGAAGCAAAAGCAGGAAATGATTTAAAAATGGCATGTGGATTTCCAGAAAGACTTTTAGAGGCAAAGGAAATTGGAGCAATTACAAGACAGGAGATGGAAGAATGTGCAAAGCATATTTTGGAAATGATATTAAAATTGGATTAAGTACTGTTATACTGGCGGTTAAAAAAAAGGAATTGTTCCATATAAACGAGAAAATTTAAAACTATAATATTCCTATTGACTTTATAGGAAAAATATGGTATAGTATCACAGAAGAAAGAAAAGAAATTGTAGAGAATACAGGAGGAAAAACAAATGGGAAAGAAAGTGGAAAGAAAAGATAGAAATTTTAGATTTGAAACATTACAGCTTCATGTAGGGCAGGAAGTGCCAGATCCAGTAACAGATGCAAGAGCTGTACCAATTTATCAGACAAGCTCCTATGTATTTAAAAACTGTGAGCATGCATCGGCAAGGTTTGGTTTAAGCGATGCTGGTAATATTTATGGAAGATTGACAAATCCAACGCAGGATATTTTTGAACAAAGAATAGCTGCATTAGAACATGGTATCGCTGCACTTGCTGTTGCATCTGGTGCAGCCGCAATTTCTTATACCATTCAAAATTTAGCACAAAGTGGTGATCATATTGTAGCTGCAAAAAATATTTACGGTGGTACTTATAATTTATTAGAACATACATTGCCATCTTATGGAATTACAACAACCTTTGTTGATCCAGCAAATTTTGATGAAATAGAAGCAGCAATCAAGGAAAATACAAAAGCAATTTTTATTGAAACACTTGGAAATCCAAATTCTGATGTTGTGGATATTGAAAAAATTGCAGAAATTGCTCATATACATAAAATTCCACTTGTTGTTGATAATACATTTGCTACACCATATCTTGTTCGTCCAATCGAATATCACGCTGATATTGTGGTGCATTCTGCTACAAAATTTATTGGCGGACATGGTACAACAATTGGTGGCGTTATTATTGATAGTGGAAAATTTGATTGGGAAGCTTCTGGTAAATTTCCATCCTTAACAGAACCAAATAAGAGTTATCATGGGATTAGTTTTACAAAAGCAGTTGGTGCTGCTGCCTTTGTTACAAAGATTCGTGCCATTCTTTTGCGTGATATGGGTGCTACCCTTTCTCCATTCCATGCTTTCTTTTTCTTGCAGGGATTGGAAACCTTATCTTTGCGTGTAGAACGTCATGTGCAAAATGCATTGCGTGTTGTAGAATATTTACATCATCATAAGGCAGTAGAAAAAGTAAATCATCCATCTGTTACTAATCAAGCAATACAAAAGGAATTATATAAAAAATATTTCCCAAATGGCGGCGGTTCTATTTTTACTTTTGAAATAAAAGGAGATGCAAGACTTGCAAAAGATTTTATTGATAATTTGGAATTATTTTCTCTTTTAGCAAATGTAGCTGATGTAAAATCTCTTGTTATTCATCCAGCATCTACGACACATTCACAAATGAGTGAAAAGGAACTTTTAAATAGTGGTATTAAGCCAAATACGATTCGTTTATCTATTGGAACAGAACATATAGATGATATTATTGAAGATTTGGAAGGAGCATTTCAGGCAGTAATGAATGCATAAAGAAAAGGAATAAAAAATGGGGCTGTCGCATTAAGCAGAATATATATAAGATATAGTATATATTAAAATTTTAAAATACTATATCTTGTATCATTTTTTCTTAGTGTGATAGCCCCATTTTTAAAACTTTTAGAAAAACTATGTATTTCATGTTATAACTTGTTCTGATAGTTCTTCCCAAAGTTCCATACAGTCAGAAAGACGTTGCTCTAACTCTTTTTTTTCTTTATTTAATTTCATTAATTCCTCTACATTTGTGTAAATTTCTTCTTTCATAAGAAGTTCTTCTAACTCTGCATTTCTTGTTTCTAGTTCCTCGATTTCTTTTTCTATAGCTTTTAATTTATTTTCTAGTTTTCTTTGTAATGCTTGAGTTTCTTTATATTGTTTCCAATCAGCTTTTGACTCTGGTATTTTCTGATTAGAAGTAATGGTAGTTATTTTTGCTGCTTTTGCAGAAGAATTTTGGTTTTCTGTTACCGAAGTTTCTTTTTTATAAAATTCTTTCTGTAAAGAATCTTGGTTAGAATTTGTATAGCCGATTTCTGTATGTCCATGATCTGCTAGTACATGATGCATATTAATTTGTGGTAATGGTGTACCAAAAGCAGCCGCTTCTACAACTACCTTTTTTTCTAAGTAATAGTCATAATTTCCAATATAATTTAAAAGCAGATGATTTTTTAAATTTAAAATACGTGTTGCTGTACGATTAATAAAATAGCGGTCATGGGAAACATATAAAACCGTACCTGTATAACGATTAATAGCATCTTCTAATATTTCTCTTGAAACAATATCTAAATGATTTGTTGGTTCATCAAGAATTAGAAGGTTGGATCTTGACATCATTAATTTAGCAAGAGAAACACGTGCTCGCTCTCCACCACTTAAATCGCTAATTTTTTTAAATACATCATCTCCTGTAAATAAAAAAGAAGCTAGGAGATTGCGAACTTTTGTATTATCCATATCAGGATAAGCATCTTGAATCTCTTCAAATAATGTTTTTTCCATATGAAGTAATTGATGTTCCTGATCATAATAAGCAGGAATTACTTTTGTACCAAATGTAATATTTCCTTCATCTTGTGGAAGTACCTGCATAATTAGTTTTAGTATTGTTGTTTTTCCTGTACCATTTCCACCAATAATAGCAACACGTTCTCCACGTTTAATTTCAAAGTCAATTCCCTGAAAAAGAATATTTGTATCAAATGCTTTGGAAAGACCACGAACAGTAAGTACATCATTTCCACTAGTAACGGATGGTTCTAATTTCATAAAGATAGAATGCATAGATTGTGGTTTTTCTAGGACTTCTATTTTATTAAGCATCTTTTCTCGGCTTTCTGCACGCCGAATTGATTTTTCCCGATTAAAGGATTTTAATTTTGCAATTACTTCCTGCTGGTGTTTAATTTCCTGTTGTTGGTTTAGATATTGTTTTAATTTTGCTGTTCGTAATTGTTCCTTTTTCTTTGCATAATCGGTATAATTTCCTGTAAAGACGGTAGAACAGGAATGATCAAGTTCTACAATTTTTGTTACCACATGATCAAGAAAATAGCGATCATGTGCTACAATAATAACAGCCCCTTTATAGTTGGAGAGGTAGGTTTCTAACCAAAAAATAGATTCCATATCAAGGTGATTGGTAGGCTCGTCAAGAAGAATAATATCTGGAGAGGATAATAAAAGTCTTCCTAGAGCCACACGTGTTTTTTGTCCGCCAGAAAGCGTTTGTGCAGTTCTGGAAAAATCTTCTTCTGTAAAGCCAAGTCCTTTTAAAATACCTGTGATTTCACTTTGGCAAGCATAGCCGTTTTGTTGTTCAAATTCTTGTGTACAGCGATTATATTCTTCCATAAGTGCATGAAGTTCCTCATTGCTTGCTTGTTTCATTTGAAGCTCTATGGAGCGAATCCTTTCTTCTAATTTTAATACAGATTCTTTTGCTTTTAGCATTTCTTCATAAATTGTTAGCTGTGAGGTAAAATCCTGATGCTGTGCTAAATAACCAAGGGTAGTATTTTTTGCTAGAATCACCTCACCCTGATCTGGCAGCAGTTCTTTTACAATAATTTTTAATAGTGTTGATTTGCCTGCTCCATTCACACCAACAATTGCCATTTTTTCATATTCATTAATATGAAAATTTATTTTTGATAGAACAGTTTTTGTTCCAAATGATTTTTCTATATTTTGACAAGATAATATCATAAATAGCTCCATTCTGCTGCTTGTAGCAACTGTAAATTTATGCAAAAAGAGTATATCATAGAAAAGAAGATATCTCAAGTAGGAGAATAGTAGGAAGACAATAAGAATAGAAAGAAAAATTTGTCAGATAAGACTTGCTTTTTTTAGAAGAATCTGTTAGTCTATAAGCATGAATTTTTTAAGAGAGAGAGGTATTTGCTATGGCAGATGAGTTAGATTGGAATGATGTGGAATCCATGACAGTTACATTGACATTGGAGGATAACAGTGAATTAGATTGTGAGGTTATTACAGTATTTGATTATGAAGGTCAAAATTATATTGCTGTTGTTCCAACAGAGGAACTAGAAGCAGCAGACGAAGATGATGAAGAAGGCGTATCTGCCATGCTTTACCGTCTTGGTGGTGCGAATTGGGATGAAATGGAACTTTTAAATATTGATGATGCTATCTATGAAAAAGTAGCAGAACGATTTGAAGAAGTGATGGCAGAAGATGAAGATGAGGAATAATCTTTCTTGACAGCTTAACTGCATGGCAGCTAATAAAAGCTGCCATGTTTTTCTTATTATTGTTAAAAAACAAATATAATTTAGTTTTTAGAAATTTTTATGGTTTCAAAAATTTACTAGTATAACAATCCATAAATTCTTGCACAATATTTGAAAATGCTTCTTTGATAACGAATTGTAAATTGTATCATAAAGACGTAAACAGAGCAGAAAGATTTGTGCAGAATGGAGGATTTATAGTGAAAGAGGATAAAGATAATGTAATCTATCTTTTTAAAAAGCGTCCACCATTGTCTTTAGATGAATTTAAAGATGGATTGTTTGATTCCATTAATGAAAGTAAATTTCTTCCTGTTTCTGATATTAAAGTATTTGATCGAGAAAACAGGATAGAAGTAACATTATTAAATCAAGAAACCTATGAAATTCTAATTAGAAAAAAGAAAGAACCAAATAATAAGGAATGAACATTTATATTATTAGAATAAATAATTGAAAAACATAAACGGCGGATAAACCGCAGAAATGGAGAAGTTTATGGAAACAATAGCAGAAGAAATAAAGCAGCTTGCAAAGGAAAAAGATGTTGTTATTCTTGCTCATTATTATGTAGATGGAGAGGTTCAGGCAATTGCTGATTATGTGGGAGATTCTTATTATTTAAGTAAAATCGCAACAGAAGTTAAGCAGAAAAATATTTTATTTTGCGGTGTTACTTTTATGGGAGAGAGTGCTAAAATTTTAAATCCAGAGAAAAAAGTGATTATGGCCGATGAATTGGCAGATTGCCCTATGGCACATATGGTAGATTTAGATAAAATAGAGGAAGTAAGAAAACAATATAAAGATGTTGCTGTAGTTTGTTATGTTAATTCTACTGCAGAAATAAAAGCAAAATCAGATGTTTGTGTTACTAGTTCTAATGCAATTCGTGTAGTAAAAGCATTAGAAAATAAAAGAATTTTCTTTATCCCTGATAATAATTTAGGTAGATATGTTGCTTCAAAAGTACCAGAAAAAGAATTTATTTTTCATGATGGTTTCTGTCATGTACATACAAGTATTACAAAGGAACAAGTAGAAGCTGCAAAAAAATTATATCCTGCTTCTTTGGTTCTTGCTCATCCAGAATGTACAGAAGATGTACTTGCACTTGCTGATTTTATAGGAAGTACATCGGAAATTATTGATTATGCAACAAGAAGTGAAAATGAGAATTTTATTATTTGTACAGAAATGGGAGTTTTTTATGAATTGATGCAAAAAAATCCACAGAAAAAGTTTTATTCTGTAGGACATCGCCAATTTTGCCCAAATATGAAACGTATTACTTTAGAAAAAGTAAAAAATGCATTGCTTACAATGCAGCCAGAGCTTGTATTAGATGAGGAAATAAGGAAGAAATCATTTTTACCATTAAGTAAAATGCTAGAACTTGCACGTTAAGGTTAAGAGATAGAAAAATTTTTGTAGTAAGTAAATAAAATATATAAATTATAAAAATATACAAATTACAAAAAAATATAAAAAATAAAAATTATAAGATAATTGGAGAAGTAGCAAGTTCTCTATATGGTTTTGTTATCTTTGCTTTTTTATAAGAAAGAAAGCCATATAATTGAGAAGCCGTGATTTCTTTTGAAAAGATAAAAAGATCCTGCCCAGATAAAAGTTTTTGATAAGAAGATGGTTTTGTTATAATGGTTAGTTTTGTTTGTTCTTTAATTTTATGAAGAAAATAGGAACTTCCTTTTTTTAGTCCAAGAAGGCGAAGAAAACAACAATCCAAAAAAGGATCTTCTTTTTGAATAGAAAGTAAAATATGTAATAAGGCACGTCTAATTCTTGCATGAGCATAATTTTTTGTTTTTAAACACTCTGTAAAACTTGAGAAATTCTGAAATTGTGGGAAATAATGAAGAATACGTTGTGCTAAATCAGGGGATATTTCATAATATTTCTCAAGAATATTGGCATTTTTTCCAAGTAAGGCATAATATAAGCAAAGAGAAAAATCGTCTTCATGTAAAAAAGTAAGAGAGGATAAATCAGAAAATATAGTTTGTGGAAGAAAAGAATACAAAGGTTCTAAGGAATTAAAATGGGAAAATAAGTGGTTGCGAATAGCAGAAGCTGAAATAGAGGGAGAATCGTTATTTTCTTTTAATGTAACTGTTTTTTGCTCTAGTAAAGAAGTAGAATGATAATTTCCATTTCGTAAAAGAGGAACAGGTCTTATTAAGCTGTTCCTTTTTTTTAATGCTTTACAATATTCAATTCCAAGAATAGTATTTGGTGCAGAAAATATTGTATGAAATTGTTCTTGTGTCAATTTCTGAAAATCAACTTCTTTTATTAAAAATGGATAGAAAGCTTCTTCTCTTGCGGCAGCATAACTTTTCCCTTTCTGTAGAAGTTTTTTTAAATGATTTTCATAAGCAGAAGGAGGGTTTAGTAAAAATGCAGCCGTTTTCTCTATAAAATTGCAATCTGTAAATTCACTTCCAAAACAAAGTATATCAATTAATCCAAGTTTATCTAAAAGCATACAAGCACCATAAGCAAATTGCTCTGCTCCAGCCGTTGCAAAAATAGAAGGTAGTTCAAAAACAATATCTGCCCCATATTGTAATGCCCATTTTGTACGTGTAAATTTATCTACAATGGCAGGAGCTCCTCTTTGTACATAATTTCCACTCATAATAACAATACAAATATCAATATTATATATTCTTTTTATTTCCTGTAATTGCCAAGCATGCCCAAAATGAAATGGATTGTATTCAGCGATTACTGCAGCAACTTTCATAGTAAGAATCCTTTCTGATTTTTATAATAAGAATAAATATGGCATTATAATTATAATCTTAATATTATTTTAACAATTGAAAACATTCCATTTGTAATTGTTTCATTTAGCCAATTTAATGGCATATCAAGTAAATTAGAGTAAAGAAGAATAAATAAAATAAGCATTCCATAACGTTCATATTTCATATATCCAAAATAAATTTTTTCTGGTAAAATAGCACCAAAAACTTTAGAGCCATCTAGTGGAGGAAAAGGGATTAAATTAAAAATTCCAAGACCAGTACTTAAAATAGCAATATAATAAAAAAGGATATAAAGATAATTGCTTATTATACCACTATTAGAATAGTTTCCCATTTTTGCAATGATTCCCATTCCAAACATTGCAAAAAAAGTAATCAAAAAATTCATAAGTGGGCCAGCAAGAGCTGTAAGAGCCATTCCTTTTTTTGGATTTTTATATGCTTGTGGGTTGACTTGTACAGGTTTTGCCCATCCAAAATGAAAAATAGCAAGACAAAGTGCACCAAGAGGGTCAATATGTTTAAGAGGATTTAAGGTTAATCGTCCTGTTGCTTTTGGTGTATTGTCACCAAGGCGATAAGAAACATAACTATGAGCAAATTCATGTAACGTCATTGTTAAAATCGTAGCTGGTACAGAATATATTAAAATTGTAATTAGTTCCTGTAGATTATTATTCATATTGACCTCCGTTTTCTTAGAATACAAGGTTTATTTATTTTTTGATATAATTTATTTAAAAGTAAATTTGTATTCTGTCTATTCTATCTGATTTTATAGAGAAATTCAATAAAAATTCTATAAAACATAGAAAAATAAAATTATTCTATTTTCAGAATTTCATTATAAAATTTTTTAAGTAGTCATACATATAGAGTTAGTTTTCTTGTATTCTTTCTTCTTAATAATTTTTTCATTAAATTAAGTATTAAGTCAAATAAACTTTATAAGAGACAGTTTTAGAAAAGAAAGAAATTCTTATAAATTTTATTTTGCGATGGCTTTGGAAATAATTTTTGCCGAAATGTTATTAAGAAGCCGTTAAGAAAAATAATAATATCGTTATAGAAGAAAGAGAAGGATAGAAATTATGAAAAGAATAATGACGGAACAAGCAATGAAATCTTTTCGAGTATGGTTACTTCACACAGGCAAAGGAGTAGCAACCATACAAAAATATTTACGAGATTTAAAAAAATTGGAAAGTTTTTTAAAAGGAACAGAGATTACTAAGGAGAAAATGTTAGCTTATAAAAAAATGCTCTGGGATTGTGGAGAATATAAGATTAGTAGTATTAATTCTTTTTTAGTAGTTGCTAATCGCTTTTTTAAATTTATGGGGTGGTATGAAAATATTGTGGCAACCTATCAAGTACAAGAGGAAATCTTTCGTTCCGATGAGAAAGTATTAACGGAAGAAGAATATAAAAAATTAATAAAAATAGCAGAACAGGAGGGAAAAAGAAAATTGGGAATGATGATACAAACATTAGGAAATACAGGGATTCGGATTAGTGAACTTAAATTTATTACAGTAGAAGCTGTTACACAGGGAGAAGCTGTTATTTATAATAAAGGAAAAATCAGAACGATTCTTCTTTCTGATGAAATTATAAAAGTATTAAAAGAGTACATAAAAGAAGAAAAGATTATAAGTGGAGCTATTTTTCTTTCTAAAAGAGGAAATCCTGTTGATCGTAGTAATGTGAGTAAACAATTAAAAGCACTAGCAGAAAAAGCAAAAGTTGATAAAAAGAAAGTTTTTCCTCATAATTTCCGCCATCTTTTTGCTCATTGTTTTTATCGGGTTTGTAATGATATTGTAAAGGTGGCAGCTTTATTAGGACATAGTAATACAAAAACAACACTTAATTATCTAAAAACGACAAAACAAGAATGTAGAGAAATGTTAAATAAAATACAGGTGATATGCTGAAAAAAGGATAAATAAAAACAGAATGAAAACAAAATTTCTAGATTAATATTAAACAAAACTTTTATAGAAATGATGTTCTAAGTAGAAATAAAAGGATATAAAAATAAAAACTACCACATAAGAAAAATTATGGGGTAGTTCATGCTGCAATCATAACAGAAATGATTCCATTTTGCAAGTCTTTTTATAAAAAAATTTTTTCTTATCATTGTAATTTCAAAAAAATAGTTCTAGGATAGGATTTCTAATTAATAAAAAGTATCAAAAAATCATTTTTATTTCCAATTTAAAAAAGAAGAAGAATAGAAAATACCTCATAATTTTTCTTATGAAGTGAATCTTATTTTCAGAAGATAAAAAATAGAGAAAATAGGGTTTATTTTTAAGAAAAGAATAAGGTGAAAAATAAGATACAGTTTTTAAGAAAAGAGGTGTATAAGATGGTTCGTTTGACGAAGGAAACGATAGAAGTCTTTGAGAAAGCACTTCAAAAAGAAGAAAAAAGTGTGCAAACCATACAGAAGTATCAAAGAGATTTATCAAAGCTTGCAGAATTTTTAAATGGCAAAGAATTGACCCAAAAACGATTAGAGGATTATAAACGATGGTTGATAGAAGAAAAGAATTATAAGGTAAGAAGTGCCAATTCCTATCTTTCCTGTGCCAATCATTTTTGTAAAATCATGGAACAACCTTTTTTTGTATCTGCTTATAAATTAGATCGAGCAGAAAAAAAGAAAGAAGTTCCTTTATTATCTATGGAAGAATATGAAAAGTTAGCAAAAGCGGCAATCAAAAAATCAGATTCTGTTATGGCACTAGTGATTCAGATTCTTTCTACTACAGATATTCGAGTAACAGAACTTTATTGGATTACGGTAGAGTCTTTGGAAACAGGGAAAGTAGAGTTTGTGCGTGGTAGTGAGAGAATTGTTATGAAATTACCGGATGGAATTTTAGCAGATTTAAAACAGTATGCAAAGAAAAAAGGATATCAGAGTGGCATGATTTTTCGGACAAGTCATGGAAATCCAGTGGATCGGTTTCAGTTATGGAAAAGACTCAAAAGGTTATGTTCCGATGCAGGAGTGGAAAGAGATAAGGTATCGTTTCAAAATTTGAAAAGACCATTAGAAAAAAAGTATTATCCATTAAAAATATAAAGAATAAGAATGTATCAAGCCTAGGGAAAAAAAGTAGGCGAATATATTCTGTTTAGTATATTTATTATTTTAGTTCAATAAATGATAGAAATTAGTCTATGTTCTACCCATTCCAGCATTATACAAAACAGGTTAGGCTTGTAAGGAGAAGCAGTATGAATATTATTTTATTATCCGGTGGATCGGGTAAAAGACTTT
>CAJTJZ010000034.1 GCA_910576895.1 uncultured Lachnospiraceae bacterium | reverse complement strand
ATCAACAATCTGTGCCAGATAAGAAGATGCCATTCCAAGATAAAAACCAAGCTGTTCTACAAGCTCCAAAGCAACCGTATCCCCAAGTTTTGCTGCATCAAAAATTCCCTTTGCACTTAATTTTTCCATATCACGCAGCTTTGTTTCCCTACTATCTCTTGCAAGCAGTCGTTTTGCTTCTTTTACAATTCCTGTTGCAGATGCATATTGTTCTAAACAGCCATGCTTTCCACAGCCACAAGTATCTGGTTCATGATAATTAACACAAAGGTGTCCAATTTCTCCAGCAGCTCCTCGACTTCCTGTTAAAATTTTCCCATGAATAACGACACCACCGCCAACACCAGTTCCAAGTGTAATCATAACAATATTTTCACTGCCCTTACCACCGCCACGCCACATTTCACCTAAAGTAGCTACATTAGCATCATTACCGATTTTTATATTTTCTACTCCAGTAAGTTCTTGAAATTTTTCTGCCACAGAAAATGTTCCCCATCCAAGATTTGGACATTGATGTACAACACCATCTTCTGTTACAGGACCCGGCACTCCAACACCAATACCAGAAATTTCAGCCATAGTTAGTTTTTTCTTTTCTGCATGTTCTTTTAAAGAAAGTGCAATATCTTCTGGTATCAATGCTCCTGCATGTTCCTTTCTTGTTGGAATTTCCCATTTTTCTAAAAGTTCTCCATCCTCATGAAATAATCCAAATTTTATTGTTGTTCCTCCAATATCAATTCCAAAATATGTTTTCATAATTCGACCCTCTTATTATCATTTATTTGCAAAAAGTATAACATATTACAAATATCTTGTAAAGTTTTTTCCATTTTCATTTACAAAATGACTTTTTTATCTATAATAAATGTCTTCCTTTATTATAAATAATTATTTATTCCTCATGAAATTCCACATTAACACCAAATTTATCTAATAATTCCCCAACCTGTTTTGTATATCCCGGTTCTTTTGCAACAAGTTCTGCCAGTTCCTTGCCATAAGTCATAATAATTTCTTGATTATATTCCATCTTTTCCCGCAGTTTTCCTCTTCTATCATTTAACCTATGACGTACCTCCACCATTTCTTTTTCATCTGCTAATGCTTCTGGTTGATAAATCCAGATTTCCGGATCTTTTAATCCTATTTTTTTCATCTGTGTTGTCAGTACACCATGATATAAATCAAGCATCTGAGAATTTCTTAAATACCGCTTTTCTTCCTCTTTTGCTTTCATATACTGTGTCCAGATATGATTCATTTCAATTGCATTTGCCACATGATATTTTGATTTCATATAGTCAACTGTACCTGAAAAATTAACAAAACGGATTTTTGTCATATTTAAAAGACTAATTGCTTTATTCATTTTCTTTTCATTGATTAATAATGCATTTTTATTTTTTACTGATTCCAAAAATACATAAGAACCAACGAGAGCTGCAAGTGTTAATGTAAACATAATCGGAAGTTTTACATCCATTCCTGCCTGCAAATAAAGAACGAAAAATAAAGCAAATAAGCTTACAATTAAAAATAAAACAGTAGTAATGATATTTTTAAATGATTTTTGTGTCTTTGTCAAATCTTCTCGTTCATATCGAAGCCTTCCTTTTTCTCCTTCCAAAAGCCGCATATCATTTTTTACCATAACAAGCATTTCTTCATTTGATTTTAAATTTTTTATAATCGCAGGCATTTCTTCTTCATATTGTTCTGCCATTTGATATTGATCTTTTGATAGTCTAATCACACGTCCCCGTAAATGTTCTCGTTCTCTTGTACAAACAATAATTCGCTTTGCTGCATCTACTGCAATCGCTTTTTCTTCCTCTGACATTCGATCAATTTTCTGAATATCTGTTAAATAAGAGGTAACTGCCGCATATTCTGCCTTTGCTTCTTTAAATTGTCCAAAGGCTTCTCCCATCTGTTCTTCCATTGTCTGAAAATATAGCTTGCCATCATGAAGCTTCTGCGGCATTTTATTTTTTTCAAGTTCTGTCTCTAAAGCCTCTTCCCAATGCTCCTTTTGAGGTACTTCTTCTGGCTGTTCCTTTTCCTTTTTCTTTTTATGAAAAAAACGGAAAAAACCACCAGTATATATTCTATCCTTCAAAAAAGTCTCTCCTTTTTAAAACTATTTTTACTTCTAATTTTTATTGCAAAAATTTTCTACAATCACGTTTCCATCCATCCAAAATCTTTTGCACAGATTCGTAATATTCTTCTGCTTTTCCGCTTTCTCTTAATTTCTCTGCTTGTTGTAACTTCCATGCATCTTCTGTTTTTCTTGACTGTATAAAAACCTGATTTGTCTTTTCTCGCAAATTTTTTTGTTCTTGTTCCTCAATCTGAAATTCTTCTGCTGCCTTTTGAAATTCTTCTTCATTACCAGAAATTAAAAGTGCATAAAAATATTGTTCTAAAGATTCCTTTCGTTTACAGCGTTCATATGCTTCTTTAAACTCCTCTGCTGCTTCTGCAACTGACATGGTATAAATATGAGCAATTGCTTGATTATGCAAAATTTCTCCATATTCCTCTGGTGCAAGTTTTGCCGCCTCTGGACGCTTTAATAAATTTTCATATAAATAAGCAGCACGTACATAATTATGATAACGCAGACTATTTTCTGCACGCAATTTAAGTCTTCCAAATGGCGGAAGACAAGCAATATCTTCTAAAATTTTTTCTGCATATTCAATTTCCTCTTCTTTATAATAATGGCAGGAACGAAATAATAACATCGCCCTATCCTTTATCGATGCCTTTCTTTGAATCAATTCTGACAACTTATTTGCTGTTTCTACAAGTTTTAATTCCGAACGAATCCAAATAGCAAGGGATTCATCTAGTGCTTCTTCTTGAATTCCATATAAGTTCTGATAAAGGTAAAATACCAGTTCCTCTATGGAATAGACTTTGGTTTCTGAAATTTCAAAACAATAGGGTGTCTTTGCACAAACACCAGTACATAATATCATTTTTCCCATAGATTAAATCTCCACAATTTTTTCCCAAATACGATCAGAAGATACATAAAATTCCCCAAAACCCCTGTCATGTATCATAATAACAAAATGATGTTCATCTAAAAATTGAAGTTCTACAAAAAGTCTTGTCATTCTTTCTGGCCGCTTTGGCATTCCTGTTAATGGAATATTACGAACAATTTCCTCTTTTTTTAAAATATCACGAATGAAAACTTCCATTTCCTCTGCTCCATCAGAAATCAGTTCTACCTCTGCTTTTTGCTCATACCATGGTTTCGCAGGTTCTGCCATTGTAATTTCTACATCCTTTCCATATGCAGTTCCCGCAATCGAAATTTCATGATGTAATACACCATCTCCAAAAAATAAAAATGGAATCTTTGTTTCTACTGTTAATTCCCTTGCAGCAAAACAAGCACCTGCACAGTAAATGTTCATTCCCTTAAAAACTCTTCTGCCTACACATAAAGAACGAAAAATATCATTTGCCCAATTTCCAGAAAATCCCTTTCCTGTCATATATAAAGTAGAAACTATCTGACGATGCAAAACAGTTTGTGCAATATTAGAAAATAAAATAGGCAACTGATCAAATTCTTGTGGATCTGAAAGCATATGATAATCCATTGTATTACTAAAATCTTTGCAAGACACTCCACCAATCATGGGATCTTCCATACGATTTAAAGAAAGCTGATAATATTTTAAGCCATCTTCACTATAATCAAATAATCCAACATCATTCATCCAAAGTTCTTTTTTCTGGCTTAGTGCATAATAAAAATAGCTTTGCATTCGACTAATAATTGATAATCTATCTCGATGTAGTCCCATTGCTTCCATTGCTGTATAAATTGCTGTAATCAAAGAAACTTCCAACTCCTCTACTGCAAGAACAAGCTTTTCAATCTTTCCATTTGGATAATATGCAGTAAGTAATGCTAAGGTTTTACGAAAAAACTTTTCCAATAAACTTTCTGATGAAAATTCCTTTCCATAAATTTTAATTCCTTTTCCATTTTTGGCAGCATTCCAAAAATCTTCAATTAATTCTGCTTCGTCTTTGGAAGCCTTTTTTATTGCTTCTGTGCCAAATAACCATTCATGACTTTCTTTTGTCACTCCTAATACAGTTGGAATTAAAAAACTATCTGTTCCCTCTCCCATACCAATAGTATCTGGCTCTAGTGTTTCTCTATTAAAACAACTAATTTGCGTATATCTTTTTCCAAAATCATAGCCAATTAGCAATTTATTTTCCATAGAAGCTCCCTCACATCAAATTTTGATAGGTACAAAACCCGTAATGCTTTTATTTATAAAAGCATTACAGTGCTTGCTCACTTTGCGAGTGGAATCGCAAGCGATTCCATCCTAATATAGTATCATTACTTCATTAACTACTTCTTAAAAATGGTGTAAATAATTGTTTCTGTGCATAGAACGTTTCAATATAATGTTCCATACCTTGCCGCATCGTTACATCATCTTGCATATCTTTTGCTGCAAGGATCATATTAATCATTGTAAAACTATTTTCTTTGCCACCCGACTCTTGTTCTGTTCTAATCTCTTGTTCGTCTGTTCTAGCAATTTCTTTTCCATCCTGTTCTTCTGTAATATAATAAAGTAATCTTTCATCATAAAACAATAAAAAACTTTTAATATGGATTCCCTGAAAACGATTTTTCATTACTTGTGTTTCATATTCTCCTTCATTTTTTGCATTTTTATAACAATAATGAAGCGTTACAACATGAGAAGGCTTTGCTGTATAAGCAACATAACAGGCATCTTTAATTCCTGATGGCAAACGCACTTCTGTTCTAAAATTGCGGAAAAAAGGAAATACAATCCCTGCCTCTACACATTCTTTTGCATTTTTTTCTATCCAAGACAATTGTCCTGATAAATAAGGATGATCACTTTTCTTTGAAAAATACTTTAACATAGCATATTTACAAGCTTCCATATTTGTATGCTGCAATTCTTGAAACATAAGAGAAAAAATTTCTTCCTGTTCTATTTCCTGATCATGTAAATATTTGCTTGCATATACAAAGAAAAATGCCCGCACGACTAATTCTGTTATATGATAATGTTCTGTATATTTAAAATTTTCTCTATCCTTATAATATGTGATAAAAACTTTTTGAAGTTTGGCAAGTTCTAATTGAGAAAACAAGGCATGGCTTATAATAGATTCTCCAATCATACAGCGTTCTTGCCGAAATTCTTCTTCCTGTGCCTGTGAACTTTTCCATAAAGTAAGCATTTCTCCAATTGTTCCTTCCATATTTTTCATAAGAAATGCGATTTGTTCTTTATCTGCAATATTCTTTTTAAATAAAATTTGACAAGCTTTTGTTAAAAATCTTATTTCCTCTGGCTGCATTTCTTTTTGTTCTAATCTCCAATGTACAAGACTGGAAAGTTTTTCCATAGAAATTTTTTGCAAGATATGATATGTCTTATCTTCTTTTATAAGTTCATATGCTTCTTCCATATTTCCTGTAGAAATATAGATTTCTGCCAACCGCTTTTTTGATGGAATTGTCACCATAGGACGATATGCTAATAAAGACGACAACATTTCTTGATTAAAATTTTCATAATAGTATTCTAGTAGTGCCATCCAGACATTTCCTTTTGTCATCTCTGATACTTCCTCTACAGACAATGCTTTTTCCATTGCAAATAATTCTGCACTGCTAAAATTTTTCTTCTGCTGCACACGTTTTAATAAGTTTATCATTAAAAGCTCATTTTCTGGATTTGATTCCATGCATTTTTCACAGAGCTCTTCCAAACAAAAAAGCTTATTAATTGTATAACTTGTACTATAATGCCTGCCGCCATTGCTATCTTCAAATAAAAGAACAGCCTGATCTGTTGCAAGATTTACAAGTGCTTTCCCAGAAATAAGCGGAATATATTCTTCTTTTTTTCGTTCTTCATATAAAACATAAAATCCTGTCATTTCTGGCTGATGACAAATAAGTTCCTGTCGAAAAATAATTTGTGCTAAATGACCTTCGGAAGCAATATCCATATTGGTACTATCTAACAAACTATAAATAGTGGATAAGTTTCGACTAATTTTATGTTTTGCTACTTGTTCTAATGCAAACCGTTCCATCTGTTTCTGATAATTCAAATAAGTTTGTGTATCTTGACTGCGATTGCTAATAATATTTGCATATAAAGCTGCTTTTTTTCTATCTGGCAAAGAACAAGCATATTGAAAATAAGTTAAAACTTGTGATGGTAATAATCCCATATCTTCTTCATCCATAGAATCCATAAAGTACTCATATAATTGTGTAATTTTTAAATGTCTTTCAATTCCAAGACGAAAATAAGGATAATAACGTCTGCCTGCTTGCTGCCCACGAATTAAATGACGCAGCATAGCACTTAAAACTTCATCGGTATCATTTTCCTGATATAATTGCACCATAGCATGAAAAACCAATGGCTGATATCTATTTGCACTACCTGCTAAATAAGTAAATTGCGATTTTAACGATTTTGATAACATTTTATAACGAATCCCTGTAAAAAGAGCAGCAACGGAAAAATCATCCAATTTTACTAACATATCAGGACGCAAATTCCAAATACGACATGACAGGATATATAAAAAGGAAGAATCTGTTCTTTTTTTGTTTTTCTCTGCCCGATTGTAAAGCATAAATAAATATTCCGAAAGTTCCTCTGTCCATTTTTCCTTTTCTGAAGCTAGTGGTTCTGTCATTGTTTCCAATGCTGCCGCAATATATAAATATAAAACTGCGTCTGATAGAGGGTATTGCTTTCTTAATGCATCTAAATATCTTAGAAAAATTGCTCTTTCATCAAGCCCTTCTCTATCATATAATAAAACATTAAAATATAAGTAGCAGCCATAAATAAAAATCTTTTCAGAAGAAAGAATTTCTCCTTGTTTCATTTCTTCTCTGCAATGTTCACCAAAAATCTTTGCCGCTTCTCCACAAAGCTGCAATTTCCGCAGCATTTCCTGTGCTAATTCCTGATTACCGGAAACTTCCATAAAATGCAATTTACACAATTCCTTTATATCAGCCGAAAGTGGTTGTTCTAATTCATTTATTAAATTTTTTTGTCTTTGTGCATAATTTTCTCCTTTTAAAAATCCTGCTAAAAACCCACGAAATCCTTTTAGGAGTTGAAGTATGGTTGCTTTTTCATGCTTACGTTTACGTAAATAGGCTATTTGTTCTAAAGAAAGCTCCTCGGTTACTTCTACTGTAATTTCTACAGAATCCGTAACACTTTTTAATATAATTTTTCCTATATTCTTTCCTTGATGAAAATATTGTGGTAATAATTTAATACCAAGACTTAATTCATCTCCAATAAAAGCATCTGCCCATAATAAATTTCTATCTGGAACAAGAAAGGAAACATTAGAACTTACAATATATTTTCCATAGCCCCAAGTAGAACGCTTTAATACAATAATTTCCTCTCGTTCCTGCATGACTTTTGAAAAAGAAAGATTGTTTTTTTGTGCAAACAACCGTACTGGCTGTTTTTTCCTTGTTGCTATTAAAAATTCTTCTAAAGCATTAGAATTTCCTTCCCCTCTTAAAAGTCCTTCATATATTTTTTTTATTCTTTCATCATTCTTTAAAAAAACACGCTCAAAATCAGAGGAACGAAAAATTTGTAGTGCTTCCTTCCAATCCCTTTTGCAAAGCTCTGTAAACCGCATAAAATTATCTAATCGTCCAATAGAAGAATCAACATAAGGAAGAATCACTTGCACTTTACATTCAACTGTCAGATATCCACAATCTGCATAAACTTCTAAGATACCTTTTTGTGTTTCTCCACATAAAAGCCCTTCTGCACTAAATTCATAAGGAAGCAAACAATCCTCACCAGAAAATTCTGCCTTAGTAAGTCTTAAAAGCGTATTTCCATGAAGATATGCCCTGCCTTTCATTTTTTTCCCCTCTGCATTGGAAATATGAAAAGCTCCTATCGTAGTGCTATCTGCTTCTGCTTCAATCCATAAATCCTGTGCTGGAATTTCTAATGAAATACTATTATAATCCCATACCTCCTTTGCTAATTCCACAATTTTTTCTTTCATCTTGTCCCCCTAAATATGTTCCTTAATAATTCCTTTTCGATAAGCTTCTAAAAGTTCTTTTAAGTCCTGAATCTGTTCTTGAATAGTATCACCATAATCTGTATCTGCAATCGTCATTCTGCGATCCATCTTTTCTACCACTCTAACATGAGGTGTTGCCATACCTCCTTGTTTCTGTGCTCTATGTTCTGCAAGATTTAATGCATGAGAATTATAAATTAAGGTATAGCCTGCAATCCCTGTTTTTGTACGATATGCCTTTGAAATTCCACCATCAATCACAAATAATTTTCCATTTGCCTTAATTGGACTTTCTCCTTCTTTTAGTTTTACTGGCACATGTCCATTAATAATATGAGAATTTTCTGGCATATGAAATTCCCGAAATATTTTTTTACAGATATCCTCTTCTTGGCTTAGACTATAATATGGATTCATAATTTCCTTATGAGTTTCTACATCCTCAATAAAATAATTTTCAAAATAAGATAACTTACTTTTTCCAAATACTGGTGATTTTGGACCGCACCAAAGATAATACATAAAATCACTTGCTTTTTTTTGCACTTCTAAGCCACGCTTTAAAAAATATGCATTATTCGCAATGACATTAATATAATCTAAAAGTTTCCTTCCTTCATATTCTTTTCCTTCAAAAATCATAGAATCAAATTTTCCATCTTCTTTCATTGGAATACAACCATGATATAAAAGATTTCCATTTGTTATCTTATACATTCCTCCATTGGAATATAAAAATTTTATATGTTTATGTAATAAATAACTATGATCAAAGGAATGTGCAATAATATCCATTAAATCTTCTTCTTGTTTTGTAAGCCGCAAGGGATCGGCTGGATCGACTGTTTCAAATACGGTATCTCTCAATGGATATTGTTTTCCATCAAGTAATACAATCCCTTTTTTATAATCAATTTTCCTTAATAAATTTCGCTCCTCCATTTGATATTCTGGATGACGTTCCAAAAGTTGTCCTTCTAGCTTTAATTGGATAATAGTAATTGCTTTATGCATTTTTGCTGCTAGTGCCATATCAACAGGATCATATTTATTAATATCTAATACATGTGGTGTAAAAATGCTACAAGGATCATCTTTATAAACCTCGGAAGCAAAAACAGAAAGTGCACGAAGATTAATTCCATAACCATCTTCTAATACATCAAAATTATTATAACTAACCGCCATACGAACAACATTCGCAATTAAGGCACGATTTCCTGTCACAGAACCCATCCAAGAAATATCATGATTTCCCCATTGAATATCAGCATCATGAAAATGAATTAATTCTTCCATAATAATATCGGCTCTTGGACCACGATCAAAAATATCGCCAATAATATGCAGACTATCGACACTAATGCTGCGAATTAACTGACAGATAGCAATAATAAATTTATCTGAAATTTCTACACTAACAATCGAAGCAATCATTGCTTCATAATATTGCTCTTTATCTACATCACTATTTACATTTAAAAGTTCATCAAAAATGTCTAAAAATTCCTCTGGCATTTTACTTCGTACCTTCATACGTGTATATTTCGAAGAAACCGACTGACAAACTAAAATTAACCGATAAATTGTTAGTTTCTGCCATTCAATTAACTTCTGCCCTGAAAGTTTTAAATTATTTAGATATCGTTTTGGATAGTAAATGAGGTTTGCTAATTGTTCCCGTTCCTCCTCTGTTACAAATTTTCCAAATACGGAATCAATTTTTGCTTTAATAATACCAGATGCACTTCGCAAAAGATATAAAAAAGCCTCATGTTCCCCATGCAAATCACTAAAGAAAAACTCTGTTCCTTTTGGTAATGTTGTCTTTGCTCCAAGATTTACAATTTCTCCTGATACTGCTTCAATATTTTTATATTCTTTTGCTAAAAGCTGCAAATACTTTAACTCCATTTCTATCCCTTCTTTCTTATATCATAATTCCACGATCATCTCTTTTCTTTCCTGCCGTCACTGTCTTTTTGCATCGACAACAGGAAAAATATTCCTTACCATATTTATCAACATATTTACTAAAAGAATTACATCCACAACTGCATCGATAATAAAACATAGCCCCTTTTTCCCGAATTACCATTTGCGGCACTACTAATCGCTTATCAGCAAAAAAATTAGATGGCATATAACCTCTCCTTTCTTTGGATGAAACCATAAATATAAACATATCGAATATATTCTCTATATTTTACGTGTCTTCTCTTTTCTTTATCCCATTATAATATGTAGCTATCCAATTGACAAGCACCGATTTTGCCAATCCATCAATTTCCGTAAAAAGAAAAAGAAATAAGCATCTGGACTTTACTTCTCCAAATGCTTATAAACAACAATACATATAAAAAAAGAAACACTGATTAAAAGCTATTTTAAAAACAAAATCGGGGTAACAGGATTCGAACCTGCGACCTCATCGTCCCGAACGATGCGCACTACCAAGCTGTGCTATACCCCGTTTCTTTTTTCTATATACTTATTTATGAAAGTTACTTTAATTTCTAACTATATATTTTTTAAAACGATTCATAGATATTCCTTTTAAAATTGTAAATTTATATAATGCAATATTACTATTTGCAAGAAACATGCTATATTATAATAGATAAGATTTATTCTGTCAAGAAATTTCGAAAATTTTTCCAAATCAGACTATTAATTATTACTATTTCTTAACTAATTATAATTAACTTATATCTCTTTTAATCTTTTTATACCATTTTCGATTTAAAAATTAGAAAAGATTGGCAGGTCCAAATCCTAATGGAAGTATTTCCTTTAATGTAATTATTTTATATCTTTCCTTGTTTATTGCTAAAATAATCTGAAACTTCTCTGGATTACAAAACTCCATCATCACTTGTCGACATACACCACAAGGTGCTATATATTCTGTTAAAATACCTTTTTTTCCACCAACAATACAAATTGCCTCAAATTCTTGTTCTCCTTCACTAATAGCTTTAAAAAAAGCCGTTCGTTCTGCACAATTTGTTGGAGTATAAGCAGCATTTTCAATATTACATCCTGTATAAAATTTCCCCTCTTTTGTTTTTAATACTGCTCCCACTTTAAACTCAGAATAAGGGGTATAGGAAAATACAAGTTGTTTTCTTGCTAAATTTATCATAGTTTCTATCGTTTGCTTTTCCATAAAATCCCTCTTTCTATACTTTTAATTACCTATCTTGTTTTATTAAATTTTTAATCGCTTTTACTGCTATTTGAATTGCTATATCAGTATCATGAACTACTGGATTTTCCAATCCCAATTTTTCTCTTTCTTGATTTGCCATCACAAGAAGACAAGAACCTACTCTTACATGCAAATAACTCGCCACAACAAATAATGCAGCAGACTCCATTTCTGATGCTAAACATCCTAATCTTTTCCATGCTTCCCATTTATGTATCAGCTCATAACTTACTGGTTTTGTTTCTGGTTCATGCTGCCCATAAAAGGCATCCTTACATTGTACAATTCCTGTATGAAACCGATACTTCTTTTCCTTTGCAGCAGTTACCAAAGCATTTGTTACAAAAAGATCAGCAACAGCCGGAAATTCAATCGGGGCATATTCCTTACTTGTTCCCTCCATACGAATTGCTCCTGTTGCTATCACAATATCACCACTTTTTACCTCTGTTTGCATACCGCCACAAGTTCCAATACGAATAAATGTATCCGCACCACATTGTTTTAATTCTTCCATTGCAATCGAAGCAGAAGGTCCTCCAATACCAGTAGAAGTTACACTCACCTTTACATTATCTAAAGTACCAGTATAAGTCACATATTCTCTATTATCAGCAATGAAAATAGGATTATCAAGATATTGTGCAATTTTTATACATCTTTTTGGATCGCCGGGCATAATTACATAACGCCCAATTTCTCCATGTTTCACCTGAATATGATATTGCCTATTTGCGTCTTCTGAATAATTTTTCATATTAAAGTTTCTTCTTTCTCTTATTCTATTTTTATTCTTTTTGTACAAATATATATCTACTATATAAAATTTTTAGCCTTTCTGATAAATCTCTTGTCTTAAAACTCCAATATATGGAAGGTTTCGCATAATATTATTATAATCCATACCAAAACCCACCACATATTTTACAGGAATATCATATCCATAATAATCAGGCTCAATCGTAATCCCTTTAGCTCTATTTGGCTTATTTAAAAAGGTGCAAATTTTTACCGAAGCTGCCCCACGAGATACTAGTTCTTTATAAATTTTTGTCATAGTAACTCCTGTATCAATAATATCATCTACAATTAAAACTTCCCTATCTCGAATATCAATTCCAATATCTAATTTAATATTTAAAACTCCTGTAGATTTTGTTCCTTGATAACTATTTGCATACATATATTCCATTTCCATATCAATCGTAATATTTTTTATAAGTTCTGCATAAAATGGCAATGCTCCACGCAGCATACATAAAAAAACAGGTATTTTTCCTTTATAAATATTACTAAGCATAGTTCCAAGTTCTTGGCATTTTCTTTCTATTTGTTCCTTTGTAAAAAGTACCTTCTCAATTCTGCTATCGTACATTTTTATCTCCTCCTATTTTCTATCCTAACCTTCCTTTTCTTTAATGTGTAATAAAAAACATAATTGTAAATAAAATACCAATAATCCAAGTTCCTATTTTAATTTCTTCCCATTTTCCTGTAAATAATTTAATAAAAATATAAGCAATTAATCCAAAGGCAATTCCATAACTGATATTATAAGAAAATGGCATCATTGCAATCGCAAGAAATGCAGGAACAGCAATAACTGGATCTGTCCATGTAATATTAATAACACATGCCATCATCAAAACTCCAACATAAATCAAGGCAGCAGAAGTTGCACATCCCGGAATCAGTGCTGCAATTGGACTTAAAAACATAGCAATAAAAAATAATCCTGCTGTTACAATAGAAGATAATCCTGTTCTTCCTCCTTCTGCAATACCAGCAGAAGATTCTACATAAGTGCTAACCGTAGAAGTACCACAAATACTTCCAAAGACAGTTGCAATAGCATCAGAAAGCATTGCTTTTTCAAAATTTGGAATTTTTCCATCTTTTGTTAAAAGATTTCCTCTTGAACAAGCTCCATATAAAGTTCCAAGTGTATCAAACATATCCACTAAACAAAAAGCAAGTGAAGTAGAAATAATTAAAATCACAAGCCCTGTCATAGAATGTTCTGAAAGATATGCTGAAAAATCAAATCCTTCGGTAAATACTTTGCCAAAAGCCTGTGTGCCAAATTCCTGAAAAGCAGAAAATGGATTCATCTGTAATTTATCAGAAAATCCCTCATAAAACCCTGTTACTGTAAATCCAAGAAGATAATAACATACAGAGCCGCCAAGAATCCCAAAAAATACAGCTCCCTTTATTTGTTTTGCACTCATAACAGCAATAAAAATCAAAGTAAAAATAGTGATTAATAATGGCATAACATCAGCCCATGTTGCATTTCCATTAAAAATATTAAAAGAAGCAAGCGTAACACAAGTAGAACTATTTGCTATAATAAGTCCTGCATCCTGCAATCCAATAAATGCAATAAACAAACCAATCCCTGCAGGAATTGCAATACGAACACTATCAGGAATGGATGAAAAAATCTTTTCACGAATCCCAGTAATTGTTAAAATAATAAAAATAATACCATCAAGCAATACAAGTACAAGTGCATTTGCATAACTTAATCCAAAACCAAAACAAACAGTATAAACAAAAAATGCATTTAGTCCCATACCAGAAGCTTGTGCTAGTGGAAGGTTTGCCAAAAGTCCAATTAGTAATGTGCCAATCATAGCAAAAAGTGCTGTTGCTATAAAAATAGCATGATAACTTACTACGCCAAGTTCAGAAAACATTCCGGGATTTACCATTAAAATATATGCCATTGTCATAAAGGTAGTCATTCCAGCAAGAATCTCTGTTTTTACTGTAGTCCCCTGTTTCTTTAATTGAAAAAATTTCTCCATTTTGTTCCTCCTATTATTTTTTCGCCATTTTCTTTTCTTGATTTCTTTCTATTAAATTATATTTTTATAGTAAAAAATCCTGCATAATCACATTACTTATAAGAAATGCCTTTTCTGTCAAACAGAGCCTGTCTTCTTTCCATATTAAAAGATTAAGTTCACTATATTTTTTAATGATATCACCATAGAGTTCTTCTATACTAATATCAAATTTTTTAAAGAAATCAGTAGAAGAAACTCCCTTTTTACATCGCAATCCCAAAAACATCGTTTCTTCCATTTGTTCTTCTTTTGTAAGTATCTCCTGTTCTCTTTGTATTTCCTGTAAAGTTGTTTCCTGTTTTGTCAACAATAAATATTCTTCCATCTTATTTGTATTGCGAAAACGCTTTTCTCTCTCTACTCCGTTTTCATCGAATGTTTTTAAAAGAGAAGCAGCTCCTAATCCAAATCCTCGATAGGGTTTACGATACCAATATCCCATATTATGAATACATTCTTTATTGGGATATGCATAATTAGAAATTTCATAGTGCTCATATCCAAAACTATGAAGAACTTGTCCTGTTAATTCATACATAATTGCCACTTCTTCTTCTGATGGCAATAATTCTGGATGATTTTTATATCTTAAAAAGAAAGGTGTGTTTTCTTCTATCATTAAGCTATAAGCAGAAATATGCTCTGGTGCAAGTTCTGCTATCTTTTCTAAAACTGCTTCCCATTCTTTTTTTCTTTGTCCCGGCAGCCCTAACATTAAATCAATATTAATATTTTTAAATCCAGCCTGTCTTGCCTCATAATAATTTTCTAAAAAATCTTCCCATGTATGGATTCTGCCAAGAAGCTTTAACTCCTGATTATTGGAAGATTGCAGTCCAAGACTTAATCGATTAATTCCTGCCTGATAATATGCTTTTAATTTTTCTTTATGAAGTGTTCCCGGATTTGCCTCCATTGTAATTTCTAAAGGATATTTTTTATTTTTTATATCTTTTGTATTTCTTTGTAAATCTAACGTTTTTTCCTCTTTTTTGGGTATATGGGAAAGAATTTCACAAATCTGTTCTGCCTCTAAAACAGAAGGCGTACCACCCCCAATAAAAACGGTGGTTGGTACATCTCTATATTCTTCTGACTGAAAAAATAAATCCATTTCCGTTGTTAAAGCTTTTATATATTCCTTTCGTTTTTGTTCCTTTGCAGAGAATGATAAAAAATCGCAATAAGCACATTTTCTAATACAAAAAGGAATATGAATATAGATACCAAATTCTTTTTCTGTATCTTCTATATTTTCCATATTTAATCCTCATCAAGCTTCAATACGCTCATAAATGCCTTTTGTGGAATTTCCACATTTCCTATTTGCCGCATCCGCTTTTTTCCTTCCTTTTGCTTTTCCAAAAGCTTTTTCTTTCGTGAAATATCGCCGCCATAACATTTTGCCAAAACATCTTTTCTCATTGCCTTTACGGTTTCTCTTGCAATTACTTTTCCGCCAATGGCTGCCTGAATTGGAATTTCAAACAGTTGTCTTGGAATTTCTTCTTTTAGCTTTTCACACATTTTTCTCCCACGTTCATAAGCAGTATCTGCATGTACAATAAAAGAAAGTGCATCAACTTCTTCTCTATTTACAAGAATATCCAGTTTTACAAGTTTTGATGGTACATATCCTTTCATTTCATAATCAAAAGAAGCATATCCACGAGAACGTGATTTTAATGCATCAAAAAAATCATAAATAATCTCATTTAATGGAAGATCATATTTTAAAAGTGCCCTTGTTCCTTCTATATATTCCATTCCAAGATATATTCCTCTGCGTTCTTGACAAAGTGTCATAATTGCACCAACAAATTCTGTTGTTACCATAATCTCTGCACCAACAATCGGTTCTTCCATATGCTCAATTTCTGCCGGATTTGGTAAATTTGATGGATTTGTAATTTTTAACATTGTTCCATCTGTTTTAAATATTTGATAAACAACACTTGGTGCTGTTGTAATTAAATCAAGTCCATATTCTCGTTCCAGCCGTTCTTGAATAATTTCCAAATGAAGAAGTCCCAGAAAACCACAGCGATATCCAAATCCAAGAGCAATGGAATTTTCTGCTTCAAATTGCAAGGATGCATCATTTAACTGCAATTTTTCTAGTGCATCTCGAAGATCGGGATATTTTGCACCATCGGTAGGATAAAGACCACAATAAACCATAGGATTTACTTTTTTATATCCTTCCAAAGGCTCAGCACATGGATGCTCTGCATTTGTTATCGTATCTCCAACTTGGGTATCTTTTACATTTTTTAAACTTGCTGTTAAATATCCTACCATCCCGGCTGTCAATTCTTCGCACGGAATAAATTGCCCTGCACCAAATGTACCAACTTCTACTACTTCTACTTTCGTATTAGTAGCCATCATAAGAATTTGTGTTCCCTTTTTTACAGAGCCATCAAATATTCTACAAAAAATAATCACTCCTTTATAAGAATCATATAAAGAGTCAAAAATTAATGCTTTTAATGGTGCATAAGGATCGCCCTTTGGCGGTGGAAGTTTTTTTACAATGGCTTCTAACACTTCTTCAATATGAATGCCTTGTTTTGCAGAAATAAGGGGTGCATCCATTGCTTCTAACCCAATAATATCTTCAATTTCATGTTTTACCCGTTCTGGATCGGCACTTGGCAAATCTATTTTATTAATCACAGGTATAATTTCCAAATCATGATCAAGAGCTAAATAACAGTTTGCCAATGTTTGTGCTTCAATTCCTTGTGCTGCATCCACAATTAAAATCGCACCTTCACAAGCAGCTAGACTTCTGGAAACTTCATAATTAAAATCAACATGACCCGGTGTATCAATTAGATTAAAAATATATTCTTCTCCATCTTCTGCCTTATAAACGAGACGAACGGTTTGTGCTTTAATTGTAATTCCACGTTCCCTTTCTAGTTCCATATTATCAAGCACTTGTGCCTGCATTTCTCGACTTGTTAAAAGACCTGTCTTTTCAATAATTCTATCAGCCAATGTTGATTTCCCATGATCAATATGTGCCACAATACAAAAATTTCTGATTTTTTTCTGATCAATTGCTGCCATATTTTATATTTTCCTCCAAAATTATAGATCAATTCCATGTTCCAAGCCATTCTTCGCATAAGTAAATAATGCAGAAAAATGAGGTTTTAACACATGATAAAGCTCTACTCCTGTCTGATGTCCAAATAATTTTAACATCTGTGTATAAACCTTTTGAAGTTGATGAGGAGAACCATGTCGCAAAATTTCAATGACAGTATCTACATCAACATCATGTGCAGAAAGCAGCTTTGCTAACAGCTTTCTTCCATCCTCATTTTCATCTTGATTACTATCTTCTTTTTCTGCTTCCATAAGAAAGGTATCTCCTGAATGAATCGAAGCAGAAGTATCTATGATTTCTGTTTCTATTTGCTTTTTTCTTTTTCCTCGTTTTCCTGTTATTTCTGTTTCTTTGGAAACTACAATTTCTGCAGAAACTGTCTTCTGTGGCAAATATAATAGAGTTTCTTGTCCTTCTTGTTGAAATTCTTTCTTTTGTTCTTCTATCTGTATATCCGTAGCTGCAATTTCCTTTACTTCTAGTTTTTCTATTGTCTCCTCTAAAGAAGAAGATTCTTTCATAGCAAGATTTGTTTCCTTTTTTTCCTGTGGTATTTTTTCTATTTTTTCCTGCTTTTGCTGTGTAATTCTTGCTTTTTTCCGCTGAATTAAATCATATACTGTCATTCTGGAAACTTTATAACCTTGTTCTTTCCAAAAATGAATCACACAGTCATATCCCATATCATTTGATATAATAATATACTCTGTTTTTCCAGCCGATTTTAATAAATATCCCAAGTAAGACACAAGTTGAAAATCTAGTCCATTTTTTCCCGGATAACAAGAAATCAATTCTGGTTTTGTTTCTGATTTTATAATCTCTTTAAAATCAGCATAACCAATTCCGGGAGAATGTTCTGTATAAAATAAATATAAGATATCATTTCTTGTCATATCTGCTAACATCATACGCCAAGAAGAACTGACATTTTCTGTATCAACCATATAAACTTTTCTTGCCATAACCTTTTTTCTACCTTTTCTTTTTCCTTCCCTTTTTTTGATTATTTTCCCGTTCTTCTAAAATTCTTGCACGCTGTGATCTATAATAATCGCCATTATCAGCTCCAATCATATTATACATCACCATCTGACGAATCGTATCATCAAAAACCTCATTATTAATATTTGCTACTACCATACGTTTTAAAAGAATCTGAATTTTATTTTTATATTCTTCTGGATCAATTACCTTATCACGCAAAAGCACCTGAAAACGATGCCCTGCCTTAAAATAATCACTAAATTTATCAGACTTTGTATATTTATCATAAACAACAAAATTCAAATTTAGCAAATCCATAATTTCTTTTGCACATTTTTCTGAAAATTGAATATCTGGTGCAATTTGATAAAGATTTTTTGCCTGTTGAATCCCAGAAAATAATCCCCCTGCCCCTGCATCATAATATTCTGGTATATAAGAAGAAAAAATAGCACTTTTTAAAGAAGGCTCTCGCAACTCTAAATATTCTTTTCTGGAATCTCCCGATATGCCACGTTTATATACCATATTGGTAACAGAATGTGTAGGAAGCACAATTTCTCTTGTTGGTTCTTCCAAAAGAAGAATATGAATTCCTTTTTTATCTGGCCATAGATATCCGGGACATTCCTTAATATTATATTTCTTGCTATTATCAATTAAAACAGTAATATGATTTTGCTTTACTTTATAACTTTTTAAAAACATTGTAATCTGTTCTTTTGAACCATCTTCTTTTGGAAATGTAACACGAACTTTTTTAAATCCCTTTGGCTTTTTTTTCTTTGGCTGTTTTTTTCCTTGTTTCTTTTCTTTTTGCTCTGATTTAGAAATCTTAGGAAATGATGGTAAAAAAGAAGGAGAACGGCTTTCTTCTTTTTCTTCTTTCTCTTTCTCTGGGAAAGCGTCTTCTTCTATAAAGTCATTTGCTTCTCCTAATTTAAATGATGGTGTTTTATGACGAATCTTATCTGCCCAAGAAGAAGCGGGAACTTCTTCTTCTATTTTTTCTCTCTTTTCTTCTTCCTCTACTTCTTCATCTACCAAACGACTTAACAAATAAAGATCAATTCCAATCATAGCAATTCCAAGAATTGCATGTGTAATTGCAGAATGTGTATAAGCGGAAGCAAATAAAACAGCAGCAGCGACAAATAAAATAATAATCAATAAAGTATACGCTACTATTTTTTTATCTCCATAACGTATGGTATTCCAAACTTTTTTTAGCTGTTGTTTCATCCCTGCCGCTTCCTTTCCATACTTAACTGCTCAAAAAAACATAAAAATTGTTTTACATATTACGAAATCTGCGATATCTTCCAGTTACAATATCATCCTCTTTCTTTCCCATATAATTTTGTAAAAATGTAAGAATTTTCTTTTTCATTATAATAGAAATTTCTTCCATTGTTTCTTGTGTCACAGGTTCTTGTTCTGGAATGACATCTTCGATAATACCAAGCCTTTTTAAATCTGCTGCTGTCACTTTCATCACTTCTGCTGCTTCGCTTGCACGCTTACTGTCCTTCCAAAGAATCGAAGCAAATCCCTCTGGAGAAAGAATTGTATAAGTTGCATTTTCCAACATCCAAACTTCATTTGCCACAGCGATAGCAAGTGCACCACCGCTGCCGCCTTCTCCAATCATAATAGAAAGAATTGGTACAGTAATTGCAGACATTTCCGCTAAATTTCTTGCAATTGCCTCTCCCTGTCCTCGTTCCTCTGCTTCAATACCACAAAATGCTCCCGGCGTATCAACAAAGCAAATAATTGGCCGCCGAAATTTTTCTGCTTCTTTCATAATCCGTAATGCCTTTCTATATCCTTCTGGATATGGCATACCAAAATTACGTACAATATTTTCTTTTGTATTATGTCCTTTTTGCTGCCCAATCACTGTTACTGGTTGATTTCCAAACATAGCAATACCGCCAACAATGGATCGATCATCACGAAAAACACGATCTCCATGAATTTCATAAAAATGAGAAAAGAGCCGCTTCATATAGTCAACTGCTGTAGGCCGTTCTGCCATACGGGAAATTTTCACCCGATCCCATGCACTAAAATACTGGTTTCCTGTAATGGAAGATTCCTCATGTTCTTGTGCCAAATCATGTAATAATCGCTGTTTTTCCTCTACTGCACTTCCCATAACAAATCTTGTGCTTGTTTTCTCTGTATAATTCAAAAAGGCATTATTAAAATCATTCTCTAACTTTTCTTGTTCTTCTTTTTGTGCTATAAGAGAATTTTTTCTATTTTCATACTCTGCAAGCTCATTTACTACCTTTGCATACAAATCTGGCACTTGTTTTGTTTTTGTATGTAGTTTTAATAGTCTTGCTAAAATTCGCTTTAAATTCTGTCTTTGTACAATATTATCAATTAAGCCATGCTCTAATAAAAATTCTGAACGCTGAAAACCCTCTGGTAGGTCTTGACCAATTGTTTGTTTAATTACCCTTGGACCTGCAAATCCAACAAGTGCCCCCGGCTCTGCCAAAATAATATCACCAAGCATAGCAAAACTTGCAGTAACTCCTCCTGTTGTTGGATCGGTAAGAACGGTAATATAAAGAAGCCCTGCATCACTATGACGCTTTATGGCAGCACTCGTTTTTGCCATCTGCATTAAAGATACAATCCCTTCCTGCATTCTTGCACCACCGGAACAAGCAAATAAAATGACAGGCTTTTTTTGTTTTGTAGCACGTTCCATAGCACGTGTAATCTTTTCTCCTACCACATACCCCATACTTCCCATTAAAAAAGAAGTATCACAAACATTAATCACTACATCACGCCGATTAATTTTTCCTGTTCCTGTAATTACAGCCTCATCTAATCCTGTTTTTTCCTGCAATTCTTTAATTTTATCCTCATAGCCATCATATTCTATTGGATTTTTACTTTCCAATCCTATATCCCATTCTATAAAGGTATCTGGATCTAATACAAGTTCTAATCGCTTTCTTGCACCGATTCGCAAATGATATCCACACTTTGGACAGATATAAAAATTTTCCTCTAAATCTTCTGAATAAACTAATTCTCCACAACAAGTACACTTTTGCCACATACCTTCTGGTATTACTGGTTCTGTTTCTTGTTTTTCACGCTTTGCTTTTGTTTTTTCCGGCTCTACGGAAATATAGGTTGTTTTTTTAAACATATCCTTAAATGTCATGGCTTCCTCCAAATACAGATTTTCTGATTCCTCGTTTATTATACAACCTTTTTATATGCAATGCAATTGAAATCTTTAAGCATCCCTATCCTTCTTATTCTTTAAAATAGTCTTGTAGAAAACTTGTACTAATATCACCTGAAATAAATTTTTCATGACAAATAATTTCATATAAAAAATCTAAATTTGTATCAACACCTTCTACAATGACCTCTCCAAGAGCTGTCTGCATTTTTCGTATTGCTTCTGTTCTTGTTTTATCATGAACAATTATTTTTAATATCATAGAATCATAGTAGGGCGGAATTTCATAATCTTGATAAACAGCCGTATCAATTCTTACCCCATTCCCACCCGGAAGCAACAATCTTTTAATGATACCCGGAGAAGGCATAAAATTCTTTGATGGATTTTCTGCATTAATACGACATTCTATGGCATGACCCTGTAATGTAATATCTTTTTGTGTATAAGATAAGGTTTCCCCTTCTGCAATTCGAATCTGTTCTTTTATTAAATCAAGTCCACTAACCATTTCTGTCACAGGATGTTCTACTTGAATACGAGTATTCATTTCCATAAAATAAAAATTTCCACTGTAATCTAATAAAAACTCTACTGTACCAGCACTTTCATAACCTACTGCCTGTGCAGCAGCAATTGCTACTTCACCCATTTTTTTCCGTAATTCTTCCTTTATAATGGAAGAAGGGGATTCCTCAATCATCTTTTGATGCCTTCTTTGTATTGAACAGTCTCTTTCCCCAAGATGAATAACATTACCATAATGATCTGCAAGAATTTGAAATTCAATATGCCTTGGTGATACTATATATTTCTCCATATACATGGTATTATCTCCAAAAGCATTGATAGCTTCCTGCTGTGCCATATGAAAATAGCGAATAAAATCTTCCTCTTTTTCTACAATTCGCATTCCCTTTCCACCACCGCCAGAAGATGCCTTTACCATAATTGGATAACCAATTTGATCGGCTAGTTCTTTTGCTTCTTCTGCTTCAAAAACAGGCATTTCGCTTCCCGGAATTACTGGAATATTTGCCTCCATCATTGTCTGTCTTGCTCTTGCCTTATTTCCCATATGACTAATCACATCCGAAGAAGGACCAATAAATTTTATATTGCATTTTTCACACATGGCAGCAAATTTAGCATTTTCTGATAAAAATCCAAACCCCGGATGAATGGCATCTGCTTTTGTAATAATTGTTGCACTAATAATTTGCTCCATATTTAAGTAACTTTTTAAAGATGAGGCAGGTCCAATGCAAATACTTTCATCTGCAAGCTGTGTATGTAATGCTTCTCGATCTACATCAGAATAAACAGCAACTGTTTTAATTCCAAGTTCTCTGCAAGCCCGAATAATACGCACAGCAATTTCTCCTCTGTTTGCAATTAAAATCTTATGAAACATAATACAATCAATACCCTCTCTTAATTATTTATTGTACTGCAAATGTCAATTCTGCAATACAAGCTATTTTTCCATTTACCGTTGCTTTTGCACTTCCAATTCCAATTGGTCCTTTTCTGCGAATAATTTCACATTCCAGTTTTAAGATATCCCCCGGAACTACCTTTTGCTTAAATTTTGCAGAATTAATTCCGCCAAAATAGGCTGTCTTTCCTTTATTTTCCTCCATACTAAGAATTGCTATCGCACCTACTTGTGCTAGTGCTTCTATCTGCAATACTCCCGGCATTACAGGCTCTTCTGGAAAATGTCCGGCAAAATATGGTTCATTATAAGATACATTCTTATAGCCTATTGCACGTACACCCGGCTCAAATTCCTCAATTCTATCTACAAGAAGAAATGGCTGGCGATGCGGAATAATGTTCATAATCTCTTTTATATCTAACATAGTATATCTCCCTAAAAAAATTATTTAATAATAAATAAAGGCTGTCCATATTCTACCATATCGCCATTTTGAACTAAAATATCAACAACAACACCATCATACTCACATTCAATTTCATTCATTAGTTTCATTGCTTCTATCACGCCAAGTACCTGTCCTTTTTTTACCATATCTCCTTTTTTTACAAATGGCTCTTTATCCGGAGAAGATGCTGCATAAAATGTTCCAACTAAAGGGGCTTTTACTTTATTTCCATCAAAATCCCTTTCATTTTTCTTTCTTTCATCCATAGAAGAATTGATAGGCACAGAATTCTTTAAATCTTCATTTATAGAAGTATTATTTGATATAGTAGAATAAGCAGTATACCCCTGCGGTACTTGTACTTGTGGCATAGCTGGCATTCCAAATGGTGGCTGCGGCATTCCATAAGACATTGGCGGGATTCCTCCAAATAATGGCTGTACAGGTGCATTATATGGCATAGGAAATGGTGGCCTAGGCATTCCATAAGGCAAATCCATAGGAAATTTTCTTTGTATCTCTTGTTGTGATTTTATATCTTTTTCTAAATATGGTTCTTTTTGTATCCTCTGTTCTGAAAATGTCATGCATTTTTGACTTAAATCTTTGCGAATAATAATTTGTATATCTTCATGATCAATTGTAAGTTCACTAATCTCTGATTTTGAAACCATAGTAATTAATTTTTCGATTTCTTCCATATGATCGAAAATCATTATTTTTCACTCCTTTCTTCTCTCTATCCTCTTTTCCTTTTTCTATTCTATAAATTCTTTTACAAGAAGCGTTGCATTATGTCCACCAAATCCAAAAGAATTACTAATTGCAGTATGAACTTTTTGATAAACGCCTTCTTTCAGATAATTCAAATCCATTTCTGGCTCTGTTTCTCTTAAACCAACATTTTCATGCAAATATCCCTCCTGAATTGATTTCACACAGGTAATAAATTCCACACCACCAGCAGCTCCAAGCAAATGTCCAATCATAGATTTTGTAGAACTAATCTTTACTGTTTTAGCAGCATCGCCAAAAGCAAGCTTAATTGCTCTTGTTTCAAATAAGTCATTATGATGCGTTCCTGTACCATGAGCATTAATATAATCAATCTCAGAAAAATCAAGCCCTGCCTCTTTTACTGCATTTTCCATAGCACGTGCTGCACCTGCACCATCTTCTGCTGGAGAAGTAATATGAAATGCATCACTGCTTGTACCATAACCCGCAATTTCCGCTAAAATTTTTGCATTTCTTTTCTTTGCATGTTCTAAAGATTCCAATACAACAATTCCTGCTCCTTCTCCCATAACAAAACCATTTCTATCTTTATCAAAAGGAATAGAAGCCCTGGTAGGATCACTTTCCGAAGATAATGCGGTTAAAGAACAAAATCCGCTAACACCAAGTTCTGTAATACATGATTCTGTCCCTCCTGCAACCATCACATCAACTTCTCCACATTGAATGCTGCGATAAGCTTCTCCAATACTATTTGTACCAGTAGAACATGCTGTTACAACATTAATACTTTTTCCCTTTAATCCAAATTGAATCGATACATTTCCTGCTGCCATATTTGTAATCATAAGTGGTACAAAAAGAGGATTAATTCTGCTAGGTCCTTTTTCTAAAAGCTTATTATGTTCTCGTTCCAAAGCTTGCAAGCTTCCTGTACCAGAGCCTATAGAAGTACCAATGCGATAACTGTCTTCTTTTGACAAGATAAGTCCTGATTCCTGAATTGCTTCTTTTGCTGCTGCAACTGCATATTGACTAAACAGTTCCATACGCCTTGCTGCTTTTGCATCCATATAATTTTTTCCTTCAAATCCTTTTACTTCAGCCGCTAAAGATGCCTTATAACCAGAAGCATCAAACCTTGTAATAGGAGCAAAACCAATCGTTCCTTTTTTGATATTATTCCAAAACGCTTCTACACTAAGTCCAATTGGTGTAATTGCACCCATTCCTGTAACAACAACTCTCTGACTCATAAAATTCTCCATTTCTGCATATTCTTACTCTGCTTAGGAATTATTTCTATTAATAACAGCCCATACCACCATCAATGCCAAGTACCTGCCCACTAATATAAGAAGCTTCTTCTGATGCCAGAAATGCAACAGCACTTGCAATATCTTCTGTTTTTCCAACTCTCCCTAAAGGAATCTGTTGCAGCATTTTTTCTTTTAAATCTTCTTTTAAATCTTCTGTCATTTCTGTATCAATAAATCCCGGTGCAATTGCATTTACTGTAATTCCTCTAGAGCCAAGCTCTTTTGCTGCCGATTTTGTCATCCCAATAATACCAGCTTTCGAAGCTGCATAATTCATCTGTCCAGCATTTCCAGTCACACCAACAATCGAAGACATATTAATAATGCTTCCTCTACGCTGTTTTAACATAAAACGACTTGCATATTTTATACAAAGAAATGTTCCCTTTAAATTTGTATCTATTACAGTATTAAAATCTTTCTCTGTCATCTTCATCATCAGTCCATCACAAGTGATTCCAGCATTATTAACAAGAATATCAATTGTTCCATATGTTTTCACAATATATTGAAACATTTCCTTTACAGCAGTATCGTCTGCTACATCACAGCCATAGCTTTCTGCCTTTCCTTTTGCTGCTTTTATTTCCTCTACAACATCATCTGCTTTTTCTTTATTTCCATGATAATTTACAATCACAACTGCATTCTTTGCTGCTAGTGTAATTGCTATTTGTTTGCCAATCCCTCTGCTTGCCCCTGTTACTAATGCAATTTTTCCTTCTAACATACTGCCTCTCCTTTTTTCTCTTATATTATGTAAGTAATTCCTTTTTTACCTTTTCAAAATCTTCTACTGTAGCAATGGAAAGCACTTTTTTACTTCGGTCAATTTTCTTTATAAAATTAGATAATGTCTTTCCCGGTCCAATTTCTATAAATGTATCTACTCCCATAAAAATCATTCGTTCCATGCTTTGCTGCCAACGAACAGAAGAAGAAATTTGCTTTTTCAATAATTCCCTAATATCATCAGGATTTTCTACAACATCTCCTGTAACATTTGCAATATAAGGGACTTTTATTGGACGAATTTCTACCGTTTTTAATTCCTGATACAATTTTTCACTGGCAGGTTTTAACATAGAAGAATGAAATGGTCCACTAACATTTAATGGCAAGACACGTTTTGCCCCTGCTTCTTTTAAAAGTTCTCCTGCTTTTTTTACAGCATCGATTTCTCCTGAAATGACAATCTGTCCCGGACAATTATAATTAGCAATTTCTACAATTCCTTGATTTATTTCCTGTAATGTTTTTTCTATTACTTTAGCATCTAATCCAATCACAGCAGACATACCACCAATCCCCTGTGGAACTGCTTCTTGCATATAAATTCCTCGTTTTCTTACTGTGCGACAACAATCATCAAAACTTAATACATCAGAAGCAAGCAATGCATTATATTCTCCAAGACTTAAACCTGCTGTAATATCTGCCCATGGAAACTTTTGTTCTTTCATTGCAGCAAGAATCGCTGCGGATACTGTTACCATAGCAGCTTGTGTGTATTCTGTAATATTAATTTCTTCATTCTCTTCAAAGCAAATCCTTTTCATATCAAATCCAGCAAGCTCTGAAGCTTTATCAAAAATTTCTCTACATACTGGTATGGTATCATAAAAATCTTTTCCCATACCAACATATTGTGCTCCCTGCCCGGGAAACATAAATGCTATTTTACCCATAAGTTTCTCTCCAATTTTATAATTTCATCAATTTCTCTGCTTCAAGAAGCACTTCATCTATAATTTCCTGACATGTTTGACGCTTTTTTAACATTCCTGCTATCTGCCCTGCCATAACAGAACCATTTTTTACATCGCCTTCTTTTACTGCCTTTCTAAGTGCACCTAATGTTAATGTTTCTAATTCTTCTAAAGATGCACCCTCTTGTTCCATTTTCAAATACTGTCTTGTCATTTGATTACGAATCACACGAATCGGATGACCTGTACTTCTGCCTGTAACTACAGAATCAATATCTTTTGCTTTCATTAACATATCTTTATAATTATCATGTACTTGTGATTCCTCTGCAATAACAAAACGTGTTCCCATCTGTACCGCCTCTGCACCAAGCATAAAAGCTGCTGCCATACCTCTGCCATCTCCAATACCACCTGCGGCAATCACTGGAATTTCTACAGCATCGACTACTTGTGGTACTAATGCCATGGTAGAAATTTCTCCAATATGTCCACCAGATTCCATTCCTTCTGCAACAACAGCATCTGCACCATACCGTTCCATCCTCTTTGCTAATGCAGTACTTGCTACTACAGGAATTACTTTTACACCAGCATTTTTCCACATTTCCATATATTTTTCTGGATTGCCTGCACCTGTTGTTACTACTTTGATATCTTCTTCTACTACAAGTCTGGCAATATCATCAGCATGAGGACTCATTAACATAACATTAACACCAAATGGCTTCTTTGTTAGTTCCTTTGCCTTTCTGATGTAATCCTTCATGACATTATAATCTGCACTGGCTGCACCAAGTAGCCCCAAACCGCCTGCTTCTGAAACGGCAGCAGCTAAATGATACTCTGCTACCCATGCCATACCTCCCTGAATAATTGGTTTTTCAATACCAAGTAATTTTGTTACTCTTGTTTCCATAATCTTTATGCCTTTCTCTTTTTTACAATCATCATGATCAACCTGACAAAAGTTATATTTGTTTCACAAACATAACAAGGGTTATATTTGTTTCACAAACATAACAAGGGTTATATTTGCTTCGCAAACATAACAAACTTCGCAAACATTACATGAAATAAAGACTCCGAAAATAAGGCATACCCAGCCTATCTTCAGAGTCCTTATGTTCACATATTACGCTTCAATTCCTTTTGCTGTCAAATAATCCATGATAGCCTGCACAGTTGTAATGTTTTCAAGATCTTCAGATGGAATTTCTACAGAGTATTCATCCTCTAACGCCATAACTAATTCAAATAAGTCAAGAGAATCTGCACCAAGATCATCTTTAAATGTTGATTCTGGTTTAATTTCAGATACATCAAGATTTAACTGCTCTGCAATAATTTCCTGAATTTTTTCAAACATAAAATCCTCCATTCCGCCATATGGCATATTTTCTAATAATTGTTACCATTCTATCAGTACAGCACCCCACGTTAATCCGCCGCCAAAACCTGATAAAATAATTTTGTCCCCACGTTGAAGCTTTCCTTCTTTATCAAGTTCTGCAAGAAGAATTGGAATACTTGCAGAACTTGTATTAGCACATTCAGAAATATTCATTGGGAACTTTTCTATATTCACCTGAAGCCTTTTAGCAACAGATTGAATAATCCTAATGTTTGCCTGATGCAATACAAAATATTTAATTTCATGAATAGAAATAGATGAGCGTTTTAAAAGCTGCTCAATACATTCTGGCACTTGGCGTACTGCAAAGCGAAAAACAGCCTGCCCATCCATATGAACATAAGGATTTGCTGCTTCTTCATTACTATAAAGATTTCTTAATGGGCGGCCAGAACATAACAATGCTTTTCCATGACTACCATCCGAACCCATAATAAAATCTTGAATCCCATATTCTCCCGGTCCAAGAACGGCTGCTCCTGCACCATCGCCAAATAATACACAAGTAGAACGATCTGTCCAATCTAAAATACTAGAAAGAACTTCTACACCAAGAACTAAAGCATATCTTGCCATACCAGCTTGTAAATACATATGTGCTGTATTCATAGCAAAAATAAAGCCAGAACAAGCAGCATTAATATCAAAGCAAACAGCATTCACAGCTCCTAATTTCTCTTGCAGAATGCATGACATACTTGGTGTCAAACAATCTGGCGTAATGGTTGCAGCAATAATTAAATCAATATTTTCTGCTAAAATGCCACTATGTTTCAATGCTGATGCTGCTGCATAATATGCAATCTCCGCTGCTGTTTCTTTATTGGAAATATGGCGAAAACGAATCCCTGTTCTACTTGAAATCCATTCATCACTCGTATCCATATATTTTGCAAGATCGTCATTTGAAACTATATTTTCTGGCAAATAACTGCCTGTACCCAATATCGTTGTCGCCATAATCCTTCTCCTACTTGGAAACAATTTATAAAACTGGAAAAAGTATAAAACCTGTTATTATGTTTGTCAATACATTTAATGTAAATTTCTTTTTGCAGTTTGATTTCTTACTCGATTAATTTCTTCTTTTGCTCTCCGCAAAAGTTCCTTCCGCTTTTGTACTTCTTCTTGATATCTCTTCTCTAATTCTGATTTTTCCTTTTGCAACTCTTCAAATCTACTTTGATATTGTATTTCTAAATGTTCTTTTTCTTCCTTTAACAGTTCTAATTCTTCTTTTGAACTATTTTGCTCTGCAATATCTAACTGTTCCCTTAAATCATCAATTTTATTTAATAATACTGTGTTTTCTTGACGATATTCCTCAGACTGTCTACGGAAATTCTCTACTTCTCCCTTATAGCGATCATTTTCCGCTTTTACCGTTTCTGCTTCCAAACGTGCAGATTCTACTTCTTCTTTTAATTGTTCTGCTCTTAATCGACTTTCCTCTGCCACTTGACGATATTTTTCTGCCTCCATACGATGTTCTTCCGAAGTACGACGATATTTCTCTGTTTCTTTTTGCTGTTCTTCTAACTCATTGGAAAACGTTGTTTTCTGTTCTTCTATCTCCTCTTGCAAAGCAGAGTTTTGCTCTTTTACTTCTGCTAATCTATCCTTGATTTTTTCTGTTTGCAGACTTTGTTCACGATATTCTTCTACAAGAACATCTTTTTCCTTTATATCACGATTTAGGCTCTTTACTTGAGATTCCAATTTTGATATCTTTTGTTTATGAACCTCCATTTCTTCTCCATCTCTCTTTTGCCTTTCCTTTGCCTGCTCTAAAAGCTGAATCAAATCCTTTAACTGGGTTTTTTGCCTTTGATATTTTTCTGTCAGCTCTGTTAATTCTTCCTCTGCCTGCTGTACCTGCTCTCTCAGACGCTCTGTTTCCTTTGCAGAAGTTGCCAATTCTTCAAAAAATGCTGCTTCTTCTTCATCTTGTTGTCCGGAACGATACAACAAGTCCTCTGTATCATTTTCTTCCTGCCAATCAGGTTCAAACAACATTCTTTCTTCCTGATCAAGACGCTTTGATTCATCAGAAATCGTCATATGACTACTTTGCCTTGTCAGATCTGCTTTTCGTGGATGTGAATTTTCCATATCAAGCATAGTATTTTCCTCCTCTTTTACAGGTGTTTTTTCCTGTATTTTTATTGATTTTTTATCCGAAGAAACCGTCTTTTCTTCCACTTTTTGACTGTTTCGACTTATCTGTTCTTCCAAAGAATGCTGTTCTTTTTCTAAACTATCTTCTTGATTATTTTGAACAACAAAATCCATTTCTGGCTGTTTTGATTCCTCTGTTTTAGAAATATCTTCTTTTTGCCAATTATCATTTGTTTCTTTATCAGTGCCTTGCTCAATTTCTGGTTCTGTAAAATCCATTTCTCTCATAAGAACAATATGTTCTGTTCCTGTTACATCAAAATCACCTTCAGGAATATCGCTATCGCCATTTTCATTTTCTTGCTCACTTTCCAATCGCTCTGATGACTCCATTACTTCTAAAGATATTGGTTTTTTTAGAGATATCGTTTCCTTTTGTTGTTCCTGTTCTTGTGATTGTTGATCCACTTTTATCATTTCTGGAACAATCGCCACTTGTGATTCTATTGAACTTTCTGGTATTATTGATATTTCTGGCACATTTGGTACTTCTGATGGTTCTTTTTCCTGTTCCTTTTCTAATTCCTTCTTTTTCTCTTGTTCTTTCTCCTTCTCTAATTCTTCTTGTTTGAAAGATTTTTGTTCTTCCATTATCTGTTCTTTCTTCTCTTTTCCTCTTTCTAACTCTGTTTCTTTTATTTTCTCCTGTCTTCTTTGTGCAGCTTCTGCTTTTTTTCTATCACTTTCTTCCCTTTCTTCATCTACAATAGAAAAGTTTTCAAAACTTGACTCTGTAGCATCATCATAACCTTTCTCTAAATCCTCATCAAAAATCCATTTATGCACAAAAAAAGAAATCCCCATTGCTGCTGTCAGTGCTGCAATTGGATAAACTAAAAGATAAAAATAGCCAGAGAAGTCAAATAAAACTTGCAAAATAATGATTAAATTAAAGCCTACAGTAAGAAATACTCCACCATTTTTTTTAGAAACAAATAAAAATAATCCCGACCAAATGGAAAAAAAGAAAAAAATACACATTACCAGCTTTGGAAAGGAAGAACTAAAATTAGTAATATTTTCTAATCTCGTCAAAACATTAACAAAAATTCCACCATTACTAATAGAATCAATACCCTCTTTGCATGAATTTAAAAAACCACTTCCTGAATGGAACACAAATCCCTCATTACCAGAAATTGCTCCTACAGGAAGCACCATACAAAATAAAGATGCTAACAATCCTGTAATCATATCTTGTGCAGCTCTTCCTGCTATATAAACAGCAGGAATCATAAGAACAGAAAAAATAATTGAAAGAATCCCCTCTAGATGAAATTGCACTCCATAAAATACAAATGAGATACAAACAGAAAACACTACCATACAGGCAACAGCAATGATTTCCCAAATACGAACATGATTTCCAGAATCATAAAAATCCTGCACAAGCTCCCATTCTTGTGCTGCACTTCCAATAATATAACAGGCAGCAATTATAATGGCAATTAATGCAACTAAAATTACCTTTAATATTATATTGATTTCCTTTGATGCAAAGAAAGCACTAATAATAAAGCTTCCAATATAACTAGTAAAACATAGAAAAATCAAAATATTAGCAAAATATAATATATTTTTTTTCACTATCATATAGTTCCTCATTTCCTTTATGCATTCCAGCCAACGATTCATCTTCCGATGAAAAAGAAACAGTTCTTTGTACAGAGTGTAAATTTATATGGCTGTTTTAGCTTATAAAATCCCTGTTAAACATAGGATATTTCCTTATTATCTTTATTTTTTGCATCAAAAAGCAGCTTTTCCATAATACTTCCAAGAGATGCCTTTTTTTGTTCTTGTTCATAAAGCTTTAAGCTTTGCTTTATACTTTCTGATACATTTTCTGTATGGGAAACTACTGTTTGCACAGGACTTACTGCCTGCTTTCCTTCATTTCCATCTTTTGATAAAAGCTCTAAGCCATTTGCTTTTGCTTGACGTTTTGCAGAAACCTTAGCACTATTTGTTTCCGAAACAGAAACTGCCACCGTTTTATTAGGAATTGTAATATCTTGCTTCATATAAGAAAGAACTTTTCTAACATAATCCTGCGTTTCTTTAAAAGGTGGAATCCCTCCATATTTTGCAACATTTCCGCTTCCTGCATTATAAGCAGCAAGTGCAAGACGTACATTTCCCTGATACATCTTTAGCTTTTGCGATAGATACTTTGCACCTCCCATCACATTCTGCCATGCATCAAAAGAATCTGTAACACCTAAAGAACGTGCTGTTTCTGGCATAAGCTGCATTAAACCCTGTGCACCTGCATGAGAAACACAATGATTGTTAAAATCTGATTCCTGTTTTGCTACTGCTTTTAATAGATTTAATGGAATATTATATTTTTCCGATGCTGCTTGAAAAATCTGAGAAAGTGTCATTTTTCCTGACACGCCCTGTGTCCCCTCATCTGTATTTACAGAAACTGCCTGCATTAAAGTATGTTCAAAATCAACCTCAGAAATACAGTTGCTTGTCTTTGTCCTTATTTGTGTAACATTCGCCATTGTATCTGTAACTGAATTGATCATTTGTCCACTCCTTATCTAATTAGAATTAATAATTAAAATTAACAAAAGAAACTGTCACCAAAATCTATTATAGATAAGATCTGTTACATTTGTCAAGAACAAAGCAGATAAGCCCTATAAATTTCCTAATTTCTATTATAGCCTTTTATTTCTATATAAATAATCTTGTAAATGAGAAAAGGAAATGCTATTATATAGAAAAAAATGAAAGGAAGTTTTCAATATGGCAATAGAAAAAGTAAAAGAATATTTTAAAAAATTTGGTATGGAAAACCGTATACAAGAATTTGATGTATCAAGTGCTACCGTAGAATTGGCAGCAAAAGCATTAAACTGTGAACCTTGCAGAATTGCAAAAACACTTTCCTTTATGGTAAATGACTCTCCTATCCTTATTGTTATGGCAGGAGATGCAAAAATTGATAATCCTAAATTTAAAGCAAAATTTAAAACAAAGGCAAAAATGCTTACAGCCGAAGAAGCTCTTGCTTTGATTGGTCACGCTGTAGGTGGTATCTGTCCTTTTGCAGTCAACGAAGGAGTCATTATTTATCTTGATCAATCACTGCAAAGATTTCATACAGTTTTTCCTGCTTGCGGAAGTAATAACAGTGCAATAGAACTAACAATACAAGAATTAGAACAATATTCAAATTATTTGGAATGGATTGATGTTTGCAAAGATTATTTAAAATCTTAGTAGAACTATTTGAAATAAAAATAGGACTGTCACTTTATAAATTTTTATTTTTTAAAATGACAGCCCCTTTAATTTTTTTATATTTTTATTTACTCAAAGTTTCTACAAATTGCATAAATGCTTTCTTTCCTTTTTCATCACGTTTATAAACACCTGCATGTTCTAAAACTTTTCCAAAGACAATTCCTGTTTCTTTTTTAAGAATTTCCATAATTTCTTCTTCTTTTAATGTTTCCAGCCCTTCATACTGTTTTGAAAACTCCTCCACCCAATCTGCATGTTTTTCCAAAGATTCTATTTGCCGCAAATCCTTTTTTTCTGCAATTGCCTTTGTAAGAGATTCCAATTCTTCTTTTAATCTTGCAGGAAGTACTGCAAGTCCCATAACTTCAATCAATCCAATATTTTCTTTTTTAATATGATGCAATTCTGCATGTGGATGATACACACCAAGCGGGTGTTCTTTTGTTGTAATATTATTTCTTAATACTAAATCAAGTTCATAAAGTCCATTTCGTTTTCTTGCAATTGGTGTAATGGTATTATGTTTTTCTCCCTCTGTTTCTGCAAAAATAAATGCTTCTTCATCGGTATATTCTCGCCATGTATCTAAAATCAAATCTGCTAATGCAATGATTCTTTCTGTATTTTCTCCTTTTAAACGAATAACTGACATTGGCCATGTTACAATTCCTGCCTCTACATCTTCAAAATTTTTTACAGTAAATGTTGTTTCTACAGGTGCTTTTGCCATAGCAAATTCATAATGTCCACCTTGAAAATGATCATGACTTAAAATAGAACCGCCAACAATAGGAAGATCGGCATTTGAACCAACAAAATAATGAGGAAATAATTTTACAAAATCAAATAATTTGCAAAATGTTCCATGTTCAATTTTCATTGGAATATGTTTTGAGTTAAATACAATACAATGCTCATTATAATAGACATAAGGGGAATACTGAAATCCCCAAGGACTGTCTTGAATTGTTACAGGAATAATGCGATGATTCTGTCTTGCTGGATGATCAAGTCTTCCTGCATACCCTTCATTTTCCCAACATAAAAGGCATTTTGGATATCCACCCTGTTTTGCTAGTTTTGCTGCTGCAATTGCCTTTGGATCTTTTTCTGGCTTTGAAAGATTGATGGTAATATCTAATAGCCCATATTCTGTCTGTGCTGTCCATTTTACATCTTTTTTAATACGATAACGGCGAATATAATCGCTATCTTGGCTAAATTTATAATAATAATCAGTTGCTTCCTGTGGTGATTTTTGATATTTTTCCTGAAATGTTTTTATTACCTGTGATGGTCTTGGAAGAATCTGCCCCATAATCTTTGTATCAAATAAATCTCGATAGCCAATACTATTTTCTTTCATAAGTCCTGTTTCATAAGCATAGTCCATCATAGAAGCTAAAATTTCCTCAAGTTCCCGTCCATCTTCTTTGTTTTCTTCTACTTCTATTGCTTCTAAAGTATCTATTTGAAATAATTCCAAAAGGCGATTGATAGTATAAATCTTATCTTCCTTTTCTATCAGCCCTGTCTTTAAAGCATAAGTTACAAGTGCATAAATATCATGTTGAATCATTGTTTTTTTCCTCCTATCTTAAAAATCTCGAATTACTTGAAGCGTTTTTAATGCATTTCCTTTATAATCAAATAATGCTTGATTTGCCCATTCATTTCCGCAAGGGCCTGCATCACCCATATACTCTAAGGATGCTTTTGTTGCCCACCCACTGCCAGCTACAGGAATCCATGCGGGTTCCCAATAATAAAAGCCCTTTCCTCGATTTTCAGGAACATTTCCTATCCGTTTCATAAAATCTTGCATAAACTGGCACTGTCCTTCTACTGTCATAGGATATTCTGCTCGTGCCGCCACTTCTGCTCTTGTTGCCATCCCCTTTCTTTCTTCTTTGGAAAGTTTTTCATACTCACTATAATCTTCCATTGTATATCCCATGGAAACTTCTGCAACAATTAAATCTTTATGATATCGTACTGCAATATCATTCATATTTTTTTGCAGATCTTCTAGTGTTCCATGCCAAAATGGATAATAGGAAAGTCCGATAATATCAAAATCTTCCCCATGTTCCATATAATGATCAAACCAATCACGATATAATTTATTATTTCCTCCATTATCTAAATGAAGCATTACTGGAACTTCTGGTAATTCTTCCCTTATGGCACAAATGCCTGCACGAATCAAGGCTGCTATATTATCATAATTTGGTATTTTTCCTTCTGGCCAAAGAAAGCCATGTGTTATTTCATTTCCCACTTGAATCATCGTTGGAGCTATCTGTTCCTTTTTTAGTTTTTGAAGCACCTCTTTTGTATACTGGAAAACAGCCTGTTTTAACTCCTTTAAACCAAAATGGGCCCATGCCTTTGGTTTCTTTTGTTTTTCTGGATCTGTCCAAAAATCACTATAATGAAAATCTAGTAAAAATCCCATTTCTGCCTGTTTTACACGTCTTGCTAAAGAAATTGTTGTTTCCAAATCATTTGTTCCTGCCCCATAAGGAGAGCCATCTCCTGCATAGGGATCATTCCAAAGTCTTAAACGAATTGAATTTACATCATAAGACTTTAAAATTTTAAATAAATCCTTTTCTTCCCCTTGATCATAAAATTTACCACCACAAGCTTCTACCTCTTTTAAGGTAGAAATATCCATTCCCTTAATCATTTCTATCTGCTACTCAAAATATGGACAAAAATATCCATATCAAGAAAATTCTTGCTTCTTTGTGTATGTTTTCACACTGTTAAAACAGATGCTACTCACAAGTTCATGTACACTCCACAAGCGTAAATTCCCGACTAAGCCATCGGTACATACTTACAAATGCTTCCTTATGCTGTTTTGTAAGTTTTTGCATCTCTTAAATTAAGACTTGCATTGTAATCCCTGCCTGCTTCATACCCACATTCGCATTGATATATCCTGTCAGAAAGTTTTAAATCTTTCTTTATACGTCCGCAACAGTGGCACAGTTTCGATGATGGATAAAACCTGTCAACAATCCTTAATTCCATGCTGTTTTCTTCACATTTATTTTTTAGCTTTGTCCGGAACTCATAAAACTTCTGTGAAGCAACTGCTTTTGAGAGATGCCTGTTCTTCATCATCCCTGCTATATTCAAATCTTCTATGGTGATATAAGATGGCTTGGTTTTCACGATCTCATTTACACATTGATTGATATAGTCTGTACGCATATTATCCATTCTTTGATGAAGTTTCTGTACCTTTAAGACTTGTTTTTGAATATTTTGTCTAGTAGCTTCTCCTTTCTTTTTGGAACGCTTTTTATAGTCTTCGTATTTCCTCGAAAGACAGCGTTGTTC